>JAZNPN010000023.1:0-7705 GCA_045589715.1 Clostridia bacterium | reverse complement strand
GACGGCACTATTGCTGCAAGCAAGTACACAGTACCATCAGGCGTTACTTCTGCAATTACAGAAGCAGACGGATTTACATTCACATGTCCAATCCCTACAAACTATCCAACTTATGCGATAGACTTTGATATAGAGGATATTGCTCTTGGTGAGAATCCTGTTGAAATCGTACTTGATGATGTTCAGTTCCCTGCTGGCGACTATCAGTTAAAGGGCTTCCCGCTTCTTGTTGGTGCTTCAGGCGACCCCACAATGTTTGGTTTCAGCAGTGACTACACCGCTTCTGGCAGAACTTCAATGCCGCTTGCTCAGGCTTTGACTCATAATACTTCAACCATTTATCTTGGTGCAAGTGCAGACGGTGCACCATTCAGACTTGCTGCAAGATCAGTAGGTGGAGAGACTGTTCCTACAACTGCAGACTATACCAAGTATAAGAATTATACAGACCAGACCTTAAAGATTGGTTCAACTGGTGGCACATCAGCTACTGCTGTCGGCGCATCTGCTGCAAAGTATGACTATAAGTTTGTAATTGATCCTGTATCAAAGACTTACAGATATTATCAGAAGGCAGCTGCAGCTACCGATTGGGTTGAGATTTATGATGGTTTGGCTTGTTATCCTGTTGCATTCGGCAGCACAGATACACTTGCCACTGCAGGCTTTACAAATGTACTTCCTGGAACTATCACAAAGCTCAGAATGCAGATGCAGACTCGTGCTAGTAGCGCTGAGGCTATGACATTCAAGATTGGTAACATCACAGTTAACGAGCTTGATAAGTACGAAGGATTTGAGAGCAGAATCACAATGCGTGATTATACTATCACATCTAATGTTACAACAGACGAGACCGTTCTTGTAGACCTTACAACAAAGGTTACAAACTACACAGATGCAGCTCAGGCAGATGCTAAAATCTTCCTCGCTGTATATGATAGAAACGGCTTACTTGCAAAGGTTGTACCTGTAACTCAGACCTTGAATAAGGGTGATAACACTGTTGCATTTAATGATGTTGAGTTGGCAGCAGGTTCAACTAACTTCGGTGGTAATGCAACACTTATCTTCCAGGATTACTACACATATAAGTTATTTGTTTGGGAGAGCACTGCAAATATCAGACCTCTCACAACAAATGTTTCTGAATTATCTACAGAATTCTAATAAAAAAGCTCCCTTCGGGGAGCTTTTTTAAATTGAAAATTGAAAGTTGAAAATGGAAAATTAAGATAGCTTTTCGCAATCGCGAAAAGCTATTTTTTTAAAAATTCCATTATAGTAAAGTTCCGCCCCGCCTTAGAAGATTTTAAGGGGGCGGTGAGCAGTATCTCTTTTTGCTATATAGATTGGAAAGATGTGCTAAGGAGGGCGCAAATTGCCGGTGGCAATTGTTATGCGCTGACCGTAGCGGACAGCGGAGACAGAGGGGGAACGCGGCGTTCCCCTGATTGTCGTTTTTCGAGTGCTGTCAAAATTTTTGATTTTGGACACAGCACCGATGCGATAGCGTCCCGAGATTTTATCTCGGCTTGACGCGAACCGCTGGGTTTCTTTTTTTGACAAGGAAAAAAGGAACAAATGAAATCATAAGTTTTATAATATTTTGCAAGTGTAACAGGAATGGCGGTATGTTAAAAATCAATTAAATCAACTTTCAACTCTTTGCGTTGCCTTATCTTGACTATACATCAAAAAAAGGGTATAATAGCAAAATAAGGAGGGTTAATTATGACATTTTATAATTTTCTATCTTCAATACTGAGTTTTGTCTTTACATTTATAATATATCTTTTTATCTTTTCGGTAATAAGGCTTATTTACCTTGATGTTAAGAAAATGAGCCGATTTGAAGACGACGGCAAGGGTGACGAGGTATACGCAAGTTTAAAACCTGCAAAATCCAGGATTAAGCTCGAAAATCCCCTCAAAAACCGATATCCCATTTACGAAGAAGCCATAATCGGCAGAGCAAGGGGCTGCAGCATTCAGATAAAAGAGGATTTTATCTCGGCAAAGCACGCGCATATCTGGTTTGAGGACGGCGAATGGTATCTTGAGGATTTGGGCAGCCGTAACGGCACCTCAGTAAATAACCACCGAATCCGCGAAGCGGTAATTCTCGACCCGCAGGATGTCATTTCTGTTGGCGGACTTAATTTTGTATTTGAGCTTTAGGAGCGGTTGATATGTCAAAATTAAAGGGAATGAGCTACAAAAGACCCGCGTTTTTGCTGGTGATTATGAACCTTTTGGGGTTTGCTCTTTTGTTTGCTAAAAACAACTATAATTTGAATATCGCATACATCGGACTTGGTATGCTTTTGCTTTTTGTGATTATGTATGCCATAATAATTCTCTGCAAGATGGGCGATAAGTTTATAGTCCCCATGGCGTGTATGTTAATTACCATGGGTGTTATTTTGCTGTGCAGAATTGACATTGAATACGGCCTCAGGCAAATCGTATGGGCGGCTATCGGTATGGCGGTATTTTTTATTGCGTACGGAATTTACTATAATATCAGATTCTGGGACAAGCTGTGGCTTTTGTATTTTACAGGCGGGGTTATTTTGTTTTCAGCAACCCTTATCTTTGGAAAAACTGTCAATGGCTCGAGAAACTGGCTCCAGATTGGTTCATCATTTGCTTTTCAGCCGTCTGAAATTACCAAAACCCTGTTTGTAATGTTTTTGGCGTGCTATTTTTCAGGCAGCTTTAAAAAAGATGTGTTTAATATAAAACCAAAGTGGGTGGCATTGCTTGGCACATACCTCTTTATCGGGTTTTTGGTGCTTCAGCGGGACTGGGGTACGATTTTGGTTCTTTTTTCAATCTACCTTTTTATGATTTATGTGTACGAAAAAAGCTACAAATTTTTACTTATGAACATAGGTGTCGCGGCAGTAATTGCGCTGCTTGGCTACAAGTTTTTGTATCATATTCAGGTCCGCGTCAGCAGTTGGCTTGACCCGTGGGCAGATATTTCAAACACGGGATATCAGATAACACAGTCGCTCTTTGCAATTGCATCGGGCGGATATTTTGGAAGGGGTATCGGAAACGGCTCGCCCCATTATATCCCTGAAGTTCATTCTGATTTTATATTCGCGGCAATCTGCGAAGAAATGGGCGTTTTTGGCGGCGCGGCAGTCATAATACTCTTCTTCCTTATTGCGTATCGATGCTTTAAGATTTCAATTATGACAGAAAATGCGTATGACAAGGCGCTGAGCTTTGGACTGACTGTGATGTTTGCAATGCAGACATTTATCATAGTCGGCGGGGTTACCAAAATGATACCACTGACGGGTATTACACTTCCGTTTGTCAGCTATGGCGGAACATCCATCGTTGTAAGTTTTGCATCGCTTGGAATTATTCAGGCGATATCTGCAAAGGACGAAAGAGCAAAAATTACCCCTCGAAAAAAATAGAAAGGAATGGTTGCTGTGCATAACAACAAGAGAATAATCCGTGTGCTTATCGTGGTTTCGTTTATGTTTTTGGCTCTTGTGACATATCTTCTGCATTTTAATATGTTTCGCGCAGAAGAAATCGCAAGCAACCCTTACAACAAACGCCAGTGGGATGATGAAAAATATGTAAAGCGCGGAAATATCTATGACGCAGACGGCGTTCTTCTTGCCCAGACTGTCATAGATGGAGACAGCCATATAAGAAAATATCCAAAGGGCAATCTTTACAGCCATATAATCGGCTATTGCTCTCAGGTATACGGAAAAACCAATCTTGAAATGGCGTATGATAAAGAGCTTCTGGGACAGGGCGATATAAGCATCAGCTTTGGCGAATTGCGCTCAGGCCACGACCTTAATCTGACGATTGACAACGATTTGCAGGAGTATGTGAGTAAACAGCTTGCAAATCGAAACGGAGCAATAGTAGCACTTGAACCCTCGACGGGCAAAATTCTGGCAATGGTAAGCTACCCCGATTTTGACCCGAATGCGGCAGTTCTTGAAGAAAACTGGAAGTATATGGTAGAGCGTGAGGATTCACCTCTTCTTTCAAGAGCCACAAGCGGGCTTTACGCCCCAGGTTCAACCTATAAGATTGCAACAGCCGCCGCGGCATATGACAACGGATATAAGGATGTTACATTTACGGATTCGGGCGCATTTGAGCTGTTTGGCTTAAGAGTAGAAAACTACAACGGCAAAAGCTATGGCGACATTTCGCTAAATCGCGCCTTTGAGGTGTCAAGTAACGCAGTTTTCTGCAGTATTGGATATGAATTGGGCGCAGATAAGGTCAGGTCCTTAGCGGAAAGTTTTGGGGTAGACAAGCAAATTGATTTTGATATAGCTGTAGCAAAAAGCCGTATTGAATACAAAAAAATGTCAGACGCTGATGCGGCACTTGTTTCAATCGGACAGGGGCAGCTGCTTATGACCCCCTTAAATGTCGCTATGATGGCGGGGGCGGTTGCAAACGGCGGCAAGATGATGAAGCCATACCTTGTGGATTCGATAACTGCGGCGTCCGGGGTAAGTCTGATGCAGACAAAGCCCTACCAGTATTTGGCTCCCATAAGCGAAGAAACAGCTGAATATATTAAAGAGCTTATGGTTGGTGTTGTTAAAAGCGGCACGGGCAGCGGTGCGAGAATTTCGGGCATAACTGTTGCGGGCAAAACGGGAACGGCTGAAAATGAAACGGACAAGGACCACGCGTGGTTTGTGGGCTTTGCACCTGCAGAAAATCCGCAGATTGCGGTTGCAGTTATATTAGAATATGACGGCGGAGCGGGCGGAACAAACGCGGCGCCCATTGCACGAAATGTGATGAGTAAATACCTTAAATAATTGACAATTAAAAATTGAAAGTTGAAAATTAAGGAATGTTTTGTGTTTCAAACACAAAACATAATTAAATTGATTTTCGCTATGCGAAAATCTACAATAATTGTCCATTGTCCATTTTCAATTTTACATTTATATGTTGCCTTTTATGGCAATTTGTAGTATAATAATAAATTATCGCAAAATTCGTGTCGGGAAGGAAGTTTAAAATGACACTCAATGAAATTAAAGCACTTGACGCTAAATATTATATGAATACATTTGGAGAGAGAACACCCCTTTGTTTTACTGAGGGCAAAGGAATTACCCTTACTGCAACTGACGGCAAAGAGTATAAAGATTTTTTTGCAGGCATTGCGGTAAATTGTTTAGGTCACGGTCACGAAAGACTTAGCCGTGAGCTTTGCGATCAGGTTACAAAACTTTTGCATACCTCAAATGTTTATTACGGCGAGTCTCAGGCGCTTCTTGCAAAGATGCTTGTCGAGAACTCCTGCTGTGACAGAGTGTTCTTTGCAAACAGCGGTGCTGAGGCAAACGAGGGCGCAATCAAACTTGCGAAAAAATATTTTGTTATGCAGGGAAAGAGTGAAAAAAGAGAGTTTATAACTCTTAAAAAATCTTTCCACGGCAGAACCCTTGCGACCGTTGCGGCAACGGGACAGGAAAAGTATCAAAAGCCATACAAGCCGCTTATTGAAAAGTTTGTCCATACTCAAATCAATGATACAGAAGAGCTTAAAAATGCAGTAAATGAAAATACTGCGGCGATAATGATAGAGTTAATTCAGGGCGAGAGCGGAGTTTATCCTCTGAATCCTGAATATGTAAACGAAATTGTAAAAATCTGCAAGGAAAGAGACATTATTTTAATTGCAGACGAGATACAGACGGGCATCGGCAGATGCGGCACACTTTTTGCGTACGAGAATTTCGGGATTGAGCCTGACATTATCACAATGGCAAAGGGACTTGGCGGCGGTGTTCCCGTCGGCGGATTTCTGGCAAAGCAAAGAATTGCAGACGCCTTTGTTCCCGGTGACCACGGCACAACCTTTGGCGGCAACCCACTTGCTATGAGGGCGGGCACAGTCGTAATTGACGAGCTTTTAAACAACGGCGTTATTGATAATGCAAAGCAGATGGGAAAGTATTTCTTTGAAAAATTAAATGCCCTTAAAGATAAGTGCGATGCAATCAAAGAGGTTCGCGGTATGGGACTTATGATAGGCATTGAATTTAAAGACGAAAACGCAAAAGATTTATGCGCAAAGATGAGAGAGCGCGGATATCTTGTCGGTACAATCGGCAATAACATATTCAGAATAGTTCCGCCGCTTATAATCACAAAAGAGGATATCGACGGATTTATCAGCAATCTGGAGGAAATTTTGTAGGAGGAAAGTATGAGCTTAAAACATTTTATAAGTATTCACGATATTACAGTTGACGAATTTAACCATCTTATGGATTTATCCGTTCAGCTTAAGAAAGAACAAAAAAGCGGTATCGGGCATCCGATTTTAAAGGGAAAGACTCTTGCTATGATTTTTACAAAGTCATCTACCAGAACAAGAGTTTCGTTTGAGACGGGTATGTATCAGCTTGGCGGCTATCCATTGTTTTTAAGCGCCAATGATATGCAGCTGGGCAGAGGCGAGAGCATCTATGATACTGCCAATGTTATGAGCAGATTTGTTGACGGAATTATGATAAGAACTTATGCGCATCAGGATGTTTTAGACCTTGCAAAGTATGGCAGTATCCCCATTATCAACGGGCTTACCGATTTGCTTCACCCTTGTCAGGCCATGGCGGATTTACTCACGGTCTATGAGAAAAAGGGCAGACTTGAAGGTTTAAAAATGGCGTATGTTGGCGATGGTAACAATGTGGCACATTCGCTTATGTATGCTTGCGCAAAGGCGGGTATGGATATGGCGGTTGCGACCCCAAAGGGTTATGAACCTGATGCCGAAGTAACCGAAAATGCCAAGGCAGATGCCAAAATGACGGGCAGCAACATAACTGTGACTTATGACCCTGTTGAGGCTGTAAAAGATGCGGATGTTGTCTGCACAGATACATGGGTTAGTATGGGGCAGGAAGCAGAAAAGGCTGAAAGAATTAAGATTTTCAAGGATTATCAAGTAAATGCGGACCTCTTTGCAAAGTCAAAAGAGGACAGCATATTTATTCATTGTCTGCCTGCATATCGCGGCTATGAGGTTACCGAAGATATAATCGACGGACCCCGCTCGGTAATATTTGATGAGGCAGAAAACAGACTGCACGCACAAAAGGCAATTCTTGCGGCGGTTATGGGAGGTAAATAGAATGGATAGTTTTTACGCATTTGAAGTAAAAGCGGCAACTGAAGAGGATATTCCTGCAATCCACAAAATAACAAAGGACGCCTTCGCTAACTATTGTGAGCAGGCAGGACTTTCAAGGATTGAGGCGCTTGAGGAAACTGAGAGCGACATTTTAGACGATATCAAAAATAAAAATGTGTTCGTGGTAAGAATTGATGACGAGCCTGTAGGTGCTGTCAGAGTAGAACTTCTTCCCAATAACGAGGCGTATCTGAGCCGTTTTGCGGTTGGCTCAAATGACCGCAATACAGGTATAGGTAAAATACTTATGAGAGTTGTTGACAAAGTTATGAAGCAGAATAATGTAAAGATATTAAGACTTCATACAAGTGCAAAGGCAACGGCGGTTATAAGATTTTATTACGGCAGAGGCTTTTACATCTCGAATGTTGAGTACAGCCGCGGATATCCAAGAGCTGAACTTATTAAGGAATATTAGGAGGTTGTTATAAATGAAAATCAAACAGTTATTTTTAAGCCCGCTTTCAGACGGCGCGGCTG
>JAZNPN010000022.1:0-9396 GCA_045589715.1 Clostridia bacterium | reverse complement strand
AAAAGTGCATGCAAATGCACTTTTTTTAAATTTAGCATCAGAATAGTTAGAAAAATGCACAAAGAAATCCCGTTCGTGCTTGCATGAAATAGCCATATCAGCTAAAATATAATAGTTAGAGAAAAAACTAAGGAGAAGAGTTATGAACGAAAACAAAGAATTCAAGCCTTATATTCCGGCTGAGAAAGTTACCCCTGAGTTTACAGTTACATCTATCATCATGGGTATTGTTCTTGCCGTAGTATTTGGTGCAGCAAATGCTTACTTAGGACTTAGGGTAGGTATGACAGTTTCCGCATCCATTCCGGCGGCAGTTATTGCAATGGGTGTGATTCGTGTAATTATGCGCAAAAATTCTATTTTGGAAAGTAACATTGTGCAAACAGTTGGTTCTGCAGGTGAGTCTGTAGCAGCGGGTGCCATTTTTACACTTCCGGCATTGTTTTTATGGGCAGCAGAAGGAAAAATGGACAAACCGGGTCTTGTGGAGATTACACTGATTGCTTTATTCGGTGGTCTGTTAGGTGTATTCTTTATGGTTCCGCTGAGAAACGCACTTATCGTTAAAGAACACGGTGTTCTTCCATATCCTGAGGGTACCGCATGTGCGGAAGTCCTTCTTGCCGGCGAAGAAGGCGGCGCCAGTGCGTCAACTGTATTTGCGGGTATGGGTTTTGCAGCGATTTTTAAGTTTATCATTGATGGCTTAAAGCTTGTTGCCGGCGAAATATCTATGAGTGTAAAAGGCTTTGCGGGACAAATAGGCACACAGATTTATCCTGCTGTAATGAGTGTTGGTTATATCTGCGGCGCGAGAATTTCATCATATATGTTTGCAGGCGGTGTTATGAGCTGGCTTGTTATCATTCCGTTGATTGTTATGTTTGGTGAAAATATTGTTATTTATCCGGGAACAGAGACAATAGGTGCAATTTTTGCTGAAGGCGGGGCAAGCGCAATCTGGAGCTCATACATAAGATATATTGGTGCAGGTGCGCTCGCTGCAGGCGGCATTATAAGTCTTATCAAATCGCTGCCACTTATTGTTAAAACATTTGGCGGAGCTATGAAGAGCATTGCCGGTTCTAAAGTGGAATCTGACGCACGAACATCTAAAGATATCAACATAAAGGTTGTTCTTATTGCAATTCTTATTCTGACAATCCTTGTATGGTTGGTTCCTGCAATTCCTGTAAACTTTATCGGTGCAGCAATAGTGGTTGTATTTGGATTTTTCTTTGCGACAGTTTCATCAAGAATGGTTGGACTTGTCGGAAGCAGCAATAACCCCGTATCAGGTATGGCAATTGCAACATTGCTTATAACAACTCTTATCCTTAAACTGATGGGAACAGTGGGAAATGACGGAATGAGAAGTGCGATAGCGATTGGCTCTATAATTTGTATCGTATCTGCAATAGCGGGTGATACATCACAGGATTTAAAGACGGGTTATTTGCTTGGCGCTACACCTAAAAAACAGCAGATAGGCGAAATAGTCGGTGTAGTTGCGGCAGCCCTTGCTATCAGCGGAACACTTTATCTGCTTGACAGTGCGTGGGGATTTGGTTCAGAACAGCTTGGCGCGCCTCAGGCTACACTTATGAAACTTATTATTGAGGGTGTAATGCAGGGAAATCTCCCCTGGGCGCTTGTATTTGTGGGAGTGTTCATCGCAGTTGTTGCTGAAATTGTAGGAATACCCGTACTTCCGTTTGCTATAGGTGTTTATCTTCCCGTTCAGCTCAACGCTTGTATAATGGTAGGTGGTCTTGTACGCCTTGCCCTTGATAAAATCAAGCGTGAGAAAGAAGAAAAGACTGTAATTATAAATGACGGAATTCTCTTCTGCTCTGGTATGATTGCGGGTGAAGGCTTAGTCGGAATATTGTTGGCATTTCTTGCAGTATTCGGACTCGAGTCTGCAATTGACCTTTCTGCTTCATTGGGAATTTCTCCGCTTGTATCAAATATTGGCGGTTTGGCGCTGTTTGCAGTAATCATACTCAGCGTTTTGAAATTTTCGCTCTGGAAGAAGCGCAGATAAATTATGAAGAAAAATAATAATATCAATTATCTTGAAAAAATTCCCGTTCAAAATGCCAAAATTGCTTGGTCTAAAGACGATGACGGGATAGTAATTCTTGAGGTCGAAAACAAGGGCGTTTTTAACCGCATAGCACAAAAGATTTTCAAAAAACCGCCTGTAACTTATGTGCATCTTGATAATATGGGTAGTTTTGTCTGGCCTTTGATTGACGGAAGCAGAGATGTAGAATCTCTTGCAGCAGCGGTTGATGAACATTTTGGAGAAGATGCTCATCCGCTTTATGAAAGGCTGATAAAGTATTTTCAGATTCTTGAAAGTTACAACTTTATAATGTGGAATAAATAAAGTTTGGTTGACAATTGAAAAAAATTGTGCTATAATTCAAAAAAATAAGTAAAAGAGGTCAAAATGATGAGAGTTTTTTCTGCTGAATTAGCATACAACTATTATTACTATTACCGCAATTTAGGGTAATAGCGTTTTGTGTTGTATAAAAAGCAGGATATATTATTGATTGACTTTTCATTATACCACACAGCGCGCTGTGTGGTATTTTTTTATTTACATAAAGGAGAGATATAAAATGATTACAGTACTCAAACCCGGAACAACTAAAGAACAGAGAGAAACACTTATAAATTGGCTCGAGAGTCAGGGTGTAAGTGTCCATATTTCTGAAGGGCATGATTATACAGTGCTCGGCCTTGTAGGCGATACTGCAAATATCGATATGGAATTGGTTTCAAGTCTTGAGATGGTAAGCTCTGTAAAAAGAGTGACCGAGCCATTTAAACAATGCAACAGAAAGTTCCATCCCGATGACAGTATTATAGATGTTGGAGGGGTAAAAATCGGCGGCGGCAACTTCTGTATTATGGCAGGTCCGTGTTCTGTAGAGAGCAGAGAGCAAATTATTGATATAGCAAAAAGTGTTAAAAAAGCGGGAGCTACACATCTTCGCGGGGGTGCTTTTAAGCCGCGCACATCTCCCTATGATTTTCAGGGACTTAAAGCCGACGGCATTGAGCTTTTGCTTGAAGCAAAAAAGGAAACAGGTTTGCCAATCGTCACCGAAATTATGAATGCAAATCATTTGCCGCTTTTTGAAAATGTTGATATGATACAGGTCGGAGCAAGAAATATGCAGAACTTTGAACTTTTAAAAGAGCTTGGCAAAACAAATAAGCCGATTCTTCTAAAGCGGGGACTTGCAAATACCATTAAAGAATTCCTTATGAGTGCAGAATATATTATGAGTGAAGGTAACACCAACATAGTTCTCTGCGAGAGAGGCATTCGAACCTTTGAAACATATACCAGAAACACATTGGATTTATCGGCGGTACCCGTTCTTAGAGAGCTTACCCATTTACCTGTTATAATCGACCCAAGTCACGCAACAGGTGCTTCAAGATTGGTTAAACCTATGGCGCTGGCGGCGGCAGCGTGCGGGGCAGACGGGTTAATGATAGAGGTGCACAACGACCCGCTTCACGCCCTTTGCGATGGTGCACAATCTGTAACTCCTGACGCATTTGCAGAAATTTCAAAAAAAGTCAGCGAAATTCGCGAGGTGATTAAATAATGAATGTAGGAATAGTCGGTCTTGGCCTTATAGGCGGTTCGTTTGCAAAAGCGTATAAAAAGGCGGGACACACCGTCTTTGCTGATGACAAAGACAAAACGATTTTAGACTTTGCCAGGATTTCGGGAGCGGTTGACGATACGCTTGATGATAAAACTTTGCCAATGTGTGACCTTGTTTTGATTGCTGTGCTTCCTGAGGCAACAGTTGAATATTTTCAAAAAAATGCTTGTTTTATGAGCAAAGAAACTATAATAATGGATTGCTGCGGTACAAAACGGATTGTTTGCGAAAAATGCTTTGAAATTGCCAGGAAATATGGTCTTACCTTTATTGGCGGACATCCAATGGCGGGAAATCATTATTCAGGATTTAAAAATTCTGCCGAAAATCTTTTTGAAGATGCGCCAATGGTGCTGGTGCCCGCAGTTTTTGATAATCCTGCGTTGCTTCAAAAAGCGGAGAAACTATTAAAGCCTGCAGGGTTTGGAAAGTTTTCGGTTACTACTGCTAAAAGGCACGATTTAACCATTGCTTTTACATCGCAGATGCCGCACATAATTTCCAATGCCTTTATTAAAAGTCCCACAGCAACAGAACATAGCGGCTTTTCTGCAGGCAGTTACAAGGACCTTACCCGCGTAGCGTGGCTGAATCCTGATATGTGGGCAGAGCTTTTTCTTGAAAATTCCGACAATGTAATAAAAGAACTGGATTTACTTATAAACGCTCTTGATGAATATAAAAAAGCTATTGAAGATAAAGATAAAAGTATGCTTGTAAAACTTCTTGACGATGGCAAAAAGTGCAAAGAAAGAGTTGACGGATAAACAATCTGTGAAAATTTCTCAGAGTTAAAAAGATTGGGTGATAATTATGTATAAAAATTTAAGGGAGCAAGCAGAAAATGCTGTAAAAGAATTGATTGAAAAATCCGGAATACAAAAAGACGATATTTTAGTTGTTGGATGTTCATCAAGCGAGGTGGCGGGTGCAGATATCGGCACAGACTCAAATATTGAAGCGGCGAAAGAAATTTTTGCCGGAATATACAGCGTTTTAAACGAAAAAGGGATTTTTCTTGCAGCACAGTGTTGCGAGCATTTAAACAGAGCTTTGATAACAGAGCGGGAGGCGGCGCTTAAATATGGATTTCCTATGGTAAATGTCGTTCCGCAGATAAAGGCAGGCGGGTCTTTTGCAACTGTTGCCTATAATACCTTTAAAAATCCTGTTGCCGTTGAATTTGTTAAGGCGAGGGCGGGACTTGATATCGGAGGCACTTTGATAGGAATGCACATTATGCCCGTTGCAGTTCCTGTAAAGCTTGCTTTAAAAAAAATCGGTGAGGCAAATGTTACTGCAGCGCGCTCAAGACTTAAATTTATAGGCGGAAGCAGAGCTGTTTACGATTCTGAATTGATGTAGAAAGTGTTAATTCATTTTTTGAGTATATATATAAATTAAGAAGCGCAATTTTAAGTTGGGGTCATAAGGAATAATATTCCTTATGACCCTGAATTTTTAGTGACTCTTTTTTGATATTTTGTGCATACTAAGGAAAAAAAGATGGAGGAATATTATGAGAAAACCTGTATGGACTGACAATGTGAAAATGCCTCGGTTTAATAAGCTTGAGGGTGATAAGAAAACAGATGTTTTAATTATCGGAGGAGGAGTTTGCGGAATACTTTGCGCTTATTTTTTAAAACAGTCGGGGATTGATTATATTTTAGTTGAGGGAAACAAAATCGCATCAGGTATAACCAAAAATACGACAGCCAAAATTACATCACAGCACGGGTTGATTTACGATAAACTTATTCACAAATTTGGAAGAGAAAAGGCGCAAATGTATCTTGATGTAAATCAGGAAGCGATAGAAAGCTACAAAAATCTCTGTAAAAATATTAGCTGTGATTTTGAGGAAAAGGAAGCTTATGTCTATTCCGTGACGGACAGGGAGAAGATAGAAGAAGAAGTCAAAGCAGTAAATTTGCTTGGGCTTGAAGCAAGATTTGCTGAGGACTTAGAGTTGCCATTTGAAGTTCAGGGGGCAATCTGCTTTGAAAAGCAGGCACAGTTTAATCCGCTTAAATTTATAGCAGAAATTGCAAAAGACCTGAATATTTATGAAGATACATTTATCCGTAATATAACTCCCACAGTCGCCGTGTCTGATAGCGGAAAGGTTATAGCGAAAAAGATTATTGTTGCAACACATTTTCCATTTATCAATAAACACGGGAGTTACTTTTTAAAGTTATATCAGCACAGAAGCTATGTGTCAGCCTTTGAAAATGCACAAAAACTTAGCGGGATGTATGTAAGCGATGATTTAAAGGGAATGTCATTTCGAACATATGATAATCTTTTGCTTATTGGGGGCGGAAGTCACCGAACAGGAAAGAAAGGCGGAAACTTCAATGAGTTAAATGATTTTGCAAAAAGATACTACCCTCACGCTGAATTAAAATATGAGTGGGCAACACAGGACTGTATGAGTCTTGATTCTGTTGCATATATTGGTAAATATTCCAAAAGGACTCCGGATTTATTTGTTGCAACGGGCTTTAATAAATGGGGAATGACATCATCAATGGCAGCGGCGAGGATATTATGCGATATGGTTAATGAAAGAGAAAACGAATATGCAAAGGTCTTTTCCCCTCAAAGAAGTATATTAAAACCCCAGCTGATTTTAAATGGAGTTGAGGTGACCGCAAATCTCTTAACGCCAACTACTAAAAGATGTCCGCATCTTGGCTGCGCCCTTAAATGGAATAAATATGAGCATACATGGGATTGTCCGTGTCACGGTTCCCGTTTTGAAAAGGACGGCACACTTATAGATAACCCCGCAACGGGTGACGCTGATATTTAAAACTGCGACTCATTGCAACAAAATTACTTTTCTTCATAAGGACCCCGCATAAATTTTATTCTCATTAAATCAACGCTTGTGTTTTTAATGTAATTATAGGATAATATATCCGCAAGTTGAAATTCAATCATCAATTTGACCACAAGCATTGGAATAATAAAAGAGGTACGGATATGAATGTAAAAAACAACCGAAGAAAAAGGGAATCTATCGAAAAAATTGAAAAATCCTTCATCAATATGCTTCAAAGCAAGGAAATAAATCAGATTTCCGTTACCGATATCTGTAAAGATACAGGACTTAACCGAAGTACCTTTTATGCCAATTTTCTTGATGTATATGATTTAGCGGATAAACTCCGGGCAAAACTGGAAGAAGATTTTAGTAATCAATTTGAAGAAGAGGAATTACGCTTGGTAGATTTGTGAATGGATTTCTTGCTATGAAGATTAATGACCATTTTCTGATACATATGGGAATTGCTGTAATCACATTTGGAATAATTTTGTTATTTATTCCTATTTATCAGGTATTTGCTTTGATGGGATTTATTATTATAGGACTTGGATGTGCACCGATCTATCCCTGCATTATACATATGACACCTGATGTGTTTGGAAAAGATAAATCACAAGCTATGATAGGCGTTCAAATGGCGTTTGCATATATCGGATTTTTAGTGATGCCACCGCTGTTTGGCATCATTGCAGAGCGTATATCTGTTTCACTCTTGCCTGTTTATCAGCTTGTGTTTCTTGTTCTTATATTTGTAATGCACAAGCTTGTAATAAGGAAACGGAGATCATAAAAATGCAGCAAGAATGAATAATTAATTATTCATTTAAAATTAAGTGGAATCTAAATCGGCCACTGATTTTATAATTTGGTTATGAACTATCAAAACCGGAGGTTGTTATGAACGACAAGATAAAACAAAGAGGTATGTTTATTTTAGGTGTTGCTATATGTGCAGCGGTAGCTATTCTGTCTATTATGCTTGAAAAATTGATTCCGGGGGAGCTATTGGGTTCTTCTATCATCGCATTGTTTATGGGAACAATCATTAATAGTTTTTTTCATCCGGACTGGATGAAACCGGCGCTTAAATTCACATCCAAAAGGATTTTAAAGGCTGCCATAGTTTTATTTGGGGCATCTCTTTCTGTCAGCACGATTATGTCTGTCGGCAAAATGACATTCTTCGTGATGATTTTCACTTTTGCTATGTGCTTTGGCGGCGGGTATTTTATTCGCAAGATATTTGGTTTAAACTGGAAACTGAGCAACCTGATTTCTGCCGGAACAGGAATTTGCGGCGGTTCTGCGGTAGCGGCAATTGCACCTGTTATTGATGCTGATGACAAAGACATAGCATTTGCCATGTCTTCCACATTCCTTTTTGATATGGTTATGATTGCCCTGTATCCGATTATGGGCAAGGCTTTGGGAATGTCTGATATTGCCTATGGTATCTGGTCAGGAACATCTGTGAATGATACTGCAAGCGTGGTTGCTTCCGGATACGCTTTTTCTGAGGCTGCAGGTGATTTTGCAACAATGGTTAAGCTCACCCGCACAATCGCAATTATCCCCACTGTGTTAGTGTTTGCCTATATCGGCACTCGTATAAAACAAAAAGAGTTGCAAACAGTAAGCGGCGGCAAAAAGGTAAATATTCTGAAAATCGTTCCGTGGTTTATCGGTGGATTTCTGGCATTAGCGATTATAAATAGTGTCGGTCTTATTCCTGCAGGAGTGTCTGGTGTTATGAAAACTACAAGTAAATTCCTGATGGTAACAGCACTTGCTGCAATTGGACTTGGAACAAGCATCACCGACTTTAAAAAAGCAGGACTTGCCCCCATGTTCTACGGCATTACCATTGATACACTTGTGACACTAACAGCGCTTGTTGTGATTTGGTGTATGAGACTGATGTAAGGTTTGTTATTCTTTGTGATGATGATACATCAATAAACAAGGCTTCAGGTTCGCCCTGAAGCCTTGTTTTTACTTAATCTTGATTTTTTAGTCTCTTTTTTGCTTCTTCAACTGTTTCGCCGTCACGGGTTAAATATCTTTCAACAAAAGCATCTTCGATTTTTTCATATAAACAACCAGTACAAAGAAAGAAACTAAAGCAGCAATCGCGATACTTAAAATAACAATAATCCAAATTGGCATAGAAAATTTCTAGAGAACTTTATAAGTCGCGGGAAATGAAATTCCATATGAGGCAACTGTTAACAGTATATATTTTAGTAAGTCGTATATTGCATTTTCTTTAATAGAATTAAGTAATTTCTTCATCAAATCCACCTAGTTTGATTACATTATACTACATAATTCGGCAAAATACAATATATTTAGAAAATTTATCCAATGGAATTCATGTTCTATCTCCGTTTCTTTCCACTTACGGTTAGGAGAAAACCTTGCCATTTTTAACGATTGGCAAATCGCAGTACCGAGTGCATCTTATCGTAGTATCGTTGCATATAAATACGACCAGCGGTTGTCAGTCTCTGAACACATCCATATCTGAATAATCAGACTTAGGGTATCCGCTGCTGATTGTGGGTTTAGTCTTTTATCCGCAAGACTCGCACTTAGGCTTTCACCATATGCCTAACCACCATGTATTTCTACGCATTTTGGCTTTCGCTAACTCCACTTTTCGTCATAGTCTGTCGGTATCTTGCATATATTGAACCATAACAGTGTTCGCAAGAACAAATTGTATGGGAGGCATTGTATGTGAGGTGTTATATTGAAGAGCGCACCATTGAGCTTGCAAATTATATTATAAAGAACAAATGCACAGTCAGGGAAGCCGCAAAAAAATTTGGAATTTCTAAATCCACCGTACATACAGTC
>JAZNPN010000021.1:0-3944 GCA_045589715.1 Clostridia bacterium | reverse complement strand
AAAAAAGCACTTCTTACGAAGTGCTTTTTTTATGCTTATTTGTTGTGAGTTGGCTTTACGAAAATTATGCTTAACAGAAGCGATACAACATACAGGGCGAGGGTTACATAAAGTACATTCTGATATCCTATAGTAGGGCTTACTGAATTCTTTACAATCCATGTAGCCATCTGATTTCCTGTAAGTCCCGCGAAAGCCCAGGCAGAAAGGGTAATTCCGTGAATGGCGCTGATGTTGCTCATTCCGTAGTGGTCTGAAAGAAGGGTTGGCACATTTGAAAAACCACCGCCGTAGCCTGCGTTTACTATCATTATAAGAGCAAGCACAAGTCCTGTTAAAAGAATATTGCCTTCGCCGTTTGCGATACCGCCCGTAAGGATTACAGCGGCTGTAAATACAATCGAAAGAATAAAGATAAGTTTATAAATTGTATTTCTGTCCTTCATTTTGTCCGCCCAAGCAGAAAAGCCAAGTCTTCCGCCTGCATTAAATATGGCTGAAATCGTTGAAATGATGCCGACAACAGATGCAAGACCCAAGCATTTAACGAGTGCTTTTTCCTGAGAAATAAGGGCGAGACCGCAAGTGATGTTAAGGTAGAACATAAGCCATATCGCAACATAGTTCATAATTGGTTTTGACTTGATGACATCCATAATTTTAGGAGCACTCTCGTCCCCCTGAGGTTCATGCCAGTCATCAGGCTTTTTAAGAAGCAGGTGCCCTAAAAACATCATAACAAAATAGACTGCAGCAAGTATAAAGAACATTTTGTAAATTCCGCCGTCTCCTAAATTGTCAAGCATCCACTGCATTATAGGGCTGGCAATAGCTTTTGCGGCACCAAAGCCCGCAACAGCAAGTCCTGTAGCCAAGCCTTTCTTATCCTTAAACCAGAGCATAAGAGTTTTAACAGGTGAGAGATATCCCGTGCCAAGACCTATTCCCATAATAAGACCATAGCAAAGGTATATGCCAAGGAGAGCTATGATGCTGCCTTGATTAAGTCCGCCGTAGTAGATGAAAGCGCCTGTGCCTGCCATTCCGACAGCGAAACAGATTGCGGCAATTAAAGAAGATTTGTGAATGTCTTTTTCAACCACATTTCCAAGAAACGCGGCAGACATACCAAGAAAGAAGATTGCAAAGCTGAACGCCCATTCGGTTGCACCTTTTGAAAATCCTATATAATCTGCAATTTCCTGACTGAACATCGACCAACAATACACAGTGCCTATGCTGCAGTGAAGCAAAAGGGCAGGGATTGCTGCTCGTATCCATTTATTAGAACGCAGAGCGCCGCACTTTTTGATTTTGTTGCTCATTATATGTAATTCCTTTCCATAATATATTTAAACAGCTTTTAGTCTAGCACAAAAATCTGACAAAATCAAGGTGAATTTTACATAAATTGAAGATTATGAAATAAGAAATTGTGTAATAAAATTAACTATAGGAAGAAATTTGTAATATAAGCATAATATTATAATTTTGGAAACAATAAATTTTATGCAAACTATTGCAAAATCAAAGTGTTTGTGTTATACTGCAGATAATAGGGTTTTTGTGCCCGTAATGAAAAGGTGAGTGACTTTTTATGAAAATTAAAGATGGTTTTATGCTCAGAAGAGTTGCAAGTTCATATATGACACTACCGGTAGAAGAAACTCCCGGACAAAAGAGAAGTGTTATAACTCTCAGCGGTTCAGGGGCATTTTTGTGGAGAATTCTTGAAAAAGGTGCAACAGAGCAAGAACTTTTAGATGCGCTTGTTAATGAGTATGATGTGTCGGTTGGTATTGCAAAAGAGGATATCTCGACATTCCTTAACGCGCTTTTTGAACAAAATTTACTCGAGAAATAGTTTAAGGATCTATAATTATGTGGAAAAGAATTGTAGAAGTGTTTGGCGATCGCGAAAATTACCAGAAGTATTTTCGATGGCTTTTAAAAGTTTCAAAGCCTTATGTCAAATCTATACTTTTTATCGTTTTAATAAAGTGCATAATTTCAGTGCTGGGCATAGTGTCTGCTACAATAAACAAATATATTGTAGATTTTGCGGCAAGCGAGCTTGAACGCAGAGTTTATATAATCGCAGCGGCGGCCTGTCTGATATTATCAACGGGTGGGTCTATTATGCTGAGTCTTCTCTCACTCAGTGTAACCGAGAAATACTCCTGTCATGTAAGATGCAGTATGTTTGAACATATTTTAAATTCCGTGTGGATAGAGAGACGAAAAAGACATAGTGAGGAATTTATGACGAGGCTTACGGCAGATGTTTCTGCTATAACCGGCGGAGTTATAAATATTTCAGCGTCGGTAATTTCCACAGTCATACAATTCATAATGGCGTTTTCGATTTTGTGGTACTATGATAAATCTCTGGCAACCGTGGGTATATTAACGGGGCCTGTTATAGGAATTCTGGGCGTCGCAATCGGACAGAGAGTTAAGGAAATACAGAAAAAAATTCAGGAAAATGAATCTCAGTACCGCGTGTTTTTGCAGGAGCGTATAAGCCATGCAAGCACGGTTAAGGTTTTTCAGCAGGAGGAACCCAGCGTAGAAAAGCTTACTGAGATACATAATGAGAGAATGTATTGGATAAAGAGAAAGAATTTTATAAAGCTTTATTCAAGTGCTCTGGTGCATCTGGTTTTTTCAGGAACATATCTTTTTGCTTTTTGTATAGGGGCAATCAAGGTGAGCACGGGCGACATTACATTTGGAACGATGACAGTATTCCTGTCGCTTATTGGTCAGGTGCAAACGCCGCTTTACTCGTTGATGCACATACTTCCGCAGACCTTTGGAGTTCTCGCATCCGCAGGCAGAGTGATGGAAATTTCTGAGATGCCTCTGGAAGAGGACTCAGAGAGCGTACTTTTTGACGGGGCAATCGGATTGAGAGTTGAAAATGCGGCACTTTCCTATGAAGATAAACGGATAATTGAAAACTTGAATATAAATATAAAGCCGGGAGAGCTTGTTATGCTCAAAGGTGCGTCAGGTATCGGGAAGACAACGCTTATCCGCAATATAATGGGATTTTTAAAGCCCGACAGCGGAAAAGTTGCTTTATATGATCAGACTAAAGAGGCAGTTTGCGGTGCCGCTACGAGAAGATATATAACCTATGTTCCGCAGGGAAACACATTGTTTGGCGGTACAATAGAGGAAAATCTCAGGATGGCAAAGGCGGATGCTACAGAAGAAGAGATTACAAAAGCTCTTGAGAGTGCGTGCGCTATGGAGTTTATTTCAAAACTTGACGATGGATTAAAGACAGTAGTTGGTGAGAAAGGCTCGGGGCTTTCTGAGGGGCAGGCACAGCGTATAGCTATAGCCCGGGCGTTTTTAAAGCCTGCCGGGATAATAGTTATGGATGAGGCAACCTCTGCTCTTGATGCCCGGACAGAACAAGAGATATTGAAAAATCTTAAACAAAATCTTAGCGGAAAAACCTGTCTGTTTGTAAGCCACAGGGAATCGGTGGCAGAACATGCTGACAGGGTAGAAGAAATCAGAAATACAAATTATTTAAATTAAGGAGCATATGTATGAAGTACACAAAAACAAACATAAGCAATGATGCTTTTGAAATCAATGTGGTACAGATTGCTGCCCAGATGTGGAGAAAAAAGGTAAGCATCATAGCATCTGCAATCATTGGAAGTTTACTATTTATGTTTTACTCGCTATTTTACATAACGCCTATATATGAGGCACAAATTATGTTTTATGTAAATAATAGTAAGATTGATTTAGGAAGAACCTCTCTCAGTATTTCCGCGTCCGACCTTGCGGCGGCGCAAAGTCTTGTAGAGACATATATGGTAATACTTGAAACGCCTGATACAGTCAATGAGATTATTGAAAGAGCTGAACTTGATAATTATACAACAAGTCAGGTGACATCTATGATAAGTGCTCAAGCT
>JAZNPN010000020.1:0-13697 GCA_045589715.1 Clostridia bacterium | reverse complement strand
CATAAGGGAATGATGGTTGAAACAGCTGATGGTAAGGGAACGGTTGTGGATGTAGCCACCTTAAAAGGTGAAATTAAGGTTAAGTTTGAGGACGGCGAAAATGTCAGATTTAATACCTATAAATTGGGAGACTTTAAGTTTAATAAATCTAAAAAAGAAGAAAAAGAAGAAAAAGAAGAAATGACTGAGCAATAGCTCAGTCATTTTTGTTTAGAAGTTATCACAGATTTCTATTGGAAAAGGGATACCCTTCATTACTGCACTAGAAAAAGAAGAGATATTTTCTTTAGCGAATGAACCCAGATACCTTACATCTCCTAAAAGGACACACAAAGTCCAAAAGGTCTTGTTATAAGAAAATGGATTTTGTGCACCATCAGCGATACTGTATCCGCTTGCTTTTGTGCCCGCTATACATGCATATATATCGGAATCTATTCCGCTCACTTCTGCGGATGAATCCCGAAGACCATTTTCATATTTCCCCCATAAATAATTGGTGCCGTTGTAATTGTAATACCCAAGACCATTAGAAAGTTTGCCGTATTTAAGTTTTGATGGAGGACAGTATTCCCATCGGATTGCGGCAACTATCTGTTCAGGCGTCATCCCTGTTTCGGGGATAAGTGTCTCATAAAGGCCACGAACAGTGGAATAGAAAAATTCATAAGTCTCTCCATTGTAATCAAGATATGGGGTCCAGCTCTTCCATATTGGAAGTGTATCAATGACCTTAAGACAGAAACGGTTAAATCCTGCAATTGATTCAATAGTGTCAGGAGCAGTATAGCGGGTATTTTCTGCGGTGCAGAAAAAGCCAGTACCTGTCCAGGCGTCAGACCCAATTAAAGTTCCGTCAGCGCACGCAGCGGCAATGGTTGGGATTGTAGGCGAATTTGCAGATAACTCGGCAATTTTTTCATTTAAGATTTTGCCCTGTTTCGCAGAAAGTGCAATACCTGATGCTGAAGTTGTGCTAAGGTTATCGGCAAGCTTTAAGTGTCCGTAATTTGAGGCTGTTCCAACACCATAGGTTGTGCCACTTGAGGCATGTGAGGTGGGGGCTTTGTCAGAAACCTCAGCTGCAGATGCATAATAAGATGGTTCATTGCCGCCAAGTTTTTCTGCATTATCAACTACGCCAGAGCCGTCGGTGTCGTATGTTGCTCTCATCATATCACCGCCGCCTGCATTACTTATGCTGTCATCAACATATTTTTTAGTAGCAGGCTGATAATTTGCTGTGGGCGTAAATGCGTCTGTGTTTGTTTTGGTAAGTACGGCAGATACATCTGCTTTATTATTAAGTGAAGATATATCTGCTTTTAAATCAAGGGCATTTTGGACCGCGGTAGATATAGGTTTGTCAATGTCGGCTGTATTGTCTGCATTATCAAGACCAACATCCGACTTTGAAAGTGTAACTGTCCCTGTTTTTCCTGCTACCGATATAACAGAATTGATCTCGGCACCTGCAGCAATGCCTGCCAGCTTTTCTTTTTCTGCATTGGTATAGTCATTGGTTGAAAGGCCTTTGCCATCTATTTTGTCCACTTTTTGAGCATCAGCTTCTTTTCGCTCGGCAGCTTCTGCTGAAATGGATGCAGAAAGGGCAGCATCACCCGAAAGTCGCTCGGTAGTTTCGTTTTCAAGGTTTTGCTCCAGATTTTCGCCACTCGCCAAATCGATGTCCCCGGCAGAGTGCCTGGACGATTCTCCTGAAAAATGAGAGTTAAGCGTTGTTGTTATCTCTCCCCTGAGAAGAGATACAATTCTGTCAGCGTAGGCTTTAAGCCAACTGTTGTTTTTGTCAGTTGAATATGCTTTTTGTTTTAAATCATACCAAAATGACATTAAATCACTCCTTTGTTTTTTGTTTTCGTCTGCATTGTTATTATAAAGGAAGAAAAAGTGCCAAAGAGTGCCATGGCAAATTGAAAATTGAAAATTAATGATATGTTTTGTGGTTTTGTCACAAAACACAATTAAATTTATTTTCGCTATGCGAAAATATACAATAATTTTCCATTTTCCATTTTCCATTTTCCATTTTTATAATTTTTGCTTGACAACAATAGTAAAAGGTAGTATAATAATTAAGCGTGACAAAGACATACGATGATTCCGGAGGTGGCGAAAACGCAGTAAAACTGCGGGTTTCGGGAATTTCGGAGGAGATTGTCCGGTTTAAAAAAACGGGCGGAAAGGTCACACTTTCTATCAGAATACAGACTTATTTGAGCAAAACGGCAGTATGCTGATGCCGTTTGTGTAAAGTTGTGTTTGTATGCCCCGAACCGTTGTCCCACAAGGGATTTGTCGGTTTCGGGTTTCATTTTGGGGCTGTGCGAAACGCCCGGCACAGTGTAAACTTATTATTTTAAGGAGGGTATAAGCATGGCAGCAGAGAAAATCAGAATCAGATTAAAGGCTTATGACCACAATCTTATCGACCAGAGTGCCGCTAAGATTGTTGAAACAGCTAAGAGAACAGGTTCAAAGGTATCGGGTCCGATTCCTCTTCCTACTAAAAAGGAAGTAGTAACTATCTTGAGAGCGGTTCATAAGTATAAGGACAGCCGCGAGCAGTTCGAGCTCAGAACTCACAAGAGACTTATCGATGTTCTCGGTCCTACCAACAAGACAATCGATGCACTTAAGCATTTAGATTTGCCTGCAGGTGTTGACATCGAGATTAAGCTTTAGTCTACATTATTATTTAGTAAAAAATTATTTTGGTCATGTTGGCAAAAGTCAACCAATAACCCGCAGGTAAGTTCAGAAAACGAACCGATGCCTGTGTAAAATAGGAGGATAAAAATGAAAAAGGCAATTTTGGGTAAGAAAATCGGAATGACCCAGATCTTCACTGAGGACGGCAATCTTGTACCGGTTACGGTTATAGAGGCAGGTCCTTGTCCTGTTGTTCAGAAAAAGACTATCGAAGTTGACGGCTATACAGCTGTTCAGGTAGGATTTGCTGACAAGAAGGAAAAAAGATCGAACAAACCTGAAAAGGGACACTTCGCAAAAGCAAATGTTCCTGTAAAGCGTTACCTTAAGGAATTCAAACTTGAGGGCGCTGAAGAATTAAATGTTGGAGATGTACTCTCAGTTGACCAGTTTGCAGATGGTGATGTACTTGATGTTACAGGCACAAGCAAAGGTCATGGTTATGCAGGTACAATCAAGAGATGGGGAACTCACAGAGGTCCTATGACTCATGGTAGCCACTACCACAGAGGTCCCGGTTCACTCGGCGCTTGTTCAGACCCGTCAAGAGTATTTAAAGGTAAGAAGCTTCCCGGTCACTATGGTGTGGATACCGTTACTATTCAGAACCTTGACCTTGTGAAGGTAGATACAGAACGCAATCTTCTGTTGGTTAAGGGTTCGGTTCCCGGACCTAAGGGCGGATTGCTTGTTGTGAAAAACGCAGTTAAGGCAAACGCTTAAGCCACAGAGAGAGGAGGAAATAGATAATGCCTACAGTAGATATTTATAATGCTGACGGTAAAGTAGTCGGCAGTATGGATTTAAATGAAAGTGTATTCGGCGCGACTGTAAGAAGCGATGTAATGCACGAAGTAGTTGTTAACTACTTAGCAAATCAGAGACAGGGCACACAGAGCACCAAAACCCGCACAGAGGTACGCGGCGGCGGTATCAAGCCTTGGCGTCAGAAGGGTACAGGCCGTGCAAGACAGGGTAGCATAAGAGCTCCTCAGTGGGTTGGCGGCGGCGTAGCTTTAGGTCCAAAGCCCAGAGATTACAGATATACCCTTAATAAGAAAGTAAGAAGACTTGCACTTAAGTCTGCTCTTAGCTCAAAGGTTTTGGATAACGAGATTATCGTACTTGAATCTTTTGAAGCTCCAGAGGTTAAGACAAAGCAGGTTGCTCAGCTTTTAAAGAACTTAAATGTTACAGAGAAGGCGCTCATCGTGCTTCCTGATAATGACAAGAATGTAGTTCTTTCAGCAAGAAACATCAAGGGTGTTGACACAACTTATGTTGGTGCAATCAATACCTACGAAGTGTTAAATCACACAAAGTGCATCATCTTAAAGGATGCTGTAACAAAACTTGAGGAGGTGTACGCATAATGTTAGCTTACGATATTATTAAAAGACCTATAATCACAGAACAGAGCATGGATCAGGTTGCGGACAGAAAGTACACCTTTGAGGTTGCTAAAAACGCAAACAAGATTGAAATTAAAAAGGCTGTTGAAGAAATCTTCAAGGTTGAAGTTGAGAAGGTTACAACCATGAACTATGACGGCAAGCCGAAGAGACAGGGCGTATTCGCAGGAAAGCGCGCTGACTGGAAAAAGGCAGTTGTTAAGCTCAAGGAAGGCAGCAAGACAATCGAGCTTTTCGAGGCTTAAGTCACAGCAATCTAAAATTTGCAGATAAGGAGATTTAAAAATGGGAATTAAGAAATATAATCCTACTACACCTTCGCTGCGTCAGATGACTGTTTCTACATTTGAAGAGATTGATAAGGTTGCACCTGAGAAATCTCTCCTTCGTCCCCTTCACAGCAAGGCAGGACGCAACGCAAACGGCAGAATTACAGTCAGACATCGTGGCGGCGGCGCTAAGAGAAAATACAGAGTAATTGATTTTAAGCGTAACAAGGACGGAATGAACGCAACAGTAATGTCTGTTGAGTACGATCCTAACAGAAGCGCAAACATCGCACTTCTTCAGTATGAAGACGGCGTAAAGACATACATCATCGCACCTGTTGGTCTTAAAAAGGGTGATGTAGTAGTATCAGGTACCGGCGCAGACATTAAGCCCGGTAACGCAATGGAAATTAAGGATATCCCCGTGGGTACTCTCATTTATAACATTGAGTTAAATCCCGGCAAGGGCGGTCAGATGGTAAGAAGTGCGGGTAATACTGCTCAGCTTATGGCTAAGGAGAATGGCTACGCACAGGTAAGACTTCCATCCGGCGAGGTTCGTATGGTAAGACTTGATTGCCGTGCAACCATTGGTCAGGTAGGTAATACAGACCACGAAAACATTAACATTGGTAAGGCAGGAAGAAAGCGTCATATGGGCTTTAGACCTACCGTCCGCGGTGTTGTTATGAACCCGAACGACCATCCTCACGGTGGTGGTGAAGGTAAGTCACCTATCGGTATGCCAAGTCCTGTTACTCCTTGGGGTAAGCCTGCACTTGGTTACAAGACCAGAGATAAGAAGAAGAAGTCCAACAAGTTTATTGTTAAGAGACGAAACGCTAGATAAGGAGGGATATTCGTATGGGAAGAAGTATTAAAAAAGGACCTTTCGTCGATGCTAAGCTGCTTGCCAGAATAGTTGCGATGAATGAGAAGAACGAGAAAGTCGTTTTAAAGACATGGTCAAGAGCTTCCACGATATTTCCTGAAATGGTTGGACACACCATTGCAGTATATGACGGAAGAAAGCATGTTCCGGTATATGTATCAGAGGATATGGTAGGACACAAGCTCGGTGAGTTTGCTCCCACCAGAACCTACAAAGGTCATGCCGGTGCAAAGACCAGCAAGTAATTGGTAAATCAGTTTTTATTCAGATGAAAGGAGCTGCACTAAGATGGAAGCAGTAGCAAAAGTTACTCATGTCCGCATCGCACCCCGTAAGGTTCGCGTAGTAATCGACCTTATCAGAAATAAGCCTGTTGGCGAAGCGATCGGAATTTTAAGAAATACACCCAAGGCTGCAAGCCCGGTTGTAGAGAAGCTGCTCAAGTCCGCTATCGCAAACGCAGAGAACAACTTCCACATGAATGTTGAAAATCTCTATGTTTCAGAGGTATATGCGGATCAGGGTCCTACGCTTAAGAGAATTCAGGCAAGAGCGCAGGGCAGAGCCTTCAGAATTAACAAGAAAACAAGTCATATCACATTGAAACTTCAGGAGAAGGAATAGGATAGGAGGTAAAATTATGGGTCAGAAAGTTAATCCACACGGTCTCAGAGTTGGTATCATCAAGGATTGGGACTCAAGATGGTTTGCTGACAAGAAGAGCTTCGGCGACAGTCTTGTAGAGGACTACAACCTCAGAGTGTTCTTAAAGAACAAGTTATTCCAGGCCGGAGTTGCTAAAATCGAAATTGAAAAGTTTGCGAACAAAGTTCGTATCTCTATCCACGCAGGTAAGCCCGGTATTGTTATCGGTAAGGGCGGAAGCGAGATAGAAAAGCTCAAGAAGGAACTCGAGAAGATGACAGGCAAGACCGTTATCTTAAATGTAATCGAGATTAAAAATCCTGATTTGAGTGCACAGCTTGTTGCGGAAAATATCGCATCACAGCTTGAGCGTCGTATTTCTTTCAGAAAGGCTATGAAGCAGTGCATGGGCCGTACAATGAAGTTTGGTGCTAAAGGTATCAAAACTTATGTTGCAGGTCGTGTAGGCGGCGCAGAAATCGCAAGAACAGAGCAGTACCACGAGGGTACTATTCCTCTGCAGACACTCAGAGCGGACATCGACTATGGCTTTACTGAAGCTAACACCACTTATGGTAAGCTTGGTGTAAAGGTTTGGATTTACAAAGGTGAAATCCTTGCCGAGGGCAGAAAGACAGAAGAAAAGCCCGCAAAGAGAACTGCCAAGGAAGGAGGCAGAAAATAATGTTATCACCAAAGAGAGTTAAGCGCAGAAAGCAGCAGCGCGGAAGAATGAAGGGCGCAGCACACCGCGGCAACAAGGTTGTATACGGTGAGTTCGGTCTCCAGGCGCAGACTGCAGCGTGGATAACAAGTAATCAGATAGAGGCTGCCCGTGTAGCTATGACTCGTTACACAAAGAGAGGCGGTCAGGTATGGATAAAGATATTCCCAGACAAGCCCATCACAGCAAAGCCTGCTGAAACTCGAATGGGTTCAGGTAAAGGTTCACCTGAGTACTGGGTTGCAGTGGTAAAGCCCGGCAGAGTTATGTTTGAAATCGGCGGTGTATCAGAAGAAGTTGCAAGAGAAGCGCTTCGTCTTGCTATGCACAAGTTGCCTGTAAAATGTAAGTTTGTTAAGAAGGCAGACCAAGAAACGGAAGGTGATAGTTAATGAAAATACAGGATATTAGAGACCTTTCAACGCAGGAGCTTGAAGATAAAATCAAGGACTTGAAGGAAGAACTCTTTAACCTTCGTTTCCAGAACGCTACCAACCAGCTTGAAAATCCGGTTAGAATTAAGAGCGTTAAAAAGGATATTGCAAAGGTAAAGACCGTCCTCAAAGAAAAAGAGCTTGGAATTAATACAAGCCAGAATGCGTAGGAGGTGTAGGTAATGAGTGAACGTAATTATCGTAAAACCCGTGTCGGTGAGGTTATCAGCGACAAGATGGATAAAACAATCGTAGTTGCTATTAAGGAAAATGTAAAGCACAAGCTTTATGATAAGGTTATTAAGCGCACCTACAAGCTTAAAGCTCATGACGAGGAAAATGCTTGCGGCATCGGCGATAAGGTAAGAGTTATGGAAACCAGACCTCTTTCTAAAGACAAGAGATGGCGCGTAGTAGAAATCGTTGAGAAAGCGAAATAAGCTATACTATACAATCGTTTTTAAGCGAAATAAGATAGGAGGAAATCCGTTATGGTACAACAGCAGACTATTTTGAAGGTTGCTGACAACAGCGGCGCAAAGGAAATTCTTTGTATCCGTGTTATGGGCGGTTCTTTCAGACGCTATGGCAACATCGGCGATGTAATAATTGCATCTGTTAAAAAAGCAACGCCCGGCGGTGCTGTTAAAAAAGGTGATGTTGTTAAAGCAGTTATCGTTAGAAGCGTTAAGGGCGTGAAGAGAGCTGATGGTTCACAGATCAGATTTGATGAAAACGCAGCAGTTATCATTAAGGATGACAAGACACCAAGAGGTACTCGTATATTTGGCCCGGTTGCAAGAGAACTCAGAGATAAGGACTATATGAAGATTTTGTCACTTGCTCCTGAGGTACTCTAAGAATAACAACAGTTAGTTAAATATCTTGTCTGCCTTTCCGGCAGATAAGGTATCAGTCCTTTATATTAAGATAGGAGGAAAAGAAATGGCTATCAAGATGCACATCAAGACTGGCGATCAGGTAGTTGTTTTGTCCGGTAAGGACAAAGGCAAAAAGGGTAAGGTTTTATCCGTTAATCCTGAAAAGCGCACAGTTATAGTTGAAGGTGTTTCGATGGCTACCAAGCACAAGAAGCCCAGAAAAATGGGTGAAGTAGGCGGTATCATCAAGCAGGAAACACCTATATATGCAAGCAAGGTTATGAATGTTTGCGCAAAGTGCAATGCTGCAACCAGAGTAGGACGCAAGGTTTTGGAAGACGGAACACATGTGCGTTACTGCAAGAAGTGCGGCGAAACATTTTAATAAAATTTAAGGAAGGAGGATTCACTCTAAATGAGACTTGAAGAGAAATATACAAAAGAAATCAAGGACGCTTTGATGACAAAGTACAGCTACAAGAGCGTTATGCAGATTCCAAAGCTTGACAAGGTTGTTATCAATATGGGCGTTGGTGATGCAAGAGAAAATTCAAAGGCTGTTGAGAGTGCAGCGAATGACTTAGGTTTAATCACAGGTCAGAAGCCTGTTATCACAAAGGCTCGTAAGTCTGTCGCTACATTTAAAGTCAGAGAAGGAATGAATATCGGCTGCAAGGTTACCTTAAGAGGTTCAAAGATGTATGAGTTTGTTGACAGACTCTTCAATGCGGCACTTCCGCGTGTGCGCGACTTCAGAGGTATTAACCCGAACTCTTTTGACGGCAGAGGCAACTATGCTCTCGGTATCAAAGAGCAGCTTATCTTCCCTGAAATAGATTATGATAAGATTGACAAGATTCGTGGAATGGACATCATCTTTGTTACAACTGCTAAAACAGATGAAGAAGCAAGAGAGTTACTCTCTTTGATGGGTGCACCGTTTACGAAATAAGTCTAAGGAGGATTAAAAGCTTATGGCTAAGAAATCTATGGTTGTAAAGCAGCAGAGAAAGCAGAAGTATTCAACTCGTGAATACAACAGATGTAAAATCTGTGGCAGACCTCACGCTTACCTTCGTAAGTTTGGTATCTGCAGAATTTGCTTCCGTGAGCTTGCTTACAAGGGTCAGATTCCGGGCGTTAAGAAGGCGTCCTGGTAAGCTGAAGTATTTATAAAAAAAGAAGTCAGGTGACCGACAGGAGATGTCACGGACGGTCAAACCGGCTTCAAGTCCGATAAAAAGGAGGTTTGAAATATGCATATAACAGATCCAATAGCGGATATGTTGACAAGAATAAGAAATGCCAATAATGCAAGACATACAACTGTTGATATTCCCGCTTCAAATATGAAAAAAGCTATTGCTGACATTTTGCTTCAGGAAGGTTATGTTAAGAATGTTGAAATCATCGAAGATGGTATTCAGGGAATCATTCGCATCACCTTAAAGTACGCAGAGAACAAGCAGAAGGTGTTAACAGGACTTAAGAGAGTATCAAAGCCTGGTCTTCGTGCTTATGCGTCAAAGGATGAACTTCCCAAGGTATTAAAAGGCTTGGGCATTGCAATCATCTCTACTTCTAAGGGAATTATGACTGATAAGGAAGCACGCCGTCAGAATGTAGGCGGAGAAGTATTAGCATTTATTTGGTAAGACTATTATTCGGTAAGAAAGGAGGAGAACTCATTGTCTCGTATAGGAAAGATGCCGATTGAGGTAGTAGCGGGTGTTACTGTCACAATCGGAGCAAACAATGAAGTTACCGTAAAGGGTCCAAAGGGTGAGCTTAAACAGCAGCTCGCACAGGATATGATTATAGAACAAAATGGCAATGTTATTGAAGTAAAGCGTCCTTCAGATATGAAAGAGCACAGAGCGCTTCATGGTCTTACAAGAACACTTTTAAATAACATGATTGTAGGCGTATCTGAGGGTTACAAGAAGGAACTTGAAATCAATGGTGTCGGCTACAGAGCCGCAAAGCAGGGCAAAAAGCTTGTATTGAACCTCGGTTATTCTCATCAGGTAGAGATGGAAGAAATCGACGGAATTACAATTGATGTTCCCCAGCCTAACCAGATTATTATCTCAGGTCCTGACAAGCAGAAGGTTGGTCAGTTCGCAGCGAATGTTCGCGAAAAGAGACCTCCTGAACCATATAAGGGCAAGGGTATTAAGTATGTTGGCGAATACATCAGACGCAAGGAAGGTAAAGCCGGTTCTAAGAAGTAGTTAACCGTCAGGAGGTGTAAATTTAATGATTAAAAAGACAAATAGTAATGTATCAAGACTCGCAAGACACGCAAGAGTTCGTAAAAAGGTTTCAGGTACTGCTGAGGCTCCAAGACTGTGTGTATACAGAAGTCTTAAGAACATATACGCTCAGATCATTGATGATACTGCCGGTAAGACATTGGTTTCTGCTTCTACACTTGATGCAGAACTCAAAGCAAACTACGGCGGCAACAAGGATGCTGCAAAAGCAGTAGGTGCGCTTATCGCAAAGCGTGCACTTGAAGCAGGTATTTCCGAAGTTGTATTTGACAGAGGCGGATATGTTTATCACGGCAGAGTTGCAGAACTTGCAGCAGCAGCTCGTGAAAACGGACTCAAATTCTAATTAGTTTGAAAGAGGTGAAACATAAATGGCAGAGAAAGGTGAAAGAACCAAAAAGCAGCCCCGCATAGCAGCTGATACGCTGGATTTACAGGAAAAAGTAGTTCATCTTAATCGTGTTGCAAAGGTTGTAAAGGGTGGTACTACATTCCGTTTCAGTGCATTGGTTGTAGTCGGCGACGGCAATGGCCATGTAGGTTGCGGTATGGGTAAAGCGGCAGAAATTCCTGATGCAATCCGCAAAGGTATTGAGGCTGCAAAGAAGAATATGATTACCGTTCCTATGGTTAAGAGCACAATTCCTCACGAAATCATTGGTGAATATGGTGCAGGTCGTGTACTCTTAAAGCCTGCTGCAGAAGGTACCGGTGTTATCGCAGGTGGTCCTGCGCGTGCCGTACTTGAACTTGCAGGTATCAGAGATATTAGAACAAAGTGTCTGCGCAGCAACAATCCTAAGAATGTTGTAGCAGCAACAATAGAGGGTCTGGCATCACTCAAGAGTGTTGAAGAGGTTGCTCAGCTCAGAGGTAAGAAGCCGGCAGAGATCCTTGGTTAATTAAAAAATAAGACAGGAGGATTTATCCCATGGCTAGTACTATTAATGTTACTTTGAAGAAAAGTACAATCGGATGCAAAAAGGACCAGATTGCAACTGTTGAAGCACTTGGTCTTAAGAAAATCGGTCAGACTGTTGAAAAGCCTGACAACGCTCAGATAAGAGGTATGATTTTCAAGGTTAAGCACCTGGTAGAAGTATCCGAATAATTAAAAGTGATATGTATGGACAAAATGTCCATAAAACTAATTTTTGATAAAAAAGGAGGAGGTGGACTCAATGAAACTTCATGAATTATCTCCAAGCGAGGGCTCTAAAAAGAAAGCTTTCAGAGTAGGTAGAGGTCACGCAAGCGGCAATGGTAAGACTGCCGGCAGAGGACACAAGGGTCAGAACGCTCGTAGCGGCGGCGGTGTACGCCCCGGCTTTGAAGGTGGACAGATGCCTATCTACAGAAGATTACCTAAGCGTGGATTTACTAACATTTTTGCAAAAGAATATGTTTCTATCAATGTTGAGCAGCTTAACAAGCTTGAAAATGGCACAGAGGTTACAGCTGAAACCTTGAAAGAAGCTGGTATCATCTCTAAGATTTGCGACGGAATCGTAATCTTGGGTCGTGGTGAGCTTGAGAAAAAGCTTACTGTAAAAGCTAAGAGATTTAGTAAAACTGCGGCAGAAAAAATAGAAGCTGCCGGCGGAAAGGCTGAGGTGGTATAAGATGTTTGAAACAATCAGAAATGCCTGGAAAATTGAAGACCTCAGAAAAAAGCTTATCTATACTTTCATTATGTTGGTAATATTTAGGCTTGGATCATGGATTCCCGTACCTACACTTGACCCGAATGCAATGACTCAGCTTTTTGCGGCTGATAACTCAATGTTTGGGTTCCTTGACATTATGTCAGGTGGTGCGCTCCAGCAGGCAACAATTTTCGCAATGGGTATTACACCATATATCAACGCATCAATTATTATGCAGCTTTTGTGTGTGGCAATTCCCGCTCTTGAGAGACTTCAGCAGCAGGGAGAGGAAGGCAGAAAGATTATTGCTCAGATTCAGAGATATGCAACAGTAGTGCTTGCACTCATTCAGGCAATCGGTCTTTACTTCCTTTTAAGAAACTACAATGCAGTTACAACACCAGGATTTGCTTCAGCGGCAATAATCGTTATAACATTGTCTGCAGGTACTGCGTTTTTGATGTGGCTTGGTGAACAGATTACCGAAAAGGGTGTAGGTAATGGTATCTCGCTTATAATTTTTGCAGGTATCGTTTCCGGTATCCCAAGTATGATTAAATCACTTTATGCCTACATTCAGAATGGTGAAATCAACTGGATTTTGGCAATTGCTTTGGTTGTATTGGTAGTCGTGGTTGTTGCATTTGTTGTATGGATTACAGATGCAGAGCGTCGTATTCCTGTGCAGTATGCAAAGCGTGTTGTTGGCAGAAAGATGTATGGTGGACAGAGCACTCACATTCCTGTTAAGGTGAACAGCGCAGGTGTTATCCCTGTTATCTTTGCGATGTCCATAATGTCATTCCCGGGAACAATCGCCAGCTTCTTCGGCGTTAGCGCAAATAGCGGCGGATTCTGGGGAAAATTCCTGTATGTATTTTCAGGCCAGTCTTGGATTTATGCGGTGCTTTACTTCTTGCTGATTATCTTCTTCACATATTTCTATACAACTATACAGTTTAATCCTATAGAAATGGCTAATAATATGAAGAAGAATGGCGGATTTGTGCCGGGTATTCGTCCCGGTAAACCTACATCGGATTATATTGCAAGAGTTTTGTCAAGAATTACTCTTGCAGGTGCAATCTTCCTCGGATTGATTGCTATTCTTCCGATATTTATGAATCTTGGACTCAACATCAGAAACTTCTCAATCGGCGGAACATCACTTCTTATCGTAGTTGGTGTTGCTCTTGAGACAGTTAAGAGTCTGGAATCACAGATGCTTATGCGTCATTACAAGGGATTTTTAGAATAAAGTCAATATAGGCGATTTTGTCGCCTTCGTTTACGGAAGAGTAGAAACTCCCTGATAAAAATAAGGGAAGCTTCTGCTCTATCCGTTTATACGGAATAAACTGAAAGGAAGTTATGTTCTAATGCGACTTATATTATTGGCGGCGCCCGGTGCCGGAAAGGGCACACAGGCAGAAAGATTGAGCGAGCACTATAATATTCCTACAATTTCAACTGGGGCTATGCTCAGAAAAAACATCAAGGAAGAAACAGAGCTTGGGTTACTTGCGAAAAAATATATAGACAACGGAAATCTTATTCCTGATGATGTTATGATTAAGGTAATGGATGCCCGCCTTGCAGAAGAGGATTGTAAACACGGTTTTATACTTGATGGCTTCCCACGAACGATTGCCCAGGGAGAAGCTCTCAGTGACTCCGACATAGAGATTGATTCAGTTTTAAATCTTATTGTTGAGGATGAAACAATAATAGAAAGACTTTCGGGCAGACTTGAATGCAGTAAATGTGCAGCAACATACCACATTG
>JAZNPN010000019.1:0-8855 GCA_045589715.1 Clostridia bacterium | reverse complement strand
AAAGGAAAATCTTCGCTGGGGTGATAAAAAAGCTACCGATGAAGAAATAATTGATGCGTGCAAAGCGGCTCAGGCACACGATTTTATAATGAATTTTCCCGATGGCTATGATACCGATTTAAATCAGGGCGGTGTAAATGTATCAGGCGGTCAGAAACAGAGACTTTGTATTGCAAGGGCACTTCTTAAAAAGCCGAAGATTATAATTTTAGATGACAGCACAAGTGCGGTAGACACTGCAACCGACAGCAAAATACGCAAGGCATTTAAGGATAATCTAAAAGATACAACAACGATTATAATAGCTCAGCGAATTTCATCAATTTCTGATGCAGATAAGATAATAGTTATGGAAAATGGCAGAATAAATGCAATCGGCACACATAACGAATTACTTGAAAATAATGAGATTTATAAAGAAGTATACGAATCTCAGCAAAAGGGGGTTAAGTAATGCCGCCGGGACCAAGAGTTGAGGCTCCAAAAAAGCCTAAAAACACAAAAAAAGTTATTTCAAATATTTTGGGTTATTTAAAGAAATATAAAGTCCGTCTTGCTTTAGTTGTGGTATTGGTTATAGTAAGTGCGGCGGCTTCCGTTGCGGGCACATATTTTCTAAAACCCATAATCGACAATTATATCGTCCCCATGATAGGACAGAAAAACCCCGATTTTTCAGGGCTTGCAGGTATTTTATGCGTGCTGGCTGTTGTGTATATTTTGGGTGCGCTGTCTTCGTGGGCGTACAGCAGAATTATGGTAACAGTTGCATCGGATACTCTCTATCGTATGAGAAAAGATATGTTCAAAAAGATGCAGACCTTTCCCATAAGATATTTTGACAAAAATACCAACGGCGATATTATGAGCCGTTACACCAATGATATAGATACAATGAGAAATATGTTATCTCAGAGCATTCCGCAGCTTATATCTTCTGCAATCACAGTAATCGGTGTATTTGTTATGATGCTGAGCCTCAGTATTCCGCTTACTTTTATTGTAATTTTAATATTCTTTATAATTACCAGAGTAATAGGTTTTATTGGCGGAAAAAGCTCTGACTATTATCGCAATCAGCAGAAAAAACTTGGTGCAGTAAATGGTTATATTGAAGAGCTTATAGAGGGACAGAAAGTAGTAAAAGTTTTCTGCTACGAAAATGAGAGCAAAAAGAAATTTGCGTCTTTAAATGACGAGCTTAAGGATGCGGCTACAAATGCCAACATATTTGCAAGTGTAATCGGTCCCGTTATGAATAACCTTTCATATTTTCATTATGCGCTCACTGCGGTTATCGGCTCAACTCTTACAATTTTAACACTCGAAAGAGATATGGGCATATTTGCATTGGGGCTTGGCTCACTTGTGTCATTTTTGCAGTACACGCGTTCATTTGCTCAGCCGATAAACCAGCTCTCGCAGCAATTTAATGTTATTATAAACGCTCTCGCCGGCGCGGAGAGAATTTTTGATTTGCTTGATGAAAAGAGTGAGAGTGATGATGGCTATGTAACGCTTATCAACTGCACAGTTGACGAAAACGGAGAAATCAAGGAATCCGAGAAAAGAACAGGCAAGTGGGCGTGGAAACATCCGCATCATGACGGCACGATTACCTATACCTTAGTCCGCGGTGCGGTAGAATTTGAAGATGTTGAATTTGGTTATGAAAGCGATAAAACAGTTTTAAACGGCATATCGCTTTATGCAAAACCCGGACAGAAGATAGCATTTGTCGGCTCTACGGGCGCGGGCAAGACCACCATAACAAATTTAATCAACAGATTTTATGATGTTCCTGATGGTAAAATACGCTATGACGGCATAAACATAAACAAAATCAAAAAAGATGATTTAAGGCGCTCTCTTTCCATGGTGCTTCAGGATACACATTTGTTTACGGGAACCGTTATGGAAAATATAAGATACGGAAAACTCGATGCCACAGACGAGGAAGTAATTGCGGCTGCAAAACTTGCAAATGCCGACTGGTTTATAACGCATCTTCCTCAGGGATACGATACTATGCTAAAGGGTGACGGAAGCAATTTAAGTCAGGGACAGCGTCAGCTTATAGCCATTGCAAGAGCGGCGGTTGCAGACCCGCCCGTCCTTATTTTAGATGAGGCGACAAGTTCTATTGATACAAGAACTGAGGCTTTAATTGAAAAGGGTATGGATAGTTTAATGGAGGGCAGAACCGTGTTTGTAATTGCGCACAGGCTTTCAACCGTTAAAAATTCACACGCAATTATGGTACTTGAAAACGGAGAGATTATAGAGCGGGGCAACCACGAACAGTTAGTCGCCCAAAGAGGAAAATATTATCAGCTCTACACAGGAATGTTTGAACTAAGCTAAAAAAAGACGCCGCCGGCGTCTTTTTTAAGTTGAAAACCTATTCATTTGATTTGTCAAAACTACTTATGTATATTTCCTCACACTCTTCCTGCAAATTCTGGAGTGTTTCTATTACATCAGCAATTGCACAGAATAGTTTGAAATATAACCTTCTATAAATTTCCATATTATTCCCTCCTTTGTAAATATTTTACTATATTATATCTCAAAAGGAATAATTTGTCAATACTAAAAATGTAATTTTATTTCTTTAGAAGTGGTAAAATTTCTTTATAGAGAAAAGGAGTTTTACATATGGAAGTAGGAATGAGAATAAAAGAATTTAGAACAGCAAAAGGATTAACCGTTAATAAACTTGCTAATCTTGCAGGGGTATCACAAAGTTATTTAAGAGATATTGAACTTGGAAATAAGCAACCGACAGTTGAATATCTTTCGTATATATGTGATGCACTTGATATAACGCTTTTAATGTTTTTTGATGATGTAAAAGAAAATGATGATTTCAATAATGCAATTAAAAAACTAAACCCCGAACAAAAACAAGCATTAGCAGATTTTATTAATAAGATGTATAAATGATAGTTTTTTGAGAAAATAGATGCATTCTTGTCAGACTTGCAAATAGTTAAGGAAATTATGATTTAAACTTTATTCCTTTTGCTCGTCCAAAAGGAACCGAAAACGACTTTGGGGAGCCTTACTCCCCAACCCCCTCGCACATCCCCCCAACAAGCATAAGCAAATCATTATAAAACTCACCGCCCCCCTTAAATCACTAAGGGCGGGCGGAACTTTTTTAGAGGTTTTAATTTTCAATTTTCCCATTTACCTGCATATTCTTATTGGCTGGCCCGGATAGATTAAGTCGCCGTCTATGTTGTTGCACTCCCTCAGGGCGTCAACCGTTGTACGGAAACGCTTTGCAATCTTCCAGAGGGAGTCACCCTTTTTAACAAAATATATAACGATTGCGGGCGAAACAGCAGGAACAGCATCATTATTTATCTCTATATCAGAGATAGATGCTACATTTTCCTTTTTAAAGGTGCGAGCGCTGAGACCTAAAACTGTGCGCAAGTCGATACCTCTGTCGCCGCTTAGTGTGTAGCTTGTGTGTTCAATATAAACCTTTGCGTCGCAAATTGTATTACTGTCTGCAAACGGAGCGGGCAGAGTATGCGAAAACTCAGTTGTTGCCTTGAATGAACCAAGAGGCATATCGCTTTCTGCAGTCAGATATAAAACAGAGCTCGTTATTTTGCCGAAAAGAGTAATTTCGCCATTTTCTATAGAAAGATTTTCGACAGACGCTGTTGAATTTATGTCGCAAATTTGAGAAATCGGCGGAAGGTGGTCGGGCACGGAAATCGTACTCTTATCAGTAAGCTGAGCTGTGGTGTTATCAAGAAGAACTTCAATTTCACAGTCATTTGATGTAATATCAGCAGGGCCGTTTAAAGAGTAAGCATCAGAAATTATATTCATTTCCTGAATTTTAAAACCGCGCACAACTGCACACATTCCTATTTCTACGCCGAAAATGGTCGGTTCTCCGTCAGAGTCATCACGGGCTTCTGAGTAAATATCCGAGATTGAATATTCAATCTCGCCCTCCATATCCTCCTCGGCGCCCAAAACATCAAGGGTCTCAAAAAATGGAATTATATGTTCACAGAATTTTACCGAGCCGTCCTCTGCAGAGGTGTAGAGATTGCAAACCTTAACCTGCCCTTTAACCTGTGCCTTGTTTTCCATAAGGGAAAATTCAAGAGACTCAGGGAAGGCGGTTGTCTTTAATATTTCACCGATGGTGGGCTTGCCGCTTGGCATTTCAAGTTGTTCGCAAAGAACAATACGGCTCTCACCGCCGACACTTGAACTTAAGAGGCGGATAGGTTTCTTTTCGGTGCATAGACAGTCATCCATAACATCAGTTGATACCTCTACAGCCGTCGGGCGGGAAACCTTTACCCCAATGCCTATACCTGCCCGCAGGGATACCTTTCGGCTGTTTATTAATATATGTCCAAAGCTTTCAGGCTCAACCTCGGCAGATAAAATCAAATCGCTTTCGTTTGTGCCTATATCAATGGAGTGGTTAAAGTCCTGCGTTGCAGAAAGACTTTTAACGGCATTCATAACCTCGCCGTCAGGCGCATAAAGAATAGTCATATGGACAGTCCCCTGAATGTAGGCTTTGCCCCCGCGGATTACTTTTTCGGAAACTGACACAAAACCGCTTACATCCAAGACGGTCAAAATATCGGGGTTTATATCAGGAACAATAACATCACATTCTGCTGTGGTCTGACTATATTTCTGGCAAACCACATCGCTTGTCTCTATCTTTTCTTTTTTAAGTACAACAGACATAATCATACCTCGCTTTTTATCAATTATACTAATGTATATGAAAACAAAAAGCGAGGTATGACAAGTTTACAGATTTTCCTTTATCTTAAGGTATAAGTCATATATTTCTCGGCGGGGCTTTTTTAATTCGTCGGCAACTTTTTTGGTAAGCTCCTTTGCCCTAAGTCCTTCTTTTGAATATTTTTCCAAAAGCTCCCTGGCGGAGGGAAGAGAATTTAAATATTCTTCTTCAAGCTCCTTTAAATCAGCGCCCTTTAATATAAGAACAAACTCACCCTTTGGAGGAGTTTCTTCATAATATAATATAGCAGAGGAAAGAGTCGTGCGATTATATTCTTCATATTTCTTGGTAAGCTCCCTTGCAAGAACGATTTCACGCTCGCCAAATACTGCATACATATCTTTAAGCGTGGTTAAAAGTTTGTGCGGAGCTTCATAGAAAATAAGAGTTCTGATATCTGACTTTAATGACTCTAGATGCTCAATTCGGTTTTTGCGGTTTGTGGTCAAAAATCCCTCAAAAGAGAACCTGCCGGTCGGCATACCCGATGCTACAAGTGCAGTTGTAAAGGCGCACGGGCCGGGGAGAGCCTCAATCTCGATGTCATTCTTGATGCAAAGCCTTACCAAGTCTTCGCCGGGGTCAGAGATTCCGGGCATTCCCGCATCGGTTATAATTGCGATGTTTTGACCCGAGAGCAGTTTTTCGATAAGATAGCTTCCCTTTTCGCGTTTGTTATGCTCGTAGTAGCTGGTGGTGGGAACTTTTATATCAAAATGGTTAAGAAGTTTTGCGCTGACTCTCGTATCCTCGGCGGCAATTAAGTCAACCGATTTAAGCGTTTCAAGTGTTCTTATTGTTATATCTCCCAAATTGCCGATGGGAGTAGGACATAAATATAATTTTCCGTTCATTTAAAATCACCATCCTCTGTAGAGCCATTTCTTCTATTATATATAGTAAGAATTTCGTCTGAGTAAACATTGGGTTCTTTATACACATAAAGGGGCGGGTCCAAAAACAGTTTTGGCTTTCCGCAGTACGCCCCCTCAACTAATATCATAGTTGCCGTCTTTTCATAAGACGGATGAACAAACCGAAGTCTCTTTGGCTCAATCTTGTATTTGCGCATCAGACAGAGTATGTCTGCAAGCCTTTCGGGCCTATGTATCATTGTCAGCTTTCCATAGGGCTCTAATAATATAGAAGAAACTCGTACTATATCTTCAAGGGAGCACATAATTTCATGTCTTGCAATTGTTGCAGAGTCGGTCTTGTTTATAAGTCCTCCGCCACATTCCTTATAAGGAGGATTGCATACTATATTATTGAAGAAACTCCGTTTAAAAATCTCTTCTCCAAATTTTAAATCTCCGCAAATCATCTCAATTTTATCTTCAAGATTATTTAACTTTATAGAACGATTTGCCATTTCTGCGACATTTTCCTGAATTTCCAGCCCCCATATCTTGTGGGCGTCAGATTTTTGGGACAGAAGAAGTGGTATGATGCCATTGCCGCTGCAAAGGTCCAAAACCTTTGCATTTTTCTTTATTGAGGATGCAGCATAGTCGGCAAGAAGAACCGCATCCGTCCCAAAACAAAACCAATCAGGGTTCTGAATTATCTTTATTCCATTCAGCTGTAAATCGTCAAGACGCTCATAAGGAAAAATCAATCCTGATTTCATATAAAATCCAACCTTTCCTAAAATTAAATACAATATACATAAAAAATGAGTTGCTTTTGTGCAATTTGCACAAACGAAAAATGCCCCTCAAAAAAACTTGTCCATTTTTTAAAAAAAGAGGCAAAAAAGTCAGTTGCCACAAGGGGTTTCCAAAAAATTCCTTTTTGCCCGTCTGAAACAAAACCGAAAAGAAATTTTGATTAAAAATAGTATAGCAGATAATTTTGTTAAGCACAATAACCAAAATTTATGTAAAAAAATCCCAATGGGTAGCATTTAAGAGAAAAATAGCCAAAAAACAGAGGAAAAGGGTACAAAATCAAAAATGAATGGATTTAAATTCGAATATTTTTGGATAAAAACGGGACATTGAATTTTGAAAGGTTGACGGAAATTTAAAAACCCGATATAATGACAAGGTAGTACGCTGAACCATTATTTCCCAATTTTTTGGTTTGGACGCAAATCAAACGGAGATAATGCTAAAAATATTACGAGGTGATTTAATGTTAAAAATGCTGAAAGGTAAGCTGTCAAAAACAGCCGAGAGAGTCAACAGAAGAGTTGCTCTTATTATATCAGCAGCATTCATTGTAGCTACTTGTTGCGGATTTGCTTATGCCGCACCGAATGTTGTAACGATATCTGTTTCAGACAGCAGTCCCGTTCAGATTGAGACTACTGATACCAATGTTGCAAAAATTCTTTCAAAGCAGGGTATCATATTGAACGAGGGCGACCGCATCAATTATGCGCTGAGCGATCAGATTGAAAATAATGCGGTCATTAGTATTGTAAGAGCAACTTCTGTAAACATCGATTATATGGGGGAAAGAATGACATTCCTTACATGTGAGTCGGCTGTTTCGAAAATTTTGCTCGAAGCCGGGATTATAGTCGACGGCGATGACTTGGTAACTCCCGCGCTTTATGAAAAGGTTTATGAGGGCGACACCATCACTGTTGTGAAAAATGATTTACACACAGTCACCGTTCAGGAGACGGTAGCCCATACAACTGTCGAGATTGAGAATGCAAATCTCGCTCCCGGCGAAAGAGTTGTAGTGCAAGAAGGTAAAGACGGAGTAAACGAATATGTTTACGAGATTAGCTATCAGAATGGCGTCGAGGTTTCAAGACAGGTGTTAAGAAGCGCAATTCTTTCACACCCCGTTGAAGAAATCATAGAATATGCGCCTCAGGAAGAATGGTCACTGGGAGCGATTCCTGCAAGCAGACCTACCAAGTATTCAAAGGTTGAGGTTTATACAGCCACAGCTTATGATGCATCCCCTGCCGACAATGGCATTTGGGCGGGCAAGACATCAACCGGTATGCCGCTTGTGTATGGTGTAGTTGCTGTTGACCCAAGAGTTATTCCTTATGGAACAAAGATGTATATTGAGTCAGTTGATGGCCAGTATGTATATGGATATGCAATCGCAGGCGACTGCGGCGGTGCAATCAAAGGTAAAAAGGTTGACCTTTTCTTTGAATCAAGAAGTACATGCTATCAGTTCGGCAGAAGAGCCGTAAGAATTTATTTTCTTGACTAACTAAAAAGCTCACTTCGGTGAGCTTTTTTAATTTTCCATTATATTTGTGTCTCGCAAAGCGGCACAAATACAAGGTATTGTGGTTTAAAAAAATATTAAAAAATCTTGGGAAAAAGTATTGACAAATCAAAAATAAGGTGATATACTAAGTAAGCTGTCGCTCCAAAAGCGACGATATATCAAGGCTTTAGCGCAAGCTGGTCAAAAAAAATTTCAAAAAAGAAGAAAAAGGTATTGACAAGCGGGATAAAGCGTGGTATAATAGACAAGCTGTCTCACGAGAGAGACAAAGCCAAGAGCAAGGCGCAAGCCGCGCAGAGGGCTCCCGAAAAACCCGATAGGTTTTTTGGGAAAGAGGAGCAACCGAGCGAAAGAGCGAAGTGCAACGGAAATGGAGCACGGAGCAAAAAGCGAGAGTTGCGACGTGATGTTTGAAAAGTAAACAGTGAAGAAGCGGTAACGAAAGAGTTTTTAAGAACGAATCGTTACGACAATTGCACAAGGTTTAAGACCTTGTCAATTCCTAAAAGTTTTAGCGAACTTTACAAAAACGTTAGTATTCGATAAGAGCTAACAAACAATCGAGTATATAAGCAGACGAGAGTCTGATATATAACAATATAATCGAGAGTTTGATCCTGGCTCAGGACGAACGCTGGCGGCGTGCCTAACACATGCAAGTCGAGCGAGAATCTTAGATTTGATTCCTTCGGGATGAAGATTTAAGAGGAAAGCGGCGGACGGGTGAGTAACGCGTGAGTAACCTGCCTTCAAGAGGGGGACAACAGCTGGAAACGGCTGCTAATACCGCATAACATTACGAAATCGCATGGTTTTGTAATCAAAGATTTATCGCTTGAAGATGGAC
>JAZNPN010000018.1:0-130045 GCA_045589715.1 Clostridia bacterium | reverse complement strand
ATTCATAGGTCCACAGGAATTGCAAGAAGCACACTATACAATTAGATTAACGAACATAATTCCAGTAAAAAGGTTAAACCGTTAAATAGAAGAGATTACAACAAACTCAAGATGCATTGTGAAAAACTTGAAAATATAATTCAGATTCTCAAGACCTGCGGTTGTACTGTAGACGCACCATTAAAGCAAAGATACGAAGTTATCAAAGAGCTTTCCTCCGTATATAGCATAGCCACATTATGCAACGCACTTAATGTTCCAAAAGGAAGTTATTACAACCATATTTTTCGTAATAAAAACGAAGATACATTACTCGCCAAAAGAATCAAAGAGTTAACACCTATCATTGAAGAAATATACAATGACAGTAAACAAACTTTTGGTGCCGGCAAAATAGCAGCAATCATGAATGACAGAGGCTACAAAACAACAGAGAAAACTATCGGTAGGATAATGCGCGAAAGCGGTATGTGAATCGTTTTTCAGGTCTCTTAAGCAAGAAGAATTATATAGAACAAATTATAAATCCGAAAAACATTTACGAAGATCTTTAGAAGAATATATAATTTTCTATAACGAAAAAAGACCACATACATATTTGAGTTATCGTACACCTAACAAAGCAGAAGCCGATTATTATCACTATTTAAGGCAAAAAGAAAAAGTTTCAATCGAACAGGAGTAGTCAATTAGAAACTTTTTATACAACTTGCTCCATATTCTAACACAAAACGGTTTTAGTGTAGCATTAAGAATTTTTGAGTAAATGCCGACAAAGCCTTTATTTTTGTTGCCAAAAATAAAAACAGACATCTTTATTCGAACATTCATAGTTCAAATTAAGGTGTCTGTTCAATGCATCTATGAAACGATTTCAAATATTATATTAGGTGTTTTTTCATGGACATCCTGAAATATTTTGAGAATTTCTTTCATATATGGCTGCCACTCCTTTGAAATTTTTTCAGTTCCATATATTATGACACACAAGTCCCAATTACAATAATTATCCAAGCAATCCCATAAAGCAGAGAGATTTTCTCCATAATAATCAGGAAAAGCAAACTTCTCTTTTAATTCGTTATGCATATCAATTGCATTTTTACAATTCCTAAAATCTAATATTATCTCCATAAGATTGTCGCTCCTCTCCTATTATCTCCATAAATGTTTTATAATGATCATATGTTACAAAAATAAGTCCATCATTCGAAAATACGACTCTCTGTTTGTTTCTGTAACCGCCTTTGTAATTTATATCCGCTTCATACCAACTTCGATTTTCCTTTTCGGGTAAAATTCCGTCTCTATTTTCAAACTCCTTGTACATCATCTTCCCTGGAGCAACTTTATCAAAATTACCCAAAACATTAACCCAACCCAAGGTCTTTGCCTCATCCTCAAATATGTAATATTCCGGCAACTCGTTTAGATAATAAAGCCACCAATCTGCGCCCATTGTACCAAGCTCTGTTGCATATCCTGCAACAATGGCAAGCAGTTGCTCTAATCTGCAGCCACAATTCTCATGAAGTTTCGGTTCCCCAATTCTCGCCAGCTCTTCATAAGAAAAAATTTTGCTGTTACGCATAAAACATTCAAAGCAGGTCGAAGGCTTTATAAAAGTTCGCCATCTTACCCATTCTTTACTTTTTTGCATTTTATCACTCCTGTTTAAGTTTTTCACATCAGAATGTTTATGCTTTTATGATACTTCAGAATGTTTATGCTTTTATGATACTTAAATAAAAGTGACATAGCGTGCCATACTTATAGTATAACATAATTTAGTTCTATTATCAAATAAAAAACCGAATGGTTTAGATGCCACGAACAGCACCCGTTTTTTGCACGAAATCTCTACGTTTGCGAAACTGAGGTATCAACAACAATTCCATTTTCGAAAATAAAATCATAGGTATATCCATCTATATAATCATCACCTATCATATATTGATATGCTGTATAACCCTTATATTTTGTTTGCCCGCTATATTTTATAACATAAGTAGGCTCACCTAAAATTTCTTTCAATTCCTGCTCTGTCATACCGATAAATTCATATTGTTCTTTGAGATTGTCAAGCATACAATACCTGACATAAGGATATTTCTCCCATTTTTCTTTGGTATAAACAGACATATAATCATAGGCACCGTAAAATATTCCATAATTAACCGTCGTTGTAATAATTGTTGATATAATCAAAAATAATGGCAACATCCACCTAGGTTTCTTTTTTCTTATAAATAGCATTGGTATAATTAACCCCGTTACAGAAATGACTGCGAATACTGTCAGCAGGGCTCCATCGGCAAAACGATCAAGGAATGTATCAAATGTGCGCATAAGAGTCAGCATAAGTAGTATCGCACCCCAGAGTAATACAAATATTAAATATAAGAAACCGTGCAATAGTACTTTTCGTATTTTCGCCTTCATTTTACAATCACTCCTATTATGGATTATATAACACACTTTTCCCATCTATTAAAACGGCGGCTTTTCCTTCTATGATGCTAAGTAAAACCGCTTCTTCTAAATCGCGGGTAAGGGTGTTCTTTCCAATCTCTCTTCCCAATTGATTGTTATGCAAATCCATTTTCATTGCCTCCGGATTGTTCGCATTCTCACTCCACCACCCAAATTCATGTGCATGAGTAAAAAGTCTTGCATAATCTTCGTCCATTTTGCTTGCAGCATAAGCACTCCAATAGATATGCTTAAACGCATTTGCTACATCTGTTCCATTTCCCTCTTGTTTATAGATTTCATAGGTAAGCTTATCCGCTTTATTTCTATCATTGTTAAAATACGCAGCTTCCTTTGGATACGCAACGGCTAATACCTGTTCAACCGTTGAAAGGGGCGCAGTTATTCCCGGGAATATTTTATTTCTCCCATTTATTAATCATACACATTATAATATTAGCCACCTCATTAGAATTTTTTACAAATTGTATTTCTGAATGCCGCCCATCAGTCATATCCAAACGAAGCGTATGACCTTGCTTATAAACAGAACATATCATATCTGTAGGAATATATGCAATTGTATCATTTATACTGTTGCATATAATGACTCCATCTTCTTTTAAAATCCAAATTTTATCTCCATATTTTATAAAGCATAATGGAATAAATACACATAGATATAATATAAATATGAACCCATACATTATATGTATATCAATTAATTCAAACTCAAAAATCATCTCTGTTGCTAACCAAAAAAGTAATATTCCTCCCCCAAATAATGCACCGATTTTTATTGTTTTAAATTTTTCTTTTTTTATCAAATTCTCATCTATAACTGTAGCAATTCTTCCATCGTTTTCTAATTCTTCATAGCACATATTTGCACCTGCTTTCTTTTATATAACAAAGTTCAATTTTCTATAATGCAAAATTATTTGTTATTCATCTTGGCGGTGTTAATGGAAGAAATCAGTATTTTACGAATTGTACCACATTGATTATACAAAGCTTTTACAATTTCTCTATCCAAAATTTCTGACTTCACAAAAAGTTCAAGCCAATATTCCGTTTCATAACATTCTTTTAAAGCAATCTGTAACTTTGCAATAAAATCATTCTTTCCATGAGCATAGTTTGCTTCATGAATGTTTGCTCCGATTGATGTTGAACTTCTTCCCAACTGATTCACAAGTGAATAATGTCCTTTTATCGTCTCGCAGAGTTTTATAATTTTGACTGCAAAATTAGTAGATAAATCTACTAATTTATTTTCCTTCATAATAAACACCTCTGCTAACATTCTATCACATAATAAGTAATATGTAAACATTTAATGAAATATCAACTTCGTTGCTATGAAATAATCCTACGGATTATGAAATATTTTTCTTTTAGAAAAATGTGAAATAAAATTTGCCTTTCATATTGCGCAGCAATATTTCATACACGAAATGTATTTCACAGCGAAGCTATTTCACTTGCCGCAGGCAAATTTCATTGAAAAAAGACTATTCTTTCGAATAGTCTTTTTCCTGGTGACCCATCGGAGATTCGAACTCCGGACACCTTGATTAAAAGTCAAGTGCTCTGCCAACTGAGCTAATGGGTCATATTCAATTAAAAAAGATGGCTGGGCTGGCAGGATTCGAACCTACGAATGCAGCAGTCAAAGTGCTGTGTCTTACCGCTTGACGACAGCCCATTATAAAAATCTGGGGTGGATAAAGGGAATTGAACCCTTGACCTCCAGAGCCACAATCTGGCGCTCTAGCCAACTGAGCTATACCCACCGTATAAAATGGCGCGCCTGAAGGGACTTGAACCCCTGGCCCACTGCTTAGAAGGCAGTTGCTCTATCCAGCTGAGCTACAGGCGCGTATACTAAGGCTTGTTCGCCTCTCGGCAAAAAAAAATGATGGAGCGGGTGATGGGAATCGAACCCACGCAATCAGCTTGGAAGGCTGAGATTCTATCATTGAACTACACCCGCACATCTTAACGCGACTTTAACATTATATCAGCACTTTTCCCTTTTGTCAATACTAATATTGGAATTTTTTTAACTTTTTTATAAGATATGCAGCAAACCATAAGCCGGGTTCTGTCGTGGATGGTCATCTATCTGGGACGCGTGTCACCACACGCCTCAAGCCACCTTTTCGGATAATGCCGGGCAAGCATATTTTCCTGTCAGGTGTTGCTCCGAATGGGGTTTACAGCCTCCCCTTGTCACCAAGGGGAGGGGTGAGCTCTTACCTCGCCTTTTCACCCTTACCCGTAAGCCTTGCGGATACGGGCGGTATCTTTCTGTTGCACTTTCCCTGGAGTCGCCTCCGCAAGCCGTTAGCTTGCATTCTGCCCTGCGGAGCCCGGACTTTCCTCACACATAGCTCAAGCTATATGCGCAACCATCAGGTTTACTGCACAATTTCTTATAAAAGTGTAACCTTTATTACATCTGCCATTGCCTGAATTTCTTCAGCCAGAGCATTGTCGCATCTTGTTTCAATATCAATCATTGTATAAGCGTTATCGCCCTTGCTCTTGTTGAGCATATTTGTAATATTTACGCCCTTAGTAGCAAATACATCTGTGATATTCTTAATCATACTTGGAACATTCTTATGAAGAACTGTGATACGAGCCCCCTGCGCTTTTCCCATATCGCAGTTGGGGAAGTTTACACTGTTCTTAATATTACCATTTTCCAAGAAATCCTTAATCTCATTCGCTGCCATAACAGCGCAATTTTCTTCACTTTCAGGAGTTGATGCACCAAGGTGAGGCATACAGATAACATTCTCTGTCTGAAGAAGCTTTTCTGACGCAAAATCGCTGATATAGCAAGCCAAATCACCGTTATTGAGAGCTGTTATAACATCAGCCTCATCTACCAATTCCCCTCTTGAGAAGTTTAAGAGTCTTGCGCCCTTCTTCATCTTTGCAAACGCTTCTGAATTAAACATACCCTTTGTATCAGCAGTTGCCGGAACATGGATTGTAATGTAATCAGCTGCTGCCAAAACTTCCTCTAAGGAATTTGCTTTGTGTGCAAATCTTGTAAGATGCCAAGCTGCATCAACCGAGAGATATGGGTCATAACCTACAACATCCATACCGAGATGGTGAGCCGCATTTGCAACCCTTACGCCAATAGCACCAAGACCTATAACACCAAGAGTTTTGCCTTCAATCTCAGGACCTGCAAAGTTTGACTTACCTTTTTCTACAAGACTTGATATTGCATCACCCTCGCCAACTAAAGTCTTGGTCCACTCGATGCCCTGAACAATCTTTCTTGAAGATAAAAACAAAGCAGAGAGGACTAATTCTTTAACCGCATTTGCATTGGCGCCCGGAGTATTGAACACGACAACACCCTTTTCAGTGCACTTATCGATAGGAATATTGTTAACACCGGCACCTGCTCTTGCAACAGCTCTTAAGCTGTCGGGAAGCTCCATATCGTGCATTTTAAAGCTTCTTAAGATAATGCCGTCAGGATTTGCAACCTCGTCAGCACAAGTATAGTTTGAATCGAGAACTGCAAGACCTTTTTTGGAAATCTTATTTAGTGTCTGAATTTGATACATTTTTTATTCCTCCTAACATAAGACCTTGTCTGTGAGACAAACAAGGTCATTAAAAATCTTAGTTATTCATCTCAAAGTCTTTCATAAAGGCAACGAGCTTTTCAACACCCTCAACAGGCATTGCATTGTAGATACTTGCACGCATACCGCCAACACTTCTGTGTCCCTTTAAGTTCACAAAACCCTGCTTGGTTGACTCCTGAATAAACTTAGCGTTAAGCTCTTCTGAATCGGTTACGAACGGAACATTCATAAGTGAACGATCCTCAGGAACAACTGTACCTCTGAACATCTTTGAGTTATCAAGGTAATCATAAAGGATTTTTGCCTTTTTAACATTTATTTCGTTCATAACACTTACGCCGCCCATATTTTTAATCCATTCAAATACGAGCTTACAGATATAAATGCCGTATGTTGGAGGTGTGTTATACATTGAGCCATTTTCTGAGTGTATATCATACTTGAGCATAACGGGTGTAATATCCATAGCGTTACCAAGCAAATCTTCTCTTGCAATAACAGCTGTAACACCCGCAGGGCCCATATTCTTCTGCGCACCTGCATAGATTAAGCCAAACTTGCTGATGTCAACTTCTTCTGACAAGATACAAGATGACATATCTGTAACGATTGTAGCATCGCCAAAATCAGGCAATGTATTGTAATGTGTACCATAGATTGTGTTGTTATATGTAATATGAACATAATCAGCATCGGGAGTAAGCATTGACTTATCAACCTTTGGAAGATATGAGAATGTTTTATCCGCACTTGAAGCGATTGCATTTGCTTCGATATATCTTGACGCTTCCTGATGGGCTTTCTTTGCCCACTGACCTGTGATTACATAATCAGCCTTTTTATTTTTATTACCAAGGTTTAAAGGAACCATTGAGAATTGTGTTGATGCACCGCCCTGCAAGAACATTACCTTATAATTATCAGGAATGTTCATTATCTCACGGAAAAGTGCCTCAGCTTCGTCAAAGATTGCCTGATAGGTCTTTGAACGATGGCTCATCTCCATTACCGACTGACCGCTGTTGTTGCAATCAAGCATTTCTTTCTGTGCACGCTCCAAAACTTCAAGAGGTAACATAGAAGGACCAGCTGAAAAATTGTAAACTCTACCCATTATAAACTCCTCCAATTTTATAATAAAATAGCCCAAAAGGCTTTATAAACTTCTTTTTATTATATACCTAATTTTTCAAAAGGTCAACATTTTTTTGCATATTTTCTGATTTTATCCCTCTATCATACGCGTTATATCTTTTTTCAGGCGTATTATTATCTTTTTTTCAAGTCTTGATATGTATGATTGCGATATTCCCAAAAGGTCTGCAACCTCTTTTTGAGTTTTTTCTCTGCCTCCCGTTCCTATGCCAAACCGAAGTTCCATAATGTTTCTTTCCCTCTTTGAAAGTCTGTTGAGAGCTATCCCAAGAAGTTGTCTGTCCACTTCATCCTCTATCCCTCTGGGCGTTATATCCTCATCTGTCCCCAGAATATCCGAAAGCAAAAGTTCATTGCCGTCCCAATCGACATTAAGCGGTTCATCAATAGAAATCTCCATTTTGGAGTTATTATTTTTCCTGAGATACATAAGTATTTCATTTTCTATACAACGGGATGCATATGTAGCAAGCTTTATTTTCTTGGTGGGGTCAAATGTGTTTATGGCTTTAATAAGTCCAATACTCCCGATAGACACTAAATCCTCTATTCCTATGCCCGTATTTTCGAATTTTCTTGCTATGTAGACAACAAGTCTTAAATTGTGCTCAATCAGTGTTTTTCGGGCAAAATTTCTCTTTTCCTCAATCAGCAGAGCACTTAAATACTCCTCTTCCTTTTCTTTAGTCAGGGGCGGCGGCAAAGTTTCGCTTCCGCCCACATAATGAACGCCGTGAGCGAGCCACCTTCTTATTCTGTTAAACAAACTTACTATTGCTTTTTCAATTACTGATAACATTTTAACACTTCGCCTTTCTTATAATTATTATCCTCAAGTGCCATAGGATTTATAAGCGCATTATATAATCCATCGCCTATTGGATTATCTGAAATTGCAATAACTGCGCTTTCGCAAATAACATATTGTTGTGTAGAGCTCCTGATTTTTTCAGGGATTAGCATATCAAACTCAGCACAGCCCGCCGTAGTATTTGCAAATATCTTGTGTTTTATATCAGAAACATCTTTTACCTCTTCTCTGTCCACAATGATAACGGGTGCACCGCTAATAGGTTCAAAAAGCTCGCAGCCGGTATCGATAAGCCCCCGCAAGTTATAGTCTTTTCCCATATATGTAACCACAAAATCGACATAAAGTTTAGCTTTAGAAAAGTTTCTTACGCACATTCTCCGATACATTTCCATAAGAAAATAAAGTATTCCCGATGCACTAATAAGCAATAGAGGATTTACATTCATATACACAATGCCGTTTGAGACAACCGTTTGAAGAACTTCCCCAAAATCGGTCCATACTGATATCCCAAAAACAATCCCGCCACTTAAAAGCGTCACAAGCCAGAATGTGAGATATGACCTTATAAAAGACTTTTTATTCTTGTAACCGAATGAAGCAATCACAAATAAAAAGGACGCAATAATCTTACAAACACCGCCATACAAAAACGAAAGATTTGGCAAAAACATCAGGCTTCCGTAAATGGCTGACAAAACTGCACCAACAAAAAGTCTCAATGTATAAGGTCTTTCCCTTGTAAGACACGAAGTCACGAACAAAATCACGCTATCCATAAAAAAATTCACTAAAAAAAGTGTGTCTATGTATATTGTCAATTTCTCACCTCCGCACCTTCTAATTATAACCCCCGCTCCTTAAAATTTATGTCATAATCTTGCCTGTTGAAATGAAAATCATTCGACAAAAAACATCCTCATAGACAGACAGCAAAATATTTCATAAATTAAAAGAGGCGTCATACAAAACGCCTCTCTTTGTTTATCCAATATAATATTTTTCCTTGTATGCTTCGTACATTTCTTTAAATTCAGCTTCTTCTCCGGATTTGAGCTGATTTAGATATTCGTGAGTTTCAAACGAATCATGGTCAATTTCTATAAAGCATACTGCGATGTTTGAACAATGGTCAGAAATTCTTTCATAGTTATTCAAAAGATCTGAAAGGATAAATCCAAGCTCCATAGTGCAATCGCCCTGTCTGAGTCTTGAAATATGACCATTTTTAATTTTTCTTTTAAGTCTGTCAATAACCTGCTCTAGAGGCTCAACACACTTTGCAGTTTCGATATCCTCATTAACAAGAGAACTTACAGCAAGGTCAAGAATTTCTGATACGGCATTGGTTATAATGGCAATATCAGCCTTCGCCTTCTGTGAAAATGCCAGTTTTTTATCATAAACCTCTTTTGCTGCTTCTGCAATTTTTAATGCATGATCGGAAATTCTCTCAATATCCCCGATGCAATGTAAAAGTTCAGTTACAACCTTACTATCCCTTGCAGACATCTGGGTCGCCGCAATTTTAACCAGATATGTACTTGTCTTATCTTCGTATCTGTCAATTTTGGTTTCGAGTTCGTTTATCTTATCAAATTCTGCTATATCGAAATTATCAAGAAGTTTTGTTGCCTTTTCAAACGCTTTTTTTGAAATATTTGCCATATCGCACACGAGCTCACGGCACTTTTCAACCGCAAATGCCGGCATTGCCAAAAATCTTTCATCAAGAGTTGCAAAGACATCGGCTTCTTCTTCATTTCTACCCTTAATACTCTTAACTGTAAGTTTTTCGATATATGATGAAAACGGCAAAAGGATTATAGTAGATAATATGTTAAAAAGAGTGTGTATTACCGCAACATTAACCGCGCCGACTCTTTGGTCCATAAATTCAAATCCTATGGCCTGATTGAGCAAATAGAAAATTCCGGCAACAATAATAACGCCAATCATTTTTATATAAAGGCACGCAATCGCTACACGCTTTGACTCTGTATTTCCGCTTATAGCCGAAAGAATTGGCGTGATAGTTGTACCTATATTCTGACCAAGTATTACAGGAATAGCAGTAGAATATGGAATAACACACGAAAGAGCCAACGCCTGCAAAACGCCGACAGATGCAGATGACGATTGTAGAATTGCAGTAAATACAGTTCCTACCAAGATACCCATAATTGGATTAGAGAACATTGTGAGAAGCCCCGCAAATGTCGCGTTATCCCTTAAATCCTCTACAGAAGAACTCATTGTTTCCATACCAAACATTAAGATAGCAAAACCTATAAGTATTGTACCTGTATTTCTTTTTCTGTCATTCTTTGCCATCATAATCATTATAAGACCAACCACCGCAAGAATAGGCGTAAAAGATTCAGGCTTAAAGAGTTTAATCAGCATTGCCGTCCCTTTAATATCAGCCGTACTTAAAAGCCACGCCGTAACTGTTGTGCCGATGTTTGCGCCCATAATTATGCTGATTGTCTGTCCAAGTTTCATAATGCCCGAATTAACAAATCCAACAAGCATAACTGTCGTTGCAGACGAAGACTGAATGACCGCAGTTACAATAAGTCCAAGCAAAAAGCCCTTCCATTTAGTAGCTGTAAGCCTTGCAAGTATCGACTCAAGTTTACCTCCTGCCAGCTTTTTAAGCCCATCTCCCATAAGATCCATACCATAAAGGAAAAGCGCTAATCCGCCAACCAGGCTCAAAACAGTAAATATATCCATAATGCTCACTCCTGTGCTTTTGTAAAGATTACTTTGGTAACCCCCCGATATTCTACACTATATCATATTATATACCAAACTTCAACACTTTTATTTATAAATTTTTGGCGTATTTAAAACCCATCCTACGAGATTTTGCATCTTGCTCTGCAGCTTTTTGGACATAGATAAACCCCGGCCTGTTCCGGGGTCAATGTTTTCAAGTATTGAATTTGTTACCTGCCGCACATCAGCTCTGGTATATACCTTGCCCTCTCGTGCATCCGCACGGAGCATAACCTCTTTGATGTCATCCTTTAACTCTCTCACAGGCTCAGCAAGATACGAGGTGTCAGGATTATCTGATAATGTAAATCTTGTATCATCATTAAGGGAATATTTTACTCCGTCTTGTATCTCAAAGAGATTTCTGACGACATTTCTAAAAGCTTTGCTTCCGATAAATTCGGATGATTTTCCTTGCAGAATTGAAGCATATCCAGTATTGCTTCCTCTTCCTCGAGGTCTATCATCGTTATTTGCCAAATTGTGCTGTCTTTGCATCCAATTGCCGCCAAGTAGCCAATTAATCCTTCTCGTTCTTCCGATATCACTCTTGCCATTTTCTTTCGCCTCCAATACATCCCTTAATATATCATTCTCAACTTTTGCTTGTTTACCTTTTACCTCATACAAAATAGTAGGATTATTACTATCTTCCGTGCTATAGATAACAAATAAGTCTTTTCCGTTAATTCTGCCTTTATACCAATTAGCAGTATCAGTAATTCTTGTTTCTTGGGGTTTGCCTGCTTGACGAAGCCATTTTTCTACCTCTTTAAACTGTGTTTTATTTAAATCGGTCCGCCACTTTACCCTTTTGCTTAACGCATACATCTCCTGCCCATCATAAGCACTCCCACCTGCATCAATAGTTTTATTATACTCTGCAGGTTTATAGTTGTCAAGGCTAACGGCATCTATCCCGCTCCAGAATTCATTTCTCGCAGTATCAAATCGTGCAGAATGTTCGCTTATGCCAGACAGAATATCGCAGACAACCTCCTCAAGAACTTTATCATAACTTCTGTATATCCTGTTATATTCTCGATATCTGTCACGCTTAAGAATTTCGTTAAGCTCCTTAACAGACAATCCTGCAAGAACACTCTTTTTAACATCATTGTTATAATAAATATGTGCAAGCTCATGATTTGCAAGCATGGCAGGTGAAGTTTCCGCATCATATTGAATATATATATCCCTGCCTTTGTTTGCGACAGCTCCCTCAAATGTTCTCCATGGCAAAAACTTAAATCTACCCTTACCTGTAATAAAATATACATTCTCAAAGCCGTATGCTTTAAGTTGGTCGGCCAGTTCTGTCATTTCTGCATTATAGCCGTCTTCTGATATAACATCAACAACATATTTATTCTTAAAGGTATGCTGAGAAATTAAACCTTTTTCTCTGAGTCTGCTTGTGTGTTCAAACCTTTCGCTTTGGCTTTTTCCCTCTCCATTCTGTCGAATTCCATAAGCTTGCTTTCCGGCACTCTCATTATTTCCCCGTCTATTGTCTTCAGATAAAAGTATGTCTCCTGCTCTTTCATTTATTTCACCCCTGTTTGTATCATTTTTAGAATTCTCGGATATACTATTATTGACAACCATATCATTTTGTGGTATATTGTTGTCAACAGAGGATTTATCGTTAATAATTGCCAACCACTTATACAGTTGGGGATTCACTTGCGATAAATCCTCTCTCTTATATTTAACCTTTACACCATCATTCGAAAGTAGATTTTTAACATAATCATTATCAGAGCTAAACATTGTAACAATAACATTGTAATCCTTGTATTTTCCGTCTATATCCTTTGTGCTGTTAAGCTCAACTGATATTATTCCGTTATTTCCCCTTTTTGTCTCTATGGTTGTCAAAACATTTAAACGCCCGTTATTCAACTGCACTATGACATCAGGCTCATTCAAAAACTGCGGTAGCTTCTTTGCGATATCTACGCCAAGGTTGTGATAATGCCCCTTAAATATCCCACTGTCTCTTACAGCCAAATATAATTTACTGTAGTTTATTATAATCTGTAAATTTCTTGCCCCCTCTACATTATCAAGAATAACCGCGGGAGTATTTTCAGACACCTCGACTGCAACTCTATTTTCTGCAAACTTTTTTGCGATTTCATCATCAATAGTCATAATATCTTCAACAACAGCATCAAACTCATTTATAATCTGTGATTGAAGTTTTACATCATCGTTTCCTGTATTGTCAATCGAGAAACTCACATCATCCTCAAATGGCAAATCATTTGGATATTCAACTTCAGGCATTACGCCGTCACGATAATACGCTATTATATCATTACGCACCTTTTCAGGAGAAACGCCTGACTCATAAGCCTCAGCAAAAGCACATCAAAAAAGACGGCACAGTTTTCACTGTGCCGTCAAAAAATTTATTGTTAGCCGTCTATTCTTCTTAAGTTAATTCTGCCGCGCTTTTCGTCAATCTCGATAATCTCAACTGTAACTGTGTCGCCCACATTTACGACATCTGTTACTTTTTCAACTCTCTCCTTAGAAAGCTTTGAAATATGAACGAGACCATCTTTGCCTGGGAGAATATTTACAAACGCACCAAAATCAAGTACGCTTACAACCTGACCTGTGTAAATCTCACCAACCTCAGGTTCTTTAACGATATCCTCTATCATTTTCTTTGCCTTATCACCAGCCGCCTGATCAACTGCCGCAATGAATACTCGTCCGTCATCTTCGATATCAATCTTTGCGCCTGTATCTGCGATAATGCCCTGAATAACCTTACCGCCGCTGCCGATTACTTCACGAATCTTGTCAACCGGGATTGTCATATTGATAATCTTTGGAGCATAAGGTGACAAATCTTCTCTTGGCTCTGCAATAGCTTTGAGCATAACCTCGTCAAGAATATAGTATCTTGCATGCTTTGTCTGTTCAAGTGCAGTCTTAATAATTGCAGGAGTAAGTCCGTCAACCTTTAAGTCCATCTGAATTGCGGTGATACCCTTCTTTGTACCTGCAACCTTAAAGTCCATATCGCCAAAGAAGTCCTCAACGCCCTGAATATCAACCATAGTAAGGAAGTTATCATCATCTTCAGGGTCTGTAATAAGACCTACAGATATACCTGCAACTGGCGCCTTAAGCGGAACACCTGCATCCATAAGAGCAAGAGTGCTTCCGCAGATACTACCCTGTGAGGTTGAACCATTTGAGCTTAATACTTCAGAAACAAGACGAATTGCATACGGGAAATCATCTTCTGTTGGAAGAACAGGAACTAAAGCACGCTCAGCAAGTGCACCATGGCCGATTTCACGACGGCCGGGGCCTCTTGATGGACGGGTTTCGCCCACGCTGTATGATGGGAAGTTATAGTGATGAATATATCTTCTGTATTCTTCGTTATCAAGTCCATCGATAATCTGAGCTTCGCCAAGCGGTGCAAGTGTTGCAACAGTTAAAACCTGAGTCTGTCCACGGCTGAACAAACCGCTTCCGTGTGTTCTTGGGAGCAATCCAACCTCAGCAGAAAGAGGACGAATTTCTAAAATTCCTCTGCCGTCAACACGCTTCTGGTCATACATAAGCCAGTTTCTTACAACTGTTTTCTGAAGCTTATAAAGCGCCTCGTCAATAAGTCCCTGATATTCTTCTTTTGGATACTTTTCTTCAAAGTGGTTATATACATCCTCGTATACTACCAAAAGTCTTGCATCACGGACAGTCTTATCATCTGTATCCATTGCCTGCTGAACCTTTTCTTCTGCATATTCTCTGATATCGGCAAACAATGTTTCGTCAACTACCATATGCTCATACTCAAACTTAGGCTTGCCGATTTCGTCCTGAATACCCTTAATGAACGCACAAATCTTCTTGATTTCTTCGTGTGCAAACATAATAGCTTCAAACATCTGGTCTTCGGGAACCTCGTTTGCGCCAGCCTCAATCATAACAACCTTTTTTGCACTGCCCGCAACAGTCAAATTCATCTGAGAAACTTCTCTCTGTGCCTCTGTCGGGTTGATAACGAACTCACCATCAACAAGACCAACATATACAGCTGCGATAGGTCCGTTAAAAGGAATGTCTGATACAGAAACTGCAGCAGATGAACCAATCATAGCACAGAATTCAGGAGCATTATCCTGCTCAACTGACAAAACTGTTGATACGATTGATACATCGTTTCTCAAATCTTTTGGGAAAAGAGGGCGCATAGGACGGTCAATAACACGAGATGTAAGTATCGCATTTTCTGACGGTCTGCCCTCACGGCGTGTAAATCCGCCGGGAATTTTACCTACTGCATACATCTTCTCCTCGTAGTCGATGCTAAGAGGGAAGAAGTCAATGCCATCACGGGGCTTGTCCGATGCAGTTGCAGCAGTAACAACAACTGTATCGCCGTAACGAACTATAACAGAGCCGTTAGCAAGCTCTGCCACTTTACCAAATTCGAGGGAGAGGGTTCTGCCCGCAACCTCAGTTGTAAAAATCTTTGACATATAATTTGCCTCCTTAATATTCTGGCGGGAGGTTTGCTTAGCACTTAAAAACAGACACCAAAACGATGTGTATTTTTAACTGCTAAAATCAAATCTCTCCGCAATAATTGTTTTTAAATTAAAGCCAAAAGGGCAGCCGCTGGCTGCCCTGGTTTTTTTAGTGTCTTAAGCCTAACTTTTCAACGATAGCACGGTATCTGTCGATATCGTTCTTTTCAAGATACTTTAAAAAGCTGCGTCTTACGCCGACCATCTTAAGCAAACCGCGTCTTGAGTGGTGGTCCTTTTTGTGAGTCTTAAGATGCTCATTTAAGTGGTTAATTCTGTGTGTTAAAAGAGCAATCTGAACCTCAGGTGAACCTGTATCGCCCTCATGAGTTGCGTACTTTGCGATAATCTCCTGCTTGATATCCTTTTCCATTGTGTTTTCACCTCCGTATTATAATTACCCCCATACAGCCTGGAATTGGGCGGTGAATCCTCAGCCCCAAAATCTACGCCATAGGTTGCCAACGATTATACTATCACATTTAAAAGTCTTTGTCAAGCACTTTTTCACATTATTCAGTCTTTGCAGATGCTACGATTTTATCCACAATATTTGAGGGAGCTTCCTGATAACGCTCAAACTCAAACTCAAAATTACCTCTCGCCTGAGTCATACTGCGAAGGTCTGATGAATAGCTGTGCATCTCCGCCATTGGAATCTCACCCTCAATCATAGTAGCCCCGTCACCGATAGGTGTCATACCAAGCATCTGACCTCTGCGCTTATTGATGTCGCCGATTATGTCGCCTGTGTAGCTATCAGGAACATAAACCTTTAAATGTCCGATAGGCTCAAGTATTACAGGTGATGCCTGAACCATACCTGCCTTATATGCAAGGTTTGCGGCAATCTTAAACGCCATTTCAGATGAATCAACATCGTGGTATGAACCATCTACTAAAGTCGCCTTTAAGCCAACCATTGGATATCCTGCAAGCACGCCGTGCTGCATAGATTCAAGCAATCCTTTTTCAACTGCGGGGAAGTAACCCTTTGGAACGCTTCCGCCGAATACTTTTTCTTCAAATATCAAACCTTCCTGGTCGGTAGGTTCAAATTCAATCCATACATGGCCATATTGTCCGTGACCGCCAGATTGCTTTTTATGCTTACCTTCAACCTTGACAGGCTTGCGGATAGCTTCGCGGTATGGCACTCTTGGAGCCTCAAGGGAAATATCTACACCAAACTTATTCTTAAGTTTGCTTACAATTACTTCGATATGCTGGTCGCCAAGGCCCTTAAGGATTTGCTGATGCGTCTCTGTATTATTCTCAAAGCTGAAAGTTTTATCCTCATCCATCAGTTTAATAAGTCCCTGTGCAATTTTTTCTTCATCACCCTTTGCTTTGGGAACAACCGCAAGTGACATATTGGGTTTGGAAAAATCTATTCCTTCAAGTTTTAATGGATGGTTAAGTCCGCTTAAGGTATCACCCGTTGCAGTCTTTGAAAGTTTGGCAACCGCACCGATGTCACCCGCTGACAGCTTTTCAACCTCTATCTGCTTTTTGCCCTGCATAACGAAAATCTTACCTATCTTTTCGTTTATGTCTTTGTTCATATTATACACGGTTGTGTCAGAAGTCATAACGCCTGAATAAACTTTAAAGTATGAAAGTTTGCCCACATATGGGTCGGCAATTGTCTTAAATACCAATGCAGACATCGGGTCTGATACATCAACCTTAAGTCTTGACTGAGCCCCATCCTTCTTTTCAGCCATAACAAATTCTTCTCTGCTGTCAGGCGCGGGGAAGTATGCGTGAATAGCATTCATAAGTGAAGAAATACCAAGTTTGTGATAAGCACTTCCGCAAAGTACGGGGACAATATCCCCCTCTTTAACACCGCTTCTGAGTGCCGCATACATTTCAGGCAAAGTAAATTCCTCACCTGCAAAGTACTTATCCATAAGCTCTTCCGAGGTCTCGGCAACTGCCTCGCAAATCATTTCTCTCAGCGATGCAAGTTCGTCTTTTAAATCCTCGGGAGTTTCAGCCGTAACAGTTCTTGTTCCGTCAAATTTTCTTGCCTCACGCTCAACTATATTAACAAAGCCTGTTATTTTATCCCCCTCACGGATTGGCAGCTGGAAAGGCGCAATGCGCTTTCCGTACTTATCCTTAAGCTGCTGAAGCACAGCCTGATAATTAACCCTTTCATCATCTACTTTATTTATAAAGATAAGTCTTGGGAGCTTTTTCTCCTCGCAATAATTCCACGCTTTTTCTGCGCCGACTGTAAGACCCGACTTACCACTAAGTACAATAACTGCGGCATCAGCAACACGCACAGCCTCCTGAACCTCGCCAACAAAATCAAAATATCCCGGAGTATCAAGCATATTGAACTTAACGCCGTTCCACTCACAAGCTGCCATTGCAGTACTTATGGAAAATGTACGCTTAATCTCCTCAGGGTCAAAATCCATTACAGTATTTCCATCGGCTGTACGCCCAAGTCTATCAATGTTACCCGAGGTATACAAGATAGCCTCAGCAAGCGATGTCTTGCCCGCATTGCCGTGTCCCAGCAAACAAAAATTTTTAATATTAGATGTGTCATAAAGCTTCAATTTACAGCCCTCCTAAATTATTGATGTTTTTATTTTACATTATTTTAATTGATAAATCAATCAAAAAATACACAATCTTCATATTTATTTTTAGGCATTTTCAACAAATAATTTGGGTAACAAAAGTTGTCTCGTTTCCATAATATGATATTGACCGAGGTTTGCACGGTCTTTATATATATTTTGCAGACAGAAAGGTGATTTTTAATGAACGACAAAAATGACAGAAACCGCAGAAACAGCTCAGCTCCCTGCGTTACTATATGCGACGAAGCCGCTATTTTAGAAGCAGAATCCGACAAGGCTGCTGAAATTGACGCTTTAACAGAGGCTGCTGATACCGCTCAGCGCAGAGCGTGTGATTTTGCATCTCCCGTATGTATAAACGCAAACCAGATTTATGACTCGTGCCGCGACCGTGATTGCGTCAAGGATTCAAGGGTTTATCTTACTGAGTCCGGTCAGGAACTTATCTCCGATGCCATAAATGTAAAACTTAAGAATGCTGAAATCATCTGGGTATACTCCGATGTTGAGCCGCTCTCATTCAACAGCGGATATTTCTCAGTAGACCTCAAATTCTTTGTTTGTGTTACATTGGATGTTTTTTCGGGCGTTTCAAATCCTACAACCATCAAAGGGCTTTCTACTTTTGATAAGAGGATAATCCTATACGGCTCAGAGGGCAGTTCAAAGGTATTTAAGTCCACCGTAAGCTGCGACGGCGACATCAGCAGCAAATGGATGACTGCTTGCAATCCTACCGTGGTTATAGAGACGGTTGACCCAATCGCGCTTAGCGCAAAAATTGTTGACGAAGAATGTTGTTGCTGCAATTGCGAAGATTCAGATGCAGTTTGTCTTGCAACAAGTCTCTTCCCTGAAACAATTTGTGAATGCTTTAACGGAAATTTAGTAGTTGATGATTGTGCACGACAGGTTCAGGTCTCCTATGGCTTATTCTTCCTCGTGCGCTTAGAAAGAGATACTCAACTTTTGGTAGATGCTGTTGACTTCTGTATTCCTACTCAGGAATGTCCGTCAGCTACATCCAGTAATCCCTGCGAATTATTTAACGATATTCGTTTCCCAATCGATGAGTTCTTCCCATCTCTTAAGACAAAGTCAACAAACAAAAATTGTTCGAGCAGTAATAACGGCTGTGGTTGCTCTTGCTCAAGCAACTGCGGTTGCTAAATTAAAAGCGGCGTATTTTGCGCCGCTTTTATGAAAAAAAGCTTGTATTTATGCGTATTTAATTGTATAATATACTTACTTGACAGAAAGCGCAGGTTTAACTTATGAAAAAAATCCTTGTTTCAGCTTGTCTTTACGGGCACTGCACCCGCTATGACGGCAAAAACAATCTATTGCTTGACAACACATTTTTTAAATGGAAGAACCGAGGGCTTTTAGTACCCGTCTGTCCCGAAGAACTTGGCGGACTCTCAACACCAAGAAAGCCATCCGAAATTAAAGACAACAGAGTTATAAATTCAGACGGCGAGGATGTTACAGATAATTTTGAAAGAGGCGCCAATGCCGCTCTCAAAATTGCGAAGGAGAACAATGTTTTATTTGCGATAATGAAAGACGGCAGTCCATCCTGCGGCTCTACACAGATTTATGATGGTTCTTTCACGGGCACAAAAATTAACGGAAGCGGGGTCTGCGCAAAACTCCTTCTTCAAAACGGCATTGTTGTCCTTTCAGAAAACGATATGCTTACTGCAAAAATACTTTTTAACGAGAAATAACGGAGGAAAAAATGAGCACCGGATATATACACTCTTTTGAAAGCATGGGTTTGGTTGACGGCCCCGGAATACGCTTTGTAGTATTCTTTCAGGGTTGTCACTTAAGATGCAAATTCTGCCACAACCCTGACACCTGGGAATTAAAATGCGGTACTGAAATTACCCCTGAAGAACTTTTCAAAAAAATCATACGCTTTAAACCATACTTTGAAACATCGGGCGGTGGTGTTACTTTTTCAGGCGGAGAACCGCTTATTCAATATGATTTTCTTTTGGATATGCTAAAGCTATGCAAAGAGAATGGTATACATACCGCGATTGATACAGCAGGGGTCGGCGTTGCTGATTGCAGAGAGGCTTTAAAACTTGCCGATTTAATCCTTATTGACATAAAACAATTGCGCCCCAAGGCATACGAAGACTTGGTCGGCGTTAAAGCATCTGCTTTTAAGAATTTTATGAAGCAGGTTTTTGAGGTTCGCCCCGACATCTGGTTAAGAGCGGTCATTGTCCCCGGGATAAATGACACCTTTGATTACATTCAGGATTTATGGGATATGGCAAAAAGAATACCAAATGTAAAGAAAATAGAAATTTTGCCTTATCATACTCTGGGTGTGAATAAGTATGAGGCATTAGGGTTAGAATATCCACTTGCAGACACTCCGCCAATGGACAAAGAGCTTGCCCGCAAATGGCAGGATATGCTAAACACAATTCTTATGTCCGAGCATTAAATTTTTTAGGTAAATTTTGCAAAAAGTATTGACAACAATGAAATTTTTGCTATAATAAAAAAGCAGTTAATTTTAAGTCAATATTCCTCTATAGCTCAGTCGGTAGAGCATGCGGCTGTTAACCGCAGGGTCGTTGGTTCGAGTCCAACTGGAGGAGCCAGAAAAAAGAGTACTGAAATTTTCAGTACTCTTTTTTCAATGAAGCCTTCCTGCGGAACATTAAGTTGCCTTCGGCTATGAGGTTGCTTCGCTAATGAAGTGTTGCTTTCGCAACATTAAGGAACGATGAATATCTTGACAAAAGCAATGTTATTTTGTTATACTGTAAGTGAAAAGTATAGAAAAGATTAATATTTCTTTTTTGTACTATAATCTTAATATATCTTAAAATATGGAGGTAAAAATTATGGGTTTTTTTATCATAGTTTTTTTGGTTGTAATTGCAATTATAATAATACCAAACATTAAAATTGTTCCTCAAGCTCATGAATTTGTTATTGAGTTTTTAGGAAAATATAAGACAACATGGTCCGCAGGAATTCATATTAAGGTGCCGTTTATAGAAAGAATTTCAAAAAAAGTTACGCTACAAGAGCAAGTACTTGACTCACCCCCGCAACCGGTAATTACAAAAGATAATGTTACTATGCAGATAGATACTGTAATCTATTATGCAATTTATGATGCGAAGTTGTATGCTTACGGTGCGGTTAATCCTATCTCTGCTTTATCAAATTTAGCAGCAACAACCTTGAGAAATATTGTTGGTGAATTGGAACTTGATGGCACACTCACGTCGAGAGATACAATTAACGGAAAGATGACATCTATATTGGATGAGGCAACAGATAAATGGGGAATTAAGGTAAGCAGAGTTGAATTGAAAAATATTATCCCACCAGCAGAAATTCAAAATGCAATGGAAAAGCAGATGAAAGCAGAACGTGACAGGAGAGAAACAATGCTTCAAGCTGAGGGGCATAAAGCGGCTGCTATAACTCGTGCAGAAGGAGACAAGCAGGCGATGATACTTGCAGCCGAAGGTGAAAGAGATGCGAGAATTGCTAGGGCTGAGGGCGAAGCAAAAGCAATCTATTTGTCTAAAAAAGCAGAGGCAGATGGTCTTGCGGCTCTAAAAGAAGCGGGTGTGGATGCTGTAGTTCTTGAACTAAAAAAATATGAAGCTTTGGTTGCTATGTCTGATGGCAAAGCTGCAAAGATAATAGTTCCAACTGATGCAGTTGAAATGGTAAAATCTAACGTAGTCTTTTCGGAAACAACGGGTTTAGGAGATAAAACTGACCCTGACAATACTCAAAAAATAGTTGAAAAGAAAGCAGATCCTTGTTGTGAATAACTAATATGGGTATTACAAACCGTAACGAATTTTCGTTGCGGTTTGTATATTTAATTGTTACCTAAGGTAGATTTATAAAAGCGAATGGCATCTAAACCATTCGGTTCTTCCAAAACAAGAAAGGTGCACAATGTGTGCCTTTTTTATTTTGCGTTTCTAAACAGAAAGACGCCCTTTTGGGGCGTCCTTCTTTTATTCAACTATTCAACTGCTTTAAATGCGTCACTTAACCATACGGCATCTATTTCTTCCACCTTGCCCGCATCACAAGACGATGCAATCTTTGGCGAAATCGGAATTCTTCCAAGAACTTTGAGATTTTGTGTCTCTGCAATCTCTTCTAAACGGCTTTCGCCAAAAACTGAAATCTTTTTATTGCAATCAGGGCATTCTATATAACTCATATTCTCAACAACGCCGAGAATTGGTATATTCATCATTTGTGCCATTTTCACGGCCTTTGTTACAATCATTGAAACCAATTCCTGCGGGGATGTAACAACGATTATTCCATCAACGGGAAGCGACTGGAATACCGTGAGGGGAACATCGCCCGTACCCGGCGGCATATCTACAAACATATAATCAACATCTTCCCAAACTACATCTGTCCAGAACTGCTTGACAGTACCCGCAATAATGGGTCCTCTCCATACAACGGGGTCATCTGTATTTTCAAGCAAAAGGTTAATTGACATTATTTCAACACCATTTTCTGAACGAGCAGGAATTATCCCATATTCTGATGCCTTTGCCATACCTTCTATTCCAAAAACTTTGGGTATTGACGGACCTGTTATATCCGCATCAAGAATGGCGCATTTAAAACCTTTCTTCTGCATACCTGCCGCCATAAGAGATGTTACAAGTGACTTTCCAACGCCGCCCTTACCGCTTACAATACCTATAACTTTTTTAATATGACTCATACTATTAGAAGGTGCGAGCATACTCTCTGCCGTGCGCTCACTGCAGGTTTCGCCGCAGCTTGAGCAGTTATGTGAACATTCAGCCATATATATTCCTCTTTTCTTAAATTGTCATTATTTATATAATATCAAATTATGCCCCGATGTCAATAATAAAAACTGAAAAAAGATAATTTTTCTTGCCTTTTTTTATCATTATGGTATAATTAAACAGTATAAACTTTTACGAGGTAATTCTTATGACCAAGGAACAAATCAAAAGCCGTATTGACGAGCTTTGTACTCTTTTAAATAAATATGGATACGAGTATTATGTGCTTGACAATCCAACTGTCAGCGACTTTGAATATGACGCTCTTATGAACGAGCTGATTAAATTAGAGGATGAAAATCCCGAATTTAAAACCTCTGACTCACCTACTCAAAGGGTCGGCGGCGAGGTGTCTGAGGGCTTTGTGGAGGTTTCGCACACAGTTCAGATGCAGAGTCTTGCTGATGTTTTTTCTGAGGAAGAATTAAGAGAATTTGACGCCCGTGTACGCTCGGCTTTAGAGGTTGACACAGTTGAATATGTGACTGAAATGAAGATAGACGGCCTCTCTGTTTCTCTTGAATATGTAAACGGCTCCTTTGTCCGTGGGTCAACCAGAGGCAACGGCTTTGTGGGTGAAGATATAACTCAAAACCTTAAAACAATACCAAGTATTCCTTTAAAACTCTCAGAGGAAATACCTTTTCTTGAAGTTCGCGGTGAGGTATTTATGCCGCAAAAGAGCTTTTTAAGCCTTAATGAACAACGCGAAATTGCGGGCGAACCACTCTTTGCCAACCCAAGGAATGCAGCAGCGGGTTCACTTCGCCAGCTTGACAGCAGGATTGCAGCTCAGAGAAAACTTGACATATATGTTTTTAACATTCAGCAGATTGATGGAAAAGAACTTACAAACCACAGGGAAGCTCTTGATTATCTTGCAACTTTAGGTTTTAAGATTGTTCCAGGAGGCAAAACATTTAAAGGCATCGATGAAGCATATGCCGAAGTTTTGAGAATCGGCGAAAGCCGTGGTGATTTATCCTTTGACATAGATGGTGCCGTGGTTAAGGTAAATTCTTTCTCTCAGCGCGAAATTTTAGGCACAACATCTAAAACACCAAAGTGGGCAGCGGCATATAAATTCCCGGCTGAGCAAAAGGAAACCAAACTTTTAGACATTGTACTTCAGGTGGGCAGAACGGGAGTTGTTACCCCAAACGCTGTTTTAGAACCCGTAAGGATTGCAGGCTCTACTGTCAGCCGCGCCACGCTTCACAACATTGACAACATAAAATCAAAGGACATACGAATCGGCGACACAGTTGTAATTCAGAAAGCGGGCGATATTATCCCCGCTGTAGTTGGGGTAAAAACAGAGGCGCGTACGGGAGCAGAACTTGAGTTTGATATGCCAAAAGAGTGCCCCGTTTGCGGTCAGCCTCTTCGCCGCGAGGAGAACGAGGCGGCAGTTCGTTGCTTTAACTCAAACTGTCCTGCTCAGCAGCTCAGAAGCATAATTCATTTTGTTTCACGCCCCGCTATGAATATTGACGGGCTTGGTTCTGCTATAATAGAGCAGTTGCTTGACGAAAAACTTATAAATGATTGTGCTGACCTCTATTTTCTCAAATATGAGGATTTAGTAAACCTTGAAAGGTTTGCAGAAAAATCCGCACAGAATTTAATTGACTCTATAAACGCCTCAAAAGACAGCGGTCTTGATAAGGTTTTATCTGCGCTTGGCATCCGCCTTATAGGCAGTCGGGCTGCTCAGATTTTGGCTGACCGCTTCGGAAATATTGATGCTTTAATGTCGGCAGATGTAACTAAACTTTCCGACATCCCTGAAATAGGTGAAAAAATGGCACAAAGTCTTGTAGAATATTTTTCTCAGGAAAAATCACTCGATATAATAAACAAACTTAAATCTGCAGGGGTTCGCCTTGATTATGAGGCTGTACGCCTTGGCGATTCACTTTCAGGAAAAACTGTTGTATTGACAGGAACACTCCCAACTCTTAAGAGGAGCGAGGCAAAGACACTTATTGAACAACACGGCGGCAAGGTTAGCGGCAGCGTCTCTAAAAAGACGGATTTTGTTGTTGCCGGCGATGATGCAGGCAGCAAACTTGACAAGGCAAATCAACTTGGCATCACTGTGATTTCGGAGCAGGAATTGCTGGACATTTTAAATGTATAGGAGATATTTATGGCACGCATTGAAGAAATTTTAGCGGAAAATGGCAAATGTATCGGTAAAACAGAGGGCGACAGTATGTACCCTCTTATTGTTGAGGGCAAAAACAAAGTCCTTGTTACTCTGCCTGAATTTCCACTCTTAAAAGGCGATGTGCCTCTTTATAAGCGTGATGGTCGCTATGTTCTTCACCGAATTGTAAGGGTAACAAAAAAAGGCTATATTATTTCAGGTGACAATCGCGGTCACGCTGAAAAAGGTATAACCGATAGCGATATTATTGGCGTTCTCGCAGGCGTTTACGATGGAGATAATCTCTTAAAATCTACTGACAAAGAGTATATAAAACACACAAAAAAGGTTTTAAGAAGCTATCCCATAAGGCGCTTTAAGTATCTTTTCTCAATCTTAATAAAAAAAATCAAGAGCAGGTAAGCTACCTGCTCTTAAATATTTCAATGCTTCTTTTTAGTATTCCCTTCATGTGAGCGATGGCTGTGCCGTAATTGGTAATCGGCACATTTTTATCCTCGGCACATTTCATTCGATAAAGCATTTCACGCTCGTTTAGCATACAGCCTCCACAATGAACGATAAGCGCATATTTTTCAATATCCTCAGGGAAATCTCCGCCTTGTGTAAACTCAAATCTTATCTCTTTTTTCGTATACTCCTTTATCCAATCAGGCAGCTTTATCGTGCCGATATCTTCGCATTGTCTATGGTGAGTGCAACCCTCTGAAATCAGTACGATATCCCCGTCTTTTAAATTATCAAGCGTATATGCGCCCTTTGTCGCAGTTTCTAAGAACCCCTTATATCTTGCCATAAGGATTGAAAACGAGGTAAGCGGAATGTCCTCTGGCACAAGCTCAGAAACTTTACCAAAAACCTGACTGTCCGTTATAACCATTTTAGGTTTAACCCTACTTAAAGCCTCTTTAAGCTGATTTTCTTTAGCAACAACTGAAATCGCATTACCATCAAGAATATCCCGTAATGTCATCTGCTGAGGCAGAATAAGTCTGCCCTTTGGTGCGGACTTATCTATGGGGGTTACAAGAATAACAACATCATTTTCGTTTATCAAATCGCCTATTATTCTTTTTTCATCATTCGATTTAAGAGCCGCAATGTTTTCTTTAAGCTCTTCTATCCCCATTTTTGTTTTTGCGCTGACTAAAATCCCGTCATCTGTTTTAATTTCTGCGATATCCGCCTTATTATAAGCAATTATATAGGGAATATTTTTTTGGTTAAAAATCTCTATCAGTTGCTTATCAAATCCATTTAAACCGACCGTCGCATCAACAACGAGCACCGCTATATCAATGCGATTTAAAATCTGTTTGGTTTTTATAACCCTTTTTTCACCCAACACCCCTTCATCGTCAAAGCCCGGGGTGTCAATTATCACAACGGCGCCCAGCGGCAAAAGTTCCATTGCCTTTTTAACGGGGTCGGTGGTTGTCCCTTTAACTTCTGAAACAACTGCCATATCCTGATTGGTTACGGCATTTACGAGACTTGATTTACCCGCATTTCTGCATCCAAAAAAACCGATATGGAGTCTTTCTGACATTGGTGCATTCATATTATCACCTCTTAAAATCTGAAATCCCGTATTCCGTTTCCAATTTTCTCAAGATTTTCTTTGCAAATATTTTTAACCTTGTCGTTTGGGATATTGTTAAGTTCTGCTTTAATTAGCTCTTCGCCTATTTTCTTGGTATCCTCACTTGCGTAATCCATCAAAAATTCTTTAAGAGTCATAAGTGCATTGGGGTGACAGCAGTTCTGAATTTGACCGCTCTTTAAAAGACTCATAAATCTGTCGCCCGTTCTGCCCTCGCGATAACACGCGGTACAGAAAGAGGGGATATACCCAAGCTCCATAAGCCATTTTACTACCTCATCAAGAGTACGGCGGTCGCTTACATCAAACTGAGCTGAATTTTCTTCTTCCTCCTCAGCATAGCCGCCAACACTTGTGCGTGACGCCCCGCTTATCTGCGAAACACCGAGACGAATAACCTTTTCACGGACCTCTTGACTTTCTCTTGTTGAAACTATCATACCCGTATAGGGAACGGCAACCCTGATAATTGCACAAATTTTTGCAAATGTTTCATCATCAATTCCATTATCAAAATCGTCAGGGTCAATATCGTCAGCAGGCTTAATTCGGGGAACGCTTATAGTATGAGGTCCAACACCGAAAACAGCTTCTAAATGCTCTGCGTGCATTAAAAGTCCTGCAAAATCGTACCTGTAATTTTCAAGTCCATATAAAACGCCAAGACCTACATCGTCTATGCCGCCCTGCATTGCTCGATCCATTGCCTCTGTATGATACGCATAATCGCTTTTAGGGCCTGTCGGATGAAGCTCTTCGTAGCTTTTTTTGTGATAGGTTTCCTGAAACAAAATATATGTTCCAATACCCGCATCCTTTAGCCTTCTGTAATTTTCAACAGTTGTCGCGGCGATGTTTACATTGACTCTGCGAATTGCGCCGTTTTTGTGTTTGATTGAATATATTGTATTGATACACTCTATGATATATTCAATAGGGTTCATTTCGGGATGTTCTCCCGCCTCAAGCGCAAGGCGTTTATGCCCCATATCCTGAAGTGCAATAACCTCTTTTTTCACTTCCTCCTGTGTAAGTTTTTTGCGGGCAATGTTCTTGTTCTTTAAGTGATACGGACAATAAACACAGCCGTTTACACAATAATTTGACAAATAAAGAGGTGCAAACATAACTATGCGGTTGCCGTAAAAATCCTTCTTTATTTGTTCTGCAAGGTTATAAATTTCTTCGATTTTCTCTCTATCTTCACACGCCAAAAGGACAGACGCCTCTCTGTGCGAAAGACCCTGTCTTTTTTTGGCTTTTTCAATTATTTCACTAACTAATTTTAGGTCGTCTTTGTTTTGGTCTGCATATTCTAATGTGGCAAGAATCTCCTCATCTGAGATAAATTCTTCTGCCTTTAATGATTTTGGATTATACATTTAAACATCTCCTCAACACTTATTATACCACATAACATTTACTTGTCAATTAAGCATCAAGGATAATTTTCTTCCTTTTTTTATAATTATTGTAACGACAAATTTTGTATATTGTAATTTGCGTTAAGCGTAACCCAGTTTTGCGGAAATTCACGCATAGAATTCCAGTACCCAACGCCGTAAAGTCCAAGTTCGGTTGCCATATTAAGTTTTGCTAAAATGCTTCTCGCATCTTCAAACCAAACCTCGTGGAGTCTGCCGTCATCATCGGTGTAGCGAAACCATGGAGCCTGAGCTACTTGGTCGTATTGAATTTCAGCCCCATATTGTCTTGCAAGATTTACTGCTTCAACGGGCGAAATAGACGGCGCCCCCGCTCCGCCCCTTACATATGGAAGGGTCCAGTCATAACCATAAGTGGGTATCCCAAGAAAAATTTTATCCCTTGAAATTCTTGTAAGCGCATAATTTACCACTTCGCGCACACGATTAAGCGGTGCTACTGCCATCGGCGGACCAAATGTATATCCCCATTCATAGGTCATAAGCAGGACATAATTGACAGCCGCCCCTATTCCTGCATAATCGTGTCCCTCATAAAGTACACCTTTCTGCTCATCAGATGTCTTTGGCGCAAGTGCCGAAAACAGCGGCAATCCTTCGGCATTGGCACGAATTCTCAGTTCCTGCAAAAAGCGTATGTAATCATATTTTTCTTCAGGATTTATAAACTCAAAATCCACATCAATACCGCCATATCCTTTTTCTTCTGCTGTCTGCATTATCTCATCAATCAACATATTCTGAATATTTTCATTTTCAAAGACGAGGCTTGCTCTCTGACTGCTGAAATTTCCGCCCTCTGTAAGGGTCGACATATGCAAAAGCACCTCTACCCCATACTCCCTGGCTATTCTTATAAGTTCTTCATCAGACAAACGCACAAGCGAACCGCTTTGAGATATTCCATATGTAAACGGAGTGAAATAAGTAAGATACGGCAATTGCTCTCTTAAAAGAGGGGTTGTTATATAAAGATAGGCATAGCTATTTACAGCAAAAGTTTTTGTTTTATTCTCGTTTTCGTAGTTTATTACTATCTCCTGGTTTGTTGTAAGTCTGTCAACGCCTCCAAGTATAAAGTTGTTCCTAAGTAGCTGAATTGCTGTTGTGCCATATCGCTGTGCAATAGATGTGAGCGTTTCGCCCCTTTGAACCCTATGCGTAACCGATGGAATTTGAATTGCAAGCGCCTGCCCGACAACAAGAGTATCATTTGTATTTATTCCGTTATCTGCCGCTAAGTTATTGATATTTACTGAGTATTCATTAGCAATACGAGTCAGAGTATCTCCGCTTTTTACAACATAGATTATCATTTTAGCACCTCACTTATATTGATACCTATGCTGAAAATGAAGCGATTATGAAAAAAGAGCAGAGGCATTGCCTCTGCTCTTAAATTTTAGTACATACCGCCGGCTCCCGCCATTGCCGCTGCCGCTGCTGCGTCTGCTGCAGGGTCAGGCTTATCTGCAACAAGGCTCTCTGTTGTAAGAACCATTGCCGCAACGCTTGATGCGTTCTGGAGTGCTGAACGGGTAACCTTAGTTGGGTCAACTATTCCGCCCTTTAACATATCCATATATTCATCAATAAGTGCGTTATAGCCAATTCCAACTGCACTTTCCTTAATCTTATTTACGATAAGGCTTCCCTCGATACCTGCATTATAAGCAATCTGACGAACAGGCTCTTCAAGTGCACGAAGTACAATTTTTGCACCTGTCTTTTCGTCTCCTTCAAGTGAATTTACAACCGCCTCAACCGCAGGGATTGCATTTATAAATGCAGTACCGCCACCTGCAACAATACCCTCTTCTACTGCCGCACGGGTAGCAGCAAGTGCATCTTCAATTCTGAGTTTTTTCTCTTTCATTTCAATTTCTGTCGCAGCACCTACCTTGATTACTGCAACACCGCCTGCCAGCTTTGCAAGACGCTCCATAAGTTTTTCCTTGTCAAATTCAGAAGTTGTTTCTTCAATCTGTGCTCTGATATTTGAAACACGGTTTGCAATCTCTGTCTTATCACCCATACCATCAACGATAATTGTGTTCTCTTTCTGAACCTTAACCTGACGGGCACGGCCAAGCTGGTCAACGGTTGCGTCTTTAAGTTCAAGACCGATTTCTTCTGAAATCACCTGACCGCCTGTTAAAATTGCAATATCCTTAAGCATCTCTTTTCTTCTGTCGCCAAAGCCCGGAGCCTTTACACCAATACAAGTAAATGTTCCGCGGAGCTTATTAACAATGAGAGTAGAAAGCGCTTCACCCTCGATATCCTCTGCAATTATCAAGAGCTTTTTGCCAGACTGAACAATCTGCTCAAGCAATGGTAAAATCTCCTGAATATTTGTAATCTTTTTATCAGTAATTAAGATATATGCATCATCAATAACAGCTTCCATCTTATCAGTGTCTGTAACCATATAAGGTGTGATGTAACCACGGTCAAACTGCATACCCTCTACAACCTCTGAATATGTTTCAGCAGTCTTTGATTCTTCAACTGTGATAACGCCATCGCTTGTAACCTTTTCCATAGCGTCAGCAATAAGTGTTCCAACTGCTTCATCTGCTGCTGAAACTGATGCAACTCGTGCAATATCTTCCTTGCCGTCTACTTTTTTGCTGTTAGCAACGATTTCCTTAACTGCAGCTTCTACCGCAAGGGACATACCCTTTCTGACAATCATAGGATTTGCACCCGCTGCAACATTCTTCATACCCTCGCGAACAAGAGCCTGAGCCAAAAGTGTAGCAGTTGTGGTACCATCACCTGCAATATCATTTGTTTTGGTTGCAACCTCTTTTACAAGCTGTGCACCCATATTCTCAAAAGCGTCTTCAAGTTCAACTTCCTTTGCAATAGTTACACCATCGTTTGTTATAAGAGGTGCGCCGTATTTCTTGTCAAGAACAACATTTCTGCCCTTTGGTCCAAGTGTTACCTTAACTGTATTTGCAAGCTGGTTTACGCCTCTTTCCAAGGCGCGTCTTGCTTCTTCTCCGAATAAAATCTGTTTAGCCATATATTATTCCCTCCTGATAATTAGTCAATCTTTGCAAGTACATCACTTTGTCTTAAAATGATATACTCCTCGCCATCAAGTTTAACCTCGGTGCCTGCATATTTGCTCATAATAACCTTATCGCCAACGCAAAGCTCCATTTTAACTTCCTTGCCGTCAACTATACCGCCCGGGCCTACAGCAATAACTTCTGCAACCTGAGGCTTTTCTTTAGCCGTACCTGCAAGAATGATACCGCTCTTGGTGGTCTCTTCTGCTTCCAGCATCTTGATTACAACTCTGTCAGATAATGGTTTGATGTTCATAAAACGAACCCTCCTTATATGAAATAAAATTTAAAACTTTTTAGAATTGGCACTCTAAAGACGAGAGTGCTAACAAAAGATATAATACTAAATTTTTCATTATAAATCAAACAGGATTAAAGTTAATTATTGCCATTTATGGGCAATTATAATCAATTTTCTCCCACCACATCATAAAAGCGGTGTTTTACACTCCATGCTTTGTATGTCTCCAGGCAGATTTCCCATTGTTAAAAAGTCCCGAAAGCCCCACGGGAATCCAGCTTATAATATAAATAAATAACCCAAACAGGCTTAAAATTATCTTTTTGTCTGTCTTTTTATCGTAGATTAGCGCAAGCAAACTCAGTGCCACCCAAAAAATTATGTATAGATATACTGAGATTCTGCCCGCAGTGCTTCCCCATATTCCTATATCGAAAATTGACAAAGCTCCCATTAAAAACGGAATAATCACACTTAAGGTATCGCTCCATAATCCAAGCAGAGCATTTATATGTCCCTTAAATAATAGCTTTAAAGTATATTCACCCTGAACATCTCTCATACCTTGAGCCCATCTCTTTCGCTGAGAAACCGATGTTTTAAAATCGACAGGCTTTTCATCATAAACTACCGCACATTCTGCGTAATGAACCTTTATGTGAGATAACGCAAGAGTACAGGTATATTCTGCATCTTCTGACAGGGTAACTGTATCCCATGGAAATTTTTTTAGAATATCTGTTGTCATCACAAATCCTGTCCCGTTAAGCTTTGCCCCCATATTAAGACGGCTTCTGCCCGTCTGAAAAATTCGGTTAGTTATGAAATACCAGATGGAATGTGCATTTGAAACCCAGGAAGCATTTGGATTTTTAGAATCCACATATCCCTGAACCGCCTGCGCTCCTGAATTTATGAAATCATTTACTTCAGCAAAAAAATTATTTGAAACTATATTATCTGCATCAAAGACCGCAACACAATCAAAATTTCCACTTAAAAACTCATTTGACGAAAAGGCAGCTTTAAGAGCATCCCCCTTGCTTGTCGCCTCTTCTTTTTCTATAACTGTTGCATCCATTTGTTTTGCAATTTCCGCTGTCTTATCAGTACATCCATCAGCTACCACAAAAACTGATATATTTTTTTTAGGGTAAGTTACACTTTCTATACTTGACAGCAAATCTTTTATTACCTTTTCTTCATTATGGGCAGGAATAATTACCGCAAAGGTATTTTGCTTTGTGCTTTTTCTCCTTTTGCCTGCAGGAAAAAACGCAAAAAGGGCTATACCTAAATAGTATATCCCTATAAAAAATATTATCAATGTGACGATATCCGCTATCAACATCGGTTTCTCCTTTTTGCTGGTCGATAATATAATTTATTCACAAACGCGTAGCATTTGTTCCTTAATTTTCAATTTTCCACTTTCAATTTTCAATTATAATATATATTGGACAAATTTTCAAGTTTGTGATATACTTAATTTAATATTATATTAAGGAAGATGCCCTTATGAAACAAAAAACTGTTTTTGTGTGCTCTGAGTGCGGTAACGAGTCTCCTAAGTGGAATGGCAAATGTACCGCCTGCGGAGCATGGAATACAATGTATGAAGAAAAGGCTTTGGTCAAAGCCCCAAAAGGCGCTACCGCCTTTGCTATGGAGTCAGAACCCCCAAAGGTTCTTTCAGATATTTCTACCTCTGAGGAAGAGAGAATTTACACGGGACTTTCTGAACTTGACAGAGTTCTGGGCGGTGGAATTGTTGAGGGTTCACTTGTTTTAATCGGCGGTGACCCCGGAATTGGTAAATCTACAATTCTTCTGCAAATTTGTCAGCATCTAGGTAAAACCAAAAAGATACTCTATGTATCAGGCGAGGAATCTCAAAGGCAGATTAAGCTAAGAGCCGACAGGCTTTCCGTTACCACCGAAAACTTAAAACTTTATACAGAAACAAATATGGCTTTAATCTTAGAATGTATTCTCAGGGAAAAGCCCGATATTTTGATTGTTGACTCGGTTCAGACTATGTTTAATCCTGAAATTACGGCAACGCCTGGAAGCGTTCCTCAGATAAGAGATACTGCAGCAACTCTTATGAGAATTGCAAAGGAAAATTCCATTGCTACATTTTTAGTCGGCCATGTAACCAAAGAAGGTTCGATTGCAGGTCCCAAAATTCTTGAACACATCGTTGACTGCGTTCTCTACTTTGAGGGTGATGCGCACCGCTCCTACAGAATAATCCGCGCAATTAAAAACCGTTTTGGTTCTACCAACGAAATCGGTGTGTTTGAGATGAGCGCAAACGGACTTGAAGAAATCCCCGACCCGTCTCAGGCTATGCTTTCGGGAAGACCCATGGGTGAGCCGGGTTCCTGCATTATTTGTACTATGGAGGGCACGCGCCCCGTTCTTGCAGAGGTTCAGGCGCTGACCTCACAGAGCAGTTTTGGAAATCCCCGCAGAATGTCAACGGGAATTGACTTATCAAGAGTTTTGATTATGCTGGCTGTTATGGACAAACGCATCGGGCTTCACATTTCCTCACACGATGTTTATGTAAATGTTGTAGGCGGCCTTAAAATGGTAGAACCCGCTATTGATATGGGCGTATTTTTAGCCGTGGCATCAAGCTTTAAAAATAAGGCGATAGACCCCTCTGTTGTCGCGATAGGCGAAATCGGTCTTGCAGGGGAACTGAGAACCTGTAGTTACCTTGAAAATCGAATTGCGGAGGCTGAAAAGCTTGGCTTTAAAAAGTGCCTTATACCGCCCTGTGATATGTCAAAACTTAAAAAATTTAAAAAGATAGAAATTAAATCCTACGGAAACATAAGCGATGTTATCCGTGACATTTTATAAGGTGATAAAGATGAAAACTATTGCAATTATTGCAGCAGCAGGCAGTGGCAGCCGTATGAAATCCGATACATCAAAGCAGTTTATTGAATTAAACGGAATCCCCGTTTTGATAAGAACTCTTATGGCGTTTGATAAGGCTTGCGAGATTGATGGGGTTATAATTGTTACCCGTAAGCAAGACATTGAACCCGTTAAAGATATGGTAAAGAGATATAACATAAAAAAAGTTATTACCATTGCAATCGGCGGTGACACAAGACAAGAATCCGTTAGCAACGCTTTAAAGCTCACGGACAGCGAATATGTGTTAATTCACGATGGGGCAAGACCATTTGTCACACCTGAGCAGATAAATTCGGTTGCACTCTCACTCTCTGAAAATGACGCCGCGGCCCTTGGCAAGCCTATCACCGACACATTAAAAATTGCAGAAAACGGATATATCTTAAAAACTCAGGAAAGAGCTTCTCTTTACGGCATACAGACGCCTCAGGGCTTTAAGACGGACATTATCAAAAACGCTCACAAAGAGGCAAAGGAAAATGGCTTATCAGTTACAGACGACTGTGCTCTATGTGAAAAAATGGGGATAAAAATCAAGATAATTGAAGGTAGTAGCTCCAACATAAAAATTACAACCCCTGACGATTTACCTTTAGCTATGGCAATACTCAATTTGGAGGGAAAGGATATGCGGATTGGCTCAGGATATGATGTTCATAAATTGGTTGAAAACCGACCTCTTATCATAGGTGGTGTTAACATCCCTTATGAACTTGGGTTATTGGGACACTCTGACGCAGATGTTCTTCTTCACGCCATTATGGATGCCATGCTCGGCGCGGCAGCCCTTGGCGATATTGGCAGACACTTTCCCGATACAGATAATAAATGGAAAGGTGCAGATAGTATGAAGCTGCTTGAAGCGGTCAACAATCTGCTCAAATCAAACGGACACTTAGTTCACAACATAGACGCTACAATAATCGCACAAAAGCCCAAGATGGCAGAATTTATCCATCAGATGCGCCAAAATGTAGCATCAGCACTTGGAATTTCAATCGATTCTATCAACATAAAGGCAACCACTACTGAAAAATTAGGTTTTTGCGGCAGAGGCGAGGGCATTGCGGCAGAAGCTGTATGTACCATAAAATAAAGCGAGGCAATTGCCTCGCTTTATTTATTTAACTATCTTTCTACATTGCATTGATTTTTATATTTCTTGGTGATACTCCCGTTTCTGCCACGATTATATCTTTAATCTGGGCAACCTTTGAACCATCAATCTCTCCGCCCTTGACAGTTACAGCGACTCCGCTTTCGTCAACATAAGCAATGCAGTCTTCAAAGCCTTTCGCTTTTACAAGGGTTTCTATTGTTCTTTCTTTGTCCGCATTATCTGTTGCCCCCAAAATCTTTTTCTCTGCATCCTTTTTGCCTTCCTGAGAAGTTTCGTTATTTGTTGCTATTTTCTTCCATTCATCAACCGACTGACTTCTTGCAGCGTCACGCTCCTGCTTAAGCTTTGAAATCTCAGGGTTTGCACTCTGTTCTCCACTATTTTCTGCATTTCCCTCTCCGTCCTGTTCAGATGCAACAGTAATAGCCTCTTCTTCAACATATCCTACCAGCTGTTGCTGTTCAACGGTCCACCTATAATAACCCGCCGTAATAACAAGTGCAACAAGCCCAAACAACAAAACCTCTTTACCTTTAAACCATAATTTTTTATTTGACTTTTTCATAAAATCACCCTTTCAACTAATATGTAACTTTTATACGATGTGCGGCAATCCCGTAAATCGCCCGTATCGCCTCATAGATTTCTATTCTCACTCTTTCATCGGCGGCTCCCTTTGCCACAACTAAAACTCCGCTGATTTCAGGGGTCTTTTCTTCGACTACATATGGTGCCGTCTTTCCGCTGAGCACAACACTTGTTTTTGACTCCTCGCTTTTACTTTCTCCCTCTGTTTCCGTTTTGTAATCGCTGTCTTTAGCAAGGACCTTTTCACCTCCGCCGTCTATATTTATATAAACCGTGACATCTCCTGCCCCGTTAATCTTTTCTAAACTTGTTTCAAGACGCTTTTCCTCGTTCTTTGCATATTCTGAAAGGTTTATGGTCTCCTTTTTCTCCTCTTTTTCATCTGACCCACTGAAATTTCCAAATGCCAGAAATAAAATTGCTCCTATTATCAACCATATAATAATCATATTCGGCTTTTTCTTCTCATAGTCACTTTTTTGATTTATTTTTACGATTTCTGATATGTTCATTATATCACCCTATGTATTTAACCGTTATGTTTTGGGAATAGTTTTCTTTAAGTTGCTCAATTGCAGCATCGGAAATTTTTACGCCGCTTTCTGCGTCAACAATTACGCTGATGTTCTTTATTTTTCCAAAATTTTCTTCGTCTTCATATACATCGCATTTTATATCAAAATTAACCCCTGCAATATCCTCTATCTCTTTTTTCATATTTAATGCTAAATTCTTTTTGTAAAGGCGTATTACATCATCCCTTTGAGACTCTTCCATTGTTTGTGTATCGATATACGCGATGTTGCTGTCTGTAAAATCTATGCTATCCTTATCAAAATTTATAATCGGGGAAATAAGTGCTATCACCAAAACAAGTCCAAGACTTAAATGTATATATTTTTTGTATGTGCCGTTTGGTAAAATCATTTCACAAAGCGACCCGAAAACTACAATCCCCGAAACTGTCAATGCTACACTTCTTAAAAACTCAAGCATTTTCTACCTCCCTGCCATAACTGCACTGCTGCCCGCATTTATCATAATCGTTATAATTATAATAAACATAACTGTTGTGGCTACAAGCATTGAAAAAAGAGAAGATACCGAATTTGCAAGACGAGTCATACAATCACTTATCTTTTTATCAGAAACAGGTTCAATTACTGCGGCGGTAATTCTGAATAATATCAAAATTGCAGAAATCTTTATAATTGGCATCAGCGCTATAACTATAAGACATATTATTCCCAAAATCCCAACCGAATTTTTAATAACAACACTGCACCCCATAACAGTTTCAACTGATTCTGCTAAAATCCCGCCAACCATTGGGATAAGATTTGATGCAGCAAATTTACTCAGCTTTATAGTAAGGGCATCCGCTCCGGACGATGCTATGCTTTTAAGTCCCGTGATACTTACAAATATGGTAAGCATCACAGATAGCCCCCATTTTACGCCGTTGTTAATAAGCGATACCATTTTGTCAGTCTTAAATCTATCAGACATACCATTGACTATATTAAGCGCTGTGGCAATCATTACTGCAGGCAAAAACACCCCGTCAATTACCCATACGCCGATTTCAACTATGGTAATTAAAGTCGGTTCAAAAACGGCAGCTGATATAATTGCACCGCTGGTCATAAGTGTTGTCACCATAACGGGAACTAAAACCTTCATAAAAAAGGCTATACTTGAGACTGCTTCTGACACACAGTTTGCTGCTTCGTAAAAAGCAGTTGCCGCAACCCCTGCAATAATTATGTAGCACGCATAAAAGGCAACTTTTGCAACAGAATCCCCTCCAAAACCGCTTTTAAGTTCACTTAAGTATGAGCTTAAGACAGCGAGTGCAAGCACAACCGCCATAAGTTTTAAAGATACATACACCTCATCTGAGAGCATCTTTAAAAGGTATATCAAAAGTTCCTTTACGGATATCGAAATATTTCCTGAATTTAACTCTTTTAAAAGCTCTGTCGGATTAAATTCAGGGACAATCTCAAGAAATGAATTTTCTGTCCCCTCTATCCCTTTTTCAAATACTTCTCCGTATAGACCTGCATATTCGTCAAGCAATTCATCTGCGCCCTCTGCATAGGCTGTCCCCCGTATTAAAACAAACACAATCAACAGAAACACTATTTTTTTCATTTGCATCCTCTTACCTAAAAGTTTATTATGTCGTTTACCAAATCAAGAAGATTATATATTATGGGCATCGAAAGTGTTATTATCACAATCTTGCCCCCAAGCTCAATCTTTCCCGCAACCGAAGTCTCTCCTGCGTCCTTGCATATATCTGCAGCAAACTGACATATGTATGATATCCCTATTATTTTAAGGACTATTTTTATGTGCGAAAGGTTTACCCCTGCCTGATTTGCAATATCTTCAAACATTTTAAAGATATTGCTTAAATAGGGCACACACATTGAAAGTATCAAAACCGCTCCGCAAAGAGAAACTACAACTGCCATTTCGGGTCTGTATTGCCTTATTAAGAGGCTGAGTATTATACTTACAATACCTATGCCTACAATCTTTAAAACTATCATCACAGCCCAAACAGATTTTTGATGGTATCAAAGAGATTGCTTATCTCCTGAAGCACCACAAGCAGCACAACCACAAGTCCTGCTATGGTTGTCATCATCGCCTGATCCTCTCTGCCCGCCCTCACAAGCAAAGTATTTAATACCGCTACTAAAATCCCTATTGCGGCAACCTTAAATATTAAATCTACTCCGTCCATTTTATCCTCCTAAAACAATAAAACTGCCACAAACATTCCCGCAAGCAATCCCGCTCCGCGCCATAGTCTTCCTTTTGAATCACGCTCGCCCTCAGCTGTTGTCTGAGACAAACTCAGCTTCGCGCATGTTGCTTTGATATTATTTATCTCATTCTCTGTATCACCTTTGCCAAGATTGTTTGCAAATTCCTCCAATATATCTATTTCGGATTTTGTAAGACAAAGAGCGGAGCGATTTTTAAGGATTGCCCTCTCCCAAGCGCAGGAAGGGCTTAAGCCCTCATTTTCTATCATATTTGCTACATCAAGGAGCACACGGCACACACCGCCTTTTGAAGTTTTAGATGCACTTGTCAGCGCTTCTTTAACCGGCATCTTTAAAAAACTTATATTAAAGCTCATTCGGGTGAGTGCAAGCCGCATTTCCTCTATCTGATTTACCCTTATTGCAAGGCTCGATGCAAACAAGATACCCAAATATCCGCCGCCCAGTACAAGTATTGCCGCCGCTATAAGCTTCATAATCTGCTCACCTTGGTATATGTAACTGAGTCAGGCGTTGAAAAATCGCGTTTTAGCAACACCGACTGAGAAAAAATTTTGTCCTCAAAAAGAGGATAGAGCATCTTTCTTGACTTTACTTCCTCTATGCTCTCGCCATGGGTTGTGGCAATTATTTTAACCCCCGTGCCTGCCGCCTTTCGGATTGCCTCTACATCTTTATCAGAAGCTATCTCGTCTGTTATTATGACCTTTGGCGACATTGTGCGAATTAACATCTCGATTGCATCGGCTTTAGGGGCGCTGTCAATTATATCAGTTTGTGCGCCAACAAGATTTGTTGGAACTCCCTTAAATATCGCGCAAAGCTCACCTCTGTCATCAGACACCCCGCATTTAAATCCTTTATTTGAAATCTGTCTCATAATATCCCGAAGCAGTGTGGTTTTCCCCATTTGCGGGGGAGATACTATAAGGGTGCTGAACACCTCTGTTCCATAGACAATTCTGTCAATTATCCCGTCAGCAAGTCCTATTATCTGGTTTGCAATTCTGAAATTCAGCGACGAAACCTCTTTAAATGTTTTGATTTCTCCATTCTCGATGACTGTCTTTCCGCATATGCCGACCCTATGCCCACCCTTAAGCGTGATAAAGCCTTGGCGGATTTCGTCCATATATGCGTAAACTGAGTTTTCGCAGATTGCCATAAATGCAGCTTGTACCTCTTCGGCCGTAACCGTATAAGCATCACTTTCATAATTTGTTATCCCTCCCGTATTTGTTACAAAGCAGCTCTCCCCCCATACTCCAATGCAGAGCGGAAGTCCTGCCCTCAGTCGTATTTCTTCAATATCAATCCACTCATCCTGAACTACCTTTTGAAGCCTTTGTCGAATGGTTTCGGGAAAATACGGAAGCACCTCCAAAATCCTTTGTTTCTTCATAGATATCTCCCTTTCGTTAGTTTCAGCGTTTTGTTGTATTAGCCTTATAAAATGTTATGATGCTTTGTCCTAATTTAGAACATAAAAAAAGGACTTGTTGTTCAAGTCCTTTAAATTATATTATTTATACTGAAATATTTTCCGCAGGCGACGATTATATGGTCGATGAGCCGTATGTCAAGACTTTGAAGTGCTTGCGCAACCTCTCTGGTTAAAACGATATCCGCTCTTGACGGCTCGCATCTGCCTCCCGGGTGATTATGACAAAGCACTACTGCATAAGCCTCGTTCAAAAGTGCACGCTTTGAAATATTGTGAACGGACACACTTGCGGATGTAGAACTGCCCTCTGAAATTTTGTCAAATCTTATAACACGCATAGCAGAATCAAGACTTATCATATATAAGTTTTCTGTTACCTTGCCGTTAAAGAATGTTGCCGCATACTCACCGATTTTTTGAGGAGTATCAAGAACAGGCTTTAAACCATCAGAACTTAACATACTCCGCTCAACAATACCTAGAAGCGGCATTAAATCGTGCAAAAACTCTGCCGTCTTTGTTCCGACACCATCAACAGCTACCAGCCTGTCTTTGTCTGCCGTCAGCACTCCGTACATAGAACCAAATTCATCTAAAAGCGAATGTGCAATACCATTCGTATTACCTCTTGGTATTACTGCAAACAATAATTTCTCAAGCTGTTCGTGTTCTTCCAAAAATTCAAGTCCCATAAGATTTGCTTTGGCGCAAAGTCTGCTTCTGTGCCCGCTGTGAAGTTCTTTCCCAGGCATTATTTTGAACCTCTGCTGCCCGGTTTCACAAGGGGCGCACCTATCTTACAGATAGGACATTCGTCAGCCTCATAAGATGTGATATCCATCGAGAATGCACTCTTATATGGAACGCCGAAGTCGATTTTTCCGCCTGTTCTGTCAACGATTGAGCCAATACCTGCAATTACTCCGCCGCTTTCTTCAACGAGTTTCATAACCTCTTTAACGCTGCCGCCGGTTGTAACAACATCTTCAACGATTAAAACCCGTTGACCCTTTTCAATAGTAAATCCGCGTCTTAATGTCATTTCGCCGTTCTCACGCTCTGCAAAAATATTTTTAACTCCAAGCTGTTTACCAACCTCGTATGACATCTGGATTGCACCGATAGCAGGTCCGATTACCAACTCTATGTTATCATTCTTATACTTTTCTACAAGTTCAGCACAGAGAGGTTCGCTGTATTTTGCATTCTGAAAAATTTTTGCACACTGCATATATTTATCGCTGTGTCTGCCTGAGGTTAAGAGAAAGTGTCCCTCCAAGAGAACTTCTGCCTCTTTAAGCATTTCGATAATTTCCTGATTTGTCATTTGTACCAATCCTTTCTTAATATGGCTTAACTGCGCCAACTATGTCATTAACGCTATTTATTCTATTATCATTTAAATATTTTTCAATTCCGTCTTTAACATCAACCCACGCAGTAGGATTTATAAATCCTGCAGTACCTACGGCAAGTCCGGTTGCACCCGCAAGTATAAATTCGATTGCATCTTCTGCATTTGAAATACCACCCATACCTATGAGGGGCAATTTTACAGCTTTGTGCACCTGATAAACCATTCTTACCGCAACGGGTTTTACGGCAGGACCTGAAAGTCCGCCCATATTGTTTGCAAGAACGGGTTTTCTTGTTTTTATGTCAATTCTCATACCCAAGAGCGTATTTATAAGCGAAAGTGCATCTGCACCGCCCGCTTCTGCCGCCCTTGCAATTTCGGTTATATCTGTGACATTCGGTGACAGCTTTACGATAAGCGGCACCTTTGAAACTGCCTTTACACGCCTTGTAATTTCTTCGGTCATTTTGGGGTCTGTTCCAAATGCCATACCGCCAACCTTTACATTGGGGCAAGAAATATTAAGTTCAAACATATCCACGCTGTCACCTAAAATTTCTGCTACCTCAACATAATCTTCTATTGAACTACCGCAAAGATTTGCAATTATCTTTGTATCATATTTTTTAAGTTCGGGCAGATAGTTATCAAGAAAATATTGTGCACCCGGATTTTGAAGTCCGACGCTGTTAAGTATACCGCTTGGAGTTTCTGCAATTCTCGGTGACGGATTTCCCATTCTCGGCTTTGCAGAAAGCGCCTTTACGCAGATTGCGCCGAGCTCTGATAAGTTAAAATATTCGCCGTATTCTTCACCGAAGCCAAATGTTCCTGATGCTGTTGTTATGGGGTTTTTCCACTCAACGCCCGCAATGTTAACCTTTAAATCAGCCATCCCATTCCACCTCCGAAGCGTTAAATACGGGACCGTCCTTGCAGACACGCTTGCGCTTTCCTGCAACCGTGCAGGCACAAGTAACGCAAGCGCCTATACCACAGCCCATTCTCTCCTCTAATGAAACCTCTGCATCAACTGAAAACTCACCCGCTATATCTGAAACAATCTTCATCATAGGGGTTGGACCGCAGGTATAAATTTTATCAATCCCGCTGCCTTTTAAAATCTCTCTTAAAAGGTCTGTGACATAGCCGTGATGCCCAAAACTTCCATCATCCGTTGCAACTTGAACATTTGCATATTCAGCAAATTCATCTGTCATAAGCACATCGGCTTTACTTCTAAAGCCCAGAAGCACAGTTACATCATCCTTAAGCTCCTTTGAAAGCTGAAGAAGCGGAAATACGCCTATTCCCCCGCCGACTAAAACGCATTTTCCTGTCTTTATGTTAAAGCCGTTGCCGAGGGGTCCTAATATATCAATCATATCCCCCTCATTTTTTGAAAGCAGAGCCTCTGTGCCCTTGCCCTTTACCTGAAACACAAATCGTATTGATTTTTTATCAATTACTTCACATACGCTGATAGGGCGTCTTAAATATGTATCACCACCGCAGAGTATATGCAAAAACTGTCCGGGCTTTGTCTTTTCTGCCATTTCGGGGCAAAGCACTGTATAATCATAGACACTGCTTGATAGCTGTGTCTTTTTTATAAGCTTACAAAGCAAATCCTGTTCCTCCTCTTTATAAGACACTTAAAATATCGTCTCTCATTCTGATAGCCTCTTTTCTTGCAGCCTCGCCAACTGTGCCGCCGTTTTTCATATACGCACACATAATTGAGCGCGAAGCATTTACAATTGCGCCAAGTCCGTCTTTATTAAAGCAAGGAGCAACATCCTTTGCACCGCCGCCCTGAGCACCATAGCCCGGAACCAAGAAATAGGTTCTTGGCATCTGTTTGCGAAGCTTTGCTGCCTGCTCAGGATATGTTGCACCCACAACTGCGCCTGCGCTGCTGTAGCCATATGTTCCAACGATTTCGCTGCCCCATTCCTTAACAAGGTCTGCCATATGCTCATATATAAACTTATCGCCGGATTTTAAATCCTGAATTTCTCCTGATGATTTATTTGAGGTTTTAACCAAAATAAATACACCCTTGTCATTTGCTGCACATTCTTTGATAAACGGAGCAATGCCGTCTGTACCAAAGTATGGATTTATGGTCAAGCAATCGGGATTAAATACAGGTGCCGCCTTTTCAACAAGTCTGGTTTTGCCAAGGTATGCTGTAGCATACGCCTCAGAAGTTGCACCAATATCACCGCGCTTTGCATCAAGGATAACATACATACCCTTTTCTTTTGCGTAGTTTATAGTTTTATCAAGGCATTTAATACCCTCAATTCCATACATTTCATAATAAGCCGCCTGAGGCTTTACTGCAGGAACAATATCGAAAAGTGCATCTATTAACTGCTTGTTAAATTCAAATATTGCCTCTGCTGCAGCCTCAAAGGTCTCGCCATACTTTTCAAATGCCGCCCTCTTTATATCTTCGGGAACATAGTCAAGTTTGGGGTCAAGGCCTGCAACTGTTGGATTGTTCTTTTCTTTTATTTTATCAATCAAGGTATCTATCATTTTAACCCTCTCCTTATTACAGTCTTTATTATGCAAGATATACGGTCTTTCCTCCGACAATTGTTCTCTGTACTTTTCCAAAGAGCTTATGACCGATATATGGTGAATTCTTCCCTTTTGTTTCAAACTCATTCACATTAACCGTAAATTCTTCATTTTCGTCAAATATAACAATATCAGCGGGCGCTCCCACATTTAGCGTACCACGGTCTGAATCTATGATTTTTGCAGGGTTTGTGCTCATTTTTTCAATAAGCTGTAAAAGTGTTAACTTTCCGCTCTTTACAAGATAGGTATATCCTACCGCAAGCGAGGTTTCAAGACCGACAATACCATTTGCCGCTTTCTCAAACTCCACCTGCTTGTCATCTATGTGATGAGGTGCATGGTCGGTAGCTATTGCATCAATTGTTCCGTCTTGCAAACCCTTTATAACTGCCATTACATCTTCATCATCACGAAGCGGCGGGTTCATCTTTGCGTTAGTGTCAAAACCCTCGCAGGCCTTATCCGTAAGGCTGAAATAGTGAGGTGCGGTCTCTGCTGTGATTCTTGCACCCCTTGCCTTTGCGCTACGCACAGCGTCTATTGAATTTTTTGTGCTGACATGGCAGATGTGAAGTCTTGCGCCAACTTCCTCTGCAAGCAGTATATCACGGCTGACAGCCGCACTCTCGGCTGACTTTGGAATTCCTCTAAGTCCTAAAGCGGTGCAGGTAAATCCGTCATTCATACTTCCGTTATCAACTAAATCCAAATCCTCACAATGTGCCATAATCGGCATATTAAGCATATTGGAATATTCAAGAGCTCTTCTCATAATCATAGATGACGAAACGGGTCGTCCATCATCAGAAAGCGCTGATGCACCTGCCGCTCTAAGCTCTGCTACCTCGGTAAGTTCTGTACCCTTTAATCCCTTAGTAATTGTGCCTGTAGTCAAAACATTTACAAGGCCTGTCTTTTTACCGCGGTTAATTACATATTCAACAAGCGCCGCACTATCAATCGGCGGATTAGTGTTTGGCATACACAAAACTGTTGTAACACCGCCCTTTGCAGCGGCACGGCTGCCTGATTCGATATCTTCTTTATGCTCAAATCCGGGTTCTCTGAAATGAACATGCAGGTCCACAAGACCCGGAATAACTGTCTTTCCTGTCGCATCAATAACTTTAGCGTCTAAATCGTTTATATTCTCAGCTACCCTTTCAATAACTCCGTAGTTTATAAGGATATCAGCCTTGCCCGCAAATCCTGTCGCAGGATTTATAACAAATCCATTTTTAATAATCTGTTTCATAGCTTATACCTCCTTATCTGGTGAGCAGTTCAAGAACTGCCATTCTGACACATACCCCGTTTGTTACCTGAGTGTTTATCACCGACTGAGGACCGTCTGCAATATCTGCCGCAAGCTCAACACCGCGGTTAACAGGACCCGGATGCATAACAATTGCCTCAGGCTTTGCAAGCGCCATTCTGCGCTTGTTTATTCCAAACAATTTATGATATTCACGAACTGACGGGAAGAGGCCGCTCTTCTGACGCTCAAGCTGAATTCTAAGTCCCATAACAACATCAGCATCTCTTACCGCCTTGTCTGCGTCAAAGCAAACCTTTGCCCCAAGTGCTTCCATCTCGGTTGGCATCAGAGTAGTTGGGGCACAAAGCGTAACATCTGCGCCCAATTTATTTAGTGCATACACATCGCTTCTTGCTACACGGCTATGCTTTACATCGCCGATGATTGCAACTTTCAGTCCCTCAAACTTTCCGAATTTTTCTCTGATTGTCATCATATCAAGAAGTGCCTGAGTAGGGTGCTCATTCATACCATCGCCCGCATTTACAACTGATGCGTTTGTATACTGCGAGAGCAAATGAGGAGCGCCTGATGCACTATGTCTGATAATTACAACATCTGTACCCATTGAGTCAATGGTTTTGCCCGTATCCTCTAAGGTTTCGCCTTTTTCGACGCTGCTTCCTGACGCCGTAATATTTGCGGCGGTTGCACCTAAATATTTTGATGCAAGCTCAAAAGAAAGACGGGTTCTGGTGCTGTTCTCATAGAAAAGGGTAATAATACTCTTACCGCTGAGACAACTGTCCTTTTTGCCCGCCTCCAATACATTTTTCTTCATTTTGTCGGCGCTGTCAAGAATAGCTACAATCTGCCCCGCCGATAAATCTTTTATTCCAAGCAAATGCTTCATAATAAAAATCCGCCTCACTTTCATACAAGTCATACTTTGCTATTTAATATCATACCACAATGAGTTTAACTTGTCCATAAATTTCTTCAAATTTAGTAAAATTTATATTTTAAATTACATTTTTCTTCAAAACATAAAAAAATTCAGAATAATTTTCGTAAACTCATTGCCCAAAAGCCCATATTCCGCTCTGTTAAGCCGCAGCGGCAATGAAAAAATTATTCTGAATTTATTATTTTATTCGGTTATGTAAATTCTGCTTCCGATTGGAAGATTTTTATCAAGCCAGTCAATATCCTCAGGGCGCACTCTTACACAGCCGTGAGAAATCATCACTCCTGTGCGATTGTCATATACACCGCCCTTATAGCTCAAAAGTGTTGAATGGATTGCGTAATTCCCATAGAAAACAAGGCAGGGTCCCACATAATATCCATATTCGGGATAATCCCATTGCTTCATACGATATTGATATTCATAGCTTCCCGTAATTGTGGGACTATCAGCAGCGCCGATTGCACAGGGAAAACTTTTTATCTCGCTCCATTTATCTTTTGTGCCCGTATAAACTCTGACTTTATAGTCAGACTTTGATATCCAGACCATATATCCCGTTTTACTTGATATTCCCCATTCGTTAACGGGAAACTGCGTCACATATTCTTCTACGATTGGCGATTCGCCAAAACATACATCTATGTGGTCGCCAAAATCCAATGGTTCTATACTGCACCCAAAGGCATCTGCTAAAGCTCTTGCAGGAACAAATGGTGTACCATCAATAATTTCGCAAGGTTTGGATAGATATGTATCTTCCCCGAAAATAGTGGCATAAGCCGTACCCATATTGAAAAGCACTTGCTTTTCGCCAACCTCGCAAACTACGCTGTTATATCTTTCGTCATACCACGCAGAAATCCCCAGAGCCTTAGCCACAGGAATTACGGGTATCATAGCGGTGCTTTCAATAAGTCTTGCCCTTGGATAAAGGTTTTGAATATACCCCTCAGTATAAACAACTATTGCGTGCTCAAAGTATGGGCTTGCATCCAGATGAAAATCGTTTTTTATTTTAACCTTATTTTCTTTATCGATATATGAATACGCCGTGAGTTCAATTTTTTCGCCCTCCTGGCAGACATCATCATAGTACTTTAAATACTTAAGTCCGCTCTTTAGCTCAAGAGCAAATTTATCACCTGCGCTGACCTTGGGCACCTCAAAGTTTAAATCTATCCTTTTAGTTATGCCTCCAATCCATTCTTCTCTTTGACCAAGACTTTTTCCGTCTTTATCATAAAGCTCAAAAACCGCGACAGAGTCAATAACCTGCATCTTTTCTTCTAAATCAATTGTTATTGTAACTTCATTTTTGTCTTCCATCTGCTGTATCGGCACAATATCAATCTCATTTTCTGCAAATGCTGAGCCAGACGAGAATATCATTATTATGCCAAGTATGAATGCCAGAATTTTTTGCATATATTTCTCCCCTTAAAGTTTCTTATTAACATTTTACCTTAATTTCCCAATTTTTGCAATACTTTTTTAAAATATTCAGGAATTTCTGATGTAAACTCCATATATTCTTTTGTTACGGGATGCACAAATCCAATTTTGTATGCGTGAAGAAGCTGACCGTCAAGTTTAAATTCTTCTTTGGTCACTCCATATGTTTTATCACCTACTATGGGATGTCCATTGTGGGACATATGGACTCTTATCTGATGAGTTCTGCCCGTTTCAAGCACACATTCTATAAATGTATATTTGCCAAAACGCTCTAAAACCTTATAATGTGTAATCGCATCACGCGAGTTATTATAGGTTATAGTCATTTTTTTACGCTCTTTAGGGTGTCTGCCAATGGGTGCATCAATAGTTCCCTCATCTGTCTTAAATCCGCCATAAACAAGCGCTTTGTACGCACGGGTCAGACTATGTTCTTTTATCTGCTCAGAAAGTCCAAGATGTGCTCTGTCACTCTTTGCAACCATCAAAAGTCCGCTGGTATCTTTATCTATTCTATGCAGGATACCCGGACGCTTTTCGCCGTTTATACCCGATAAGCTATCCCCGCAATAATACAAAAGAGCATTGACTAAAGTTCCGCTTAAATTACCTACTGCCGGATGAACTACCATCCCCTGAGGCTTATCCACCACCAGCATATCATCATCTTCATACACTATATTTATAGGAATATCCTCGGGGAGAATTTCAGGTTCTTTAAGCTCAGGCATACATACTGAAATCTCATCACCGCTCTTAATTTTATAATTTGATTTGACCAAATTGCCGCAAACTAAAACCGCACCCTCATCAAGCAGCTTTTGCACATGGGAGCGTGTAAGTTCTTCAAACTTTTCAGATAAAAATTTGTCTATTCGAAGCCCGCTTTCCTCAGCTATAATCTTTATAGGCTCATTCATTCTTTTCCTCCTCCGCTTTATCAGTTATAAGAAAATGAATTATAAGCATTAAAGCGCCTACACATACTGCAATGTCTGCTACATTAAAGACGGGAAAATCAATGATGCGAAAATCTAAAAAGTCCACAACATAACCCTTAAAAATACGCTCTATCATATTTCCGATTGCACCGCCGTATATAGAAGCGGTTGCCGCCTTAAGCCAGACAGTACGGCTTTCTTTGGGTGTTTTAAAAATTACGACAGCAAGCAACAAAAGAATTATAAGCGATATAATCACAAAATAAATTCTGCCGCCTGAAAACATACCAAAAGCAATACCCCTGTTTTCAACATAGGTTAAGTGAAATATATCTTTTATTATCGGAATTGTACCAACAGCCTTGAGCACATTTTCCGCTAAGGTCTTAGTCAAAATATCAATAGCTATTAAACTTATTACAATAATATAGTAAATCATATCAAAGTCCTCTATGTATAGTCAGTAATAGGGAACATAAGATATGTTCCCTACTCATATTTTAAAATTTTGATAAATGTCCTTCCCTTTCGGGTAAGTCCGCCAATCTCGCTGACTCTCATTCTACCAAATCCGCGTACAGAAATCAAGTCCCCTTTTTTAACTTCTGCAGAAATTGAATCGATTATCTCAAAATTAAGCGACACAAGGCCTTCTTTTATAATATCCTGTGCCCTGCCCCTTGCAAGTCCCGTACCTGCAGACAAAACAGCGTCAAGCCGCATCGAAGAAACTGTTGCGCTTATTTCTGTTGTTTTAGGTGCGGGGATATCTGCACACTCTAAAGAGCATATTTCAGTCTTTATACCACGGCGTCCGATTTTCTCAAGATTTGCTATAATATAGTCTGCAATCTCACACTTTACAAAGATGAACGCACCATCATCGCACACAAGAATATCACCTATGTTTTCACGCTTTATTCCAAGCCCCATAAGACTGCCTAAGTAATCCCTATGAGTCAACCCTTTTAAATCCCTGCCGAAAATTTTTATTACCGAAATTATTTCGTTTAAATCTAGTTCTAAAAACTCAGGCATTGCAACAAAAAGGGTACGCTCCGCATCGGGGTACCCGCCCTCAAACGAGGTTTTGATATCGCGGCCTCCATATATATTTTTAATTACGACCGACCGCTCATGTGGGTTTAAAAAGCCCACAGTCTTTATCTGATAATTTTTTTGGCTCAGATAGAGGGCATCCTCTGCCCTTGATAAGATTATCTTATCTTCTGTCATATCAGCTCCATGGGAAAGAGTTCTTTGCCTGATTTCTTATTTCGTCGCTCATAATGTCAATGTTGCTTGGCACTATAATGAATATGCCGTTTGATACCTTCTGGATATCTCCATCAAGAGCATATACCGCACCGCTTAAAAAGTCGATGATTCTGCGGGCAACTGCCTTTTCAACAGACTCAAGATTTATAACAACGGGTTTTTCGCTCTTTAAATGATTTGTTATATCCTTTGCTTCGTCAAAAGACTGAGGCTGCATTACAACAACCCTCATCTGTGCCTGTGAATTGTGAAGCTTTACTACACGGCTGCTGCGTCTTTCAGTAAATCTTTCAAAAACACTTGGTTCATAGTCTTCAACCATATTATCGTTTTCGTACTCGTCACGAACTTCCTCCTCGGGAAATCCCACAAAATTAAGCATCTTATTAACAAAGCTACCCATAATTATCCTCCTAAAAATTATATATGAATTTTAAATAATTTACATATTTCTGGCGCCGAAAATCGCCGTGCCTATTCTTATCATTGTAGCGCCTGATTCGATTGCCTCCGCAAAATCGTGAGTCATACCCATAGATAATTCTTTCATCGAAACATTTTTGATATTAAGTTCCCCGATTTTTTGCGAAAGCTCCCTCAAAGCACAAAAGACTTCTTTATTATCTTCAAAATCAAATTCTTTTCTTGATATGGTCATAAGTCCTTTGATTCTGACATTCTCAAGTCCTGCAATCTCTCTGACAAGAGCCTCTGCTTCGTCAGGGTAAACACCCGATTTACTTTCCTCTTTTGTAATGTTTACCTGAATTAAGATATCCTGAATTTTATTAATCTGCTTAGCTCTTTTATCGATTTCAAGAGCAAGCGAAAGACTATCAACTGAATGAATAAGTTCTACCTTGTCGATTATGTGCTTTACTTTATTCTTTTGAAGCTGACCTATAAGGTGCCATTTAATTCCTTCGAATTCGGGATACTTTTTAACAATCTCCTGAGGGCGGTTTTCACCGAAATTTATCTCCCCAGCTTGTTGTGCTTCTCTTAAAAGTTCAATGGGTTTGGTTTTTGTAACAGCAATCAAAGTTATATCATTTCTGCTTCTTTCGCATTTTTTGCAAATTTCATCAATGCGCTTATTTATAGCCTTGATATTTTCAAAAACTTCCACTTAGTTCACCCGCCTGTTATCTCACAATCTTGCCATCTTCTAAATTTCTGCACTGCACTATAACTTCGTCATATAGTTTAAGCTTAAAGCCGTCATTATCTTTAGGGCTTACTATTGCAAAATCCTCATTCCGATATTCAAGATTAACAGGAACAAATCTCGCTACATCAAGGCGGATAACATACACACCCGTAACGGAGTCTTTAACTCTGAGTGCATCAACGGGTAATTTTATCCCCTCAACGCTTACCATAATTAACTCTGCCTTGATTTCGCTGATTGAATATATGCCGTCCACATATCTGTTTGTCTTGACTACCACAGCACATTTATTGTTCTCTTTATCAGAAATACGCTTTATATTACCAACAATGCTATTGCTGGTAAGGTCATAAAATGCAAGTTTAACCTGACTTCCTACTGACAAATTTTCAACTTCTTCTGCATCAATAACTGCAGCATAGTACCAATTATAGTTATCAACTATCTTACATACGGGCTGTCCGAGCTCTACTATCTGTGAGGTCGCCTGAGAATTTGGAGTTAAATTATCAAGATATGACGGTGTCGCCTGCATAGCTTTATCAAGAGAAAGCATATTTTCAAGCCCGTCAATCCTTGTGCTGAACACGCCATCAACAGGTGCAAGCAATGCGCCGTTTACATTAAGCTGTGATTTGAGATTTCCAAGCTCCTGCTCAATTCGTGAAATTTCTTCCATCTTGGCACTTGTACCCTCTGTATAATCAGTAGTGTTTCGAATTGAAATCAATGTATTTATTTCTGTTTTTATACCTGAAATATCACTTAAGTCAAAATCCGTCCTGCGGTCTGAAATACCGCGGACTTTTTCCTCAATCCGCTTTTCTGCAGTAACGCTGCCGTCGGTGTATACCGCAAGCTCACCCTCTAAACCTTTGAGCACAGAAAGTCTCGTAGTCAGCGTCTTAATTCTCTCTGACACATTGGCATCGGGTTGCTCCGGATAAAGATACGCGATAATTTGACCTTTCTTTACCCTGTCACCCTCCTGGGATACAAAATCCACATAACCGCCGCCCGGAGCATTGATTACAGTCTGGTCACGGAAAACATATCCTTTAGCCGAAACCGATTCCTGTATATACCCATTAAGCGCAACCGTTGTTGACAGATTTTTATTGAGCGTCACAAAAAGCGCGGCGAAAAGATACAGAACCAAAGCAACTAAAGCTATAACTGCTATGAACTTAAATTTACTTTTCTTTTTCTTATGATTGTGAGATACCAATCTTAAATTACCTTTAGAACCTGGCATTTTCTTTCCTCCTTGGCAAAAATTGGTATCTTTGTTTTAATAACAACAAAAAAGCCATAGGCACAAACCTATAGCTTTATTATATCACCTATTTTTTCTCTGTAAACCGGCAAACACGATTTGTATTTAAAACTTAACACTCTTGTAACATCATACCCTTTGCCACATTATCATCGTGTTTCTTTTAAACCAAGTTATTTGTCTTTTAGCATATCGTCTTGATTCCTGCTTGATTTTTTCTATCGCATCAGAAAGAGTAGAGTCGCCATCAAAATACTCAACGATTTCCTTATAGCCTATTGCCTGCATAGCGGTCGAGTTTCGCCTTATACCCATTTTAATGAGAGTATCAACTTCTTCTAAAAGTCCATCTTCTATCATTTTATCAACACGCCTGTTTATTCTGTCATAGAGCCTCTCCCGCTCCATATCCATACCATAAATTTCTGCGTCATAGACAGGCTCGCGCAGGGCAAGTTTATCAGCTTCGGTCTTGGTCATACCACAGGTTTTGCAAATTTCAAGCGCACGAATAACCCTTTTTAAATTATTAGGGTGCACCTTTTGAGCCGTGACAGGGTCGATTTCTTCAAGCAGTTTGTAAACCGCCTCGTTTCCGTCTTTTTCAGCCATTTTCTGAAGTTCTGCCCGATAATCTTCATCGCATTTTTGCTCAGAAAACTCAATGTTATTTATTATGCTGTCAAAATAAAGTCCCGTGCCTCCGCAAAGAACGGGAGTTTTGCCGCGTCTTAAAATATCGTCAATTGCACATCTTGCATCCTTTACAAAATCAGCTACGCTGTAATCAGTGTTTGGGTCTACAAAATCAATCATATGATGCTTAACCTTCAGCTGCTCCTCCTTTGTAGCCTTTGCGGTACCGATGTTCATATATTTATAAATCTGCATCGAATCGCAAGACACTATTTCACCGTTTCTCTTAAGTGCCATATCTATAGAAAATGCCGTTTTTCCCGATGCGGTAGGTCCGACGACCCCTATAATTTTAGGTTTCATAGCTTATACCTTTCGTTTAAACATCTTCTCAATCTCAAATCTGGAGAATTCAATTTTAATCGGTCTGCCGTGAGGACATGTTTTTATGCCATGCTCTTCCATCTCCCACACTTTTTCGATTAAGTCCTGCATCTCATGGATGTTTAATTTATGATTGGCTTTAATTGCATATTTGCACGCAATCATATCAAGTGCCTTTTCTTCAAAATCAGCAATGCTTAATTTCCCCATTTGAGAAACCGCCTCTGCAATCTCTAAAATAAGGTCACGAATTGTTGTTTCATCTGCTATAACCGGAGTTGCATTTACTATTATGCTGCCTGAGCCAAAATCCTCAATATCAAATCCAAACCCCTTATAATAATCAAGCGCACCAAGAACCACATTTGTCTCTGAAAAATCAAGCTTAATTATCATAGGCGATAATAGTATCTGAGAAAGACGCTCATTCTGATAATAAGATTTTTTTAACATTTCAAATCTCATTCTCTCGTGGGCAGCGTGCTGGTCAATCATATACAATGTTTCATCTGCTTCGCATAAGATATATGTGTCAAGAAACTGCCCCATAGGAATCGGAGCATTCATTAGTATTTGTTTTTCCTCCTGAGGCGGAATAAGCGTTTCTAAAGCCAAGTCAGGTTCTGTGTTTTTAACCGACATCTGAATCTGGCAGGGCTCATCAATCTCACGAATTTCATACGCTTCTTTAGCGGGGATTACTGAATCTAAATAATCTTTTGCAAGATTTATATTTATCTTCTCTGTCTTTTGAGGGCTTTCAGTATCCCATCTTTTGTTTTGTGTATCGGTTTTTTCTTCAAATGTATATGCGGGAATTTCCGCTTTTTCTTTTACTTTCTCTGTTTCTCCGCCGTTTACAGCACAGCTTACCGCATGATAAATAATTTCGTATATGCGGCTTTCGTTTACAAATTTAATCTCTGTTTTTGCAGGATGCACATTTACATCCACAAGCTCAGGGGCAATAATTATATCAAGCACAAAGAATGGGAATTTACCCACCATTATTGAATTTCGGTACGCTTCTGCCACTACCTTTGATACTACATGGTTTTTTATATATCTTCCGTTTACCAAAAGCGTCTGGCGCGAGCGGTTGCCTCTTGCAATTTCAGGCTTTCCGACAAGCCCTCTTACAGTCACATTATCCTCTGTATACTCAAGAGCAAGAGAACCTTTCGCGTGGTCAATTCCATAAAGCTTTAAAACTACATTTTTAAGATTGTTATCACCCGAGGTTGCAAAAACTTCCTTGCCGTCTGCAATATACGAAAATGCAATATGCGGATTTGCAAGAGCAATTCTGCCTAAAACATCAGCCACATAGCCTGCTTCAGTTGAGTCTTTTTTGAGAAACTTCATTCTCGCGGGAACATTTTCAAAAAGGCGCTTTATAACCATTGTTGTACCGTCTGCACACGCAATTTTCTCTTTTTCAACAGGCTTTCCGTGTTCAAGTTTTAAAAACACACCCTCTTGTGCATCCTTCGTTTTTGTGATAACTTCAACCTCAGATACCGCACATATACTTGAAAGCGCCTCACCGCGAAAACCCATTGTTGCGATAGAATACAAGTCCTCAACCTCGCGCAGTTTGCTGGTTGCATGGCGCAAGAAAGCAGTCTCTACCTGATTTTCTTCTATTCCGCAGCCATTGTCGCAGATACGGATATATTCTATGCCGCCTTTACGGATTTCAACCTCTATTGAGGTTGCCCCTGCGTCTATTGAATTTTCAACAAGCTCTTTGACTACCGATTGAGGTCTTTCCGCTACTTCACCCGCTGCAATCTTATCCGCAACCGCTTGCGACAACACCTTGATTTCTGCCATATCTGCTCACCTCGCTTTATTTTCAGTTAATCATTTTTAGCCTTTGCCTTAAGGTCATAAAGGGTTGTAAGAGCCTGCATCGGTGTCATTAAATTTAAATCCATATTTAAAAGCTCTTCACAAATTTCACTGCCCGCTCCGCTAAAGAACCCTATCTGGCAATCATCATCACACTCTTTAACCAGCGTTTTGATTTTTGCTGACTTTACTTCGTTTTCTTCGTCTGTTTCAAGAGACGCAACAATCTCCTTTGCGCGGTTTACCACGGATTTTTTTACACCCGCAAGGGCAGCAACATCAACGCCGTAACTCTCATCCGCTCCGCCCCTTATAATTTTGCGCAAAAAGTTTATGCCGTCGCCGTGTTTTTTTACAGCTATACAATAATTTTTTACATTAGAAATTTTATCCTCAAGCTGTGTAAGCTCGTGGTAGTGCGTTGCAAACATAGTCTTTGCTCCGCATTTTTTCACATCCGCAATATACTCAACTACTGCCCACGCAATACCAAGTCCGTCATATGTACTTGTACCTCTCCCGATTTCATCAAGAATTATAAGACTATTACTTGTTGCGTTATCGAGTATATACGCAACCTCTGTCATTTCAACCATAAAGGTACTCTGCCCTGACGCTAAATCATCTGATGCCCCGACTCTTGTAAAAATTTTATCTACTATTCCGATTTCGGCGCTCTCTGCGGGAACAAAGCTGCCCGCCTGCGCCATCAGAGTAATTATGGCAGTTTGTCTCATATATGTCGATTTGCCCGCCATATTTGGTCCCGTTATAATCGCTATCTGATTTTCACGATTATCAAGGGTTGTATCGTTTGAGATAAAAGTTCCCGTTCTGAGTAATTTCTCAACCACGGGATGCCTGCCGCCCTTAATTATAATTTTATCTGACATAGTCATTGTCGGGCAAACATAATTATTTCGCTCTGCAACAGTCGCAAATGAACAGAGCATATCTACCATCGCAACAATCTCTGCCGTCTTACATATTCTGTCGTATGAGCCTGCTACCTGTTCGCGTATCTGGCAGAAAAGCTCATACTCCATATCAACAATTTTCTCGCTGGCGGTCAAAACTTCTTCTTCGACCTCTTTAAGCTCAGGAGTTATATATCTTTCGCCATTTGTCAGCGTTTGTTTTCTTATAAAATATTCAGGCACTTTATCAAGATATGAGTTGCTGATTTCAACATAGTATCCAAACACCTTGTTAAAGCCAAGTTTCATTATCTTTATGCCCGTCTTCTCTTTTTCTTTTTCAATCAGCTCAGCTAAAACTGACTGACCATTTTCCACAAGGTTTCTGAGTCTGTCAATTTCCTCACTTGCCCCTTTTTTAATAAGGTTGCCGTTTCGAAGTGATGTCGGCGCTTCCTCGTTTATATTATCCTCAATCAACTTGCGGACATCTGATAGAACATCCAGCTTTTGAGCGCATCCTGACAAAAGTTTCGCATTTGCAGACTTTAAACATTCAAGCAGTTTAGGTAACTGCGAAAGGGAAGAAGCAAGTCCGAGTAAATCCCCGCAATTTGCATTTTTATAAACAATTCGATTAATGAGCCTCTCCATATCTCTTATTTTAGCAAGTGCCTCTGTTATTTCCGCTCTCAAAATCGGAGCTTTTAAAAGTTCGTCAACTGCCATATGACGATTCGCTATAGCCACGCTGTTTCTAAGCGGCGAGGTAAGATTTTTCCTCAGCATTCTTGCACCCATAGCAGTAAAGGTTTTATTAAGTGTATGCAAAAGGCTTCCTTTTGTATTTCTGTCTCTTAATGTTTCTAAAACCTCAAGATTTCTGATAGAATACATATCAAGCTGAAGTCTTTCGGCATCTCTGTCAACCTCAACACCCGTAATACTTAAAAGTTCGGTCTTTTGCGTTTCACTAAGATACACAAGCATTGCACCAAGCGCCCTTATACTATACGGCTTATGAGCGGGGATTTGGTCTTCTACGCCTTTAAACTGAGCCGCAACCCGATTTGAAGCCTCGTTTATATCAAATGCCCAATTCCTGAAATTGTGCACGGTAGCACGGATTTTGTCCCTGATTGAATCTATAAATTCGCTATCCTCATAGCCTTCTGAATTTATTATAATTTCAGAAGGAGTATATTTAACAAGCTCACTTAAAAGCTGTGTTTTAAAATCCTTATCCGAAAGCTCAGTCACCGAACAATCACTGGTCGTAATATCCACTAAGGCAATCGCTGCACCATTTTTATCCATACAAATTGAGGCAAGATAGTTGTTTTTAGTAGAGTCAAGGGCACTTGTATCCATAATTGTGCCGGGTGTTACGACCCTTATAACTTCACGCTTAACTATCCCTTTGGCTTCCTGAGGGTTCTCCATCTGCTCACAAACCGCAACAGAATAACCCGCAAGCACCAGCTTTGAAATATATCCGTCTGCTGAATGAAAAGGAACGCCGCACATAGGGGCACGCTCATCAAGCCCGCAGACTCTGCCTGTCAGGGTGATATCCAAGACTCTTGATGCAATTTCTGCATCTTTAAAAAACATTTCATAAAAGTCTCCGAGCCTATACATAAGTATACAGTCTTCGTATTCGTTTTTGACCTCAAAATACTGCTGCATCATAGGTGTAAGCTTTGACTTATCAATAATACCCATCGGCTTTCCTCCTCTCAACTTTCAATTTTCAACTTTCAATTTACTAATGGCATCCGCCGCAGGTTGAACATGAACCGCTGCAACCGCTCTCCTTATCTGAAAGGCCTGTCTTTATAATGTTATCCATTTGATTCAGCATCATTTCAAAAACTCTTGATGCTTTTACATATTCTTTGATAACTGCATTTTCCATAATCTTGTTAAATTCTATCTGGAGATATTCATTTACCTCTTCGATTTCTTCCTTGGTTGGTTCTTTGCCCTCAAACTCCTTGAGCTTTGCCTCCCTTTTATCGTTGTATCCGTTTATAAGTTCTGATGCCTCAGCATCCTCTATGAGCATACGGCTTGCTTCCTGAGCCGCTTTCTTTTCATCACTGTGTGCGATAAGGTCTGCAAGCTCTTTTGCTTTTTCAAAAATCTGTTCCTTTGACATATCAAACATTCCTTTCTGTTATATCGCCAAACAATGACCATGTCTGGCACTTTGTTATCTTTACATTGACAAACTCACCCACAAGGGATTTACTGCCTTCAAAGTTCACGACCTTGCCGCCCTCGGTTCTGCCCGTCAAAGTATCTTCGTTGGTTTTACTCTGTCCCTCTACCAAAACTTTCTGGACCGTATCTAAATAAGCGTCATTCTTACGCTTTGAAATCTCATTCTGAACCTTTAGCATTTTATCAAAGTTATCGTGCTTTTGAGCATCCGTCATACAATCCTCCATTTTAGCAGCGGGAGTCCCCTCACGCTTTGAATAAATGAAAGAAAATATGGTATCATACTCTACCTTGCGCAAAACATCAAGGGTTTCTTCAAAATCCTCCTGTGTTTCGCCCGGAAAACCTACGATTATATCGGTAGTCAGCACAACATCAGGAATTTCTGCCTTAACCTTATTTATTATCTCCATATACTGCTCTTTGGTATACTTGCGATTCATAAGTTTAAGTACTCTGTCTGAACCCGACTGAACAGGCAGATGAAGCTGATTGCAGATTTTAGATTCTTCTTTCATTGCAAGGATAACTTCATCCGAAATATCTTTCGGGTGAGATGTCATAAATCTTACTCTTTCAATCCCGTCAACCTTGCAAACCTCTCTTAAAAGCTGAGCAAAACTTAGCCCGTCTTCTAAATCATTGCCGTAGGAATTTACATTCTGCCCAAGCAGCATAACCTCACGATACCCCTTATCTGCAACTTCTTTGACTTCTTTAAGTATTCTTTCTGCATTCCTGCTTCTTTCTCTGCCTCTTACATATGGCACAATACAATAGGTGCAGAAATTATTGCATCCATACATTATGGGGATTTTCGCAAGAGGAATATCATCTCTTTTGTATGTTATATCCTCAAAAACCGCCCCGTCCTCTGACTTAATATCAAAGACTCTGCCGCCTGCTAAAACGCTGTCTAAAAGCTCCGGAAAACGATAGAGAGCGTGCGTTCCAAAAACTAAATCCACATGCTTGTACTTTGATTTTATCTGCTTTGCAATATGCTCTTGCTGCATCATACATCCGCAGACTGCGATTATAATATTTTCCTTTCTGCGCTTTAAATGCTTAAGCGCCCCTATGTTTCCAAATACACGAAGTTCTGCATTCTCTCTTACGGCGCAAGTATTATAAAGTATAAAGTCTGCATCTTCAAAAGTTTCACAAAAATCAAACCCCATATCAAACAGCATTCCCTTGATTTTTTCGCTGTCGCTTGAATTTTGCTGACAACCATATGTCTCAACAAAAGCAAGGGGGCGAGCCCCCTTAAAACTTTCCCTTATTTTATTTATAAATTCTCTCTGATGCGCCATTTCCTCGGCAGAAATGTATCTTGTGCTCATTTAATTACCACTCGCTTTATTGATTGTTTCTATATCTTTCAAGTATCTTTTCAATTCTTGAAATAGGTGTAAGAAGGTCGCTGATTGAATCTTCATCATTTAAACGCTTGATAATGAGTGCGATATACTTTGACATATCAACCTCGTGATACCATTCGCAATCCTTAAGCTCGGCACGGCGGTATACAAGATTTGTCGTAAATACCGCGTCAATTACACCATCTTCATACGCCTTGTTAAACTTATCAACACCCTCTGTAAAGAGTCCAAAACAAGAAAATACTACAACCTTGTTTGCCTTTCTCGCTTTAAGTTCTTTTGCAACATCTATCATAGACTCACCTGATGCAATCATATCGTCTACTACGATGATGTCTTTACCTTCAATATCATTACCCAAAAATTCGTGTGCAACAATTGGATTCTTGCCGTTTACAACTGTTGAATAGTCTCTGCGTTTATAGAATGTACCAAGATTCATACCAAGAACTGATGAATAATACATACATCTGCTCATAGCACCCTCGTCAGGAGACACTATCATTGTATTATCCTTGTCAAGAATGATATTGGCATCATATTTAAGGCATGCCTTTATCATCTGGTATGTAGGATGAACATTTTCAAATCCGCATACAGGAATTGCATTCTGCACCCTTGCATCATGAGCATCAAATGTTAAAATATTGCTGACACCCATTGCCGCAAGCTCCTGAAGTGCCATAGCACAGTCAAGTGACTCTCTGCCAAGTCTTTTGTGCTGTCTGCCCTCATAGAGCATAGGCATAATCACGGTAATTCTTCTCGCCTTACCGCCCATAGCCGAAATCACACGCTTTACATCCTGAAAATGGTCATCAGGGCTCATCGGATGTTCTTTGCCATACATATCGTATGTTACGCCATAATTAAAAGCATCCATAATGATATAAATATCATAAGTTCTGATGGAGTGAAGTATCATCGCTTTAGCTTCACCTGTTCCAAATCTAGGACAGCTTGTAGGAATTACGAAGGTTTCAAAATCATCGTCTATTCTATCTTTGTTAAAATTCTTAAGATGCTCATTTACTTTTTGAGTCATCTCCTCACAGCCACGCATACCAATAACGCCAAGTCTGCCAAGGTTATAGCTTTCCATTTCGCTTGCCATTTTTTACACCAATCCTTTCGGGTAATTTTATATATTGAAAAATTATTTACTGTTATAATCGGATAAAAGATTATATCTTATATCCCATAGTTTCTTAGACATATCCACATAGTAGGTATGTGGATTTTCAAATCTTTTTACCTCGTCCCAGATTTTTGCAATACTCTCTTTTGAGTATCTCTTTATTTCGTCAAGTGTGGGTGAATTGTAAACACATTTACCATTTTTAAATATAGGAACCTGCAATTCCTCCGCTACGAAATCTGTAATGGTCTTTCTCTTCCATGTATTATTGGGGTCAAAGATTTCGTATGGCTCGTCCGCATTTATAACCTCATCATTTGTGGTAAGGACATCAGCAAGCGCCATCCCCGTCTCTTTTGAGTATAATCTGTATACCTTTTTAAAATACGGGGTTGTAATCTTTGCCACATTTTCGCTTATCTTTATTCTGGGAACAATTTCGCCGTTTTCTTCTACTGCAACCAGCTTATAGACACCGCCGAAAACAGGTTCTGACTTAGAAGTTATAAGTCTTTCGCCAACGCCAAACGAGTCAACTTTGGCACCCTGACGCAAAATATCACGGATAATATATTCATCAAGGGAATTTGAAATTACAATCTTTGCTGTCTCCCAACCCGCATCATCAAGCATTTTGCGGCACTTTTTGGTAAGGTAGGTAATGTCACCGCTATCAATTCTGACGCCGCAATTTGTAATGCCCATAGGCCTTAAAACTTCATTAAATACCTTAATTGCATTGGGAAGTCCGCTCTTTAAAACATTATAAGTATCAATCAAAAGTGTGCAATTATTGGGGTATGCTCTTGCATAGGCTAAAAACGCATCATATTCACTTTCAAATGACTGAACCCAGCTATGAGCCATTGTTCCAAGCGCGGGGACCGAAAACATCTGGTCCGAAATCGTGCACGCAGTACCCGAAACACCACCGATATATGCAGCCCTTGCGCCATAGATAGCGCCGTCATATCCCTGAGCGCGCCTTGAGCCAAACTCCATAACAGGAATATCGCCGGCCGCCCTTACAATACGATTACTCTTTGTAGCAATAAGGCTCTGGTGGTTAATTGTAAGAAGTATCATAGTTTCTACAAACTGTGCCTGAATAAGGGGCCCTCTTACCGTCACGATAGGCTCATTGGGGAAAATGGGTGTCCCCTCAGGGATTGCCCAGACATCACATGAAAACTCAAAATTTTCAAGATAGGTTAAAAATTCCTCACAGAATATCCCCTTTGAGCGCAGATATTCAATATCCTCTTTTTCAAACTTTAAGTTTTTCATATACTCTATAAGCTGCTCAACACCTGCCATTACAGCAAATCCGCCATTATCGGGAACCTGACGGAAATACATATCAAAATATGCCTGTTTCTCTCCCATTCCCTCACGCAGATAGCCGTTTGCCATTGTAAGCTCATAAAAATCCGTGAGCATTGTATAATTCATACGGGGTATCCCCTCTCAAATATAATTCATCATTTTATAGTATAACATTGTAATCGACAAAAAACAAGCATTAAGATTTAAAACTTGACAAAAAAATATAAATTCGTTATGATTTACTAAAAAGTTGATTAGTTAAGGGGGCTGATAGGGATGAAACACCGAAGTTTTATCATTGCATTTATCCTGATTTTTTGCATATCTATCGTCTGTATTTTATCCTCTTTAACACATAGAAAAAATGTTGCAGAGATTTATCTTGACGGCAATCTAATAGAAACAATCGACTTGGTTAAAGTTGAAAATCCTTACGAAATATCGCTGCCTCATAACACAATTTTAGTAGAGCACGGAGATATATCTGTAATCTTTTCAGACTGTCCCGATAAACTCTGCGTGAATCAGGGCAAAATTTCAAACAGCACACTACCTATTGTGTGTCTGCCAAACAAGCTGATAATTCAAATTAAAGAATGAGATGATGTAAATGAAAAATAAATTTACAACCAAACGGCTGGTGCTTTGTGCTATGTTCCTTGGCGTCGCGCTGTCCATCTTTGTGGTTGAAGCACAGATACCGCTGCCCTTTCCTCTTCCGGGGTTAAAGCTTGGGCTTTCTAATATTGTTACACTGCTTGCCCTTGTTTATTTATCACCCTTAGAAGCATTTTTGATACTCACTTCCCGCATACTTTTAGGTGCAATTTTCACAGGTTCACCATCTGCGCTTATTTACAGCTTAAGCGGCGGATTTGTCTGCCTTTTGGCTGAAGTATTGCTTTTTAAATCTATCGGAAAGAATTTTATAATCGAGATAAGCATTATTGGAGCTGTACTACATAACATAACCCAGATTTTATGCGCCTTTTTCATCACAAAAACTATGGCTGTTTTTTATTATCTGCCATATCTTTTGATTGCAGCTATAATAACAGGGGCTTTTTGCGGACTGTGTGTAAAACTCACAGACAAAAAATTAAAGCGTGCTGATTAGCACGCTTTAATCATATAGGCCAAGTCTGTCGTGAGCGACAAAAACTCTTAACATTTCTTCTGTCAGATTAAGTCCGTTTTCATCGCCTGTTATTGCTCCTTTATCTACGAGCTTTTGTATAGTCGCCCTTGCCCACTTTGGCATATTTTCATCTATGTAATTATAAATCATTTTTTCTTCCCCCTTTTTATAGTCGGGTGTCGTCCCCGTTATTGCCTCACATATCGCGGCAGCCACACGCTCTGCTCCTAATTTTCGATAAAGTGTGGCATCTTCTTCTGAATCTACAAAACAGATTTCCACAAGGCAGGCTGGCGCTTTGGTATTTTTTATAACATAAAGATTTGAACCATCCTTTATCCCTCTGTCATGAAATCCCATAGAATAGAGCGCCGACTTTATCTGTGACGCCTTCGCCACATCTCCGCTTCCGTATGTAAAAATTTCGCTTCCGCTTCCGCCTCCTGCGTTAAAGTGCAAAGATATAAACATATCAAGTTTCTGTGCATTGGCTTTGGCACAAATCTCTTTAAGATTTGCTATAACAGTTAAAGAATCATCAACTGTGCAATCTACAACTGTATGTCCAAGCCCCTTTAGCATACTTATCAGCGGATACCCTACGGCTCTTGTTTCGTTGCTTTCGTTTAAATATCCAACTGCTCCGCTGCCGACCGTTCCGCTTAAGGTATGGCCGCAGTTAATTCCTATTCTCATTATAATCTTCCCTTTCAAAATTTGTTTGCAGGCGGGTTATTTTTTATTCAGCAAGCTTTGACTGTCTTAAAACCTCATCAGCGCTTATTGCCGCCTTGGTAAAGCTGTTGTTCTTCCACCATGCAGCAACTCCTGCAGCTATTGTTGCAATCAAGCTGACTATCTGATATATATCATCTTCTGCAATAGCAAGCGTGCCTTTTCCCAATACTGCTAGTACCTGATTTAAAAGCGCAAGAATAAGACAAATTGTTCTCGCTATTGTCCCCGATGTTATGTGCATTAAATTTCCTCCTCTCCTGTATATTATATTATCAAGTTTTAAAATTATTTCACAATAAGGCTTATTACCCCTGCAATAAGCGTCGTAATAATAGCATTGATTATAACATCATATCTTCGGGCAGGCTTTGTCTCTACATCAACCACCCTCTGCATAAGCTCGTTTAAATCCCTCCTCATATACTTCATTTCAACAAGTATTTCTGAGATGCTTTTATTTGTCTCTGAAAACTCATCAATTCGTTTGTGAGCGGATTTTACAGATTGTTCTACCGCTGTCATTCTTTCGTAAATTTCCTGGTCGTTCATCTATCTTTCCTTTCTCACCCCGCCTGCTTAATTAAATATAAACTAATTCATAGTGCCGTTTAGTGCCAACAAAAAAACAGTTCTTAAAAAAGAACTGTTTTTTATATTATCGCATTCATTGAGTCAGAAAGCGTTTTATCTATTGCCTCTTCTGAATGTTTATCCACATCCGCACGATTATTTTCCGTGTGCGTAAGGCATCCCGCTCCGCCGACACAGCCTCCGATACACGCCATACCTTCTATAAAGTTATTTAGAAGCACTCCTTTTGACGCCTTCAAAAGCGCTCTTTTACACTCCTCTATTCCGCTGCAGGTTATGGGTCTGTAATCAAAATCGGATTTTCCGTGTTCCTTAAGTCCCTGTGCCACGGCATCGGTAATACCTCCGCTTCTTGCAAAAATTCTGCCAAAATACGAAGCATTATCAAGGCTTCCCTCGGGCAGTTCCTTAAGAGGAATATCACGGCTGTCAAACAACGCCTGAAGCTCTTCAAATGTGATTACGCTATCAATATAGGGTTTTACCCTTTCCTTTTGAAACTCCATTTTCTTGGCGGTACACGGCCCGATAAACACGACTTTGCAATTCGGGTCCTTTTCCTTGATATACTTTGCAACTGTTGCCGCAGGCGACAAATTATGGGATATATGCTCCTTAAAATCCGGAAAGAATTTTTCTATATAATCCACAAAAGCAGGACAGCACGAGCTTGTCAGGAATGACTTGTCGCTTTCTGAAAGTTCTTTTGATTCGTTGTATGCCACCATATCTGCACCAAGCGCCGCTTCAACTATTTTATAAAAGCCAAGTTCTTCAATTCCCGAAAGAACCTGTCCAAACTTCACATATTTAAACTGTCCCGCAATAGATGGTGCTACAACTGCATAGACCTTATGCTCACTTTTAAGCATATTAACTACATCAAGAACAAAGGATTTTTCAACGATTGCACCAAATGGACATTGATATCCGCAAGCCCCGCACGATGTGCATTTTGAATTATCAATTTCAGCTGCTTTTGAGTCGCTTTTTTTAGATTTCTTTATCGCTTTGATTTTGCACGCCACTTCACACGGGCGTTTGCGGTTGATTATTGCAGAATAAGGGCAGACCTTGCTGCACGCACCACAATTTACACACTTTGACTTATCTATATGAGCCTTTTGATTTTCATCAAAGGTAACTGCATTTAATTTGCAGACATCCTCGCATCGGTGTGCTAAACAGCCGCGGCAACTCTCGGTTACCTCATAGCCGCTCTCAGGACATTCGTCACAAGCAATATCTATAACTTCGATAACATTGGGATTTGTTTTATCTCCTCCAAGTGCCATCTTCATTCGCTCCTGAACGATTGCCCTCTCTTTATAGACGCAACAGCGAAGCGTCGGCTCCTTACCTTTTACAATTCTTTTCGGGATTTCATTTAAATTTTCAAGAAGTGTATCATTCCACGCTTCTTTAATCATTTCTTTTAAAATTTTGTATTTAAGATGTTGGACTTTAGTATCAAATTTTCTTATTTTCATACGCCACTCCTTTGAGTATATATTAAAAATAACTTATATTCACAACTTTCCCCATCTTTTTTAAAACTGCTGTAAGCTCCTCGATAAGTTGCATTTTTATGTTAATCCCTATCGGTAAATCAGGATTTTGATGAGCAGGGTTAATGGCTCTGCCTACATAAAAATTTATATCGGTTGCCTTTTCAAAAAGCAATCTTGCAATCTGCGATGCCCCGTCATTTTCTATATGCCATTTATTATACATCTCGTTGTCCTTTATTAAATCCTTTGCATATTCCAAGACTCGGTTTATAGTAATTACACCCTCTGTTACAAGATCAACTCCATCAATTCTGGAAATTGGCGGAATATCAGATTTTACATATTCCACATCAGTTTCTATTTCTTTGCCCAAATATCTCGCTGTTATTGCTGAGGTGGTTCCGCCCGAAACAATATGAATTCCCTGCTTTGCAAAAAAGAGACCCAGCATTTTATTTGTATCATTTATCTCCTTTGACGGCCCGAAAAGCAAATTTACCGCCTTTCTCTCTCTTATACGAATTGCCGCGACAGTAGTATCATCTCCAGGTTTGTTATCATACAAATCATTACAGGCATCTGTAAGCATTGCCGCAATCCCCTGAGCAGATAAATTGTTGCTATAGTTACCTTCAAGGTATTCAACCACTTCTTCCCTCTGCCAGCCGTAATTCATTGTTTTTCCTGACCCCGCATAAATCACTCCATCACTCATAGCCACAAAAACATCATCTTTTTGCAAAATAATTTTAGACTCTGAAATTGTTTTGCCGCCAATAATTCTGACTTCTTTCTTATAGTCTGTATTTTTTCCATCGCGAAGTAAGATTACATCCGGATTATCATATTGTATAATTTCTGCTATGTTGTTATTGGTTATTTTAATAATCGTGAATGTGGCATAGGCTACCCCTCTTTCGGAACATACGGGCAGAGTATCCATAATAGTAGTAACACATTCATCAATTGACATTTTCGCCTCTACCATTGTTGCAATAATCTTAGAGGTAAGTGTCGATAAAATATTTGCTTTTACTCCGCTTCCAAGACCGTCGGCAAGAACAAAAATTGTCGTGTCATCAGTTTTTATAAGCTGAACCATATCCCCGCATAATTGTTCGCCATATTTGTTTATGCTTTTGTAGCCGGCATCAACACATAAATTATTCATCCCTCAATGTCTCCTTTAATTTAGTCAGGGCAATTTTTGTTTCAGCTGTAGTCTCACCAAGCAATGATGCAATTTCCTGAACTACTCTCATCTGCTTTTCAACTATCTTATCAGTAATTTCAACAGCTGACCTGCACTGTGCATCACGGGAATTTTTCATATTTTCTTCATCGGTTATATCCTTCATAATAATCATTATAATATGGTATTCTCTGTCATATATAACTGTCTCTTCTACATATCTCTGGTATTCGGCAAGATACTTTTGTTTGTCATAAATATTCTTTTCCTCACTAAGGGTTAATACATAGTCAATAGGATCAAGAATTCTGACAACAGGGCTGCCTATTATGTCATCGCTGATTTTAAGATTCAGTATTTTTCTTGCCGCATTATTTATCTGCTGAACATTTAAAGCATCATCAAGCACAATTATTCCGTTAGGAGTATTTCTTATTATGTTGTCAGAAAAGCTCTCTGCTTTTTCTTTAAGATATGGCATACACATCGAAAGGTCAGCCTTGCCCATAAGCACTGCAGCAGCCTTTTCACGGCAGGTATTGTATCCGCAGCTGCCGCAGTTAAGCTCTTGTTCAGGTGTAGGTTTGCCCATTTTTTTAAGAATTTCATCAATAGCAGCGCCGCCGGGCATTGCTTTAGAGGCTCCCTCAAAATTAAAACTTCTGTCAGTTGAAATATCAAGTGCTAAGTCGTATGTTTTTTCCCCATAGCCTTCCTCGACAGATATTCTGTTCATAATCAGATTGCCCGATTTCTTTCTCATAACAGGACCGCCTACGCAGCTGCCTGCACACGCAGACATCTCGATGAAGCAATTTTTTAACTTTTTGTTGTCAATATCCTTTAAAGCATTGATACAATTCTCTACCCCATCAATTACTATATAATTAAAGTCCTCTTTAAAATTCATACTTTTTAAAATTCCGCCCGATACGGCAAAAGCATCTGTTCTGTGGGCATCCGTTACTTTTCCTGATTTAGAAACCGAAATCCCCTCCTCAAGCAACCATTCTTCAAGCTCCTCAAAGGTTAAAACAGCATCTACAACGCCAAACTCCTCCGCTTCAGATTTTTTTGATATACAGGGACCTACAAAAACAACCTTTGCTTCAGGATGTTCTTTCTTTAGCAAAGCCGCATGTGTGTGCATAGGGGTTGCCACTTTTGCCAGATACTTAACGGCACTGCTGAAATGACGCTCTATTAACTTGTTGACGGTATGACAGCAAGAGGAAATAATAACATTGTTTTCATTATTATTTATAATCTCCTCGTATCTTTTCTTTACGACTTCTGCGCCTATAGCTGTGCCAAAAACTCCGGCAAACCCAAGTTTTTTAAGAGCATCTTCCATATCTGACATTGTGCTTTCTAAAAACCAACCCGCATATGACGGAGCAAGACTTACATATACCTCATTCTGTAAAACAAGCTCTTTTACAATATCGCTATCCTTACGAATTTGCTTTGCATCCTGAGGACAAACTATATAGCACTCTCCGCACAAAATACATTCGTCACGAATAATATGCGCCTGTCCGTCCGTAAATCTGATAGATTTTACAGGACAATGTCTTATGCACTTATAACAATTTTTACAATTAGATTTTTGAGTCACCAAACATTCAGCCATTGTTTTTTCTCCTTTGTATATGCTTTAAAATAGCACGATTATTATATCATCCGGCGTTCTATTTTTCAAGTAGAGGTTTTTGGTAAAAAAACAGCCTCCCATAATGAAGGGAGGCTGTTTTTTAATTTTCACTATAGATTACTGTCACATCAGGATGAAGCTGAAGAATTGATGCGGGAACTTTGGGTGTAATTGGTCCAAAGAATGATTTTTCAATAATCTCTTTTTTATTTGCGCCGTTTGCAATGAGCAATACTTTTTTAGCATTCATAATCGCACCCATACCCATAGTTATAGCACGGCGGGGTACATCGTCAATCGACTCAAAGAAACGAGCGTTTGCCTCAATGGTAGACGGGTCTAAATCAACGGGATGAGTTTCTTTCGTGAAAAACTCGTCAGGCTCGTTAAAACCAATATGTCCGTCAAGACCAATGCCTAAAAGCTGAATATCTGTTCCGCCAAGGCTTTCGATAAGTGCATCGTAATCTTTGCCCTCTTTAACCAAATCAGCTGCACAGCCATTTGGAACATAAGTTTTATTTATATCTATATTTATCTTTGAGAAAAGATTTTCATTCATAAAATATCTGTAGCTCTGGTCATTGTCACCTGATAAACCCTCATATTCATCAAGGTTTACACTTGTTACATTTGAAAAGTCAACATCGCCGCTTTCGCAGTACTTTGCCAAATTTGCATATGTGCCAAGCGGTGAAGAACCTGTAGCGAGCCCTAAAACACAGTTGGGTTTTGAAACAACCTGGGCCGCTATGATGTTTGCAGCTTTTTTACTAAGTTCCTCATAAGTCTTTACTGTAATAAAATTCATTATATCTTTCCTCTCTTTTTAAAATTATTTACGCTTTACAACAATATCTGTGGCTTTAACGATGCAATCTGCAGGATATACACCACGCAGTGATGTCAATGGATATACCGAAGTATTTTTCCCAATGACTGTACCGGGATTTACAACGCAGCCACAACCAATATCTGCGCCATCTGCTAAAATTCCGCCAATCTTTCGAAGTCCTGTCTCTATATCTTCATCCGAGTGAATCACTACAGCTTTGCCGTCAGACTTAAGGTTTGAGCAGATAGAGCCTGCCCCCATATGCGCCTTGTTTCCCAAAACAGAATCACCTACATAATTATAATGCGGTGCCTGAACTTTGTCAAGCAAAACGCAGTTTTTAAATTCAGATGAATTACCCATCACACAATTTTCGCCCGTGATTACGCTACCTCTGATATATGCTCCCGGTCTTATCTCTGTTCCGCTGCCAATAATTGCGGGTGCCTCAATAGTTGCAGTCGGCGAAATCTTTACATTTTCGCCAACCAATACACCCTTCTTTATTTCAGTATATCCGTCAATACCTTGCTCGATAAGTGCGTTTATATAATCCTTTATCTCAGGAAGCATCTCCCATGGATACTCTGCCTTATCAAAAAGCTCTTTAAGGTATGGTGTGTTGCAATTATAAAGCTCCTTTGTTTTCACAAGTTTAGTCAATGCCGTGCCCCCTTTCAAGAATAATACCAGCAATTTTATCCGCGTACTCAACGCATTTTTCATTGCTCTCGCTCTCTATCATAACTCTGATAACGGGTTCTGTTCCGCTTTGTCTGAGCAGCGCTCTGCCTTTGCCGTCAATTAAAGCCTCAACCTCTTTTAAGGTTTCCTTAACCTTAGCATCGGATAACACAGCAGGCTTATCTTTAACCCTTATGTTCTTTGTGTACTGGGGATAAAGTTTAACTGGCTCTGCAAGTTTTGCAAGAGAGAGCTTGCTGTCGCAAACTTCTTCTGCAATCATAATCGCAGTAAGCAATCCGTCACCTGTTGTAGCATATTTTTTGAGTATTATGTGTCCTGATTGCTCGCCGCCTATAGAATAGTCATTTCTTTGCATACACTCGTATACAAATCTGTCACCGACAGTTGTCTGCACGCATTTAATCCCTGCTTCTTTAAGGCTGTTAACAAATCCGCTGTTTGACATAATCGTTGCAACAACTGTATCATCATTTAGCATACCTCTTGCTTTAAGCCTCTTTGCAAGAATATACATCATAGCATCTCCGTCTACAATGTTTCCATTTTCGTCAACGGCTATACAACGGTCGCAATCACCATCAAAGGCAAAGCCAATATCCAGGTGATTTTCCTTTACAAGCTGACATAATTTTTCTATGTGGGTTGAGCCGCAGCCGTTATTTACATTAAGGCCGTCGGGCTTATCGCCAATAATGGTAGTTTGTGCACCAAGGGCATCAAATATAGATTTTGCAATCATCCACGAAGCGCCGTTTGCGCAGTCAAGCCCAATTTTTAAATTCTTGTAAGAGTGTGCCGCAAGAGAAATCAGATATCCCACATAGCGGTTTCTGCCTGCCACATAGTCAACTATACAGCCGATACGCTCTCTGCTTGCAAGGGGCAAATCGCTTCCCGACACGCCAAGCGCCTTAAGATTGCCGTCAAGGTAACACTCTATAAGTGCGGTGGTTGCATCATCAAGCTTTTCGCCATAGCGGTCGATAACCTTAATGCCATTATCATAAAACGGATTGTGAGACGCGGTAATCATAATACCGCAGTCAAATTCATCCTGTCTTGTTACATAAGAAACGCTGGGCGTTGTAGTAACATGGAGCATATGAGCATCAGCCCCCGATGCTGTTATGCCCGCAACAATAGAATATTCAAGCATATAACTTGAGCGTCTTGTATCCTTACCGATAACAATACGAGGACGATAGCCGTGTTTTTTACAGCCTGAAAGTTCAGAAGAATAATACCAGCCAAGGAATCTTCCTACCTTGTATGCCTGCATAGAAGTAAGACTTACATTAGCCTCGCCTCTAAATCCGTCTGTGCCGAAATATTTATTTCCGCTTTCACTTGTGTTAAGACTGCTGATAGAAATTTTATCCTTTAAAAGTTCATCAGTTGATATATCAAACAACTCACAAAGCTGCAATATTTTATCCACTTGCGGAAGCGCCTGATCCATCTCCCATTTTGAGATTGATTGTCTTGAAACAGACATAATTTCCGCAAGTCTTTCCTGTGAAATATCTGCCGCTGTACGCAGTTTACAAATCTTTTCACCGATTGTCATAAATTTGCCACCTTTCAGTATACAATAATTATATTTTACAATATACGCTAATAATACCAAATTTAAACCAAAAAATCTATCAACTTTTGTTTGAACTTTTCCGCAACCTTTGGTTGACAAAATAATCATTTTTTATACTCATCGGTCAAATAATGTCTGCATTTTCGTAGCGATTGTAAAGTTCGATTGTCGCATATAGTCAAAAATATAGCAGCTTTAAAGCTGCTATATTTTTGAAATATTTATTTACACATTAAATTTATCGTGAATTACCTGAACCGCTCTCTCTGCATTTTTTGCATTGATAAGAACAGAAACCTTAATTTCAGAGGTTGAAATCATATGAATGTTAATATCTGATGCAAAGAGCGCCTCAAACATATTAGCTGCAACACCCGGATTATTAGCCATACCTGCGCCCACAATTGAAACCTTGCTCAAATCGTCACGGCAGCTTACTTCCTTGTAGTTGAGAATTTCTTTGAGTTCTTCAAGAACCTGAACAGTTTTATCCATATGGTCCTTTGTAACAGTGAACGCGATATCTTTTTTGTCATCCCTGCCGATTGACTGGAGAATCATATCAACATTTACACCCTCTTTTGCAAGAGCTGAGAATATTCTAAAAGCGATGCCCGGAATATCATCAACACCTACAACTGCAATTCTTGCAACATCATTATCGCGGGCTACACCCCTGATTAACATTTTTTCCAAATTAGTTACCTCCTTAACAACGGTTCCCTCAACTTTTTCAAAGCTTGATTTTACCTCAAGCTTAACATTATACTTTTTAGCCATTTCAACCGAGCGGTTGTGAAGCACATTTGCGCCAAGACTCGCAAGTTCAAGCATTTCATCATAAGTGATTTCTTCGAGCTTTTTAGCGTCTTTTACAATTCTTGGGTCAGCTGTATATACGCCGTCAACATCGGTGTATATTTCACATTTGTCAGCCTTGAGCGCCGCAGCGATTGCAACAGCTGATGTATCACTGCCGCCTCTTCCGAGTGTTGTTATATCGCCATACTTGTTAATACCCTGAAAGCCTGCAACGATAACAATGTTTTTGCGGTCAAGTTCAGCTGCAATTCTCTCGGTGTCAATGCGGTCAATTCTCGCATTGCTTGGAACTGCATTGGTCTGAAATCCTGCCTGCCAGCCCGTAAGTGAAACTACGGGGTGATGTAAATTTTCAATGGCCATTGCAAGAAGTGCAATTGAAATCTGCTCACCGCTGGAAAGTAACATATCCATCTCACGCTTTGACGCATTAGGATTTATTTCCGCCGCCTTTTCAATTAAATCGTCTGTTGTGTCACCCTGAGCCGATACAACAACCACAACCTGATTGCCGTCCCTTGCAGTTTCCACTACTCGTCTTGCAACATTATTAACTTTTTCAGCGTCAGCTACTGAGCTGCCGCCAAATTTCTGTACAATAAGTGCCAATTTCTTTCCCTCCATTTTTCTATTTAAAGACTTCTGCACCATTGTTATCCACAGATAACATATGCAGATGCCATTTATACATTTTTTTATTTAAAAATTTATTTAGTTTATATTCAAAATCTGTATTTTTATTGCTCACAATCGCAATCACTGTGGGACCTGCTCCACTCAAATACACACCAAGCGCTCCCTCGCGGTATGCCTCTGAAAACAAGTCATCAATATGCGGAATTAACTTTTTCCTATACTGCTGATGAAGTCTGTCCCCAACGGCAAGACGGATATTTTCGTACTTGCCCGTCATTATACTTGTCATAAGCAGAGTACTTCTTCCATTATTGTATACGGCATCTCTGAGAGACACCCGCTTTGGCAGTACGCTTCTTGCCTTTCTCGTAGACAATGGAAAATCAGGCACAAATGCCGCAAATTTTAAATCGTCTTTTACATCCGTCTTTACATAGCGGACAGATGTTCCGCATGGCACACTCACGGTAAGTCCCCCAAGTATTGCAGGTGCGACATTATCAGGATGCCCCTCAATCTCACTTGCCATACTTAAAAGCTCATCCGTTGAGAGCTTGTTTCCCGAAAGCTCGTTTGCTGCAATAAGACCGCCTACGATTCCTGCGCTGCTGCTGCCAAGACCTCTTGTTACCATTATATTGTTTTCCAATATAATGTTTAAACCTTTTGGTGTATATCCTACCTTATCAAATACTGCTTTCATAGAGCGATACACAAGATTTCTCTCATCAGTTGCAAGAAACTTTTTTGTATCGTCAAGTATTTCTATATTAAGACCTGAATCTGTTTCCTCTGCAGATACATAGTTATAGAGTGTAAGCGCCAGCCCTAAGCTGTCAAATCCCGCTCCGATGTTTGCACTTGTTGCAGGGATTCTTATTTTTACCATTAGTCGGTCACCAGCCTTATCAAGCCGAGTATTTCACCGCCTGAAAGCTGAGATTTTTTAAATTCTTCAAGTTCTTTACCCGACATACAAGGAGTAAAGATTGCGAACTCATTTTTATATTTGTCACCCTCAAGAGAAATGACATCAAATCCGTCTTTGCGAAAATCCGCAGCATCTAAACCTAGCACTCTTATATAATATCTGAATGCCTGTTCGTTTGCATCCTTTAAGTATCCGTCTTCTCCATCCGCCCAGCCAAGCATAATATGGCTGTCTTTGTGCTTAACTATTTCAATAACATCAGATACAACTGCACTTGCTGTCGGAAGCGAACCTGCGCCTCTGCCATAGAACATAACATCGCCAAGTCCGTCACCTTTAACTAAAATTCCGTTAAACACATCGTCAATACCGGAGAGCGGATGTTCCTTTTTAAGTATAACAGGGCAGACTCTTGCATAAACCCCGTCATCAGCTTTTTTAGCCATACCCACGAGTTTTACAGCTGCGCCAAAGGCATCTGCATAAGCCACATCCTCAAGCGTAATCTTAGTGATACCCTGAGTATCTATATCTTCGCTGTTTACATATCTGCCAAAGGCAAGAGATGCAAGAATTGCAATTTTACGACAGGTGTCAAATCCTTCTACATCTGCTGTGGGGTCTTTTTCGGCATAACCCTTTTCCTGTGCACCCTTTAAGGCAACCTCAAAGGTAGCACCTTCCTTTATCATCTGAGTTAAGATATAGTTTGTTGTACCATTTAATATGCCGATGATATCGGTGAGTTCATTTGAAACAAGGCTTGAATAAAGAGGGCGTATAATCGGAATACCGCCGCCAACACTTGCCTCAAACAAATAACTTACATTATTATCCTTGGCAATCTTTAAAAGTTCTGTGCCGTGTTTTGCAACAAGCTCTTTGTTAGAAGATACTACATGCTTGCCTGAAAGCAAAAGTCTCTTTGTAAAGTCATAAGCAGGATTTGTACCTCCCATCACTTCCACTGCTATTCCGATTTCAGGGTCATTTAAGATATCCTCAAAATTCTTGGTAAAGCAATCAAATTTACTGTCAGGGAAATCACGAAGGTCAAGAATTTTTACAATCTCTATTTTCTCACCGCAGCGCTTTGCAAGCGAATCGGGTGAATTTGAAATAATCTCACCTACGCCGCTTCCTACTACGCCAAACCCCATAATTGCAATTTTCATCTGTCAATCTTTCCTTTCTAAATTCCCGTATTAGTCCTCAAACTTGTTTATCACTATACCTGTAACAAGCTTCGGCCAGAAATATGTGGATTTCTGTGGCATCTTCTCGCCCGCATTTGCAATATCACGGATTTCAGAAACCTTGGTTGGATTTATAAGGAACGCTGCCTGATACTCTCCGTCTTTAACTGCTTTTATTGCGTCTGATGCCTCACGGGTGTAAACCAGATTTTTCTGGCTTCTCATATTTTCTTCATCGATACCGAGATGTTCTTCAAGTATCAGCTTGTGAAGAATTGTAACATCAAGATGCTTATACGCATCTGAGTGGTCTGAAATAACTTCGTCAATATATTGGGTATCTTTAAGCTTTAACAGGTAATAATAGGTGCCTCCTGTGTAAATTGCAAAAAGATTTTCATCAACTGTGTGAGCAAGTCTCTCTGTTATAATGCTTGCATAATCGCCCTCTGTAAAGTGAATTTTCGAAACTGAAAATTGTTCGGTAAGAGAGCCTATGAGCAAGTTTTCGTCAAATCTTTCAATATTCTGGACAAGTCTGTGTGTCGGGAACACAAAAAGTCCGCTGTTTGACATAGATACAAGCATCATCATTATGTAATCATAATCTTTAACACCAACTGCTGTTGCGTCAGCTTCGTGACGCTCTCTTCTGTAATTGAGCGCTGTTTCGTAGCGATGATGTCCGTCTGCTATAAATATCTGCTTATTTTCAAACATCTTGCTAATCTTATCAATTACATCTTTATCTTTTACAACCCATATATTCTGAGTTATATTCTCATCTGTTACAAAGGTAATATCAGGCTGTCTGTGGCTGTTTTCCTCAATCAATCTTGCAATATTTTCTTCATCATCAAGATAAAGCGAATATACAGGGCTCATATTAGCTTTTGTAGTTCTCATAAGATTAAGTCTGTCAGTCTTTGCCTTTGAAATCGTATATTCGTGAGGAAGTACCACCCGGTCTGCAAACTCCCGAAGTTCAACCAAAGAGAGTAACCCCTTTAATGAATGTGCGGCATCTCCGTCACCTAACGAAAAAATCTGCTCATAAATATAAAAAGCAGGCTCATCTTCTTTTATAAGAATTTGTTCCTCTGTCCATTTTTTAAGATAATCTCCGCTCCTTGTATAGCGGTTGTTATCATCGGTATCAGTATCAAACTCCATACCAAAATCCAGGCGAATGATGTTATATTCATTTTTGTCATATAATTTCTTTTGTCCATCTTTTGAAATTATATCATAAGGCGGTGCCGTAACATCGTCAATGTTCTTAAAAATTTCTGTATTGTATCTCATACCACGAAACGGAACTACTTTTGCCATCAATAACACCCTTTCATATTCAAAACAATTTATGGTTGCTTTGCTTTTTAAGTATAGCTTAAAAGAAAGTATACCACATAAAATAATACAACAATTTTCCTCTATAGTCAAGTTTTTTTTAAAAGTGATTTTGTAAATAATTGTTACTGAAATTTCAGAATTTTTATTGATGCTTTACAAATACTATTTTTGTAAAATCACAATTTATGCAAGGAGGCAAACAATATGGTAAGGTTTTCCACAGGTCTTGTAGCAGGCGCAATGCTTGGCATGGGCGTTGCTATGCTTGACAGACGCAATATGAAAAAAATGAAGAGAATGGCAAAATCCATGATGCGCTCAATCTCAAACTGCGGATTTTAAAACGGGCTGATGCCCGCCTACATATAAAAGAGATAAAAAACTCTTGCACTCCTTAAAATTATGTGATAGAATACAATTTAGCGTAATTTGCAGAAAAATAAGGAGTGATTTTTGTGGCTAAAGAGCTGTCAAAAACATACGACCCCAAACAGGTCGAAGACAGAATATATAAAGAATGGTGCGACAAGGGTTATTTTCACGCAGAGGTTGATGAGACTAAAAAACCCTTTACAATTGTAATTCCGCCCCCCAATGTTACGGGTCAGCTTCATATGGGACATGCCCTTGACGAAACTTTTCAGGATATCTTAATCCGCACAAAGCGTATGCAGGGTTATAATGCCCTCTGGATTCCCGGGACGGACCACGCAGGTATTGCAACCCAGATTAAGGTTGAAGAGGACCTTCGTGTAAACGAGGGACTTACCCGTTATGACCTTGGCAGAGAAGAATTTTTAAAGCGTGTATGGGCGTGGAAAGAAAAGTTTGGCTCACGCATTATAAATCAGCTCAAAACTTTAGGCTGTTCCTGTGATTGGGACAGAGAGCGTTTTACTATGGACGAAGGCTGCAGCAAGGCAGTTCGCGAGGTATTTGTTAACCTTTACGAAAAAGGCTTAATATATCAGGGCAGCCGTATTATAAACTGGTGTCCAAGCTGTGCTACCGCCCTTTCTGATGCTGAAGTTGAATATTCAGAACAAGACGGCTTTTTCTGGCACATTAAGTATCCTATTAAGGACAGCGACGAATTTATCGAAATTGCAACAACGAGACCTGAAACACTTTTAGGCGATACCGCCGTTGCAGTAAATCCCGATGATGAAAGATATACTCATTTGGTGGGTAAAACTCTTATTCTTCCTTTGGTGGGCAGAGAAATCCCCATCATTGCAGACGAATATGTTGACAAAGAATTTGGTACCGGCTGCGTAAAGATTACACCCGCTCACGACCCCAACGACTTTGAAGTTGGTTTAAGACATAATCTTGAGCAGATTAAGGTATTAAACGATGATGCTACAATCAACAGCTTTGGCGGAAAATATGAGGGTATGGACCGCTACGAGGCAAGACGCGCTATGGTTGAGGACCTTGAAAAAGAGGGTCTTCTTGTAAAGGTTGTTCCCCATACTCATAATGTAGGCGGTTGTTACCGCTGCGGAACTACAGTTGAGCCTATTACCTCAAAGCAATGGTTTGTTAAGATGGAACCTCTTGCAAAGCCGGCTCTTGATGCAGTTGTAAACGGCGACACAAAGTTTATCCCCGACAGATTTTCAAAGACATATTGTCACTGGATGGAAAATGTTCACGATTGGTGTATCTCCCGTCAGCTCTGGTGGGGACATCGTATTCCTGCATTCTATTGCGAGGATTGCGGCGAAACTACCGTTTCAAAAGAAGATATCACCGTTTGTCCAAAATGCGGCGGCAAGGTTACTCAGGACCCTGATGTGCTTGATACTTGGTTCAGTTCTGCACTCTGGCCATTCTCAACTCTTGGCTGGCCCGAAAAGACACCTGAACTTGATTATTTCTATCCGACATCTGTTTTGGTTACGGGTTATGACATCATCTTCTTCTGGGTATCAAGAATGATTTTCTCAGGGCTTGAGCATATGAAAGAAGTTCCGTTTAAAGATGTATACATTCACGGTCTTGTGCGTGACAGTCAGGGCAGAAAAATGAGCAAGTCACTCGGCAACGGCATTGACCCGCTTGAAATTATTGAAAAATACGGCGCAGACGCTTTAAGATTTACACTTGCAACGGGTAATTCTCCGGGTAACGATATGCGTTTTTATATGGAGCGTGTTGAGGCAAGCCGCAACTTTGCAAACAAGATATGGAACGCTTCGCGTTTTGTTATGATGAATCTTACAATCGACAAGTGCGAAACTCCCGATGTTTCAAAACTCGCTCTTGAAGATAAATGGATTCTGCACGAGTTTAATGAACTTGCAAAAGAAGTTAACGAAAATCTTGACAAGTACGAAATCGGCGTTGCGGTTTCAAAGCTCTACGACTTTATCTGGGATAAGTTCTGCGATTGGTATATTGAACTTGTAAAACCTAGATTTGCTCAAGAGGGCGAGAGTAACTTAACTGCACAGAACACACTTGTTTATGTGCTTTCAAACACATTAAAGCTCTTGCATCCGTTTATGCCATTTATCACAGAAGAAATCTGGCAGGCACTCCCTCACGAGGGTGAGAGCATTATGATTTCTTCATTCCCCGTATATAACGAGGAGTTTGAGAATGTATCGGCATATGAGGATATGCAGCTTATTATGGAGTCTATCAAAGGCATCAGAAATGTCAGAAATGAAATGAATGTTCCACCTTCAAAGAAGGCTACATTATATATAGTAACCGATAAGCCTGATGTATTTAATCAGGGCGCGGTATTCTATACTAAACTTGCATCAGCATCAGATGTTATTATTCAGTCAGATAAGACAAATATCCCTGAAAATTCTGTATCTGTTGCATCTCCCGGCGGCGAGTTACTTCTCCCGCTTGACGAACTTGTTGATAAAGCAAAAGAGCTTGAGCGTCTTGAAAAAGAAAAGACACGCCTTGAAGCTGAGATTAAGAGAGTTAACGGCAAACTTTCAAACAAAGGCTTTACAGACAAAGCGCCCGCCGCAGTTGTTGAAGAAGAGCGCAAAAAGGGCGAGCAGTACGAAGCGATGCTTAAAACGGTTTTAGAAAGCCTTGAAAAAATGAAATAATTCTAAAGGGACAGCTATGGCTGTCCCTTTAACACGGAGAAAGTTATGAATTATAAGCAGACTATTGAATATATCCATAATACACCTAAATTTTCAAGAGTTTTAGGCAATGATTTGCTTAAAAAATTACTTGTTAATATGAAAAATCCGCAAAAGGATTTAAAGTTCATTCACATCGCAGGCACCAACGGCAAAGGGTCATGCGCTGTTATGCTGTCTGAAATTCTGATAAATTCAGGGCTTACAGTCGGTCTCTTTACTTCTCCGTATATAGAAAAATTTAATGAAAGAATTAAAGTAAACGGCATTGAAATCCCTGACAGAGAGCTTTCAAAAATCACAACCAAAATCCGTAAAATCATTGAAAAATATGATACTCCTGTATCAGAGTTTGCTCTTGATACGGCAATCGCCTTTGAATATTTTAAAAATCAAAACTGCGACATAGTAATTTTAGAGGTAGGACTTGGGGGAAGACTCGATGCCACTAATGTAATAGATGAAAGCCTTTTATCAATTATTATGTCAATCGGTCTTGACCACACCGAATATTTAGGCGAAACCATTGAAGAAATTACCGCCGAAAAATGCGGCATAATCAAGAAAAATGGGACTGTCATCTTATATCCGTCTCAGACAAATGCCGAAAAGGTTGTTAAATCACATTGCAAAAGGCAAAATGCAACTTTGATAAAGGCAGACGAACCAATAATTTTAGACGGTAATAATTTTGAATACAACGGCAAAATTTATGAGCTTTCAATGGGCGGTGATTTTCAAAAGTATAATGCCGCAACTGTTTTGTGTGCAATCTCGGTTCTCAAAAAGCATTTTGATGTTTCAGAAGATGCTGTAATATCAGGACTTAAAAGCGCTTTTAACCCCGCAAGGCTTGAAAAATTAAAGTGCGGACTTGTAATAGACGGCGCTCACAATCTGCCCGCAATCAAGGAACTTTGCAAGGCACTTTCAGCAGAAAATAAACCCATCGTGCTTTGCTATGCACAGATGCAGGACAAAAATGTAGCAGAGTGTATAAAAGAGCTATCCTCTCTTAACCCCTCAGTAATCGCGACCGAAATCAATATGCCAAGATGCGAAAAGGCTGAAAAAATTGCTGATGAGTTTAAGAAATACAACATAGATGTAATTATCGAAAAAAATCCGATAATTGCGGCAAAGATGGCGGTCAAGTATGCGGGAAAGGATAAAATCCCCTGCGTTTGCGGCTCGCTTTATCTTGCAGGCGAGGTGCGCAAGGAGCTTAAAAAGAGTGCCTCTTTATACTATGTATATATTTTAAGATGTAGCGATAATTCTCTTTATACGGGGATAACTACCGATGTAGAGCGCAGATTTAAAGAACATTCAGATAAAAATAAAAAGGGTGCAAAATACACCCATTCTCACAATGTCAAATCCGTTGAGGCTGTCTGGACAATGCCCGACAGAAGCTCTGCCTCAAAACTTGAGTATTATATAAAATCACTTTCCAAAACTGAAAAAGAAGGACTCATAAAGAGTCCCGATAAACTTATTTTTGACCTTTAAACAGTGTTCCTACTTGTTCGCCGTTTACTATACGATACAGATTTTCAAAGCTTGCACCATTGGTTATAACCATATCTATTCCATTGCCACATACCAGTTCGCCTGCTTTTAATTTTGTAATCATTCCTCCTGTGCCTCTGCGTGTTCCCTCACCGCCCGCACAGCTTTTTATTTCCTCGGTAATTTTTTCTACAACGGGGATGAGCCTTGAAGTTTCAAGACTTGGATTTCCGTCATAAAATCCGTCGATATCTGACATAATCACAAGCAAATCAGCTTCAACAAGATTTGCAACATAAGCAGACAGCGTATCATTATCACCAAACTCTATTTCATAGGTCGAGATAACATCGTTCTCATTTACAATAGGGATAACGCCGTAACTTAGCATTGTTTCAAAGGCGTTTTTTGCACTGATATAGCGTTGCTCATCCTCAAGTATGAATTTGGTTAAAAGCACCTGCCCCGTGCTGTAACCATATTCCATAAAAAACTTTTCGTACATCGACATAAGACTTGCCTGGCCGATTGCGGCAAGCGCCTGCTTTTGTCTTGTTGATGCGGGCCGCTCGGAAAGTCCCATCTTGCCAACGCCAACGGAAATAGCACCGCTTGACACCAGCACTACCTCGTGTCCCATATTCATAAGGTCTGAAAGCACACGGGCAATAGTTTCAAACTGTTTTAAGTTTATCTTCCCCGATTCGTGAGTTAATGTTGATGTTCCAACCTTGACTACAATTCTTTTTTTCTCAGCCATTTTTATCTTCCTTTGCAAAATGAATTTAAAATATCTATCATTTGTTGCGGACTTTCCGCTTTGTTGACTCTCTCTCTTAAAATACTGCCCCCGCTCACACCTTTAAAATACCACGACATATGTTTTCTGCCCTCAAGCACTCCTCTTCTTTCACCCTTGAGGCTTATTAACAATTCAAAATGTTTAAGTGCAACCGCAAGCCTTTCTTCAATTGTTGGAGGAGGTATCTCCTCACCCGTTTTAAGATATGTTATAACTTGCTTAAAAATCCACGGATTTCCCTCGGCGGCTCTTCCAATCATTATGCCGTCACAACCCGTTTTATTTAGCATATTTTCTGCGGCTTTTCCGCTATCAATATCCCCGTTTCCAATAACAGGAATTTTGACCGCATTTTTGACCTCTGCTATTATTTTAAGGTCGGCTTTTCCGCTGTAAAACTGCTCCCTCGTTCTGCCGTGAATAGTTATGGCATCAGCACCGCTTTGTTCTGCAATCTTAGCAAATCCCACAGCGTTTATATGTTCACTATCCCAGCCTGCACGGAATTTCACCGTAACGGGAACCTTAACTGACTTTTTAACAGCTTCAATTACCTTTCCTGCGAGATTAGGATTTTTCATAAGAGCAGACCCATCGCCATTGTTGACTATTTTAGGAGCGGGACACCCCATATTGATGTCAACCATTACCGCCCCCTGAGAAAGCGACTCTTCTGCAATTTTACCCATAATCTCAGGCTCATGCCCAAAAATCTGTGCCGCAACAGGATACTCTCTATCGTCTGCGGTAAGTAGCTCTGCAGTCTTTCTGCTGTTATAGAAAAGTCCTTTGCCAGATACCATCTCTGTATACATCATAGCAGGGCCGAAAGGCTTTGTTATAAGACGAAACGCCTTATCAGTAACCCCCGCCATTGGCGCTAAAAACACATTATTTTTAAGCTCTAAATCTCTTATCCTCATAAAAATTTCCCATTCAAAATAACATTATGAACAATATACCATATTTTTTTATTTTAAGCAACTAAAATTTACAAAAAAAGCGGTGCAGATATCTGCACCGCTTTTAAATTTGCTTTTAGTGTTCACAACCGCAATCGCAATCGCAATCGCCGTCGCAGTCACATTCGCTAAAGTCAAGCTCAACTGTCTCGCCGCATTCAGGGCAGATAAAGTCACCGCTTGCAATATCGTCAAGGTCATCATTTGTAAAGTCGATTTCAGCGCCGCAGTTTTCGCAAACGAGAGTATAAACATCATCGTCATCATACTCATCATCGTCGCCGTAAACGCTGTCGCCGATAATTTCGATAACCTCTTCAAGCTCATCAATCTGATCAGCAACGAATGCCTGCTCATCATCAAGAGCCTCAAGTTCTTCTGCCATATCATTTAAAAGGTCAATCATAGCCAGGATAAGCTTACCCTCAGGCTTTTCTTCATCAATTTTAAGACCTTCTGCCAAACCCATAAGGTAGGCTGCACGATTTGTAATCTCTGACATAGTTTTTTTCCTCTTTTCTTTTATTTTAAAGTCTTTCCATATATTCGCCGCTACGGGTATCAATACGGATTCTGTCACCCTCATTTACAAACATCGGAACAGTGATTACTGCGCCTGTTTCAACTGTTGCAGGCTTTGTAACATTTGTCGCGGTGTTACCCTTAACGCCGGGTTCAGTTTCTGTAACAGTGAGTTCTACAAATGTAGGAGGCTCAACTGCAAATACATTTCCCTTATAAGAGAGAATTTTTACAGTCATATTCTCCATAACAAACTTAAGTGCATCGCCAAGCTGGTCTGCGCTAAGCGGCATCTGCTCATAAGTTTCCTGATCCATAAAGTAGTAAAGACCGCTGTCCTCATAGAGATACTCCATCTCTTTTCTTTCTATACGAGCGGGTTCAACCTTTTCAGTTGGGTTAAATGTACGCTCAACAACGCCGCCTGTCATAACATTCTTCATCTTTGTTCTTACAAACGCCGCTCCCTTACCGGGTTTTACATGCTGAAATTCAACAACCTGATACACATTGCCTTCAAACTCAAATGTAATACCGTTTCTAAAATCACCTGCTGTTATCATTGGTGAATCCTCCTTAATTTCTGTGCTTTAATTTCTTTAATTATATTCTATACCAAAATCTGCAAAAAAGCAAGGCTTTTTTTAATTGACCTTAAATTAAGAATATGATATACTTAAAATCACACTTAAGCGAAATGGAGATTATTATGAAAAAGCGGGTTATTATAATAGGCGGCGGCGCCGCGGGGATGATGGCGGCAGGCACGGCTTCAAAGAAAGGTTACAGCGTTGCGCTCATTGAAAAGAATAAACTTCTTGGCAAAAAACTTATGATTACAGGCAAGGGCAGATGCAACATTACAAATGCAGCAGAATCCGTCGAGGATTTACTTAAAAATGTTATCACCAACAGCCGGTTTTTGTATAGCGCCCTTTACAGCTTTGATAACTTTCAAACTATTGATTTTTTTGAAAATTCGGGTGTTAAAACAAAGGTTGAGCGCGGCAACAGAGTCTTTCCCGTTTCTGACAAGAGTATTGATGTGGTAAATGCTCTGCATAAATTTTTGAAAGACAACAATGTTGAAATAATAAACGATACAGTCTTAAATATAGAGACCGAAAATAACTCTGTTTCAGGGGTGACCTGTAAAAATCGCGGCTTTTTGCGCGCAGACTCTGTAATTCTCGCAACGGGCGGCATATCTTATCCTGCAACCGGTTCTACAGGCGATGGCTTTAAATGGGCAGAGAATTTAGGTCACACTATAACCCCCCTTACTCCTTCGCTTGTTCCCATCACTATAGATGAAGAATGGATTTTAAGCGTTCAGGGGCTCTCCCTTAAAAATGTCGCGATAACTGTTAAAGACAGCAAAAACAAAACAATCTATACTGATTTTGGCGAAATGATGTTTGCACATTTTGGACTGACGGGCCCGATAATTTTGAGCGCAAGCGCACATATGAAAAACTTAAATGGTGCTAAAATTTATCTTGACTTAAAACCTGCACTTTCTGAAAAACAGCTTGATGAGCGAATTTTGCGTGACTTTTCAGAAAATATGAATAAGGATTTTATAAACGCTCTTTCAAAGCTCCTGCCAAAGGCACTTATTCCCGCAGTTGTTGAGCTTTCGGGCATAAATCCACATCAGAAAGTCAATTCTATATCTTCCAATATGAGAAAAAACTTTGTCCATTTACTCAAAAATATAGAATTTACCGTCACGGGCTTTGCCCCCATCGAGCAAGCCATAATTACATCGGGCGGAGTATCTGTCAAAGAGATAAACCCATCTACTATGGAGTCAAAAAAAGTCCCCGGCCTTTTCTTTGCCGGGGAAATAATCGATGTTGATGCCCTGACGGGCGGTTTTAATTTACAAATAGCGTTTTCTACGGGCCATCTTGCGGGACTTTGCTGTTGAGCGTCTCTTTCTTCCCTTTTTAAGGTTCTCTTTAAAGGACGCCATAATTCCGCAAAATATAATTGAAAATGAGAATGTTATCCCTGCAGTTATGAAAAACCTCTGCAGGGTATTTTCTACCTCAATGTGCCCCAAATAATACTGAACCACGGTTATCACAAGACAGTGCATTAGATAAATATCATAGGATGCCCCTGCAATACTTGTTAAGAATCCTTTACCCATTCTCTCCAGAGAGAATGTCAGGTCTCTTGAATAAATATAAAAGCCAAGCATTGAGAACAAACAGAAGAAAATTACCAGAAACGGGCTGTAGCTATACCTTATATAACCCGCAATCTGAATATATGAAAGTATGCAATGTGCCATCGCAAGTATAAACCAGCCAAGATATATAATGACTCTGCTGTCCGTTATTTTTTCGGAAAACTCTTCGTAGTTAAGGCCCGCATAGACACCCATAACCCAAAATATCAGATACGAGGTAAACGCCTTGTTCGTATACCCTGCAAAAACCTTGGAAAGTTCTGTTAAATCGACATTCTTAACAACATTAAGATTTATAAGTCCCTCTGTTGCCGCCGTCATAATCTCGGGCAAAAACATTCTTGAAACAGCGGTAATTACAAAAGATATCAATATCACCGCTATAAGTCCCGTCTTTGATTTTATACGGCTTATTCCTATCCAGAGTGGCATAAGTATATAAAACTGAACAATCAAAACAACAAAATAAAACTGTGCTGAAATATTACCCGATACAATAAACCCTATGAGCTCTTTTATATCAAATTTTTCATATCCGTCAAGGCTTAAAGCATATACAAAAACTATGTAATAAATAGTTACCGCCAGAATATACGGAATATAGATTTTTAAAAATCTGCCCAGCAAAAATTTTCCGTACTTAAAGCGCCCTTCGCTATATTTATAAAACAGTTTGATTGCACTGGTAAAAACAAACGCCGGAACTGCAAAAGTCATAAGCGTTGTAAGCGTTTTAAAAATTACGGACGAGACGCTCCACTTAGGGAAGACATCCACACCCTCTGACAGCAGATGTATCGAGATTACAAACATACACATAAAGAATTCATAAACAGATATCTCGGTAATCTTTCTCTTCATAAATATATCTCTCTTTCATTATTGTATAACTAATTTTACAATAGAAAGGAATTTCTGTCAACGAAAATTGTGCGAAATGAAGATTTTGAAATAAAAGTGTAAAAAATATTGCACTTTTATTTTTTTTGTGCTAATATATTAAGGTTGTTAATTATAGATGTTATCCATAACATCTAAATATACACTTTGGAGGAAGATATAATGAAACATGAATCATGGAACGGCTTTAACGCCGGCGCTTGGACAGAAGAAATCAATGTATCTGACTTTATCCAGAAAAACTATACTCCCTACCTTGGTGACGGCGATTTCCTCGCCCCTGCAACCGAGAAAACTCAGGCAGTATACGCAAAGGTTAAGGCGCTTACTATTGAAGAAATCAAAAAAGGTATCATAGATATTGAGACCTCTATTTTCTCTGGTATTGACAACTTTGAAGCAGGCTACATCGACAAAGAAAATGAGGAAATAGTTGGTCTTCAGACCGACGCACCTCTTAAGAGAATTGTTAACCCTTACGGCGGTATGCGTATGGTTGACCAGTCTCTTGCAGCATACGGCTACGAGCTTAAAGAAGCTCGCAGACGCCACTTTACAGAATTCCGCAAGACTCACAACGACGGCGTATTTGACGCTTACACACAGGATATGCGTACTGCAAGGTCAGTAGGTCTTATGACAGGTCTTCCTGATGCTTACGGCAGAGGCCGTATCATAGGCGACTACAGAAGAATTGCACTTTATGGTATCGATCGTCTTGTTGAAGCAAAGCAGCAGGATTTTGAGAAATGCCAGGCAGAGCCTGCAAACGAAGAAAACATCCGCAAGAGAGAAGAAATCCGTATGCAGATTCGCGCTCTCGGTCAGATGAAGAATATGGCAGCACGCTACGGCATTGATATTTCAGCACCCGCCAAAAACGCAAAGGAAGCTATTCAGTTTACATACTTCGGCTACCTTGCAGCAGTTAAGGAAAACAACGGTGCGGCTATGTCATTCGGCAGAAACTCTACTTTCTTTGATATTTATATCGAAAGAGATATGGCAAACGGCACTCTTACAGAAGAAGGCGCTCAGGAGCTTATCGACCAGCTCGTATTAAAGCTCAGAATGGTAAGACATTTAAGAACACCTGAATATAATGAATTATTCTCAGGCGACCCAACATGGGTTACCGAGTCAATCGGCGGTATGAGCAGCGACGGCAGAACGCTTGTTACAAAGTCTTCTTTCCGTTTCCTTCACACTCTTACCAACTTAGACTCTGCACCTGAGCCGAATATGACAGTCCTCTGGAGCACTCAGCTTCCTGAAGGCTTCAAAAAGTATTGTGCTCAAATGAGTATCAAAACTGACTCTATTCAGTACGAGAGTGATGATTGTATGCGCCCTCTCTATGGTGATGACTACGCAATTGCTTGTTGTGTATCCGCTATGGAAGTTGGTAAGCGTATGCAGTTCTTCGGCGCTCGTGTAAACCTTGCAAAGACTCTTCTTATGGCTATGAATGACGGTCATGACGAAAAGCGCGGCACAAAAGTTTTAAAGAACACTGCTCCTATGACAGACGAAATTCTTGACTATAATAAGGTTAAGGACGCTTACTTTAAGTGTATGGAAGAAGTTGCAGAACTTTATGTTAACACAATGAACACCATCCACTATATGCACGATAAGTACGCTTACGAAGCAGGTCAGATGGCTCTTCACGATACAGATGTTAAGAGATTTATGGCATTTGGTGTTGCAGGTCTTTCTGTAGTTGCTGACTCTCTCTCTGCAATTAAATACGCAAAGGTTAAGCCTATCAGAAACGAGGAAGGAATTGCAGTTGATTTTGAAATCGAAGGCGACTTCCCCAAATATGGCAATGATGATGACCGCGTTGACGAAATTGCTGTTGAAGTTCTTGAGAAATTCAGCTCAGAGCTTAAAAAGCATCCGACATACAGAAATGCTGAGCACACACTTTCAGTTCTTACCATTACATCCAATGTTGTTTACGGCAAGAAGACAGGTTCTACACCTGACGGAAGAAAAGGCGGTGAGCCTCTTGCTCCCGGTGCTAACCCGATGCACGGCAGAGATACAAGCGGTGCTCTTGCATCACTTAACTCAGTTGCAAAAATTCCTTACACCGGCTGCTGTCAGGATGGTATCTCAAACACATTCTCAATCGTTCCCGACGCTTTGGGTAAGGAAGCAGACACAAGAATAAACAACTTAGTTTCAATTCTTGACGGATATTTCGCACAAAAAGCATTCCACTTAAATGTAAATGTGTTAAACCGCGAGACATTAGAAGATGCTATGGAACACCCCGAAAAATATCCTACACTTACAATTAGAATTTCAGGTTATGCAGTTAACTTTAACCGCTTAACCCGCGAACAGCAGCTTGAAGTTATTTCCAGAACTTTCCACGATTGTATGTAATTATTTATACTCCCCTTGACTTCCAAAGGGGAGTATTTTTTTCGTCATTTTAGCTAAAAAACATATCTTATTTTTTCCCTTTTATCGTAAAAAATTATTTGAAAATATATTATTTGTATGCTATACTGATAAAGTGAGTGTATTTATACCCACCTTAATTTTGAAATAATTATTTATATACTAAGGAGGCATATAGCATGGCTAAAAAATTCAAAACCATGGACGGCAACTGTGCCGCAGCGCATTGCGCCTACGCATTTACCGAGGTTGCCGCTATTTATCCAATCACTCCTTCATCAACAATGGCAGAATATGTTGACGAATGGAGCGCAAAAGGTCAGAAAAATATTTTCGGACAAACTGTAAAGGTTGTTGAAATGCAGTCAGAAGCTGGCGCTGCAGGTGCAGTTCACGGCTCACTTCAGGCAGGTGCCCTTACAACTACCTTTACTGCATCACAGGGTTTGCTTCTTATGATACCAAATATGTACAAAATCGCGGGTGAGCTTCTCCCAACAGTTTTCCATGTAAGCGCAAGAGCCATTGCGGCTCACGCCCTTAACATCTTCGGTGACCATCAGGATGTTATGGCTTGCCGTCAAACAGGCTTTGCAATGCTTGCATCAGGCGGCGTTCAGGAAGTTATGGACCTTGGCGGCGTTGCACATCTTGCATCAATCAAGGGCAGAGTTCCTTTCCTTCACTTCTTTGACGGTTTCAGAACCTCACACGAAATTCAGAAAATCGAAGTTATGGACTACGAGGATTTAAAGGGTCTTGTTGACCAGGATGCTCTTAAAGAATTTAAGGACAGAGCGTTAAATCCTGAACATCCCGTTCTTCGCGGTACTGCTCAAAATGGCGATATCTATTTCCAGGGCAGAGAGGCTTCCAACAAGTATTACGAAGCTATCCCCGATATCGTTGCAGAATATATGGACGAAATCAGCAAGATTACAGGCCGCACCTACAAGCCATTTAATTACTATGGTGCTCCTGATGCAACAGAGGTTATCGTTGCTATGGGCAGCGTATGTCAGGCTCTTGAAGAAACTGTTGATTATCTCAACGCTGCAGGCAGAAAAGTCGGTGTTCTTGAAGTTCACCTTTATCGTCCTTTCTCTGCTAAATATTTCTTCGATGTAATGCCAAAGACAGTTAAAAATATTGCTGTTCTTGACAGAACAAAGGAACCGGGTGCTCTTGGCGAACCCCTCTATCTTGATGTTTGCGGCCTTTATAAAGACGCCCAAAATGCACCAAGTATTGTCGGCGGTCGTTATGGTCTTGGTTCTAAGGATACAACCCCAACTCAGTTAGTTGCAGTATTTGATAACCTTGTATCTGAAAATCCCAAAAACGGATTTACTATCGGTATCGTAGATGATGTTACCAATCTTTCACTCCCTCTTGGAGAGAGGGTTAACGCAGCACCTGCGGGCAGCACCCGTTGTAAGTTCTGGGGATTTGGTTCAGATGGAACGGTTGGCGCAAACAAAGATGCCATCAAGATTATCGGTGACAATACTGATATGTACGCTCAGGCATATTTTGACTATGACTCTAAAAAGTCAGGCGGCGTAACTATGTCTCACTTAAGATTTGGTAAGACCCCCATTAAGTCAACATATCTGCTTGACGAAGCTGACTATATCGCTTGTCACAAGCCTGCATATATTTATCAGTATGATATACTCGATGGACTCAAAAAGGGCGGAACCTTCCTTTTAAACTGTGTATGGACTCCTGAAGAATTAAACGAAAAACTTCCTGCTTCTATGAAGAGATACATTGCAGAAAATGATATCAACTTCTACACAATCAATGCTGTAGATGTTGCAGTTAAGGTAGGTCTTGGTTCTACCAGAATCAATATGGTTACTCAGAGTGCATTCTTTAAACTTTCTAATGTTATCCCATTTGACGAGGCTGTTGCTCTTATAAAAGATGCAATCAAAAAGACCTATGGCAAGAAGGGTGACGAAATCGTTAAGATGAACTGCGACGCAGTTGACGGCGCGGTAGACGCACTTGTAAAGATAGATGTTCCAAGTGATTGGAAAGACGCAGTTGACGAAACTACAACCAATAATTCAAGACCTGACTTTATTAAAAATATCGTTGACCCCGTTAATGCTCAGCGCGGTAATAAATTACCCGTCAGCGTATTCAATGGCAGAGAAGACGGAACATTTGAAACAGGTACTTCAAGATACGAAAAGCGCGGCGTAGCCGTTTTGGTTCCCGAGTGGCAGAAGGAAAATTGTATTCAGTGTAACCAGTGTTCACTCGTTTGTCCTCACGCTGCAATTCGTCCCGTATTGGTTGACGAAAACGAAAAGGCGGCAGCTCCCGCTTCATTTGAAACACTCAAGGCAATCGGCAAAGAATTTGCAGGACTTGAATACAGAATGCAGGTATCTGCTCTTGACTGCTTAGGTTGCGGCGTTTGTGCCAATGTTTGTCCTGCTCCTAAGGGCAAGGCTCTCGTTATGAAGCCTATTGACGATGTTGCTCCGACAGAAGAACCTAACTGGAACTTTGCTATGGACAGCGTTAAGAACAAGGCCGATCTTGTTGATGTTTCAGCAAATATCAAGAATTCTCAGTTTGCTCAGCCTTACCTTGAGTTCTCAGGCGCATGTGCAGGCTGTGGTGAAACACCTTATATCAAGCTTATCACTCAGCTCTTTGGTGACAGAATGATGGTTGCAAACGCAACAGGCTGTACTTCAATCTGGGGCGGCAGTGCACCATCTATGCCATACTGCAAGGACGAAAATGGCAGAGGTCCTGCATGGGCTAACTCACTCTTTGAGGACAATGCTGAGTTCGGTCTCGGCATGGTAATTGCAAACTCTAAAATCCGTGAGACACTCTCTGCAAGGATGAACGAGGCAATGGATGCAGTCGCACCCGAACTTGCTGACGCATTCAAAGAATGGCAGGGCGCTAAAGACTGCGCTAAGGGTTCAAAAGATGCTGCAGCTAAGATTGAAGCTCTTATTAAAGACGCTGATATGTCAAATCCTGCTGTTAAAGAAATTGCCGACAGAACCGATTTCCTCGTTAAGCGTTCACAGTGGGTATTCGGCGGTGACGGCTGGGCTTATGATATTGGTTACGGCGGTCTTGACCATGTTATCGCATCAGGCGAAGACATTAACATCTTCGTTGTAGATACAGAGGTTTACTCAAATACAGGCGGTCAGTCATCTAAAGCTACTCCTACCGCTGCTGTTGCAAAATTTGCAGCATCAGGTAAGAATGTTAAGAAAAAAGACCTTGGTATGATTGCTACAACCTATGGTTATGTATATGTAGCTCAAATTGCTCTCGGCGCAAATCCTGCTCAGGCACTCAAGGCTATAAAAGAGGCTGAGGCTTATCCGGGTCCGTCACTTGTTATTGCTTATGCTCCTTGTATCAACCATGGTATTAAGGCAAAGGGCGGTATGGGTAACTCTATCGCAGAAGAGAAGAAAGCTGTAGAGACGGGCTACTGGCACCTCTGGAGATACAATCCTGTACTCTCGGAAGAAGGCAAGAATCCGTTTGTTCTTGATTCAAAAGAACCTACAGGTTCAGTTACCGACTTTATGATGGGTGAGAACCGTTATCTCATGCTCAAGCAAGCATTCCCCGAAAAGGCAGAGCAACTTTTTGCAAAGGCTGAAAAAGACCTTTCAGAAAGATACGAAGTTTATAAGAGAATGGCAAAAGACTAAAAATATTCGGGAGTCGATTTTTATCGGCTCCCGTTTTTTCTTGACATATTATAAAAAATATGATAGACTGTCTAAGTTAATAACCCGCGGATGCTTTCGGGATTTTTAAAACCGAAAGCGGAGGGAACTCTGGAGAATCTCTACAAGTCATTGTGAGTGCCGAAGGTGCAAGGCTTATGCCGAATCTCTCAGGCAAAAGGACAGAGAAGATTGCATTATTATGCGGTTATTTCTTCGGAGTTGCTGATTTATTCAGTAACTTTTTTTATTTTTTTAAGGAGGATAACGCGAAAGTTCCTTCGCGTTATTGCCTCCGGCGGATTTGATTGCCCGTGCGAATTTTCTTCGCATACGCTCAGAAACGCACATGGGCGCAAAAATCTCTTATCATTCCTTGCCATACGGATAAGAGAAACTTTAAACAATTTATGCCGTCGTATGGCGGCGGAATGGGGGTTTTTATGCAGGAAACAATTTTAAACATCGTAAGTACAGCAAACAAATTTTTGGCTGACTACATCCTTATCTTTCTCTTGGTAGGCACGGGTCTTTGGTTTACCATCCGCACTAAATTTGTTCAGGTGCGCTGTTTCTCAGAAGGTATGAAAAGGGTGTTTGGCGGCATTAAATTGTTCGGCGGAAAAAACAAGAGCGGTCTTACCTCTTTTCAGGCGCTTGCTACCGCCATTGCGGCTCAGGTTGGCACGGGTAACATCGTAGGTGCGTCGGGCGCAATTTTAATCGGCGGTCCGGGTGCAATTTTCTGGATGTGGATTATCGCATTTTTAGGTATGGCTACAATTTACGCTGAAGCTACGCTTGCTCAGGAAACCAGAATTAAAGACGAAAACGGCGAAATCCATGGCGGTCCCGTTTACTACATAAAGAAAGCCTTTCCAAACGGATTTGGTACATTTTTAGCAGTATTCTTCGCTGTTGCAATCACGCTGGCACTCGGCTTTATGGGTTCAATGGTTCAGTCAAACTCTATTGCCGAAACCGCTTGCAATGCAGTTGGCGTTGACTACACACAATGGGGCTGGATTATTGGTATAGTGATTGCGGCAATTTCTGCATTTATCTTTATCGGCGGTGTTCAAAGACTTGCAGCAGTTACAGAAAAACTGGTGCCTCTTATGGCAGGTCTCTTCCTCCTTGGCAGTCTTATAATCTTAATATGCAGAATTCAGTATGTCCCTGAAACCTTTGGTATGATTTTTAAGTATGCTTTCACTCCTCAGGCATTGATTGGCGGCGGTATTGGTTATGCTATTAAAACAGCAATCAGCCAGGGTGCAAAGAGAGGTCTTTTCTCAAACGAAGCAGGTATGGGTTCTACCCCTCACGCTCACGCAATGGCAAATGTAGAAAAGCCCCACGATCAGGGTGTAGTTGCTATGGCAGGTGTATTTATTGATACATTTGTTGTTCTTACTATGACTGCTTTGGTTGTTATCTCCTGTCTCTACACAGGCGACGGAGCACTTGCAGGACTTTCAGGCAATGACTATGTTGCGGCAACATCAGGAGCTGATGCAATCGTTTCAAAAACAACTGCTATGCAGATGGCAGTCGGAAGTGTCTTTGGCTCATCTTTTGGTAATACATTTGTTGCAATCTGCCTTTTCTTCTTTGCTTTTTCCACCATCATCGGCTGGAACTTCTTCGGCAAGATAAATGTGCAGTATCTATTTAAAAACAACAAGATTGCAACTGCTCTTTATTCGCTAATAGCAATTGTGTTTATCTTAATCGGAACAACTGTTTCAAACGACCTTGTTTGGGAACTTACCGACTTTTTTAACTATCTGATGGTTATACCCAATGTTATCGCTCTCATTGCACTTACAAAAATAGTAGTTAAAAATTCAAAGAAATAAATCACAAAAAAATATGGCAGTTCAAAATTTGAACTGCCATATTTTTTTGTTTATTAAAGTCCGTTATAATATCCTTTTTCTATCATAGAAGACAGCGCTTCTTTAACAGAGGGTAAATCCTCGCGGTATGTCATACCATACCATTTATCAGGGCAGGAATAGCATTTAAGCTTTAAGCCCTCTTCCTTTATAAGTCTGTCTACAACAAGCGGAATAAAGAACTCATCTTTTAATACATTGGGCGTTGTTTCAAGGAAGTCCTTAAACATTCTCTCACAAACATCAAAAATTTCAGGAGTAAATCCAAACAGGTTCATAGAAACCTTTGTGTCTTCCGGAAGTTCTACCCAAGTCTTTCCGTCATCCTCTGTATATTTCATATCCTTAATCTTGGTACGCTCTGTGATAGTCTTTAAATATCCGTCTTCAACTTCACATACACCGCGTGCAACCGTTCCGTTGTCAGTAAGTGTATTCTTAAGTTCAAAGCCTACCATACAAAAATCCATTCCCTCAGCCTTTGCAAGATGGTCGTGAATTTCTTTATACGCATTTCTGCCATAGTAGTCATCTGCATTTATTACTGCAAATGGTGTATCTACCTTATCCTTACAGCACATAACTGCGTGCGCTGTACCCCAAGGCTTCTGTCTGCCCTCGGGGAGCGAATTCATTTCCTGGAACACATAATCAACTTCAACATCCTTGATTTTGTCTCCAACTATTCTCTTAAAGTCTTCATACATTTCTTCTTTGATAACAAAAACGATTTTATCAAAGCCTGATTTAACTGCATCATAAACAGAGAAATCGAGAATAACCGCACCGCTGTCCACAACAGGTTCCATCTGCTTTAAGCCGCCGAAACGGCTGCCCATACCTGCCGCCAATACTACCAATGTTGTTTTGTTCATAATTGTAACACTCCTTTATTTCTTATATCCGTTAGGATTTTGCTGCTGCCAACGCCATGTGTCTTCGCACATTTCGTCAAGTCCTCTTGTTGCAACAAAACCTAACTCATTTTTTGCTTTTGTCGGATTTGCAAAGCACGCCGCAACATCTCCCGGACGGCGGTCACAGATTTTATACTTCACTTCGTGTCCGCACGCCTTAGAAAACGCTTTTACCATATCAAGCACACTATATCCCTGACCTGTACCTAAGTTATACGCAACAACGCCGGGTTTTTGCTCAAGTTTCTCAAGCGCCTTAAGATGTCCGTTTGCCAAATCTTCTACATGAATATAATCACGAACACCCGTACCATCATGGGTATCATAATCGTTTCCGAATACACTTAAACATTCAAGCTTACCGATTGCAACTTGTGAAATATATGGCATAAGGTTGTTGGGAATGCCGCTTGGGTCTTCGCCAATCATACCGCTCTTATGAGCGCCCACGGGATTAAAATATCTCAAAAGGGCAATATCCCATTCGTTATCAGATACATAGACATCCCTTAATATCTGCTCTATCATAAGTTTCGTCCATCCGTAAGGATTTGTGCATGAAAGCGGAAAACTTTCATCAATAGGAACAGATTTCGGAACACCATACACGGTCGCAGACGAACTGAACACCAGCTTTTTAACCCCGTATTTACGCATAACTTTGCAAAGATTAAGGGTACTTCCTATATTATTTTCATAGTACTCAATTGGCATCGCAACAGATTCACCTACAGCCTTTAGTCCTGCAAAGTGAATAACTGCATCAATTTTATGCTCCGCAAAAATTTTATCAACCGCATTTTCATCACATAAATCATTCTCGTAGAATGCAAACTCCTTGCCCGAAAGTGTCTTAATTCTGTTTATCGCTTCCTTTGAGCTGTTTGAGAGATTGTCTACAATCACTATCTCATAGCCTGCCTCAAGTAACTGAACAGATGTATGACTTCCAATATATCCGGCACCGCCTGTGACTAAAATTTTCATAATTGTCCGCCTCCTGAAAATTGAACTATACATATCTTAACACATTTTCATTTATTATGCAAATCTTTTTTTACACTTTTAGTCTTATTTTATGTAAAATAGGAGTTTACTATTTTTGAAATATATGGTATACTAATGTATAATTCCATAATTCAGGAGTGATTTAGTTGAAATTTCAAGAGATAAAAAAATATTTTGGATTTGTATGGGTTATAGCAATTCTCATAATCATATACAAAACCTTTGATAACTTCGGGATTGTTATGGACTTTTTGGGTAGACTTTTAAATATGCTTATGCCATTTATTGTGGGCAGTATCATCGCTTTTATCCTTCGCCGTCCATGCAGAAAAATAGAAATTCTTTTCCGCTCAACAAAGATACCTTTTTTTAAAAAACACAGACGGCCTCTGGCTGTCCTTGCCACATATCTTATTGTCATAGCGATTCTTACCTTAATCATTACCGCGATAATCCCCCAGATTTCAGAAAGTGTCGCAAGGTTTACTGAGCAGTTCCCCCAGCTTTTCCAAAACTTTGTAAGCTGGCTTAAATCTCTTGGCATACCCATCGCTATGACCGATATAACATTTGAAAATATTTTTGAAAATGAGATGTTCACCAGAATCATCGATTTTCTTGACCTTAAGAACATTGACAAATATTTTGCAGGTATTAAGACATTTGGTACTTCCCTGTTTAAATTCCTGCTTGGAATAATTGTCTCAGTTTATATTCTGCTTGATAGAACCAACATAAATCGTTACCTTAAAAAGTTTACACGCGCATATATTCCTGAAAAGCCAAGAAACACCATATACTATTACAGCCGTATGGTTTGTGATTTTGTAAACAAATATATCGGCTGTCAGCTTCTTGATGCTTGCATAGTCTTTATCCTGTGCCTGATAGCACTCTCAATTATGAAAACACCTTACGCCGCAGTCTTTGCACTTATGGTAGGTTTCTTTAACCTAATCCCGTATTTCGGTGCAATAATTGCCGTGACAATTGCGTGTCTTATTACCTTATTTACCAGCGGTTTTACGGCTGCTATTGTGCTTTTGGTCGTTCTTCTTGTTATTCAGCAGATTGATGCCAATATTATTCAGCCAAGACTTGTTGCAAGTTCGCTTGCCATAAAACCATTATTGGTAATTCTTGGCGTAACTCTGGGCAGCGGATTCTTTGGAATTTTTGGTATGTTTATCGGTGTTCCTGTTGTGGCACTTATCAAAAGCATTATCGACGATGTCATCGAGCATCGGCTTGAACGCAACAAAGCTGATGTATAACCTTTTATTTTGAGGAAATCATAACCTAAAAGGAGATGTTTTATTTGGAGAGCAGAGAACTTTTAAAGGGCGTTACCCTGCATCTTATTGACGCCCCTAAATTTAAAACCAACCTTATAAGCGTGTTTTTTAATATTCCGCTTAAGCGTGAAACTGTTACACAGGCGGCACTTTTGCCGTCTGTTTTAAAGCGTGGCTGCAGCAAATATCCCACACTTAAAGAAATATCTAAGAGGCTTAATGATTTATATTCCGCTTCCTTTAGTGCGGGAGTTCGCCCCAAAGGCGACGGAGAGGTTTTATACTTTACTGCAGAATACATTTCAGACAAATATATCCCTGAAAAAATTACCCATGACATTGCAGATTTTATTCACGACTTTATATTTTCACCACTTACCGAAAAAGACGGCTTTGTCAGCTCCTTTGTAGAAAGCGAAAAGGTAAATCTTAAAAACGCTATTCTCTCACTTGTCAATGACAAAAAAGAATATGCAGAGGTTAAATGCCGTGAGGCAATGTTTGGAAAAGAAGGCTATGGTATGTTTGAAGCAGGATATGTCGAGGATTTAGACGATATTACTCCGCAAAGCCTTTATGAATTTTATAAATTAGTTTTAGCTACTGCAAAAGTCGATATTTTTATAAGCGGAAATATTGATGACGAAACTATAAACAGCGTTACAACAGCCCTGACTCCTTCATTTTCGCCAAGAAACGCAGAATATATTATGACCTCTGTTGCAAAGAGTAATTCTGCTGATATCCGAAAGGTTACAGAGGCTGTCGATACCGTTCAAAGCAAACTTTGTATGGGGCTTTGCTGTAATGTAGAACCAACCTCAAAAGAGTACTATGCTCTTATGCTGGCAAGCTGCATATTCGGTGGCAGTCCTTTTTCAAAGCTGTTTAACAATGTACGGGAAAAGATGAGCCTTGCTTACTACGCTGTGGCAAAGACTGCGCGATTTAAAAGTGTTATGATGATATCATCGGGCATTCAGACCGAAAATTATGAGAGAGCTTATGACGAAATTATGGTGCAGTTTGATAAAATGTTACACGGCGAAATTGACGACAATGAAATTGAGTCTGCTAAAAAATATCTTACCAATGCAATGAATTCTATGAACGACAGCTTACGGGGTATGGAGGATTATTATTTAAGCGGAGCGATTATGAAATCGAATGAAACTGTAGAGTCGCTTTTAGACGGCATTCTGTCGGTAACTAAGCCCGAAATATCCGCTGTCTGGAGCAAGGTAAAACTGGATACTATCTACTTCCTTAAAGGTAATGAGGAGGGCGAAAATGAATAACTATAAAAATTCTGAATTAAACGAAGAAATGCAGTTTGCTCTCCACAAGAGCGGACTTAGGGTTTATCTCTTTCCTAAAAAGGGATTTAGCAAATACTACGCAATTTACGGAACTGAATATGGCTCAATAAACCGCACATTTATGGTGCCCGGCGACACAGAGATGACAACTGTTCCCGACGGAATCGCCCATTATTTAGAGCACAAATTGTTCGAAGAAGAAAATGGCGGCAACGCCTTTGACCGCTTTGCTTTAACGGGTGCAAGCAGTAACGCTTTTACCTCATTTGACCTTACTGCGTATCTTTTCTCATGCACAGACAAATTTTATGAAAACCTGGATATTTTACTCGACTTTGTAAATCATCCGTACTTTACCGATGAAAATGTAGCAAAGGAACAGGGTATTATCGGTCAGGAAATAAAAATGTACGACGATGAACCTGAATGGCGCGTATTTTTTAATTCTCTTACTGCAATGTTTCACGAAAATCCTGTAAAAATTGACATTGCGGGCACAGTAGAGAGTATTGCAAAAATCACTCCCAATGTATTATATAAGTGTTACAATACTTTTTATAATCCTGCAAATATGATACTTGTTATGGTTGGAGATATAGATATGGACGAGGCTCTTAAATATGTAGATAAACATATCTCCCCTGACAGAAACTTAGGTAAGATTGAGCGCTTTAAAGTAACTGAACCCAAAACAAGAGTTCAGGAATATATAGAGCAGAACTTACTCGTTTCTCAGCCTATGTTCAGAATAGGTTTTAAAGATAATAAGCCAAATATGGAAGGCGATGCTCTTATAAGAAAGGAAATCGCTACCGAAATTATTTTAGAAGCTCTGTTTGGCAAAAGCAGTGATTTATATTTAGAGCTTTATGAAGCGGGGCTCATCGATGCGACCTTTGGAACAGAGGCTGACATTGAACGGGAATATGGCTTTAGCTTAATCGGGGGTGACTCAAAAGACCCCAAAAAGGTATATGAAATTATTAAAGAACACATAGACAATACCATTAAAACAGGCATCGACAAAGAGGTTTTAAACAGAACAAGAAAGGTCATTATATCTCAGGACATCAAAACATTTAACAGCGTTGAAAAAATGGGTAACTCCTTTATCCGTCAGCTTATGAATGGATATAATCCCTTAAAATACAAGGAATATGTAAATTCGGTAACGGATGAATATATAAACGAAAGACTTTGCGAACATTTTGACACATCAAACTGTGTTCTCTCGGTTGTAAATCCTCTTTAAGGTAGGTTTTAACTTATGATAAATGTAATTTCTTTTCCAAAGCTGGGACTTAATTTCACTATTAACCGTGTTGCTTTCAGCCTAGGTAGCATATCAATTTATTGGTATGGCATCCTGATTGCACTTGGATTATTTCTTTCAATACTCTATGGCATCAGAGAAAGTAAAAAAGTTGGTCTTGATAATAATGACTTTTTAAATATGCTCCTTATCGCCATACCCGTATCAATAATCTGTGCAAGACTTTACTATGTAATATTCAGCTTTGATATGTATAAGGATGATTTAATGAGCATTCTTGACATAAGAGGCGGCGGCATTGCAATTTATGGTGCAGTTATAGGCGCTGCTGCAACCGTCATTATCTACTGCAAGAAGAAGAAAATAAATATTGGTACTATTCTTGATATGCTTGCCGTCGGACTTTTAATCGGTCAGTCAATAGGCAGATGGGGAAACTTTGTAAACGGCGAAGCCTTTGGTTCTGCAACCTCTCTGCCATGGGCTATGACAATAGCAACGGGCGGGAATATAATTGCAAATTCTGTTCACCCCACTTTTTTATATGAATCGTTATGGAATGCGCTTGGCATAATTGTTTTGCTCATATACAAAAAGCGAAAGGTGTATAACGGCGAAATTTTCTGTGGTTATATGGTATGGTACGGCACCGGCAGAGCGCTGATAGAGAGTCTTAGAGCAGATTCTCTATACATAGGATTCATTCGTGTGTCGCAAATACTTTCCATCTTATTAGTCATTTCAGGGCTTGCTTTGATTGTATATAACAGGAGAAAAAAAGTATAAAAAAAGAATTATTTTGGGTTATCCCAAAATAATTCTTTTTCTTTACCTGACTTCTATCTTAAGTTCATTGTTTTCCGCCAGAACCTTAGCTGTCTGCCCGGCAAGAAGTTCACCCATAATAAGTTTCTGAGCAAGAGCGTCCTCAATATTTCTCTCGATATATCTGCGCATGGGTCTTGCCCCATACTCTTTTTTGTATGACTTATTAAGAATGACCTCTTTTGCCTCCTCTGTAACATCAAGAGAAATACCCTTTTCCAAAAGCCCCTCACTTAAATCAGTAAGCATAAGTGAAATTATCTCGATAAGTTCTTCTTTTGTAAGCTGCTTAAATATTATAGTCTCATCAACACGATTTAAAAATTCCGGGCGGAACCGCTCTTTTAATGCGCGGTCTATCTTTATTGCAATAGCCTCCTCTGTCTCATTAAATCCAACCACATTTGATTTCTGGTCGCTTCCCGCATTTGATGTCATAACAATAATTGTGTTTTCAAATGAGACAGTTTTACCATGGCTGTCGGTAATTCTTCCGTCATCAAGTATCTGAAGCAGAATGTTAAACACATCCTCGTTTGCCTTCTCTATTTCATCAAGCAAAATTACTGAATAAGGATGGCGTCTTACCTTTTCGGTGAGCTGTCCCGCATCGTCATAACCCACATATCCGGGAGGTGAGCCGATAAGCTTTGCCACCGAATGCTTTTCCATATACTCAGACATATCAAGACGGATTAAGGAATTCTCACCATCAAACACTTCCTCGGCTATCCTCTTTACAAGCTCAGTTTTACCGACACCTGTAGGTCCAACAAATATAAATGATACGGGTCTTCTTTTTAAACTTATTCCCGCACGCTTTCTGCGGATTGCAGATGCAACACTCTCAACCGCATCATTCTGCCCGATTAACCTCTTATGAAGTCTTTCCTCTAAGTTTTTAAGTCGGTTTGTCTCGTACTCGGTTATATTCTTAACGGGAATTTTTGTCCAAAGCTCAATAACAGATGCCACATCATCAGAGGTTAAGTATACCTCCTGACTTGTCTTTTCAAGCTCTGAAAGCTCATTTTCCGCCCTCAGCTTTTTGCTCTTAACTTCTGCCAAAAGCTCATAATCAACATTCTCCGCATTTTCTAAAGCCTCTTCTTGCTTTGTAATATCCTTAATATCCGTCTTTAGCTTTTCAATCTCAATCAGCTTTTTATTTTCAAGATTAGCTTTTGATGCCGCCTCGTCAATTACATCTATTGCTTTGTCGGGCAAAAATCTGTCGCTTATATATCTTTCTGATAAAACAGTGGCACATCTTATAATCTCATCTGTTATCTTTACCTTGTGGTAATCCTCATAATAGCCCTTGATGCCTTTGAGTATTTCAATTGTTTCATCAACCGTTGGTTCCTCTACCATTATGGTCTGAAATCTTCTCTCAAGTGCGGCATCCTTTTCGATATGCTTTCTGTATTCCTCAAGGGTTGTTGCGCCGATTACCTGAATTTCACCGCGGGAGAGTGCAGGTTTTAAGATATTTCCCGCATTCATACCACCCTCGGCATCACCAGCTGATGCAATTGTATGAACCTCATCAATTACAAGTATTATATTACCCGCTTTTTTTACTTCCTCGATAATATTTCTGAGTCTTGATTCAAACTGACCACGAAATTGAGTCCCCGCAACAACCGCGGTCATATCAAGCATATATATCTCATATTTCAAAAGCTTTGCCGGCACTTCACCATTCACGATTTTTAGCGCAAGTCCCTCTGCGATAGCAGTCTTACCAACCCCCGGTTCACCAATAAGGCACGGGTTATTTTTAGTTCTGCGGTTCAAAATCTGAGCCGTACGCTCCATCTCAGCATCCCTGCCAATTACTGCATCAATTTCTCCGCGGCGAGCCTTCTCGGTAAGATTTACGCCATACATATCAAGGTTTTTGCGCTTTTTATCCTTTTTGTCTTTTTTGTCCTTGCTCTTTACGGGGGCATCACTTTCACTATTGCCTCCAAACATCTTGTTCATAAAGTCAAAGGGGTTTTTCTGCATACTGCGGCTCATATTTTCATCATCAAACTCTTCATCAAAGTCTGCATTCTCACCCATTTCTTCAAGCATACTCGCCATCTCACGATTAAGACTGTCCATCTCCTCAGCGTTTACGCCCATATTCTTCATAATATCGTTAACGGGTCCTAAGTTAAGCTGCTGAGCGCAGGAGAGACAATATCCCTCATTTTTCTGAGTGCCGTCAGGGTCCATTTTTGTAATGTAAACAACGGCAAGATTTTTTTTGCATTTACAACATAACATAAAGTGGTCTGCCTTTCCTATATAGAGTACAAAGGGACGGCAAAGTGCCGTCCCTTTAAAGAATTCAATTCAAGTTTATTTAAATTACCTAAACAGGATTAGATGCGTTTAACATCTGTAGCCTGTGGTCCTTTAGCACCTTCAACAACATCAAATTCAACTGCTGCACCCTCTTCGAGTGTCTTGTAGCCTTCCATGGAAATCGCAGAAAAATGAACAAATACATCTGTTCCCTCTTCAGTCTCGATAAATCCAAAACCCTTTTCTGCGTTAAACCATTTTACCTTTCCTTGCATGTTTTTTATACCTCCTAAAAATGTTAGGAAAAAATTTCTAAAATCCAGAAATTTTAACCACGGGCATAATTATATCACAGAGAAAGCACATTGTCAAGCATTTTTGTGCATAATGCACATATCGATACACTTCGACAGCAATCGATTTTATTAGAGTACGGTCATCTTCTTTATTTTTATTTCTTCGACAGGAGTCCCGCCTTCAGGGCCTCTGCGCTCAACTTCCAGAAATGAATCAACTGTTTCCATACCTTCAACAACTTTTCCAAATCCTGCATATTGTCCGTCTAAAAATGTGCAATCTGCATAACAGATAAAAAACTGACTGCTTGCAGAATTGGGGTCCATAGAGCGAGCCATTGAAACAACACCTCTCTCGTGAGAGAGTGTGTTCTTTGCAAATCCATTCTGCAAAAATTCACCCTTAATGTGTTCTCCGCTGCCGCCCATACCTGTTCCTGTAGGGTCGCCGCCCTGCGCCATAAAATCATCTATTACTCTGTGAAAAACTACTCCGTCATAAAAGCCGCTTTTTGCAAGTTTTTCAAAATTTGCTGCAGTTTCAGGTGCAAATTCGGGGAGAAGTTCAATGGTAAACTCTCCGAATTTCTCCATCTCTACTTTAACTTTTGTATTTGCCATTATTTTGCCTCGCTTTCTATACTTGACTCACTTAACGCCTCGTTTACATCATTCATTAAATCACTTAACACAAACTCATTGATTTTCTCGGTTGTTTCAGGCTCTTCAACCGTTGATGTAATATAATTTACAATTTCTCTTTCTCCCACTATTCTTTTAATTATGTGATATCCGTATTCGCTCTTTACAACGCCGCTGACTTCGTTGATATTAAGTTTAAATGCCGCATCCTCAAATTCCTTAACCATCTCTCCGGGTCCGAATGTATATCCACTGTTTGGCTGTCCCGGGTCTTCGTTAAATTCCTGAATAAGTGCGTCAAAATCTTCTCCTGAGTTTATAAAATGAAGAATGTCATTGGCTACCTCTTCGGGATTTGTATAATTAGGACTTGAATTCATCACAAGTATATGCTTGACAGTTATCCTGTTTTCCTCCTGATACTGTGTAATATCAACATCTTCAGGAATATACATATGAGGAAATGCAATCATCTCTTCAAGCATCTTTGAACTGATAAGTTCATTCTTGTAAACTTCCCTGAATCCATCTTCAGAGCTTATTCCCATTACCTTTAATTGATTTAAAAAATCGCTCTTTCCGTTTGATTCAACATAGTTATCTACTATTCTGTCGATTGATTCATTTTCCTCTGTTGTTAATGTTAAATTCGATTCTTTAGCATAAGCTAAAAGTTTTGCTCTTCCTTTTATGATTTCTATTGTTTCCATGGCAATCTCTTCTGAAAGTGTCTTTCCGCTCTCGGTCTGAGCATTCCAGTCAATATCTGAGAAACTGCCGCTAAAACTCTCGTCTGTTTCTACCCTTTCCATTGCGGCTCCTATCAGAGTATATCTGTAATAGTCCGCAGAAATATCTATGCCGCATACATTCATAACAATATCATTTCCTTTAGGTCCTGATATTTTATTCGTTTTACCGCATCCCGTAACCATTGAAAGCATCAATACTATACTGATAAATACTACAATAGTTTTTTTCATTTTAAAACATCTCCTTTGAAATAATTTTTCATTGTATGCTTATCTTTATTAAGCTGTATCTTCAGCTCATCAAAGTTTTCAAATTTTTTTATATCGCGGATAAAGGTTAAAAATTCAACTTCTATCTGCTTTCCATAAAGATTTTCTGAGAATCCGTCAATATATGTTTCTACAAAACACTCGCCGATTTTAACTGTCGGCCGCGGTCCTATATTCGTTATTGCGCTATATTTCTTCCCATCAACTATAGCATAACTTATATATACTCCAAACTTTGGTATAATCTGCCCTGTCGGTATACTCATATTTGCAGTTGGAAATCCCAGTTTTTCACCTATGCTATTGCCTTTTATTACCTCGCCTTCAAGAGAAAAGGCTCTGCCCATAAGCGATATAACATTTTCCATATTCCCTTTTTCAATTTCACCGCGTATCAGTGTGCTTGATACCCTGTTACCGCCTAACGAAATTTCAGGAACGATGTTAACTTTAATCCCTCTTTTTTCACATTCGTCTTTAAGAAGTTCCGCATCCCCCGCTCCGCCTTTTCCAAAACGATAATTAAAGCCTGCAAAAGCCCCTCTGGCACCAAATCTTTCACAAAGATATTTATCTATAAATTGCGTAGCAGAAAGAGACATAAATTCTTTATCAAATTCTTGCGCAACTACTATATCAACATTAGCTTTTTTAAGGATTTCAAGCCTTTTTGAAAGCGTGTTGACCGCCTTTGACTTATCATTTCCAATAATCCCTGACGGGTCATTTATAAATAGGTATACAAGGGATTTGAGGTTATTCTCCTTTGAATATTTAACCACAGCTTCAATAATCTCCATATGGCCTATATGAAGTGCATCAAACTGCCCCAAGGCTACGGCAGTATTTTCAAGTTTTAAATTTTGCGCATCGTAATAAACCTGCACTGCCGTCACCTCCCATTAAATAGTCTGATAAAATGTCTTTAAAATCTTCAAAAGTCCGTTTTCTGCCCTTGATATGGTTAAGAAATTCTCTCTTTCGTCATAAACACGATAGGTCTTACCTTCTGTAATTCCCTGTACCGAAATCTGAGTTCCGTTACACATTTTTTTAGCCTTTTTGTCGGATATTATGAGTTTTGGATACTCGTCAAAAACCATATCTACAGGTACTAAAAAGCTTGTATCGTTCTTTAAAAGCATCTCTTCAATTTGCTCGAGTGTATAGGCATCATTTATATCAAACCTTCCCGATTTGGTACGGGTAAGCGCCGACATATGAGCAAAACATTTGAGCTCTTTGCCTATATCGTCACAAAGAGTTCTTATATATGTACCCTTTGAACAATCGACCTTAATTGACACCTTTTTTTTAAAAAGGTTAATGTCTAAAACTTCGATATTATCAATTCTGACCATTCTTGATTGTCGCTCTATTTCTTTGCCTTCGCGGGCAAGTTCATAGAGCTTCTTGCCGTCCACCTTAATAGCTGAATACATAGGCGGTATCTGCTCTATGTCACCAATAAATTTCTTTACTGCTGTGTATATATCAGCTTCTGTTACATTAACCTCCGCCGTACGGGTAACTTCGCCGCTTGAATCAAGTGTATCCGTGGCAGCACCAAGGGTAAGCTCTGCTATATACTGCTTGTCCTTAGCCATTAGCATATCCGAAACCTTGGTTCCTCTTCCTATACACATAGGCAAAACGCCGTCAGCATCAGGATCAAGAGTCCCCGTATGCCCGATTTTCTTAATTGAAAGCAATTTTCTTAAGCGATATACTACATCGTGAGAAGTTATACCAAGTGGCTTGTTTATGTTTATAATTCCATTCATATTAAAGTACCTTCTCAATTTCGCGGATAAGCTCTTTTAAATTTTCCTGCATTTCATCAGGGGATACACTATAGCCTGCGGCACGAATATGTCCGCCGCCTCCAAAATCACAAGCGATTTTGGCAACATCCACATACTCTGCTGAACGAAGACTGACTTTGCACGCCCCGTCGTTTCTGCGCCTTACATAGACACCGACCTCTACACCGTCAATGCTGCAAGGAAGCGTGACTATACCCGATGCTTCTATCTCGTCAATTCCTGCCTCTTCAAAATCCGAATTTTTAAGATTTAAAACTGCGATTTTCCCATCGTGATAAAATTCAAGAGCGTTAATCGCACGCTTTTTAAGTTCTAAGTATTCACGGCTGACCGTATCAAAAATCTTTTTGGAAATCCCCGAAAAATCAACGCCTTTTTCAATAAGCTCAGCTGCGACTCTGTGAGTCTTTCCCGTAACCCCTGCATACTTGAAATTACCCGTATCGGTAACTATACCAACATAGAGCTTTGTGGCAACAGAACGGGTGATTTTAACGCCCATCTCGGTATATAGACTATACATAATTTCACAGCAAGAAGCCGTATCCACAACGCTGGTTTCCTTTGCATAACTTGCGTGGGTAATATGATGGTCAATTGCAGCAGTATTATTGTGATTTAAAAATCCCTCGCCGTGCTTTCCAAGTCTTGAAATGTCTGCACTATCAACTGATATGAGCAAATCAAATTCTGAAAAATCATCCTCTAAAGCCTCTTCTGCGCCGACACATTCCATAATAACATTTTCCGCTGCGCCGCACCAGAAAACGCTGACTCTCTTACCCATATTCTCAAGTATCTCTTTTAAAGAATAGCTGCTTCCCATGGCGTCACCATCGGGGTTTATATGAGTAAAAACCCCAATGGTATTTGCCTCATTTATCTTAGAAATAATATTTTCAAACATAATTATTCCTCTTATAGTTCTCTTAGGATTTCGTTTATATGTGCGCCGTATTCGATAGAATCATCCGCAATAAAAGTAAATTCGGGGGTGTTTCTTAAATTAAGCCTTATGCCAATCTCACGGCGAATAAAGCCCGCTGCACTCTTAAGTGCGTCAATTCCGTCCTTTTTCGCCTTTTCATCACCCATAATGCTGATATAAGCTTTTGCAACCTTTAAATCCTTTGTAACCTTTACTGCAACTACAGTAACCATTACGGGAAGTCTTGGGTCTTTAAGTTCTCTTATAACCGCACTGAGTTCCCTCTTTACCTCTTCTGAAATCCTGTCTGTTCTGTTAAAATTAGCCATTTTAATCTCCTTAGGATTATTGTATTCGCCTAAACTTCAACCTGCTCCATAACAAATGCTTCGATTATGTCGCCCTCTTTGATGTCGTTGTACTTGTCAATGCTGACACCACATTCGTAGCCTGCGTTAACTTCCTTGACATCATCCTTAAATCTCTTGAGAGAGCCAAGCTCGCCCTCGTGAATTACGATGCCGTCGCGAACAACACGAACTTTGCTGTTGCGATTAACCTTACCATCAGTTACATACGCACCGCCGATTGTACCAACACCCGATACACGGAATGTGGTTCTGATTTCGATATGGCCTGTAACTGCCTCGCGGAATGTAGGTTCAAGCATACCCTTAAGAGCCTTTTCGATATCCTCAATCGCATCATAGATTACTCTGTATAATCTGATATCAACCTCTGAGTTTTCAGCTGCAACAACTGCACCCGGAGTCGGACGGACATTAAAGCCTACAATAATCGCATTTGACGCACTTGCAAGCATAATGTCAGATTCGGTTACGGCACCGACTGCGCCGTGGATAACATTAACTCTTACCTCTTCGTTTGAAATTCTGACAAGTGACTGAGTAACCGCCTCAACACTTCCCTGAACATCAGCTTTAACTATAATGTTAAGGTCTTTCATCTTACCTGCTTCAATATGCTCAAAGAGATTATCAAGAGAAATTGATGTTGCTCTCTGCTGCTTCTCCTGCTTTTCTTTAAACTTTCTTGCTTCAACAATTTCACGGGCTTTTCTCTCATCATCTACTGCGTAGAATGTGTCGCCGCCCTCAGGAACTTCTGAAAGTCCCAAAATCTCAACAGGGATTGATGGTCCTGCGGATTTAACGGATTTACCCTTATCATCATTCATTGCACGAACTCTTCCAACTGCTGTTCCTGCAACGACTATGTCACCTGTTTTAAGTGTACCATTCTGAACGAGCACGGTTGCAACGGGTCCTCTGCCCTTATCAAGTTTTGACTCAATTACTGTACCCTTTGCAGCACGGTCAGGATTAGCCTTAAGCTCACGCATCTCTGCAACAAGCAAAACCATATCCAAAAGTCCGTCAATATTTGTGCCCTGCTTTGCAGATACTTCAACACAGATTGTGTCACCGCCCCATTCCTCAGGAACGAGTCCGTGTTCTGTAAGTTCCTGCTTAACTCTGTCGGGATTTGCTCCCTCTTTGTCAATCTTGTTGATTGCAACAATTATAGAAACTTCTGCCGCTCTTGCGTGGTTTATAGCCTCAACCGTCTGTGGCATAATGCCGTCATCCGCTGCAACCACAAGAATTGCAATATCTGTAACCATTGCACCGCGGGCACGCATAGCGGTAAACGCTTCGTGTCCGGGAGTATCCAAAAATGTTATCTTCTTATCGCCAACAGTAACACGGTGAGCACCAATATGCTGTGTAATTCCGCCGAATTCTCCCTCGGTTACATTGGTATTTCTGATTGAGTCAAGAAGTGATGTCTTACCATGGTCAACATGACCCATTACAACAACTACGGGTGACCTTGGTTTAAGCATCTCAGGCTCATCAGGAACATCCTTAAAGAGCTTATCTTCTTCTGTTAAAATAATCTCCTTTTCAAAAGTTCCGCCAAGTTCTTCTACGATTAAAGACGCTGTATCAAAATCAATATTTTCATTTACAGACGCCATAATTCCAAGAAGCATAAGTTTCTTTATAACTTCTGTTGCAGGCTTCTTCATACGCTCCGAAAGCTCACCGACTGTAATCTCGTCAGGAATTAAAACATGGATTTTTTCAATCTTTTCTCTCTTTTCTTTACGCTTTAATTCTTCCTCAAGATTAGGCTTTTTATTACCCGCCTGCTTGCCCTTTTTCTTGTTATCCTTTTTCTTGCTTTCTCTTACATTGTCAGGAATAAGCTCTTCGATTTTTTCATCGTCAATTCTGTCAAGGTCAACTGTATTTACACGGGTATCGACAGTTCTCACCTTTCTGCCTATCTCAATTACAGTCTCCTCAATTGGTGTATCATCAGCTTCCTGTACGGGCTCTTCCACCTTTTCAGGCTTTTTCTCTGTTTTTTCATACATCGAAAAATCGCTTACCTGATTTTTCTGAGTATAATATTCAAATATTATATTGAGTTCATCTTCGTCAAGAGCGCTCATATGATTTTTAGTAGATGTACTATTTTCGTGAAGCACCTTAACTATTTCCTTGCTTGGAATACCAAAAGCCTTTGAAAGCTCATATGCTCTGATTTTCTCCATATACATTCACTCCTTCCGCAGAAGTTTAATTCTGCTCAGTCTTTTTAACAATTTCCATAAGGCTTGTTGCAAATCCGCTGTCTGTCACCGCTATAACGACAGCAAACTTAGTGCCGATAGCAGCCCCCAGCTCATATCGGTCACCCATCTTCAAAATCGGAATGTCCCGAAATGCCGCCATATTGGAAAATTTCTTCCCGGTATTTGCCGACGCGTCTTCTGACAGTATTATAAGAAATGTCTTATCCCCTCTGATTGCGTCGGTCGCTCTTGCCTCGCCTGTTTCAAGCTTTCCCGCTTTCCTGGCGAGAGATAACATACCTTTAAATCGTGGTGCTAAGTTACTTTTCATTCTTATCACTCAACTCTAAAATTTTTTCATAAATTTCAGCATTAACCTTACCTGAAAACGCACGCTCTATTGCCCTCTTTTTCTGAGCAAGTTTCACGCACTCAAAAGATTTACAGATATATGCACCTCTTGCTTGTATTTTATGCTCAACATCAACTGAAATTTCATCGTTCACTTTTACTATGCGCAAAAGATTTTCTTTATCATTTCTCTTTCTGCAGGCTATACACATTCGCTGAGGAAACATTATTCCTCATCTCCTCTGTCTACTGCCTTTGCAGAAATATCAATCTTCCATCCTGTAAGTCTTGCAGCAAGGCGAACATTCTGACCCTCTCTGCCAATTGCAAGAGACAACTGGTCCTCAGGAACTACTACGCTGCACATCTTCTTATCCTCATCAACATCGATGGATAAAACCTCGGCAGGGCTTAACGCATTTGCCACATATTCTGCAGGGTCGTCGCTATACTTGATAATATCAATCTTTTCACCGCGAAGCTCACGGATAACTTCCTGAACTCTCATACCCTTAGGTCCTATACAAGTTCCTACGGGGTCAACATTTTCATTGGTTGAATGAACTGCAATTTTACTTCTTGAACCTGCCTCACGGGAGAGTGCCTTAACTTCGATTACACCCTGACCGATTTCGGGAACTTCAAGTTCAAAAAGTCTTCTGACCAATCCGGGATGTGAACGCGAAACTACCAGATGCACACCCTTTACTGAGTCTGCAACCTCTACTACAAATACTTTATAGCGCTCGCCCACCTTATAGTTGTCAGCTCTTACCTGCTCATTTGGCATAAGTACAGATTCTGCGTCCTCAATTTCGAGCATAACATTACGCTTTTCTATTCTGCGGACAACACCAGTTGCAATATCATTTTCACGGTCTGAATATTCATTGACCATTTTCTCACGCTCTGCCTCGTGAATTCTCTGGAGCACCACCTGACGGGCAGTCTGCGCCGCAATTCTGCCAAATGATGCGGGAGTAACTTCAATTTCTACAATATCGCCAACGCCGTATTTTGCATCAATAGCCTTTGCTTCATCAATCGAAATTTCTGTTTCTTTGTCCTCTACCTCATCTACAACAGTTTTGCGGGCAATAATTCTGATTGCGCCGGATTCTTCATCAAATACAACACCTATATCCGAAACTGCACCGAAATGCTTTTTGTAAGCTGAAATAAGCGCGCTCTCAAGTGCATCAAGCACAACATCACGGCTTATACCTTTCTCTTCTTCAATCAACTCAAGTGATTGGAAAAATTCTGAACTCATTTTTTAATTTCATCCCTTCTTATGTTAAATTTAATAATTTTAAAAATCAAAGTGCAGTTTTACAAAGGTTGTCTCTTTCTGGAGAATTTCAATCTCGTCGCCATTTAAGTTAACCAAAATGACTCCGTTATCAAATCCCCTTAAGACACCTGTTATCTGCTTTGCACCATTTATGGCTTTATACAAGCCAATATCTATAGTTTCGCCGATATATCTTTCAAAATGTTCATTTGTCTTTAACTTTCTCTCAATTCCCGGCGATGAAACTTCGAGATAATAGTTCTGCTTTATTGGGTCTTTTTCATCAAGCTTTGTGCTAAGCTCCCTGCTTATCTTTTCGCAAGTATCAAGGTCAATTCCGCCCTCTTTATCTGCAAATATGCGCAAGAAATAAAGTCCGCCCTCTTTAACAAATTCTACATCATAGATAAAACAACCAACGCTTTCGGCTATGGGCTTTGCCATATCAAACGCAATCTGTTCTGTCTTTGAATATGCCATACATTTCACCTCGCAATAAAATCAAAAGAGTGAGGAACTCCTCACTCTTTATGACCATTATTTACTTTACTGTCTTAATATATCACAATTTATTGTATTTGTCAAGGATTTTTACAAGTTTTTGGTAAGCTTTTCAAGCTCTTTTCTGAAAGTTTCTATATCCTTAAACTTTTTATAAACAGATGCAAAACGAACATAGGCAACCTCGTCGATGTTTCTGAGCCTTTCCATTACCATTTCGCCTATCTTTTCGCTTGAAACCTCACGCTCAAGCGAATTATGAATAGTTGTCTCAATATCATCAAGGATGTTATCAACAGTTTCGATGGAAACGGGACGGCTTGCACACGCGTTCATAATACCTCTTTGCAATTTATCCCTGTCAAACTGCTGACGGGAACGGTCTCTCTTTATAACTATAATAGGCACACTCTCTATCTTTTCATAGGTAGTAAATCTCTTGCCGCAGTTTAAACATTCACGGCGGCGGCGAATTGCTGTTCCATCCTCAGTAGAACGGGAATCCACAACCTTGCTCTCTATATTTCCGCAATAAAAACAACGCATTTAAGTATCAGCTCCTTCGAGAACACATTTATATATTTTAAGTATACCCTTAAAATATATAGATGTCAATCAATGGAAAGAAATGTAATGTTTTTGTCACAGCATCGTAAAATCTTAAGACAAATCTTCCGTTGTAAATGTCGGAACCGGCAAGCCCGTATCATCTGTTAAATTGGGTATTTCAGGATATGCACCCCAGGCATATCTTGCATACATCGGCTTTTCTACACTGTCAGATTTTAAAATCACTTTATTCCCTTCAATTTCCGCCTCTGCTTTATAATATTGTTTGTCACTTCCTGCTATCTCAAACTCATGAGGAACATTTGTGTCAATATTTTGTTCTTTTATAAGCGTCATCGTAGTTTTATCCGCATACTGTTCTTTGGGTAAAACCTTAAGACCTCCTGTACAATCAAATGTAAGTATAATTGTATTACCTTTAATTTCATATGATTTATAGAAAGGTCCCGTTGCCTCTATGTCCTTACCATAGCAATCCCGTTTTGCAAAAAGGGCAAATCTTTCAGCCACGGTCTTTTTTCCCCACGGGTGAATGTCATATCTGCAACTGCCCGTTTCGCCGTCATAATTTCCAAATATATCAATCAGGGTAATCATACCCGTATTTTTTCGGTTTTTGACCTTTGACAGCGCTAGTCTCTGGCCCTCGCGCACAAGCGTTTCGTCAACTTTATATCTCGTAAGCTGCGCCCAGTAAAACGGCAAATCTTTTCCCCAGATTTCTCTGTAATCATCAACAAGCCCCGCCATAGCATCGCTGTATTCTTTTGCATTTAAATGCGTTCTGTATTGGTCAGCCTCACCCTGATATAAGATGATTCCCTTTATATTAAGCTTTGAAAGCGGATATATTCTATTGTTAAAAAGGTCGCCGTCTGTCGATGTAAATGCGCCGTGTTTTCTGCCTTTTTCAATCCAGCGGTTGATTTCGGTATCACCAACTGCCACATTTATTATTCCAACCGGAGCGTTAGTCTCTGCCTGAATTTCACGCGAGAAATAGTACCCTACCGAAGAACAATAGGCAACCGAATCCTTATTCATTTTATACCATGTGCCGCCCTGAGTATTGTCTATGGGAGCGGCAGAGCCATCCATACCTATGCCCCAGAGATTAAATATGCGAATATTTGGATTATCCACATCGGGTGAGTTAAGCTCTTTTTCAGTCTCTCCTCCGTCTGCCATATATCTGTCCATATTGGATTGCCCCGTTAAAAGCCATACATCACCAAAGGTAATATCGCCAAGCCTATACTCCATACCGCAGGATTTAACGCTTATCGTATAGTCACCGCCATGCGAGAATGACCCTAAATCTATCTCCCATTTGGATTCCTTGTTAACGGTCGTCTTTTTGGTAATTCCGCCGCCAAGATTATTGGCAAGTTTAACTTCTACCTCTGCACCCTTGATGCCCGTACCCCAGATCACAAAGGGCTTTTCTGCCTGAATTATCATATTGTCGCTAAAAACTGATGCAATCTTAAAATGATGAGAGGCGTCATTTATTGAGTATCCTAAATCGAGTATTTTTTCGCCGTTTTTATCAAGAACATCTACTCTGTATGTATCGCCATTACTTCGGTCTGTGCCCTTTAGCACAGCTTCAAAGAAGAGCGGTTCATCCTTTAAAAACATATGCGTGCTTGAAGCTGTAGCTTTTAGCGTACCATACTTATCGTATGCCGACAAAACAACTGTGGCATCTATATCCTCTAAGGCATCATATCCGCAGAGCGAAAGTGTTATATCATATTTTCCCTTGCCTGGCATAACTGAAAATCCGCTCGCCTCAATCCATTCAACCTCTGTTATGTTTGAATTTTCAGGAATTTCAGCTCTGAAATATCTATACTCTCCAAATCCGCTGAATGAAATTTCATGCCAGTTATTTTCGGGCGGATTTGTCTCATTTATAACACCAAGTTCCACATAATCCCTGCCGTTTTCAGAAGCATAAAATCTTGTTCCAAGACAGTTATTGTTCTTTATTTCACCCGCATAATAACGAACCTTGGAAAGCAAAATATTCTTTCCCATATCGGCAGTAATTTTTGAATCCTTGTCACAACTTACCGCATTTGATGTATTGCCGTCATAAATAGCATCTGCCAGATCCTTTGCACCATTTGTGTATGTAACCTTATAAGGTTCTGCAGCCTTAGATACAAGATACATTTTAAGCCTTGGTTCTTTAACAGCTTCCTGATTTGGTTCTTTTTTACAGCTAGTCAAAAAACACACAAAAAAAGACAGAACTGCCACAAAAAATACAAACGACTTTTTCTTAAGCATAATTCCGCCTCCTTTTTAACTTATAGAAAGCATTTTACAACATTTTATCTCTTTTGTCAACACAGCAAACTACCTCTTAAGATAAATAAGCGGTTGCTTTTCGACGGCTTCTCCTGTCTCATTTTTAAACTCAGAAAAGCCTTTTGCATCAGTTACCTCAAGGATGGTTATCGGCTCACACCCCTCTACGCGCATAGCAGTTGGCTCAAATTCAAATATTGGATCACCATAGCGAACTTTTACACCCTTACCCGTCAGATTTTTGATATGACCGCTCCTTAAAGTGTTTATGTTTCTCCCTATATGAATTGAAACCTTTATCCCCTCATCAGAAATCAGGCTAACTGCCGATTTTTCAGCAATCAGTTCGTCTATTATTCCATTTACGGGGGATACAAGCAGATTTGTTTTAGGCATTACACCTATCGCATTTTCGATTTCTACTATTTCACCTTTGATTGGCGAATATATAATCAGTTCATCAATCTGAGGTCTTTCTCTGCTAAAAAGCCTCTTCTTTTTTTCTTTCGCGGTTAAATTTTTTAGTCTTTTATAAAGCCTGTCCGCATCGTGATTTAAAACCACCTGAAATTGCTCGCAGGTTACAAATGTCCCCACAATCCTCTTGGTTTGGCGCAAATGATCATTATCAATTTTTAAATTATCTCTTAAATTAAAGCGAAGTCTGTCCCCGATATGAATAAATGATATTATGTTATCTTCGCCGCCCAAATCTTTTAATATAACCTTTGCAAGAGTCTTATTATCCATTTTTACACCTCGGATTTAGAATAACCCAAAATGTAAAAATTATGCAAAACGGGCAGCCAATCGGCTGCCCGTCAAAATTATTTCTCGTTCTTTTTCTTCATCATTGCACGAACTTTTAATGGAAGTCCGAAAAGGTTGATAAAGCCCTCTGCATCGCTGTGGCTGTAAAGTTCCTGACTATCGCCAAAACTTGCAATATCTTCATTATAAAGTGAATAAGGTGATTTTGCACCGGCAGGTGTAACTGCACCCTTATAAAGCTTAACTCTTACATCACCCGTAACAGTTTCTTCCATAGAATCAACCATTGCAGAAAGTGCCTCGCGAAGCGGTGTAAACCACTTGCCGTCATAAACAAGCTCTGCAAACTTGATAGCAGCCTGACGCTTAAACGCCTGAGTGTCACGGTCAAGGCAGAGATATTCAAGCTCATTAAGCGCTGTGTAAAGGATTGTGCCGCCCGGTGTTTCGTAAACGCCTCTTGACTTCATACCAACAAGACGGTCTTCTACGATATCTGCAATGCCTACGCCGTACTTGCCGCCGAGCTCATTAAGCTTTTCAACAAGCACTCTTGGTGCCATCTTTTCGCCGTCAAGAGAAACAGGAACACCCTTTTCAAAGCCAATGTTTATATAAAGAGGTGTTTCAGGTGCCTTTTCAGGAGATACGCCAAGTTTCAAAAGCGAATCAAGTTGCGGTTCATTTGCGGGGTCTTCAAGATCCATACCCTCGTGGCTGATGTGCCAGATGTTACGGTCTCTTGAATATAAATCCTTCTTTGTAACAGGAATTTCAATGCCGTGTGCCTCAGCGTAATCAACAGCGTCCTCACGGGATTTGATATCCCAAATTCTCCATGGAGCGATAATCTTAAGATGAGGAGCAAGCGCTTTGACTGTAAGCTCAAAACGAACCTGGTCATTACCCTTACCTGTTGCACCGTGACAAATTGCAACTGCGCCCTCTTTTTCTGCAATTTCAACCAATCTCTTTGCGATAATCGGACGGGCATGTGATGTACCCAAAAGATACTTACCCTCGTAAACTGCGCCCGCTTTGAGAGTGGGAACTATATAATCTTCAACATATTCGTCGCGAAGGTCCTCAATGTAGCACTTTGATGCACCGCTTCTCTTTGCACGCTCCTCAAGACCGTCGGTTTCTTTACCCTGTCCTACATCGCCGCATACTGCGATAACTTCGTAGTCGTAGTTCTCGATAAGCCACTGAATAATAATGGATGTATCAAGACCGCCCGAATAAGCCAAAACAACTTTTTCTTTTGCCATTGTAAAATCCTCCAAACTATGTTATAATCATATCGCATAATATTATATCTCAGAATTTGACATTTTGCAATAGCAAAACCACCAATTTTTCGAAAAAAGGAGCGGGATTATTTATGATAATTCTCGGTATTGACCCCGGATATGCCATTGTTGGCTATGGTGCTGTTAGGTATGACGGCAATAAATTCAGCGTAATTGAATATGGGGCAATTACAACTGATTCATCAATGGATATGTTTGAAAGACTCAAATCAATACATAACGATTTAAACGAAATAATTGAGCGGGTAAAACCCGACTTTATGGCAATTGAAGAATTGTTCTTTAACAGCAACCAGAAGACTGCCATAAATGTAGCGCAGGCAAGGGGCGTTCTTCTTCTCTCTGCACTCAACCACGGGGTTGAGGTTTTTGAGTATACACCGCTTCAGGTAAAGCAGGCAGTTGCGGGATATGGCAGGGCGGACAAAAATCAGGTTCAGCAAATGGTAAAGCTATTGCTTAATCTTGATAAAGTTCCAAAGCCTGACGATACCGCCGATGCCGTCGCAATTGCAATCTGCCACGGTCATTCCTATAATCCGAGATACAGAGGTGTTAAAAAATGAGAAATGTACTTATAACAGGGGCGTCCCGCGGGATAGGCGCAGAAACTGCAAGAGCATTTGCAGCCATAGGGGACAAAGTAATTATAAACTATAATAAATCCAAAGAAAAAGCCGAAGCTCTTGCAAAAGAAATAAACGGAGTTGCAATTTGCGCAGATGTTTCAGACCCGAATCAGGTTAGAGAAATGTTTTCAAGAATTGACAGAGTTGATGTTTTGATAAATAATGCAGGAATCGCCCTGCCCATCGATGTCATTACCTCTGTTTCTGACGGGGACTGGAACCGCGTTATCTCAACAAACTTAAGCGGCGTATTTTATTGCAGCCGCGCCGCTTTGCCGCAGATGATAAGCAGAAAATCGGGCGTTATCATAAATATATCCTCTATGTGGGGCGAGGTTGGTGCATCCTGCGAGGTTGCCTACTCTGCATCAAAGGCGGGCGTTATCGGCTTTACAAAGGCACTTGCAAAAGAGGTGGGCAGGTCAGGCATCAGAGTCAACTGCGTCACTCCGGGAGTCATTGATACGGATATGAATTCAAATCTTGACGAAACTGCCATAAGCGAATTGTGTGACGAGACACCGCTTAGCAAAATAGGCTCTGCCACAGATGTGGCAAAGGCGATTATTGCACTTTGCGACAATGAATTTATAACAGGACAAGTTCTTGGTGTAAACGGAGGTATGGTCGTATAGACCTTGACCTATTTATTTAAATATGCTATAATAAAATTTACTTTATTTTGAAAGGATTTACTGATATGGCAAAACTTTGGGGCGGCCGTTTTTCAAAGGCCACAGATACATTGGTAGACGATTTTAACTCCTCGATCCGTTTTGATGCGAGAATGTATGCTCAGGACATTGAGGGAAGCATGGCCCATGCAGAAATGCTTGGCAAACAGGGAATTATTCCAAAAGCAGATGCGGATTTGATAGTTAAAACGCTTGCTGAAATTAAGACCGACATTGACAACAACAAGGTTGAATTTTTAATTGATGCAGAGGATATACATATGAATATTGAAACTATTCTTATTTCAAGAATAGGCGATGTCGGAAAGCGCCTGCACACAGGCAGAAGCCGCAACGATCAGGTTGCACTTGACATAAGAATGTATCTGCGTGATGAAATCGACGAACTTCTCACCCTTTTAGAGAATTTAAAGACCGCCATTTTAGATTTGGCTGAAAATAATTTAGATACCATTATGCCGGGATATACACATCTTCAAAAGGCACAACCTATTACTTTGGCTCACCACACTATGGCATATTTTGAGATGTTAAACCGCGACTGTATGCGTCTTTTGGACTGCAGAAAGCGTCTTAACATTCTGCCTCTGGGCAGCGGAGCCCTTGCCGGCACTACATATCCCCTTGATCGGGAATTTGTAGCAGAAAAACTCGGTTTTGACGGCGTAACCCAAAACAGCCTTGACGGCGTATCAGACCGCGACTTTGTTTTAGAATTTGCGTTTGATTTGTCAATGATTATGACACATCTTTCACGCTTTTCAGAAGAAATTATTCTCTGGAGTTCACACGAATTCAGCTTTATCGAGCTTGATGATGCTTACAGCACAGGCTCAAGCATTATGCCTCAAAAGAAAAACCCTGATGTTGCAGAACTTGTAAGGGGCAAAAGCGGCAGAGTTTACGGCTCACTTATGGGCCTTTTGACTATGATGAAGGGTCTTCCTCTTGCATACAACAAGGATATGCAGGAAGATAAGGAGCAAATTTTTGATGCAATCGACACAGTTAAAATGTGTCTGCCCGTCTTTACAAAGATGCTCTCTACTATGCGTATTAAGAAAGACTCTATGCTAAATGGTGCAAAAGGCGGATTTACCAACGCAACAGATGTTGCAGACTATCTGGTAAAGCACGGTCTTCCTTTCCGCGACGCTCATTCGGTTGTTGGTAAAATGGTTGCGTACTGCATTGAAAAAAACACTGTTATTGATGCACTTTCCATGGAAGAATTTAAAGGATTTTCAGAGCTTATTGAGGAAGATATTTACAACGAAATTTCTCTTGATACCTGCGTAAATCAGCGAAAGCTAATCGGCGGGCCTGCAATTAAAACTATGAAAAAGGTAATTGAAAACTACAGAAAGTAAGGATTGATATTATGTCGATTTTTGCCATATCTGACCTGCATTTATCCCTTGGTTGCGACAAGCCTATGGATATATTCGGAAGCAAATGGGACAATTACACCGAGAAAATAAAACAAAATTGGAATGCGATAGTTTCTCCTGATGATTTGGTTGTTGTGCCCGGAGATATTTCATGGGCAACATATCTTGAAGATGCTGTTTCAGATTTTGAATATATCCATTCATTAAACGGAACAAAACTTATTTTAAAGGGAAATCACGATTATTGGTGGACCACTTCTTCTAAAATGAATAAATTTCTTTCAAGTTACGGCTTTGACAGTATAAAAATACTGCAAAATACCGCGCATTGTTACGGCGACACTGCAATCTGCGGAACCCGCGGATGGGTTATACCTCCTAAAAACTCGGACTCTGAAAATGTCAAAATTTTTGAACGCGAAAAGCAGCGGCTTATATTGTCCTTAGAAGACGCAAAATCCAAACACCCCAAAGAAATAATCGCAGCACTTCACTATCCTCCCGTTGAGGGAAATTCCAATGATTTTCTTGAAATTTTAAAGGCCTACAATGTCAAAACCTGTCTTTTCGGGCATCTGCACGGACCCGCCCACAAATCAGCCCCGTCGGGTGAGATTGACGGCATCAAGTTAAAGCTGGTTGCGTGTGATTATTTGAACTTTATACCCGCTTTAATTCAAAAATAAGGGTAAATTTTAACCATATTATACAAACTTTAAAAAAATGGTAAAAACACTTGCTTTTTTCATAGTTTGTGATATAATATTATAGGTAATTTTTAAAAGCAGAGAGGAATGTTTTTGATGAGTACAGTAGAAAAAATCGAAAAGAACATGGTAAGCTTTGAATTTTCAGTTACAGCCGAAGAATTTGAAGCTGCTATCGAAAAGGCTTACAAAAAGAATGTAGGCAAGATAAGCATTCAGGGTTTCCGCAAGGGTAAGGCTCCCAGAAAACTTATTGAAAAATACTATGGTGTTGAAATTTTTTATGAAGATGCAATAAACATTGTTCTTCCCGATGCATATGATAAAGCAATCGACGAAAACAACATCTACCCTGTTGACCAGCCTGAAATTGACATTAAAGGTGAAATCAGCAGAGAAAACGGCGTTACTTTTACAGCCAAAGTTACAGTAAAGCCTGAATTTGAGCTTGGAACTTACAAGGGCGTAAAGGCTGCTAAGGTTTCTCACAGAACTCTCAAGAAGGACATAGATGCTGAAATCGAAAAGATGAGAGAGCGCAATTCAAGAATGGTTCCCGTTGAGGACAGAGCTGTTTTAAAAGACGATGTCGCAAACATCAACTTTGAAGGTTTTACAGACGGCGTTGCCTTTGAGGGCGGCAAGGGCGAGAACTTTGATTTAACCATCGGTTCAGGTCAGTTTATCCCCGGCTTTGAGGACCAGCTTATTGGCAAGAACATCGGCGAAGATGTTGAAGTAAATGTTACATTCCCAACCGAATATCATTCAACCGACCTTGCAGGCAAAGATGCAATCTTTAAAGTAAAGATTAACTCAATTAAAGTTAAGGAACTTCCCGAGCTTGATGATGAGTTTGCAAAGGATGTATCTGAGTTTGATACCCTTGAAGACCTTAAGAAGGATGTTAAAGAAAAGCTCTCAGCTCAGGGCAAGGAAAAAGCAAAGCACGAGACTGAAGAAAATGTTATCGCTGCAGTTTTAGACGGCACAGAAATTGACATTCCCGAAGCTATGATTAACTCTCAGATTGAAAAAATGGTTCGTGACTTTGATACGCAGATGCGTTACCAGGGCTTAAGTCTTGAGCAGTATATGCAATTTACCGGCGCTACTATGGATACATTCAAAGAGCAGTTTAAAGAAGATGCAACAAAGAATGTTAAGACCTCTCTCATTCTTGAAAAGGTTTGCGAGGTTGAGGGCATTGATGTTAAGGCATCAGAAATTGAAAAAGAATACAATTCTATGGCAGAACAAAACGGTATGAAGGTTGAAGACATTAAGAAGTATGTTCAGGAAGCAGACATCAAGGAAAGACTTAAGGCACAAAAGACCATTAAGTTCCTTGTTGACAATGCAGAACTTAACTAATGTATACTTTTAGGTTGACTTGGGAATATTATCCAAGTCAACCTTTATTCAATACGAATAAATTGGAGGTTTTAAAATGGATAACTTTAAAAACAGTTTGGTACCTTATGTAGTAGAACAGACCGGCAGGGGGGAGCGTTCTTATGACATATTCTCCCGTCTTTTAAAGGACAGAATTATATTTTTGTCAGATGAGGTTAACGACGCTACTGCAAGTCTTGTTGTTGCACAGCTCCTCTTCCTTGACAGCGAAGATCCCGACAAAGACATTAACCTTTACATTAACAGCCCCGGCGGTTCCGTAACTGCAGGTATGGCAATCTATGACACGATGCAGTACACCAAGGCAGATGTTTCCACCATCTGTGTTGGTATGGCGGCATCAATGGGCGCATTTTTGTTATCAGCAGGTGCCAAGGGTAAGAGATTTGCCCTTCCTAACAGCGAGATTATGATTCACCAGCCTCTTGGCGGAACTCAGGGTCAGACAACAGATATGCAAATTCATGTCGACAGAATGCTTAAAATTAAGGATAACCTTAACAGAATACTCAGCGAGAATACAGGTCAGCCTCTTGATAAAATTAAGGCAGATACTGAAAGAGACAACTTTATGGACGCTGAAGCTGCTATGAAGTATGGAATTATTGACAAGATTGTAACCAAGAGATAGGGGAGTAATCAATGCCAAATAAAATTGACGAAAACAAGGTTTTACGCTGTTCATTCTGCGGGAAACCCGAAGATAAGGTAAAGCGCCTTATCGAAGGTCCCTCCGCATACATTTGCAACGAATGTGTTGATTTGTGTGTTGAGATTTTTCAGCAGGATTTTGAAGAACCTGATATCGAGGCTATGGAGGATGTCCCAAAGCCCGCTGAAATTCACGAATTTTTAAATGATTACATTGTGGGTCAGGAGTCTGCCAAAAAAGCTTTGTCCGTTGCAATTTACAATCATTACAAGCGAATTCACTCCCAGACTGTAACGGATGTAGAGCTTCAAAAGAGCAACATTTTGTTAATTGGTCCAACAGGATGCGGAAAAACTTTTCTTGCACAAACACTTGCAAAAAAACTTAATGTTCCTTTTGTAATCACTGACGCTACCTCGCTTACCGAGGCCGGCTATGTGGGTGAGGATGTTGAAAATATACTCTTAAAGCTCATTCAGGCTGCAAACTATGATATTGAGCTTGCAGAAAAGGGTATTATATACATTGACGAGATGGACAAAATTTCAAGAAAGTCTGAAAACCCATCTATTACCCGCGATGTAAGCGGTGAGGGCGTTCAGCAGACACTCCTTAAGATATTGGAAGGAACTGTTGCATCTGTTCCGCCCACGGGCGGCAGAAAGCATCCTCATCAGGAATTTATTCAGATTGATACAACCAATATTCTCTTCATCTGCGGCGGCGCATTCGAGGGAATTGATAAAATAATTGAAAGTCGAATAAATACCAAAACTATGGGGTTTGGCGCAAAGATTGAGAGCAAAAAGGATAAAAATCGCGGTGATATTTTAAAGAATTTAGAACCTGAAGATTTGTTAAAGTTTGGTATTATCCCCGAACTTATCGGAAGACTGCCAATCGTTACAACTCTTGATTCACTTTCAAAGGAAGCATTATCTGCAATTTTAACCGAGCCTAAAAACGCTCTTTGCAAGCAATATAAAGCGCTTTTTGAGATGGATAATGTTGAACTTGAATTTGATGATGAGGCAGTTTTGGCAATCGCAGATTTGGCAGCAGAAAGAAATACGGGTGCGAGAGGGCTTCGGACAATTTTAGAAGATATTATGCTTGATATAATGTATGAGATTCCATCTGATCCAACCATCCAAAAGGTTGTTGTTACAAAGGACTGTGTAGAAAAAAAGGCAAAACCCAAAATCACATACAACAAAGACAAAATCGACATCAAAAAGACAACCTCAAAAAAGGAGTCTATATCCAAGGAAGCAAAATCCGCAGGATAATTTAAATTGAAAGTGGAAAATTGAAAATTGAAAATTTATGAAAAAGAAGATGTGAAAATCACATCTTCTTTTTAATTCAGTATACAGATGCCGATATTTAAATAGAGTGCAAATACGCACCAGAGAATATACGGCACAAGCAGCCACGCTGCTGTTTTATTGACTTTTGCAAAATAGTAAATATTTATACCAATCAATATAATCAATGCTGCAAGCCAGAAAGCTGTAAAGCAATAGAGCCTTAAGTTAAAAAAAGCGATGCTCCACAAAAAGTTAAACAAAAGTTGCAGACCAAAAAAGAGATATCCACGCTTTTTATCACTTGTCGCACCGCCTGTTGTCCTTATAAGATAAAGTGATATTCCCATAAGCACAAAAAGAATTGTCCAGACCACGGGAAATACGGCACCGGGCGGCGCAAGCGGCGGCTGATTGATTTCGGCATAAATATCCATTGAATTTCTTGTCAGTATACTACTCAAAAATCCCACACCAAGCGGAATAATCAGACTTGTTATAAGTTTTTTTAAATTTATAGTCCCAAACACAAAAAACCACTCCCCACATTATACTCTAAGACTATAATATGCAAGAAGTGGCATAAATATTCTTATGTAAAGGATTCTACCGCAGCGCCCAAATCCTCAAAAAGCGCGCTTAAAAATTCATTTGAATTTCCATCTGTCCTATAACTTCCATCCTCTGTTTTAACCATAATAACCTCAATGGTTTTAGAAGTCTTTTCTTCGCACTCATTTATAGATTCAACCATAAGATTGCTCATTGTCTCCTGATATTCTTCATCAAGCATATGTTTGACACTCTGTTTGTATGCGCTGCTGCTTATCAATTCTTCAACTTTTATAAGGTAATCGCTTACAATCTTCGAAAAATCAAGCGTAGTGATTTCCACATTTAATTTTACCGCGCCATCATCTGTTTTTTTAGACGAAATTACCCGATAATCCATTTGCTTAAGAGTCTTAAAAAGTTCAGCTGAAAAATCCCCGTCTAAAAATGCAGATATTTTAGCCATATCATAATATCTGTTGATTTTTGTTTTATCCGCAGTTTTAAAAGCATTCATCATATTTTCAAAATCTCTGCGGGCACCTGTCTCTGCCCCGCAGCCTGAAAGCAAAAACACAAGCAGAATTACCAAAAAAACCTTTAATTTTTTCATTTTCCTTGCCCTCTTTTATCTTTAGAACGCTGCATTAAATGACGGACTATAAAAAACACCGCAACCGCAGCCACTCCTGCTGTTAAAAACAGCATAAATTCACTTAGTATATGATTTACTCCTAAAATATGGTCAAGTATTCCCTGTATGCACAAAAGGATAACAAATATGCCATGCACAATATCGTGCTTTTTTTCTGCGTCAATAATCATAACCAGTCCCATAATACCGATTACGATTTCTGCAATTAACATAAATTTTTCCATATAAGCCCCCTATCTGTCGCTGCAAAGCATAATAAGTAAAATGCCGCTCTTAAATGTAACCTCGGCTATATTTTTTTCTGAAAATTCGTTGCTGCTTGCCTGAACTAAGTCAGCCCTTAAGCAAATATCCTCCGCTTCGTATTTTAGTCCTTTAACCGAAAAACCCTCTATATTTCCACCATACGGGAAAAATGACACATATTTTTTATCACCTTTTCTGAGAATAAATGGTTTATCCTCCATCCATATTTCATTTAACTCATTGGACATTTTAATCTTCACATTTTTAGAGAGTCCGTACGCCATAAGACAATAGTGGGAAAACTCCTGATCCAGTCTTCCGCCAAGCCCGCCTAAAAGCTCAATCTCTCTACAGCCTTTTTCTATAGCGTAATCTATACAAAGATTTGTATCCGTAAAATCTTTATCGGCAGGATATCTTATTATCTTAGCATCGGTTAGAAACCCACTTTCTAATGAATCTCCGTCTCCTATAATGATGTGCGGGGTTATATTAAGGGCTTTTGCATGTCTTAACCCACCATCTGCACATATAATAAGGCAATCCTTAAAATCCTTGTTCTTTAAATATTCATAATTTTCAATTTGCCCACTGCAAAAAATTATGGCTTTCACTTATCTACCTCAAATTTTCTTCTGCGATTTCACGCAAATTTTTAACTGCTGAGTTTACATCCTTTGAGCCAAACACAGATGAGCCCGCAACAAAAACATTAGCTCCCGCTTTTGCAGCGCGTGCAATTGTTTTTTCGCCAATGCCCCCATCAACCTGAATATCAATGTCCGGATAGTTTTCTCTCGCCCATTTAATTTTAGGCTCCATTTCCGCCATATACGACTGCCCGCCAAAGCCCGGCTCAACTGTCATAATAAGCAACATATCGAACTTATCAAGAATCGGTTTTAAGACCTCAACGGGGGTATCAGGCTTAACGGATATACCCGCCTTTACGCCTTTATTATGTAAATACTCTGCAATTTTTATAAGTCTTTCATTATCTTCAATCGCTTCATAATGAATCGTAATATTATCCGAGCCCGCCTTTAAAAAGTCGTCCATATATTTTTCAGGGTCAGATATCATAAGATGTGTATCAAAGAACATAATGCTGTTTTTTCTTAGTGCCGCTACTGTTTGTGCAGAATAACTCAAATTAGGCACAAAATGGCCATCCATTATATCAAGATGGAGCCACGGCGCTCCCGCCTTTTCGATTTTAGATGTTTCTTCGGCAAGTCTTGCGGCGTCTGCCGCAAGGATTGATGGTGCAATTATAGCTTTCATATTTTACCTCAGTATTTTTTTGTATTTTCCTTTACCTCTGTAACCAGTCTTACATAATTTTCATGTCTTGAGGTTGAAATCTTATGGGCAGACAGCGCTTCTAAAACCCTGCAACCCTTTTCGACAGTATGACTGCAATCTCTGAATTTGCATCCTGAAACATAAGGCTCAAATTCTCTGAAAAGTTCAGCACAATTTTCAGGCTCAAGCAACGCGATATCAAGATTTCCAAATCCGGGGGTATCTATAATATAACCGCCGTTTTTAAGCCTTACAAGCTCACTGTGTCTTGTGGTGTGCTTTCCTCTCTCTACTTTATCGCTTACCTCGCCCGTTTCAAATGCCTCGTGTCCTATGATGCAGTTTAAAAGGCTTGATTTGCCAACTCCGGAGTTGCCTGCAAAAACCGTGACATTATCCTTTAACCTTTCAGCCAGCATCCCAATATTTTCTTCGTTCTTCGCGCTTAAATGAACAACGCAAAATCCCGCTTTTTCATAAATTTGGGCTATCTCATCGCCCTTTTCTATGTCTGTCTTATTAAGACAGAACAAAACCTCTATTCCCGAAAGCTCTGCTGACGCTATAAGTTTATCTATCAGATAAAGATTTGGTTTTGGATTAGCTGTTGCAACAACTACTGCCATTTGCGTTACATTAGAAACAGGCGGCCTTAAAAGCACATTTTTTCTCGGCAAAATCCTGTCAATCGCACCTGTCTTTGCGGCATCATCTGCCAGAACTGATACCTCATCACCAACCAATGGGGTTATTCCCTCTTTTCTGAAAATACCTCTTGCGCGACACTCATATATTCCATCGGGAGTATCTACATAGTAAAATCCACCGATACCTTTTATTATTCTTCCGTCAATCTTTTTTTGCATATTAGTTACTTATTCCCGGTGTAACACCGCTACCCTCGGAAGGAGTCGAAGGCTTGGGTTGTGGTTCAGGGTCTGTTGTCGGCTCAGGATCAGTTGTAGGTTCAGGTTCAGTTGTAGGCTTAGGATCAGTTGTAGGTTGTTCTTCCTTTTCCTCGCCATTGCCCACATAAATTGTAATGGTAGCACCCTCCTGCATCGGAACGCCTGCAACAGGCTCTTGACGGAGCACTATATCCTTTAAATCCGCAGGGCTGTCCTCAGATTGTATACTTACATTAAATCCCGCTTCCTTAATCAGCTTTTCAGCTTCACTTACTTTAGCGTCTATATAACTTTCAATCGCTTTGAATTCTTTAGCGTCGCCCTTGCTGACTTTAACATTGATTCTGATTTCGCCCTTTTGCTTTTTAGTTCCCCCGACAGGGTCCTGCTCAATAATTTCGCCCTCGGGTCTGTCGCTTTCTACCTCTGTTGGAATTATGCTAAATCCATCTGTCGTTTTATATTTCTCACGGGCATCATTAAGCTGCATTCCCACAATATCAGGCACTTTTGTCGTTTCCGCCTTGCTGAATAAGCCACCGCCGGAGAAAGCAGAAAATGCAACACCCATACCGATAATTACAATGATTGCCGCAAGAATTGCAACTATTGTAATTTTTCTCTCTTTCTTCTTTTGCTCCCGCTCCTGACGCTTTTTGTCAATGCTCCTCATATAGCCCTCCTTTTCTTTATGCTCTATCACTTGAGTATCCTCTTTTTTCTTATTTTGCTCATACTCCTTGATTTTACGCTCGTCAATGGCATCTCTCTTCCTTGTAACATCCAA
>JAZNPN010000017.1:0-3821 GCA_045589715.1 Clostridia bacterium | reverse complement strand
ATATGCAGATACGAGGACTGTCCCAATGCGGGCAATGTTTTGTGGGCACTCTGGACACAAATGTCTGCGCCCATACTGAGTGCAGTATCGGGCAATTTTTCACTAAAGACAAAGTGTGCTCCATGTGCTTCGTCAACTATTAAAAATCTGTTGTCAAGCACTTCCTTAATTCCCCTGATATCTGAAACAATGCCATAATAGGTAGGACTTGTAATTATCATTCCTTTGATATCGGGGTTATCTGACAAAACATCAGCTACTGCTTCTTTTGTAATCCCCGTATAAACACCACTTACAAAATCCCGTGTTATAAACACAGGCTCAATTCCCCCAAGCACAACTGCATCTAAAACCGATCGGTGACAGGCTCTGTCAACAAGGAGCTTTTCGCCCCTCTTTGTTGTGCCAAGAATTGCGGCTCTTATTCCAAGGCTTGAACCGCCCGTTAAAAAGTATGTTTCTCTTGCGCCGAAAATTTTCGCGCAATTTTGCTGAGCATCTTTTAATATTCCGTCGGGATTTTGCAGATTGTCAGTGCCCGAAACCTCGGTAACATCAATATCAAAAGCATTTTTGGTAAAATAAGCACCAAGTCCCCGACCATTTTTATGGCCGGGGATGTGCATACTTATCTTTTCTTTTTTTCTGAATGCTTTAAGCTCATTTAAAAGGCTTTTCATATTAGAACTTTATGCCGTTTCTGATATATTCAACCAAATCGTCAATCTTAACTCTCTCTTGCTCCATAGAGTCACGGTGGCGGATTGTTACGCTGTTATCTTCTTCTGATTCAAAGTCATAGGTAATGCAGAAAGGTGTACCAATCTCGTCCTGGCGGCGATAACGCTTGCCGATACTGCCCGCCTCATCATACTCACACATAAACTCTGATGCAATCCTAGCATAAACCTCTTTTGCGCCTTCTGACAGCTTCTTTGAAAGCGGAAGAACTGCCGCTTTAATAGGCGCAAGTGCGGGATGCAGGTGCATAACAACTCTTATATCGTTCTTTTCAGCATCAACCACTTCTTCGTCGTACGCTTCAACTAAGAACGCAAGAGCAACTCTGTCTGCGCCAAGCGACGGCTCAACACAATAAGGTGTATACTTTTCACCTGTTTCGGGGTCAGTATATTCAAGTTTTTCACCGCTGTGGTTACTATGCTGCTTTAAGTCAAAATCTGTTCTGTCAGCTATTCCCCAAAGCTCGCCCCAACCAAACGGGAACATAAATTCGATATCGGTTGTTGCATTGCTGTAGTGAGAAAGCTCCTCGGGGTCATGGTCACGCATCTTGATATTCTCTTCTGCTATATTTAATGAAAGCAGGAAGTTTTTGCAGTAATCCTTCCAATAGCTGAACCATTCAAGGTCTGTGCCGGGCTTGCAGAAAAACTCAAGCTCCATCTGTTCAAACTCACGGGTTCTGAAAATAAAGTTGCCGGGTGTAATCTCGTTTCTGAAAGACTTACCAACCTGACCTATACCAAAAGGAATTTTCTTTCTTGAGGTACGCTGAACATTTTTAAAGTTTACAAAGATACCCTGTGCAGTCTCGGGGCGTAGGAAAATTTCGTTCTGACTATCCTCAGTAACACCCTGAAATGTCTTAAACATAAGGTTAAACTTACGGATATCAGTAAAGTTATGCTTGCCACATTCAGGGCAGGCAATGTTATTTTCGTTGATATATTCCATCATCTTGGCATCTGACCAGCCGTCAGCGGAAACGCCCGCCGCATCTTCTATAAGTTTATCAGCTCTAAAGCGCGCCTTACATTCCTTACAATCCATAAGAGGGTCAGAAAATCCGCCAACATGTCCTGATGCAACCCATGTCTGGGGATTCATCAAAATTGCAGCATCAAGGCCTACATTATATGGGCTTTCCTGGATAAACTTTTTCCACCATGCTCTCTTTACATTGTTCTTAAACTCAACACCCAAAGGACCATAATCCCAAGTGTTTGCAAGACCGCCGTAAATCTCGGAGCCTGCGTATATATATCCTCTGCCCTTACAAAGAGCAACAATTTTCTCCATTGTTTTTTCTGTATTTTTCATAAGTTCTCACCTTTCGTTAAAAAACTATACTCTATTATAATATAAGCCATTGTTAAATTCAAGTATTATTTCAAAAGCTCAAATATACGATGAATAAACAACGCAACCTCTATTCGTGTGGCATTTCCCTGAGGATTAATTGTATTATCGCCATAACCGCTCATAAGTCCCGCGGTAATGCACGCAGACATTGCCTCACGGGCATAAAAATCAATACTGTCTGAATCCGTAAACTGATTTAAGTTAGTTGTATTTGGGATACTTGTAACAATGCCCTCTCTGGCTAAAACTCTGTACGCAAGAGTTGCCATATCCTGCCTTTTTACAAACGCATCCGGGTCAAAGTTATTGCCGCCTACACCGCTTGCGATTTGGAGCGCTTTTGCCATACCGATTTCGTTATAGTAATATGAGCCCTCGTATACATCATCAAAGTTTTCGTCAAAAGTTGTTGTCTTGCCCAAAACTCTGAGAAGCAATACCGTGTTGTCAGCTCTTGTAATGTTTGCATCAGGGTCAAACTCAGTTTCGCTTCTTCCCTTAATTATTCCGCGTGATGCAAGGTCGTTTACAGAATCCATTGCCCACCAATAATCGTTCATATCAGTAAATTTATTTGTGTAATTCGGGTCAGGCTCCATAACGCTGCCCGAAAGCGGCACATCTGATTTGTTATCACCCATAACCTCATACGCATCCTCGTAGATATTGGCATTAAGCTCCTGCATAAGAGAATATATTGAAGAATTTTCAAGGAAATCGTTATAGGTAAAGCAACAGTATCCGTCTATTTCAGGATTATTTCTGCCGTCTAAGATGTGAGTTCTAAGTTCATTTGTTCCATTCTCACCCGTCCAGGCAGCAACCGCATCAGATGCCGTGGTTCTGTATGCACCCTCGCCGATATACAGCTTTACATCTGTTCCGTAAACCACATCAGACCACCAATTACAAAGAGTGGTGTAATCGGCAATCTCATATCCGATATTCCAATAAATCTGAGGCATTATATAATCAACCCAGCCGTTTTTAACCCAGCCTCTTGAATCTGCATAAATCTTAGAATATGAACCGCTGCCTTTTGTATTACTACCCTCTGCCATTTCGGACTTATTCGCCCATATTCCGCGGGGGCTTATTCCAAATTGAATATTTTTATCTATAGCGTGAAGCCTTTCATCAAGAGTCTTGACCAGCTTATCTACATTCGCGCGTCTCCAGTCAGCTTTATCGGGATACTGCTCCTGATAGAAAGAATATGTAGTATCATCGTTAAATTCACCTTCCGGATAGAAGTAGTCGTCTAAGTGAATTCCGTCAACATCATAGTTTTTAACGATTTCTTCTGCACCTTTTACGATTAACTCAACCGATGCACTGTCCCCCGGATTATAATACATTTTTCCATTTGAATCGGTCATCACAAGCTCCGGATTTTTAACCGCGGGATTATTTTCAGAGAGCTTATCATTATCTGCAGAATTTGCAGTAATTCTGTAAGGGTTTATCCACGCGTGAAGCTCCATTCCCCGCTTGTGAGCCTCATCTGCTGCAAATGCAAGCGGGTCAAAGTCATTATCAGGGGCAACCCCCTGAGTTCCCGTCAGATATTTTGACCAGGGAAAAATCTCCGACTTATAAAAAGCATCGCCGCAGGGCCTTACCTGAAAGAAGACTGCGTTAAATCCCATATCTTTGCAGTTATCAAGAATTTCAATAAGTTCCTGTTTCAGTATTTGCGGATTTGTCGTTGCTGA
>JAZNPN010000016.1:0-160348 GCA_045589715.1 Clostridia bacterium | reverse complement strand
AGTGAGGCATCCTATAAAATTTTGGAAAGACTGGGATTTCAGGCAACGCTTTCTTGTGAAGAAAAGGTGAATTTTATAAATTCGGGTAACAGTGAAGGGCTTTATAGGCTTGGAAGGTTTTTAAGAAACCCGGAAAAAAGTGTCCAAAAAATATTGACAAAAGCTATGAAACAGAAAGAAGGATAAAAGTATGATTACAGGAAAACAAAGAGCAAAGCTGAGAGGAATGGCGAATCAGATTCCTGCTTTGTATCAGGTAGGAAAAGATGGAATTACAGAAAATATATTAAAACAGTTTGATGATGCCCTTGAAGCAAGAGAGCTTATAAAGGTTCACATTTTAGAAAGTGCATTGCTTGAAACAAGAGAGGCTGCTGATGAGATAGCAAAGAAACTTAATGCAGAGGCAGTTCAGGCCATTGGAAGTAAATTTGTGCTTTATAGAAAATCAAAGAATAACCCGAAGATAGAGCTGTGAGGAAAGATGGATAAAAAATATTTATTATTTGATTTAGACGGAACCCTCACCGACCCGTTTGAGGGGATAACAAAGTGTTTTAAATATGCCCTTAAAAGTTTTGGAATAGAGGAAGAACAGAAGGATTTGTTGTTCGTTATCGGACCTCCTTTGATTGAATCTTTTTGCGGAAAGTATGGTTTTGACAGAGAAAAAGGTCAAAGAGCGGTTGATAAATACCGCGAAAGATTTTCCAAAATCGGCTGGAGAGAAAACAGGCTTTTAGATGGTGTTGACCAAATGCTTGAAAATTTGAAGAAAAATGGCAAAGTTATTGCGCTTGCCACTTCAAAACCATATGTTTTTGCTGCCAAAATACTTGATTATTTTGATATTACAAAGTATTTTGATGTAGTTTGCGGGGCATCTCTTGATGGCAGCATAAACACAAAAACAGATGTTATAAAAAAGGTTCTTTCAGAACTTAACAATCCCCCTCTTGATGAAGTCGTTATGATAGGGGACAGAGAGCATGATGTGTATGGCGCCAGGGATTGTGGTATAGAGTGTATTGGCATTAAGGTAGGATACGCAGAAGAAAATGAGCTTGAGGATGCGGGTGCTGATTACATTATTGATACAATAGAAGAACTTGAAGAATTTTTGCTGAGATAAGGTGGATAAGGGTATGGTTAAGTTTTGTGTCTTTGACCTTGATGGGACTTTGGTAAATTCGATAGGTGATATCGCAGCAGCTATGAATCGCTCTCTTTTAAAGATGGGGCATAAAACTTATACTAATGAGGAATACTGCAAAATGGTAGGCGATGGTATGTATGTTCTTTGTCAGCGGGCACTGGCGGGGGCCTGCGATGAAGAAGTTAAGCGCCTTGTTTCGATTTATAAAGAGGATTATATAAGCCATTGCTGTGAAAAAACAGTTCCGTATGACGGGATGATTGAGCTTGTAAAAGAACTTAATAAGAATGGTATATCTTGTGCTATTCTTTCAAACAAGCCGCATGAGCAGGTAATGGAGATTGCGGGCAAGTTATTTTCAAAGGATTTGTTCAGCAATATTGTTGGCCACAGTGAAAAATTTTTGCCAAAACCCGACCCGGCATCACTTCTTGACCTGATAGAGAGCGCAGGATTTAAAAAATCTGAGACAGCGTATATTGGGGACTCTGATGTGGACATAAAGCTCGGTAAATGTGCGGATGTTTTTACGGTGGGGGTTGCCTGGGGGCTTAGAGGCGAGGAAGAACTTTTAAGCGAAGGAGCGGAAAAAATCGCTTATAATGCAGAGCAGCTTAAAAGCATATTGTTATCACAATAAAAAAATTCAAAAAAAGCAATTTTTTTCAAAAAAACTATTGACAAACCCTTTAAATCCTTGTATAATATACGAGTTGGCTTTGATAGCCGACTCAAAAATGCGAGCATGCTGGAACTGGCAGACAGGCACGTTTGAGGGGCGTGTGCTTATGGCGTGTGGGTTCAAGTCCCACTGCTCGCACCATATTTTGCCTGATTGTGTAAGGGTAGCACAAGTGACTCTGACTCACTTTGTCTGGGTTCGAATCCTAGTCAGGCAGCCAAAAATCCTCGTACGATAGTACGGGGATTTTACTTTTTCACTATTACTTCTTCACTATTCCCTAAAATGAATTTTTGTTCGAGGATTTTTGAAGTAATATGTAATAGTGAAGAAGGAAGAAGTTAAGGTGGCTTTGCTTTTGCAAAGCTTATTTTTATATGCATCTAAATCATTATTTTTAAGATTTTGATTAAAAAGTTGTTGTAAAAAAAGAGAAATTATGATAAAATGTGTTTCATATAGAGTTAAAAATAACAAGGCGGAGGAATTTATGGAACAGAAGAGAAGTAGTTTTACGGGCAAACTTGGATTTGTTATGGCAGCAGCGGGTTCCGCGGTAGGACTTGGTAACATATGGCGTTTTCCTTATCTTGCAGCACAGTATGGCGGAGGAATATTTTTTCTTGTGTATTTGATTTTGGCAGTAACATTTGGTTTTGCGCTTTTGACTGCAGAAATCGCTATTGGCAGAAAGACGGGTTTAAGTGCGATTGGTGCATTTAAAACATTAAAATCTAAATACAGCTTTATAGGGTATATTGAATCTTTAGTGCCATTCATTATCTTTCCATATTACTGCGTAATCGGCGGTTGGGTCTCTAAATATATGTTCGAATTTATTGCGGGCAATGCGGCAATGACAGCACAGGAGGGCTTTTTTGATGTGTTTGTTTCACAGCCAATATCACCGCTTTGTTGGTTTTCAATCTTTTTAGGTGTAACAAGCATAATAGTTTGGATGGGCGTAGAAAAGGGAATCGAAAAAATGAGCAAGTTTATGATGCCCGTTTTGGTGGTTCTCTCTGTGGTTGTTGCGGTTTATTCTATGTTTTTGCCGGGGGCTGTTGAGGGTGTAAAGTATTATTTAATTCCTGACTTTAGCAGATTTTCTGTTACAACTGTACTTTCTGCTATGGGGCAGTTATTTTACTCAATGTCATTATCTATGGCAATTATGATTACATACGGCTCATATATGAAAAAAGATGTAAATCTTGAGTCATCTGTAAGACAGATTGAACTTTTTGATACAGGCATCGCCTTTCTTGCAGGTCTTATGATTATTCCTGCTGTGTTTGCGCTTTCGGGTGAGGGTGCCCTTGGTAAAGGTCCCGGCCTTATGTTTGTAACACTCCCTCAAGTGTTTGCAAGTATGCCCGGTGGTGCTATAGTTGGTGCTATGTTCTTTATATTGGTGTTTTTTGCGGCACTTACTTCTTCAATCTCTCTTATGGAGGCAATCGTCTCTATTATTCAGGACAGATTAAAAATAAAGAGAACCCCTGCAATTCTCATCCTTTTGGCAATTGCTCTTTTGCTTGGAATTCCGTCATCACTCGGAAATGGTATCTGGTCACATATAAAGATTATCGGTATGGATTTTCTCACATTCTTTGATTTTATCAGCAACAGCGTGATTATGCCCGTTGTAGGATTTTTGACTTGTATCTTTGTAGGATACATTATCAAGCCATCGGCAATTATTGAAGAGGTTGAACTTACAGGAAGATTTAAGAGTAAGCAACTTTTTACAGTTGTTATTAAATACATTGCACCTATATGTATTGTACTTATCCTTGGATTTTCGGTTTTGGAGGCATTTGGAATTATAGCAGTATAAATTATAAGGACGCAAACTTTGCGTCCTTAAGTTTTATTATGTGATGAACTTTTAAGGAAAGAAGAAGTATGAAAAACAAACTTACAATCAGAGAAATGTGCATATTTGCAATACTTGGCACGGTTATGTACTGCTCAAAGCTGGTTATGGAGGTAGCACCTAATATTCACTTGCTGGGTATGTTTACAATGACATTAACAATTGTATATCGCAAAAAGGCGTTAATCCCTATATATTTGTATGTTTTTATAAACGGATTTTTTGCAGGTTTTGCAACATGGTGGATACCATATCTTTATATATGGACAGTTCTTTGGGGAGTAACTATGCTCCTTCCAAAGAAAATGCCTGACAAAATTGCAACTTTTGTTTATCCTGTAATCTGTGCTTTGCACGGACTTTTGTTTGGTATTTTATACGCACCTGCTCAAGCGTTGCTTTATGGACTTAACTTTAAAGGTATGCTTGCGTGGATTGCGGCGGGACTGGTATTTGATATCATACATTCTGCAGGCAATCTTGTAGCGGGAATTCTGGTACTCCCCATGAGTAAAATTTTGAAAAAGATTGATAATATGCACCACATTAATTAAAAAATCTCTTGAATGTTAAGGAATTATGTGGTAGAATATATTTATATAATTTACATAATGAGAGGAAGATATAAATGGAAAAATTTATCCCCGTAGTTGTTATTAAAGAACTTGCGGAAGTAGACAAAATTTTGCCCGCACTTAAGGCAAATGGCATAAACTGTGCTGAGATTACTTTCCGTACTGCTTGCGCAAAGGAAGCTATTAAGATGGCATCTGAGAAGTACCCTGATATGAGCATCGGAGCGGGAACAGTTATCAACAAAAAACAGTGTAAAGAGGCACTTGAGGCAGGAGCTGAATTTATAGTATCGCCGGGCCTTTCAATAGATGTAGCAAAACTTTGTAAAAAGAAAAATATTCCATATTATCCCGGTTGCGTTACACCAACTGAGATTATGCAGGCATTAGAGCTTGGTATTACTACCGTAAAATTTTTCCCTGCAAATGTATATGGCGGTCTTTCTGCTCTTAAGGCACTTGCGGCACCTTTCCCGCAGATTAAGTTTATACCAACAGGCGGTGTTGACAGAAGTAATATAGATGAATTTTTGGCATTTGATAAAATTGCAGCAATCGGCGGCAGCTTTTTTGTAAAAGAATCACTTGAAAAGATGGAGGAGAAGTAAAATGGCAAAGATAGTTACAATGGGCGAGATAATGCTCAGATTATCAACTCCCAATAATGAAAAATTTATTCAGGCAGACGAATTTGATGTTTGCTACGGCGGCGGTGAGGCAAATGTCGCAGTATCACTTGCAAACTATGGACATGATGCAGAATTTGTAACAAAGGTTCCCGAGAATCCTATTGGTGAATGTGCAGTTGCGGCTCTTCGCAAGTATAATGTTGAGACAAAGCACATCGCAAAGGGTGGAGAGAGACTTGGCATTTACTTCCTTGAAACAGGTGCTGCAATGCGTGCATCAAATGTAGTATATGACAGAGCACATTCTTCAATTTCTACGGCAACTGCTGATGATTTTGATTTTGATGCAATTTTTGAGGGCGCCGATTGGTTCCACTTTACGGGAATTACCCCTGCAGTTTCAGATGCGGCAGCTGAACTTACAGAGGTTGCACTTAAGGCAGCTAAGGCTCACGGCGTAAAGGTTTCTGTTGACTTAAACTTCAGAAAGAAACTTTGGTCAAGCGAAAAAGCACAGAGAATTATGACAAATCTTATGCAGTATGTTGATGTTTGTATCGGCAACGAAGAAGATGCAGAAAAGGTACTTGGTTTTAAGCCCGGCAACACGGATGTAACCAGCGGCGAACTTGAGCTTGCAGGATACAAGAGCATATTTGAACAGATGGTTGAAAAGTTTAATTTTGAATATGTAATTTCCTCACTTCGTGTAAGTCACAGCGCATCTGATAATGGCTGGTCTGCTTGTATCTATTCAAGAGATACAAAAGAATTCTATCATTCAAAAGAATACAGAGTTCATCCAATCGTTGACCGTGTTGGCGGCGGCGACAGTTTTGCAGGCGGTACAATCTGTGGTTTCCTTGATGGCAAGAACTTTAAAGATGCACTTGAATTTGGTGTTGCAGCGTCTGCTCTTAAGCACACAATACCGGGTGACTTTAATCTTGTTTCAAGAAGTGATGTTGAAGGTCTCGTTGGCGGAGACGGCAGCGGAAGAGTACAAAGATAATAAAAAATGCTCCCTTAGAGGAGCATTTTTAAATTGTCTAAAATTATTTCTATGTTTTCGTCTGAGTATTCAATTTCTGATGAATAAATCCTTGCAATCTCTATAATATCTTCATCGGTCGAAGAAGCGATTTTACAAATCATTTTAAGACTGAGTATTGAAAAAGCAATACGCTCTTTTATTTTGCCGTCAAATATGCCGTAGGCTAAATGTCTGTATATAAAATAAATGATAAGATGTTCCTTGAAAAGCTCATTTTGCGGTTTTAAAGCTGTGCTTGATTTAGTTTTGGTTAACATTTCACCCCAATGTTCATCGAGGCGCTCAAGGTCTGAATAAAGCGAAATCCAATCAATACAAGGCAGGCTTATATCAAAAAAATCGCACAAATTTTCAATTCTCTCGTCTACTGAAAATTCACGGTCCTGCAGGATATCAAAAATAGTATTTCTCAGTTTAAAAAAGTCTGTTTCCTCTGAATCTTCAAAATTTTTCTGGTCATTTTCAAGTTCAATAAGTTCAAACTTTTCCGGATAATTTAAAATTATCCGTGCCGCTTCCTCACAACAAAGTCCTAAACCAATTTCAATCTGGCTTCCAAAATAGTTCTTAAATCTCGGGTGGTCTGAGCAAATCTGACAAAGTGAATCTTCTCCCAGATTTATTATAATATCACACAGATTGTCCTGATTTAAAAATGGACAACGCTCACTTTTGTCTAATTTAAATGAATTATCTTTTATGTTTTCTCTAAGGCGTTTTCCAAAATCGCCCTTTATTTTTTTATAATATTTTGCCGTCTTTTTGTCTATGTCAATTTCCCAGCCAATACAACAGCTATGCCTGCATCGATTTGCGATGCAGGCAAAATCAGCATAGTATTTAGGTGCAATTATCTTCATACTAAAACAAGTTTTAAGAAGGTCTTTTTGCCTTTCTTAACTACCATTTCATTTTCATTAAAGAACGATAAATCAATAACTGCATTAGCATCAGTTACTTTTTCGCCGTTGATTGCAAGGCCATTCTGCTGAACAAGTCTGCGCGCCTCGCTCTTTGATGGCACAAGGTTAACATTTACAAGCATATCAAGAACATTTACGCCGCTTTCAAAGTCAGCCTTATTGACATCGCAAGACGGCATATTAGTTGTATCATTTCCGCCTGCAAAGATTGCCATAGCGGCATCGTTTGCTTTTTTAGCCTCGTCTTCGCCGTGAACCATCTTAGTAACTTCGTATGCAAGGATACACTTAACCTTGTTAAGCTCCTGACCCTCTAGTTTTTCATATTCTGCAATCTGCTCAAGAGGGAGGAATGTAACGAGTTTTAAAAGTCTTATAACATCTTTATCGTCAACATTTCTCCAATACTGATAGAACTCATAAGGTGAGACCTTTTCAGGGTCAAGCCAGAGAGCACCTTTCTCGGTTTTACCCATCTTTTTACCCTCAGATGTAGTAAGAAGTGTAAATGTCATGCCATAAGCCTGTTTGCCCTCTTTGCGGCGGATAAGCTCAATACCGCCAAGAATGTTAGACCACTGGTCGTCGCCGCCAAATTCCATAAGGCAATCATAGTCCTTATTAAGTTTATAAAAGTCATAGCCCTGCATAAGCATATAGTTAAATTCAAGGAATGTAAGACCCTTTTCCATACGGGTTTTAAAGCATTCTGCGGTGAGCATTCTGTTAACTGAAAAATGAACACCGATTTCACGCAGAAAATCAACATAGTTAAGTCCAAGCAGCCAGTCGGCATTGTTTACCATAAGGGCTTTGCCATCAGTAAAGTCAATAAATTTTGACATCTGAACTTTAAAGTTGTCAGCATTCTTCTGGATTATTTCCTGGGTAATCATAGGACGCATATCGCTTTTGCCTGTGGGGTCACCAACCATTGTTGTGCCGCCGCCCAAAAGAATAATGGGGCGGTGTCCTGCGTTTTGCATATGCTTCATAACAATAAGCTGCATAAAGTGCCCGATATGCAGGCTGTCGGCAGTCGGGTCAAAGCCGATATAGAATGTAATTTTTTCTTCGCCTAATATTTTGCGAATTTCATCTTCGTGGGTGGTCTGTGCGATAAGGCCACGGTCTTTTAATACATCAAATACATTTGTCATAGGTATTAAATCCTTTCAATTATTCTTTATGGTCAGCAACTAAAATACAAAGGTCATCAAGCTGTTTTGCATCAACCTTGTCGGGTGAATTCATCATAAGCTCTGCAGCGTTTTGAACCTTCGGGAATGCAATTACATCTCTTATACTCTCAGAACCTGTGATAATCATAACAAGTCTGTCAAGACCGTAAGCAAGTCCGCCGTGAGGAGGTGTTCCATACTTAAATGCTTCCATTAAGAAACCAAATCTGTCCCAAGCCTCTTCTTTGGTAAAACCAAGAGCTTTAAACATTTTTTCCTGAAGCTCTGAATTGAATATTCTAAGGCTTCCGCCGCCAAGTTCGGTGCCGTTTAAGATAATGTCATACGCTTTTGCACGAACTTCACCGGGGGCAGTTTCGAGTTTTTCTATATCTTCATCAAACGGATGGGTGAAAGGATGGTGCATTGCAACATATCTGTCATCTTCTTCTGAGTATTCAAGAAGCGGGAATTCAGTAACCCATAAGAAATTGAATTTACTCTTATCGATAAGGTCAAATCTGCGGGCAACCTCTAAACGAAGATTGCCGAGTGCATCATATACAACGCTGTTTTTGTCGGCTACGATTAAGATTGCGTCGCCAACCTTTGCGTTGGTTTTAGTGAGTATTTTATTTACATCATCTTCGCTTAAAAACTTTGTAATTTGTGAGCGAAGATTGCCTTCCTCTACAACAATCCACGCCATACCTTTTGCACGATAGGTTTTTACATATTCTGTAAGTGAGTCAAGAGTTTTGCGGGTCATTTTTTCGCCAAGACCCTCAGCTACGATACAGCGAACGCTGCCGCCATTTGCAACTGCATCGGCAAATACCTTAAAGCCGCAATCTTTAACCTCGTCTGAGATGTTGATAAATTCCATACCAAATCTTGTGTCAGGCTTGTCAGAACCAAAACGCTCCATAGCTTCGCGATAAGGAAGTCTTACAAATGGAGTTGGAACATCAATGTTTAAAACTTCTTTAAATACTCTCTTTAAAAAGCCTTCGTTAATTTCTATTATGGTGTCAACATCGATGAATGAAAGCTCCATATCTATTTGAGTGAATTCAGGTTGTCTGTCCGCTCTTAAATCCTCGTCACGGAAGCACTTTGCAATCTGAAAATATCTGTCATAACCGCCAAGCATCAAAAGCTGCTTGTAAATCTGCGGTGACTGAGGAAGCGCATAGAAATTGCCGGGATGTACGCGGCTTGGAACCAAGTAATCTCTTGCACCCTCAGGAGTACTCTTTGTAAGAATTGGTGTTTCAATTTCTGCAAAGCCGTTTTCGTCAAAGTAATCTCTTGCAATCTTACAAATTCTGTGACGGAGAAGAAGATTTCTCTGCATATCGGGGCGTCTTAAATCAAGATATCTGTACTTAAGACGGAGCGCATCATTTGTGTCAATGCCCTCTTCAATATAAAAAGGTGTAGTTTCAGCGCCATTTAAAATTCGAAGTTCTGAAACTAAAATTTCAATTTCGCCCGTTTTCATATCGGGGTTGATGTTTTTCTCGGTGCGAAGTGCAACCGTGCCTACAACTGTGATAACATATTCACTCTTTAAAGAGACAGCCTTTTCAAATATAGCAGGATCAGTTTCATCATTAAATGATAACTGAATAATTCCGCTTCTGTCGCGGAGAGTAACAAAATCAAGACCGCCAAGGCGTCTGTTTCTTGCAACCCAGCCGCAAAGGGTTACTGTTTCGCCGTTATTTTCTTTGGAAAGGTCAGTGCACATATGGGTGCGCTTTAAACCCTGCATTGTTTCAAATTCCATTTAAATTCCTCCTAATTTCTGATAACGGCGATAATGCTGTCTGCATCAATTGTGGTTTCAGTTATCTCGCCTGTTTCCATATTTTTAATTGTTGCCTTGTTGTTTGCAATTTCATCATCGCCCAAAACAACGCTGTATTTTGCATTTAATTTGTTAGCAAATTTCATTTGCGCCTTTACGCTTCTGAGTGCTAAATCACGCTCTGCTGAAATTCCCTTAAGACGCAAATCGTAAACTAATTTTTGTGCCGCGATATCGGCAGTATCGCCGATGGATGCAACAAATATATCGGTATAATCCTCAATGTTGTCCGCAAGCCCCTGCGCTTTCATAATCATAACAAGGCGTTCAATTCCGACAGCAAAGCCTATACCTTCGGTCGCTTTTCCGCCAAGCTCTTCAACAAGTCCGTTGTAGCGACCGCCGCCGCAGACGGTAGACTGTGCGCCGAGTGCGTCAGATGTTATCTCAAACACAGTTCTTGTGTAGTAATCAAGTCCTCTTACAATGTCGGGATTTATTGTGTAGTCAATGCCGACAGTATCAAGATAAGCCGTGGTCTTTTCAAAATGCTCCTTGCAGTCGTCACATAAATGGTCAATCATTTTGGGAGCTTTTTCTGCAATCTTTGAGCAAATGTCTGACTTGCAATCAATAATTCGCATTGGGTTTTTTTCAAGTCTTGTTTTGCAGGTGTCGCAAAGAGTTTCTCTGTATTCTTCAAAATATTCTTTGAGCTTTTCATTATAAGCCTTTTTGCAAACGGGACAGCCAATACTATTTAAGTTAAGCTTCAGGTCCTTAACACCAAGCTTGTCAAAGAATGTAAGAGCAAGGGTAATGATTTCAGCGTCGGTCGCATCAGAGGTCCCGCCAAAACACTCTATGCCAAACTGATGGAATTCTCTGAGTCTTCCCGATTGGGGCTTTTCGTAGCGATAGCACGAAATCAGGTAATAAAGCTTTGTCGGCTGAGGGTTTGCATAAAGTGAATTTTCGATAAAACTTCTCGCAAGAGAAGCCGTGCCCTCAGGACGCAGCGTTATACTCCTGCCGCCCTTGTCTTCAAAAGTATACATTTCTTTTTGAACAACATCGGTGGTATCGCCCACGCCACGCTGAAAGAGCGAGGTATCCTCAAAAACCGGAGTGCGGATTTCTTTAAATCCAAAGTTTTTGCATACTTCGTGGGCAGTTTGTTCAATTTTTCTCCATAGTGGAGTGTCAATTGGCAGAATATCTTCTGTGCCTCTTGGTTTATTTATCATCAGTATCAGCCTTTCCGCCTTCAAAGGAGGCAACTAAGTCATTAAAAAATTCTATTATTTCATCTTTGCCCTCACGGGTTTCAGAAGAGAAAGGGAAGAGGATAGAATCATCATCAAGACCTAAAGTGTTATATATAACGGTCAGATTTTCTTCAATCTGTGATTTTTTGAGTTTGTCAAGTTTTGTTGCAACAACAACGGGTCTGTAGCCAAATGACTTTATCCATTCAATCATAGTGATGTCGTCTTTAGTTGGTTTATGCCTTGCGTCAACTAACTGAACTATCTGCACAAGATTATATCTGTCGCTTAAATAAGTATCAATCATTTTTGCCCAACGCTCAAGCTCAGATTTTGAAACCTTTGCATATCCGTAGCCGGGAAGGTCAACCATACGATATTTATTTTCAATATCATAAAAATTTATCGTTGCAGTTTTGCCGGGCTGGCTGCTTGTTCTTGCAAGTTTTGTGCGGTTTGTAAGGCAGTTTATAAGTGAGGATTTACCTACATTTGAACGGCCCACAAAAGCAATTTCGGGAACAAATGTGTCAGGATACTGCTCAGGCTTTACTGCGGTTGTCAGAAATTTTGCATCAATGTAATCCATAGTATTTCTCCTTAATATCTTCCGTCGCAGATTGCGCGGGAAGATGATGCGGATGGATTTTCTATATAGTGTGAGTTATCGGCTTTAGCCGCTTTTTGAGGGCTAAACTCGGGTACAAGAGCGTGCTTTAAAACTGTATCAATAGTTTTAGCAAAAACAAACTCAATGTTCTCCTTAACAACAGAGGGGAGCTCATCATAATCAGGTTTGTTTTCAAAAGGAATGATTACCTTTGTAATTCCCGCTCTGAGTGCCGCAAGAGTTTTTTCCTTAAGACCGCCGATTGCCAAAACTTTACCCCTTAAAGTAATTTCGCCCGTCATAGCGACATTTCGGTAAGCTTTTCTGTGAGTGAGTGCCGAAACAAGAGCTGTGGTAATAGTAACGCCCGCAGATGGGCCGTCTTTTGGAACAGCGCCCTCCGGTACATGGATATGAATGTCGTGAGTTTTATAAAAGTCGCTGTCAATATTAAGCGAGAAAGCGTTTGCTCTGACATAGCTGAGTGCTGCCTTTGCAGATTCTGTCATAACCTCGCCAAGATTGCCCGTGATTTCGAGCTTGCCCGTGCCGTTCATAACGGAAGCCTCTACAGACAGAGTGTCACCGCCGACTTGAGTCCACGCAAGTCCTGTAACAGAGCCGATTTCGTCAACGGATGATGCTTTGTCAAACATATATCTTTGTTTGCCGAGCAAATCGGTAAGATTTGATTTTTTGACCGAAATGGTTAAGTCCTTATTTTCAGAAATCATCATCGCGGTCTTTCTGCATATTGCAGCAATTCGGCGTTCTAATTCACGAACTCCTGATTCCCTTGTATATCCCTCAATTATTGCAGAATAAGAAGAGGGGGTGAATTTAAGCCGGGTTTTGTCAAGTCCGTGTTGTTTTATCTGCTTTGGAACCAAATATTTCTTTGCAATGTTTAATTTTTCATCGGGTGTGTAACCGCTAAGCTCTATTACATCCATTCTGTCAAGCAATGGTCTTGGGATTGTATCAAGTGTATTTGCAGTAGTTATAAATAAAACACCAGACAAATCAAATGGAAGTTCTACAAAATGGTCGCGGAAGTTTTTGTTTTGTTCGGGGTCCAATACTTCGAGCAGAGCAGAAGCAGGGTCTCCTGTTATATCACTTGAGAGTTTGTCAATCTCGTCAAATAGTATAAGAGGATTTTTAGAACCTGCACGCTTTAATGCGTCGATTATTCTGCCGGGCATTGCGGCAACATATGTCTTTCGGTGTCCGCGGATTTCAGACTCGTTTTTTACGCCGCCAAGACTTATTCTGACATATTTGCGATTAAGCGCTTCGGCAAGAGAAGCTGCGATTGAGGTTTTACCCGTTCCCGGAGGGCCAACAAGGCATATTATGTTGCTTTTTGGATTTCCGCCGAGAGCGCGCACGGCGAGGTATTCCAGAATTCGTGTCTTAACCTTTGAGAGTCCAAAGTGGTCACGGTCTAAAATTTCGCCCGCTTTTTTTATATTGAGTTGCTCATCGGTCTTTTCTGACCAGGGTAAATCAACGACAGTTTCGATATAGTTTGTCATAACGCCGTATTCCTGTGATGCGGGATTTGTGCGGCGCAGCTTATCGAATTCTTCGTTAAGTTTTTCCAAAACTTCGTTAGGGATGTCCCTGCCTTCGAGTTTCTTTTTATATTTTTTAATGTCACTTTCAGCTTCATCATCCTCGCCAAGCTCCTGATGAATAACGCGAAGTTTTTCTCTCAGCATATAATCACGCTGATGCTTGTCCATATTACTCTGAACTTTTGACGAAATGGACTTTTCAAGAGATAGTACACCAATCTCATCATTAAGGATTTCAATAAGTTTTTCAAGACGAACTTTGATGTTAAGCTCATCAAGTATTTTTTGTTTAAGCTGAGGCTTAATCGGAAAGTTTGACATTATAACATCGGAAAGCTCACCTGGGTCATCAACGCTAAGCAGCATTGAGACAACTTCGGGCGAGAGCCTGTCATAAAGCTCTAAGAATTCTTCAACAAGATGCATTGTCTTTCGCATAAGAACCTGAACTCTTAGTTCATCACTGTCTGAAACATCGCTCTTGCGTGAGACATTTACTTCTGCATAGGTTTCAGTCTGTGTGTATTTTGTTATCTTACCCCTTGAAATACCTTCAACCAGAATACGAATATTGCCGTCAGGAAGGTTCAGTATCTGGTGAATTTCTGCAATTGTACCTATCTTTGCCAAATCCTCAAACACGGGGTCTTCAATGGCGATGTCTGTCTGATAGCATAAGAAAATAAGCTTGTCAGTCTTCATAGCCTGTCTGACAGCTGCGACTGATTGAGGTCTGCCTACATCAAAATGCAAAATCATTCCGGGGAAAAACGTGATTCCTCTGAGAGGCAGAAGAGGTAGTGTAAATCGACTTTTGTTCATTTATATATCATCCTTGTTTGCTCATAGTTTCAGTAATTATATCATATCTTATAATTATACTATGAACTTTGCTAAATATCAAGCATTTTTTAAAGAAAAACCGCAGATTTTATCTGCGGTTTTGAGGTATTACAAAATTAAAGGCGTTATGTATAATTTCAAATTCGGTTTTTCCTGCAGTTGCAATTTCGCCGTCTATACAAAGACGCATCTTGCCGTCAAGAGGCGTTAAAAGTATATGTTTGCATTTTTGAGAATAAATAACCTTTTCAATGTTTTTAAGGTTTATGTGAGTGCCTTTCATATAAAAAGGCAGCTTTGTCAAAAAATTAAGCCGTGATATGTTATATATTATGTTTGTGTTGATAAATCCGTCATTTAATGAGGAGAGCGGATTGCTCTTAATTCCGCCGCCGCAATATTTCCCGTTGGCTATCGAAGTTAAAAGCAGCGGGCCATTATGAAAAGTTTCTCCGTCAAGCTCGATTTTAAGATTTGCGCCCTTTTTCTTAATAAGCACAGCAAAAATTGAAATAAGATATGCAAGAGAGCCTGAAATTAAGGGCTTCTTTTTCATTGTTGAAGTAAGGTCTGCAACATTGCAATCAAAGCCAATATTGAACATATTTACACAATATCCGCACTTTTCTTCCCCGTCGATTGTAGTTTTGTATCGTATGGCATCACATTTGATTGTATCGCCGTCAGTTTGGGAGAGTGGGGAGGAAAAAGGAACGGATTTTTCGAAATTTCTGCAAAAGTCATTTCCCGTACCGATGGGAATAACTCCGATTTCTGAATTTTCACACAAGATTGCGCCGTTTAGAACCTCGGATAAAGTGCCGTCGCCACCGCAAGCGATAAAACGGGCAGGACCGAATTTTTTGCAGTACTGACTGACATATTTTTCGGCGTCTCCGATATTTTTTGTGATGTATATTTCGGCCTTTTCAGGAAGAGTTTTAATCTCGGAAATAAGGCGCACTCTGTTTTTTCCGTCACCCGCTTTTGGGTTTATAATGAAAACTGTGTTCATAAAAATTCCTCATAATTATTTATTTACAAAATATTATAGCCTTTCGTAAAAACAATGTCAATAAAAAAACCCGTCGGAAATCCCGACGGGTTTAAATAGATTAGTCAGCTGTGTAAGGGAGAAGAGCAATCTGTCTTGCTCTCTTGATAGCAACTGTGAGCTGTCTCTGGTGCTTTGCACAACAACCGCTGATTCTTCTTGGAAGAATCTTAGCACGCTCAGTCACATATCTTCTGAGTTTTGCAACATCTTTGTAATCTATGTGCTCAACCTTATCCACGCAGAAAGCACAAACCTTTTTCTTTGGGCGTCTTACGCGGGGTCTATCAAATTTCTTTTCCTCAGTCATTATTTTCGCCTCCTTCGATTTAATTAAAACGGGAGATCGTCATCGGTATCAAGCAAGGGTGAAAAATCATCATCTGCCAAATCCTGCGGCATCTGAGGAGCCGCGGGGGCTGCAAAGTTATCTGCAGGAGCAGATGGAGCATACCCATCATCTTGAGATCTTTTAGATTCACCAAAGGTTACTTCGTTTGCGATAACCTCGGTTACATAATTCTTTTTACCGTCCTGACCTTCCCAGCTTCTGGTCGAAATACGACCAATAACAATTATCATCCTGCCCTTGGAAAAATACTTGCTTACAAAATCAGCAGTCTTGTTCCAAGCAACGCAACTGATAAAATCTGTCTGTCTGTTTTCACCAAAGCCATTATCAATAGCAATGGTAAAACTGCAAACAGGTGTACCTGTGCCGGTGTGACGCAGCTCAGGGTCACGAGTGAGTCTACCCATTAAAATTGCTTTGTTAATCATGGATTATTCCTCCTCACATCTGATAACGATGTCACGGATAACACCTTCGGTGATGCCGTAAACACGCTCAAGTTCAGCCGGGAAATCAGCATTTGACTTGAAGTTGATTAAAGTATAGTAACCTTCTGTCAAATCGTTGATAGTATAAGCGAGTCTGCGCTTACCCCAATCCTCAACGCTGAGAATTTCACCATTTGCTTCAATCAATGACTTAAACTTTTCAACCAATGCAGTGATTTCTTCTTCTGTCTTGGTTGCATCAACTACGAAAATAGTCTCGTACTTGTTGAGTTTTACTGCCATTCTTGTCACCTCCTTTTGGACTTTGACCCCCTGAAGATAAGGGAGTAAGGATTGTTACTTACAAATAACTCATATATTATATTATAAAAGTTTTATTATGTCAAGAATAATTTTCTAATTTTTTTCATATATATTTGTGAAAAAACAATAGGACAAGGTGGTAATATTATGAGAAAAGTGACAGCATTTTTTATGGCAGTAATTCTATCCGCATTTATGGTTCCTGCGGTTATTACTCCGTTTTTTAAAACAGGACAAGATGTAAACGCTGAAGGAGACGCAATCACTGCAGGTGATTTTTCAGAGCCGTTTAATATAACGGTTTATTTAAAAAATGAAGACAGAGTAGCGGAAATGGAGTTTGAAGAATATCTGGTTGGCGTTTTGGCGGCTGAGATGCCCCCTACATATCACATAGAGGCATTAAAAGCGCAAGCAGTTGCGGCGAGAAGTTACATTTTAAGTAAGGCGGCAGCAACTCTTGAGGGAAGTGTCATAGAGGAGCACCATGGGGCGATGGTGTGCACTGACTATGCCCATTGCAAAGCGTGGAAGAGTATAGATGAGACTAAAGATAAATGGGACGGGCGGTTTGCAGATGATTATGAGGCAAAATTCAGGTCTGCAGTTGAGCAAACAAAGGGTGAATATATGGTTTATGACAACAAGGTTGTAAAAGCATATTTTTACGCACTGAGCGGAGGCAGAACTGAAAATGTAGAAGATGTGTGGGGGACATCCCTGCCATACTTAAAGTCGGTTTCAAGCCGTGAGGATATAGGTAGCGACGGATTTGAGTCGATGAGCAGTTATCCTAAGGATTTATTTGTTCAAAAGCTTAAGAGTATGAATGAAAATGTAGAGATTGGCGATTTGCAAAATTCGATAGGTGATATACAGCGTACAGAGGGAGGAAGTGTTAAAACTATAGAGATAGGAGGCCAAATATTTAAAGGAACAGAAATAAGAGAAGAGTTTTCTTTGCGCAGTGCAAATTTTGAGATTGAAATTTTGGGGGATAAAGTGACATTTCGGGTAAAGGGCTATGGGCATGGTGTTGGTATGAGCCAAAATGGTGCTAATGTTATGGCAAACAGCGGGGATGACTATAAAACAATTTTAAAACATTACTACAGCGGGGTGTCTATGGTTAATTTGTATAAAAAATTTTAAATCTTTTCTATACGCAAAAGATAAAAAAGGTATTTAAAATGTTTGTAAAGTATGATAAAATATCCCATGTAGACATTTAATATTTACTTGGAGGGATAACTATGGAAAAGATAGTGCTGACAGTTGCAAGACAGTTTGGCTCAGGCGGGCACGAGGTTGCGGAAAAGATTTCGAATCTTTTGAATATTCCATTTTACGATAAGGAACTTATAGCTATTGCTGCAAAAGAGAGCGGGCTCTCCCAAAATCTGTTTGACAGTATTGACGAACGACCTGCAAGCAGTCTTTTATATTCTTTGGTTATGGGCATTCAATCAGGTAATGGTACATATTTTAAATGTGATGACGGTGCAAGGGCTGACGATATATTCAGAACCCAATCTGAAGTTATGAGAAATCTTGCTGAGAAAGAATCCTGCATTATGGTTGGAAGATGTGCGGACTATATTTTAAGAGAAGAGAAAAATCTTGTGACTGTATTTGTCCATGCAGGGCTTGATTTCAGGTGCAAGCGTATAATGCAGAGATATGGCTTAAATGAAAAAGATGCAATCGAACTTATAAACAAGACCGATAAACGCAGAGGTTCTTTCTATAATTTTTACACTAACCGCAATTGGGGAAATGTAGAAAATTATGACTTGACAATAGATACTGAAAAAATCGGAATTGACAATGCAGCAAAGCTTATTGTAGACTATGTCAATATGCTTTAAAATTAAAGGTCTGCTATCACGGATAGCAGACCCCTTATTTTTGTAATAAATCAGACTTTTTAAAAACTTTGTCTTGATATTTAAAGGCGTTTATGTTAAGATATTATGCTGGTTAAAAGATTTCTAAGGAGAAAACGCATAATGACACAAAAGAAAAATACAGAAATTAGATACACGGGTTCAAACCCCCTTGGCTTTGCGCCAATAGGCAAACTTCTTGTAAAGTTTGCAGTGCCGTCTGTTACCTCTATGCTTGTAAATTCAATATACAACATAGTTGACCAGATTTTTATCGGTCAGGGTATAGGTTATCTTGGTAATGCGGCAACCACTATTTCCCTGCCCATCGTAACGATTATACTCGCTTTTGCCACGCTTATAGGAGCGGGCGGTTCAGCGTACGCTTCAATCAAACTTGGCGAGCGGGATAAGGCGCAGGCTGAAAAGGTGCTCGGCAATTCACTTACATTAAGTCTTATTGTAGGCGCAATAATTATGATACTCGGACTCAGCTTTTTAGAGCCTCTGGTCAGAGTTTTCGGGGCAAGCGATAATACGATCGGTTATGCTATGGAATATGCAAGGTTTATTTTGTGTGCGGCACCATTTAATGTGCTTGGAATTGTGTTTTCAAACTTTGCAAGAAATGACGGAAGCCCTGTAACAGCTATGCTAAGCCTTGTTGCCGGTGCGGTCCTTAACACCATACTTGACCCAATATTTATATTTGTATTTAATTGGGGGGTTATGGGCGCGGCTCTTGCAACAGCGATTTCTCAGGTGCTTACTGCAGTTATACTCATACACTATTTTCTGAAAAAGAGTAATATGCGCTTTTCCGGAAAAAATATCAAACTTAATTTTGACATATGCAAGAATTTTATTATTTTAGGTATATCAAGCTGTGTTCTTAATATGGCAACCACAGTTTTAAATATAATACTTAACAATCTTTTGGTGACATATGGTAATGCCTCAGAAGTTGGCGGGGATATAGCGCTTAGTGCAATGGGCGTTGTGCTCAAAATCAATATGATTATCATTTCTATCTGTATAGGAATTGGAGTAGGAAGTCAGCCGATTTTGGGATTTAACCGCGGTGCAAATCAGCCTGAGCGTGTAAAGAAAACATATTTAACTGCAGTAAGTATGGGTTTTGCAGTTACGATGATTGGCTTTATTTTGTGTCAGACAATACCCCATATTGTTCTGAGACTTTTTGAAACTAACAGTCAGGAGTTTATAGATTTTGCAGTAAGATGTATGAGAGTATATTTAGGTGCGGTATTTGTTGCAGGGATACAGATTGTAACAACTAACTATTTTCAGGCAACGGGCCAGCCGCTTAAAGCAAATATTATGTCGCTTTTAAGGCAGGTGATTTTGCTTATACCGCTGCTTTTAATATTGCCAAAGTTTATGGGACTTGACGGAATACTCTATGCAGGACTTTTCGCTGACCTTATGGCAGGAATAATTTCGGCTGTATTTGCAGTAACTGAAATTAAAAAATTAAACAGATGGATAAATAGCATCAAAAAGACCGCATAAGCGGTCTTTTTTAATTTGAAATTATCGTATTAAAATTATCATAAATGCTTTCGCATATGCGAGATTGCGTTTTTTTCAAGACGAGAGACTTGTGCTTGTGAAATCCCGATTTCTCCCGCTACCTCCATCTGCGTTTTCCCTTGAAAAAAGCGTAGATTGAGGATGTGCTGCTCGCGGGTCGGGAGTTTTCTGATAGCTTCTTTTAATGAAATTTTCTCAAGCCAGGATTCGTCTAAGTTTTTCTCGTCTGCAATCTGGTCCATTACAAATACCGCGTCACCTCCGTCGTGGTATACAGGTTCGTGGAGAGATACAGGAGCGAGAATTGCATCAAGTGCCATTGAGATATCTTCTTTAGGGATGTCAAGCTCCTTTGAAATTTCTTCGATGGTTGGTTCTTTGCCGCTTGCGGCAGTTAAGCGCTCTTTAGCACCGAGAGCTTTGTAGGCTATATCTCTTGTGGAGCGGCTGACCCTGATTGCGTTGTTGTCCCTGAGGTATCTGCGTATTTCACCGATTATCATAGGTACGGCGTATGTGGAAAATTTTACCTCGTGGGAGGTGTCGAAATTATCAAGTGCCTTTATAAGCCCGATGCAGCCTATCTGGAACAAATCGTCTATGTTTTCGCCACGGTTGTTAAAGCGCCTTAAAATGCTTAAAACAAGCCTTAAGTTGCCGCATATGAACTCCTGGCGGGCGTTCATATCACCTTGCTGTATTTTTTCAAAAAGCTCCTTTTTTTGTTGCTCCGAAAGAACGGGAAGTGTTGCTGTGTTTACTCCGCAGATTTCAACTTTATTTGTCATAGGATTCTCCTGTAAATTTGACTTTAGAGTAAGTATTTGCAAGGTGAATATTTTTATACTGTCAAAACCAAATATCAATTGTCGAAAAAAATGAAAATATCGTCATTTTTTAATTGCATTTAAAGAAAACTTATGTTATACTTAATTATATTATGGGCTTTTTATGAGTCGGTGTATCGGCTCTTTGGTTAAATACTAACAAGAAACGGAGAAATCAAAATGGCAATCAAGAGACTTTTTGTAGAGAAGAAGAAAGGGTTTGATGTTGAGGCAAAGGCGATGTGCCGTGACCTCAGAGAGAATTTGGGGCTCGCAAACTTAAAGGCGGTAAGAATTATTAACCGCTATGATGTAGAGGGTATGACAGATGCAGAAATTGAGCTTACAAAGGACACAGTTTTTGCAGAACCTCAGGTTGATAATCTCACATTTGAAACCATTGATATAACTGATGGTAAATATTTTGCGACTGAATATCTGCCGGGTCAGTTTGACCAGAGAGCGGACAGCGCGGCTCAGTGCGTGCAGATTATGACAGGCGGCGAGAAGCCCGGTGTTCGTACGGCTAAGGTTATTGTTCTTATCGGCGATATTACAGATGCTGATGTTGAAACCGCAGCGGAGTATCTTATTAACCCTGTTGAATCAAGACGCGCAAGCCTTGAAAAGCCTGAAACCTTAAATGATAAGAGTGAAGAGCCTAAAGATGTCGAATATATTGAAGGCTTTATTGACCTTGATGCAGATGGACTTAAGGCTTTGGTTTCAGATATGGGACTTGCTATGGACTTTGATGACATTCGTTTCTGTCAGGATTATTTTAAGAATACCGAAAAGAGAAATCCGAGCATTACTGAAATTCGTATGATTGATACATATTGGTCAGACCATTGCCGTCACACCACATTTTCAACAATTCTTGATAATGTAAAGATTGAGGACAAGGTTATTGCAAGTGTCTACGAGGATTATCAGAAATCAAGAGAGTATGTTTATGCAGGCAAGAAGATGAAAAACATTTGTCTTATGGACCTTGCAACAATCGCTGTAAAAGAACTTAAAAAGCGTGGCGTTTTGACTGCCCTTGATGAATCTGAAGAAATTAACGCCTGCAGTATCAATGTAAAGGTTGATATGGAGGACGGCATTCAGGAAGATTGGCTGGTTATGTTTAAAAATGAAACACATAACCACCCGACAGAAATTGAACCGTTCGGCGGTGCAGCCACCTGTCTTGGCGGCGCTATCCGCGATCCGCTGTCAGGTCGTTCTTATGTATATCAGGCTATGCGTGTAACGGGCAGCGGTAACCCGAACAAAACCCTTAAAGAAACAATGAAGGGTAAACTCCCCCAGAGAAAAATTACTGTGGGTGCGGCTCAGGGTTACAGCTCTTATGGCAACCAGATAGGTCTTGCAACAGGTCAGGTTTGCGAAATTTATGACGAGGGCTATGTTGCAAAGAAAATGGAAATCGGTGCAGTTATTGCTGCAGCTCCTAAAGAAAATGTAGTTCGTGAGGTTCCGGAGGCGGGCGATGTTGTTATACTGCTTGGAGGTATGACGGGAAGAGATGGTTGCGGCGGCGCTACCGGTTCTTCCAAAGCGCATACTGATACATCGCTTGAAACCTGTGGTGCAGAGGTTCAAAAGGGTAATGCGCCCGTTGAGAGAAAATTACAGAGATTGTTCCGTAAAAAGGAAGTCACAAGTATGATAAGACGCTGTAACGACTTTGGTGCAGGCGGTGTTTCTGTTGCAGTAGGTGAGCTTGCTGACGGACTTAACATAAATCTTGATATGGTTCCTAAGAAGTATGATGGCCTTGACGGAACTGAACTTGCAATTTCAGAATCTCAGGAGAGAATGGCAGTTGTTGTTCGTGCAAAGGATGTAGAGCAGTTTATTAAGGAAGCTGACAAAGAAAATTTAGATGCTGTATGTGTTGCAGAAGTTACTGATACAAACAGACTTGTTATGAATTGGAGAGGTAAGACAATTTGTGACATCAGCCGTGACTTTTTGAACACAAATGGTGCCGAAAAGCATAATGATGTATATGTCAAAGAAGCTGATTTTTCTGCAGATGTATTTGACTTTGCTCCAAAGGGCAATACTTACAAGGAAAAGATTGAGAATATGATGAGCGACTTAAATGTTGCATCACAGCACGGATTGGTTGAGCGTTTTGACAGCACAATCGGGGCGGGTTCTGTATTTATGCCATACGGCGGTAAGTATCAGATGACACCGCAGCAGAATATGGTGGCTAAAATTCCTACAATCCATAAGGAAACCAACACGGCAACCGTTATGTCGTTTGGTTATAACCCAAAAGTTTCTAAGAAAAATCCATTCCTTGGTGCGCTTTATGCTGTAGTTGACTCTGTTACAAGAGCGGTTGCGGCAGGTGCGGATTATAAGGATATTTACCTTACATTCCAGGAATATTTTGAGCGTCTTGGCACATCGCCTGAGCGTTGGGGTAAGCCGCTTGCTTCCCTGCTTGGCGGATATCTTGCTCAGGAGAAATTAGGTCTCGCGGCAATCGGCGGTAAGGACAGTATGTCAGGTTCGTTTAACGATATTGATGTTCCGCCGACTCTTACATCATTTGCAGTAGCTCCGCTTACTGCATCAAAGGCGGTGTCTGGTGAATTCAAGGGTGAAAATAATCTTGTGTTTATGTTAAGCCCTAAGTATGACGAGAATAATATGCCTGATTTTGAAAGTTTAAAGGCTCTTTATGATATGATATATATGATGATGAGTGATGATAAGATTAAACTTATTCAGTCAGCTTGGGCAGTAGGTTTTGGTGGCGCTATGGAAGGTATCTGCAAAATGAGCCTTGGTAACAGAATTGGTTTTGAGTTTACTGATTGTTGTGATAAAAATGAATTATTCAAGGCAAAGTACGGCAGTATTATAATAGAGGTAAAAGGTCTTGGTGCAACAGGCTTTATAGGTAATAATATAGATGTTGTAAAGCTTGGACACACCACTAAAGAGCCTGCAATTAAGATTTGCGGCGAAGAAATTTTACTCTCCGATATTGAAAATGCGTGGACAAAACCGCTTGAGGGTGTATTTGCCACAAAGGCAGACTTTGAAGATGTGGGAATGAAGACATTTAACTTTGGAGAGAGAGTAAATATTTGCCCTAAAGAAAGTTTTGCAAAGCCAAGAATATTTATTCCTGCATTTCCGGGCACAAACTGCGAATATGATTCTCAGAGAGCGTTTGAGCGTGCAGGCGGTATCGCAGATGTTAAGATATTCAAAAACTTGACGGCGGCTCATATTGAAGAATCAATTGAAGGCTTTGTAAATTCAATAAACAATGCGCAAATCGTAATGCTTCCCGGCGGATTCAGCGGCGGTGATGAGCCTGATGGTTCGGGTAAGTTTATCAAGGCAGCATTTGAAAATGACAGGGTAAAGGAAGCTGTTATGAAACTCTTAAACGAAAGAGACGGCTTGATGCTTGGTATCTGTAACGGCTTCCAGGCACTTATTAAACTTGGGCTTGTGCCTTACGGCGAAATCCGCAAGACAGACGATACCTGTCCAACGCTCACTTTTAACACAATCGGACGCCATGTATCAAGAATGGTATCTACCAGAATTTCGTCTGTTAAATCACCTTGGTTTGCAGGAGTTGAGCTTGGCGATATTCACCAGATTGCAGTATCTCACGGCGAGGGCAGATTTGTTGCAAGTCCTGAAGTTATTGCCGAGATGGAGAAAAATGGACAGATTGCAACTCAGTATGTTGATTTAAGCGGCAATCCCACTTATGAAATGCCATATAATCCAAATGGTTCTTACTATGCAATTGAGGGTATCACAAGCCCTGACGGCAGAGTTCTGGGTAAGATGGGACATTCTGAAAGATTTAAGAATAATGTATTTAGAAATATTCCGGGAGATAAGGACCAGAAGATTTTTGAAAGCGGCGTAAAATACTTCAAATAAGGAGTTATTATGTATAAAAAAGCGGCAGAGTATATAAGGGGCAGGATAAAACTTGCCCCAAAGATTGCTATAATTCTTGGCACAGGTCTTGGCGGAGTTGCTGACCTTATTGAAAATGCTGATTGCATTGATTATGCCGATATTCCGGATTTTCCTGTTTCGACCGTCATTGGTCACGAGGGTAAATTCAAGGTTGGAACAATCTCAGGTGTTCCTGTGATTGCTATGTGCGGAAGATTTCATTATTATGAGGGTTATACAATGCAGCAGCTTGCGCTGCCGATACAGACTCTTTGTGAGCTTTCAGTTAAGACGATTATTGTTACCAACGCATCCGGGGCAATAAATGAAGAATTTGCGCCTTCGGATATTATAGCTATAAAGGACCATATTAAATTTTCTGCCGAAAGTCCTGTGCGGGGTGAGAATAACGCAGAACTTGGCGACAGATTTTTTGATATGACAGATGCCTATGCTAAAGACTTAAGAAAAATGATAACCGAGCGGTATAATCTCAAAGAGGGTGTTTACGCTTTTATGAGCGGGCCACAATTTGAAACTCCCGCAGAGATAAAGATGCTTAAAATCATGGGAGCTGATTTGGTTGGAATGTCAACCGTGCCCGAAGTTATAACCGCAGTCCATTGCGGAGTTAAAGTGCTGGGCCTGTCATGCGTTACCAATATGGCAGCAGGACTTAAAAACGGCGGTTTAAATCGTGAAGTTATTGACAACGCAGAAAAAACAGGACTTGAAAAAATGAAGAGTATCATAAAAGAGGCGGTAACATTTATATGAACAAGATAGCCAGCTTTACAGTCGACCACACAATCCTTACAGAGGGTATATATATTTCAAGGATTGACGGGGATATTACCACCTATGACTTAAGAATGAGGAAACCCAACACATACGATTTGATTTCAAACGCAGCAATGCACTCACTTGAACATATGTTTGCAACCCTTGTGAGAAACTCGGATATGAAAGATAAGGTCATATATTTTGGACCTATGGGGTGTCAGACGGGATTTTATCTGCTAATGCGGACAGAAAATCATAAGTCGGTTGTTGACCTTATAAAGGAAACACTTAAAAAAATAGTTGAATATGACGGGCAGATGCCCGGTAATTCCGCAGTTGAGTGCGGTAATTACAAAAATCTTGATTTAGCTCTTGCAAAGCAGGAGGCTAACCGATACTTACTTAAGATAAAAAACATAACAGAAGATATGCTTGAATATAAACGAAAGGATTGATAAAATGCCAAAGGTAGCAATAGTTATGGGCTCTGATTCTGATTTTGATAAGTTAAAGAGCTGTGTAACAAAATTAAAGGAATTTGATATTGAGGTAGATATAAATGTAATTTCTGCCCACAGAACACCTGATGCAGCAGCTGAGTTTTCAAAGACCGCGGAGGAAAATGGAATAGAGATTATTATTGCAGCGGCAGGTATGGCAGCTCATTTGGGCGGGGTTCTTGCTGCACACACAACTCTTCCGGTAATTGGAATACCCATAAAGTCAACATTTGACGGGATGGATGCGCTTCTTGCAACTGTTCAGATGCCCCCTGGAATTCCCGTTGCAACTGTTGGTGTTGACAATGGCACAAATGCAGCAATACTTGCGGCACAAATGCTTTCATTAAAGTATGATTATTTAAAGCAAGCCCTTAAAGATGCCAAGCAAAAAATGGCAGAGGGTGTTGCACTTAAAAATATAAAAATCAAAGAAATTGCAAAAGATTTATAAAGAGAAAGGAAAATACAAAATGAGTGAAAATGCGTATAAAGCTGCCGGAGTTGATGTTGAGGCGGGATATGAGTCGGTAAGACTTATAAAAGAAGATGTTAAGAAAACAGCGATAGAGGGAGTCCTCGGCGGTATAGGCGGTTTTGGCGGACTCTTTGAAATGCCAAAGGGATATGAAAATCCTGTATTGGTTTCAGGTACTGATGGTGTCGGCACAAAACTCAGAGTGGCATTTTTGATGGACAAGCATGACACAATCGGTCAGGACTGTGTTGCTATGTGTGTAAACGATGTTGCCTGCTCAGGAGCAAAGCCGTTATTTTTCCTTGATTATCTTGCGGTTGGTAAGAATGTTCCCGAAAAGGTTGCACAAATTGTAAAAGGTGTTGCAGACGGATGTCTTAAGGCGGGTTGTGCCTTAGTTGGCGGCGAAACTGCTGAAATGCCGGGATTTTATCCTGTTGACGAATATGACCTTGCCGGATTTAGTGTGGGCGTTGTTGAAAAGTCAAAAATTACTGACGGCGAGCGCGCAAAGGCGGGGGATGTTTTAATTGGCATCGCATCAAGCGGTATCCATTCAAATGGATATTCGCTTGTAAGAAAGGTTTTCGGACTTAACGACCCTGATGCTAAGGAAAAGCTCAGCGTTTATTCAGAAAAGCTCGGCAAAACTATTGGTGAAGAGCTTTTGACACCAACTAAAATTTATGTAAAACCGCTTTTAAAGCTCATTGATGAAATTGGAATAAACACAGTTTCACACATTACAGGCGGCGGATTTATCGAAAATGTCCCCAGAATGTTACCTGATGGACTTACTGCAGTTATACATAAAGGAACATGGGAAATTCTACCCGTGTTTGATATGATGCAGGAAAAATCAGGCATTGCTGAGCGTGATATGTATAATACCTTTAATATGGGTATTGGTATGATTATTGCAGTTGATAAAGAAAAGGCAGAAAAAGCACTTTCCTGCCTTAAAGATGCCGGAGAAACCGCTTACATAATCGGTGAATTAGAGAGCGGTGAAAAGGGCGTTGAAATCGTTGACGATAAAACGGGTGAGGTTATAAAATAATGTTAAATATTGGCGTACTTGTATCAGGTGGCGGAACTAACCTTCAGGCTCTTATTGATGCAGAAAAAGACGGAATTTTAAAAAGCGGTAAAATTGTGACTGTTGTCTCAAACAAAAGTGATGTTTATGCGCTAAAGCGCGCAGAAGATGCGGGAATTGACACAAAAGTAATTCTTAAAAAGGATTATGAAACAGCTGAAGATTTTGATAGAGCGCTTCGTGATTATATGCAGAGCAAGGATGTTGATGTGGTTGTTCTTGCAGGATTTTTAGCAATACTTAAGAGTGATTTTATAGATGCGTATCGCGACAGAATAATAAATATTCATCCATCGCTTATCCCGTCGTTTTGCGGAGATGGATTTTATGGCTTAAAAGTACATCAGGCGGCACTTGATTACGGCGTAAAGGTGACAGGTGCGACTGCACATCTTGTAAATGAGATTACAGATGGCGGCAAAATCCTGATCCAAAAGGCTGTGTATATTGAAGAAAATGATACAGCAGAGACTCTCCAGAGAAGAGTAATGGAAGAAGCGGAGTGGAAAATACTGCCTCAGGCTGTTGAAAAACTTTGCTCAAGTTTAGAGAAAGGGAGATAAAAATGAATATCTACGAAGAACTTAAATCAAATTCCTATCCCGGAAGAGGAATAATCATAGGTAAGTCACCAAACGGAAAATTTGCGGTGACAGCATACTTTATTATGGGCAGAAGCTCAAACAGCCGTAATCGTATATTTGTAGAAGACGGCTGCGGAATTAAAACTCAGGCATTTGACGAGTCAAAGCTTGAAGATCCGTCACTTATTATTTATTCACCCGTTCGTGTTCTTGGAAACAAGACAATTGTTACAAACGGCGACCAGACGGATACTATTTTTGAACTTATGGATAAGCAGATGACATTTGAGCAGGCACTCAGAACCCGTGAGTTTGAACCTGATGCTCCGAACTTTACACCAAGAATTTCAGGTATTATGCACATTGAAAATGGTACATATAACTATGCTATGTCAATCTTAAAGAGTGCTGACGGAGACCCGTCATCTTGCAGAAGAAACACATTTGCTTTTGAAAATCCTATAAGCGGTCAGGGACATTTTATCCACACCTATATGGGTGACGGAAATCCGCTCCCAAGTTTTTGCGGAGAGCCTAAGCAGATTGAAACCTGTGATGATTTAGAGGAATTTGCAAATAATTTATGGGAAAGCCTAAATGAAGAAAATAAAGTATCTTTATTTGTGAGATACATTAACTTAGAAGATGGCAAGACAACCTCTAAAATTATAAATAAAAATAAATAGGAGGATATACAATGACAGAAATGGAACTTAAATATGGTTGTAATCCCAACCAGAAACCATCAAAAGTCTTTATGGAAAACGGGGAACTTCCCTTCACAGTGCTTTGTGGAAAGCCGGGATACATCAATTTGCTTGATGCCCTTAACGGCTGGCAGCTTGTTAAGGAGTTAAAGGCGGCAACAGGACTTCCCGCTGCAACTTCATTTAAGCATGTATCACCTGCAGGTGCTGCGGTTGGACTTCCGCTCTCTGATACTCTTAAAAAGATTTATTTTGTGGATGACAGCATAGAAATGACACCGCTTGCAAACGCCTATGCAAGAGCAAGAGGTGCAGACAGAATGTCATCGTTTGGCGATTTTATTTCTCTTTCTGATGTTTGTGACAAGGCGACAGCTCAGCTTATCGCAAAGGAAGTATCTGATGGCGTTATTGCACCCGGATACACAGACGAGGCGCTTGAAATCCTAAAGGGTAAGAGAAACGGAAACTATAATGTAATTCAGATTGATGAAAATTATGTTCCTGCTCCAATTGAGCACAAGCAGGTGTTTGGAATTACATTTGAACAGGGCAGAAACGAGTTAAAGATTGACAACGAACTGCTTTCAAATGTTGTAACTGACAAGAAAGAAATGACTGATGCACAAAAGAGAGACCTTATAATTTCTTTGATTACTCTAAAATATACTCAGTCAAACAGCGTTTGCTATGTAAAAGATGGTCAGGCAATCGGTATCGGTGCAGGTCAGCAGTCAAGAATTCACTGCACTCGTCTTGCAGGAAATAAAGCGGATATATGGTGGCTTCGTCAGGCACCTCAGGTGCTTAGTCTTCAGTTTGTTGACGGCATCAAGAGAGCAGACCGTGATAACGCAATCGATGTTTATATCTCAGATGAATATATGGATGTTTTAAAAGATGGCGCATGGGAGAAAATATTTAAGGTTAAGCCTCCTGTGTTTACTAAGGAAGAGCAGAAAGAGTGGCTTAAACAAAATACAGATGTTGCACTTGGCTCTGACGCATTCTTCCCGTTTGGTGATAATATTGAAAGAGCTTATAAGTCAGGCGTTACTGTAATTGCTCAGCCCGGTGGCTCAATCAGAGATGACAATGTTATTGATACCTGTAATAAGTATGGTATGGCAATGTCATTTACAGGAATTCGTCTTTTCCACCACTAAAATAAATAAGGAGAACCAATCAGGTTCTCCTTTTATTTAAACAAAACCCCTTGGCGTATGCCAAGGGGTTAATTTTATTTAAGTAATGCCTTTGTCTTTTCTACATCTTTTATATCAATCAGACACGAAATCTCGGTTTCGCCTGTGGTGATGAGCTTTACCTTGATGTCGTTTTGGGCAAGAAGCTCAAAAAGCTCAGCTGCAACGCCTGAGGTATTGCGCATGCCCTCACCGATTAAGATAAACTTTGTGTTGTTACCATTTAAGTCGGTTGAGATTTCAGAACTCAGCTTTTTAAAAGCAGGAGTTGTAGCAATTAAGTCTCCCAAACTGTCCTGAGGAACAGTGAATGAAAGATTGATTTTATCCTTATAAGGAGCAGTCTGACATATCATATCCACAGTAATATCACGCTTTGCAATCTCATTCAGGATAAACGAAACATTCTTTGTGCTGTTTGGGATATTGTTAACTGTGACAAGTGCCACATCCTCAAGATAACTAATGGTAGTAATTGTCTTAATCATATTATCATACCTTTCTTAATTATTGAGCCTCAATCAAATCTTTCATAGCATAAAAACCGGGAGCTTTAGACTTTAAAAATACAGCTGCTTTAACTGCACCAACTGCAAAAACTTCCTTAGAGGTGGCAGTATGCTTAAGCTCAATCATTTCGTCACATCCTGCAAAAATAACAGAATGTTCACCAACAATTGTGCCGCCGCGAACTGCGTGAATACCGATTTCGCGTTTAGCGCGCTTTTGTCTGACAGAGTGGCGGTCATAGGTATATTCAGCCTCGTATGATACCGAATCTGCAATTGCGTCAGCTATGGCAAGTGCGGTACCGCTGGGAGCATCAATCTTCTGGTTGTGATGTTTTTCAATAATTTCAATATCAAAGTTATCCTCTAAAAGTTTAGACGCTTTTTTTACCAAATCAATGAGAAGATTTACTCCAAGTGACATATTGGCAGAGAAGAACACGGGAATAGTGTCAGCTGCCTGTTTAATTTTTGCCATCTGTTCGCTTGAAAGACCCGTTGTGCAGATGACGGCAGGAGTTTTCGTAGATATGGCATAATCTAAAATTGAATCGGTAAGCGACGGATGAGAAAAGTCAATTATAACATCAACATTTTCAGATACTTCAAAAAGAGAGGTATAAACTGGGAATTTTACATCTGTCGGGACAGCTATGTCAAATCCTGCGACGATTGATACATCATCATTTAAATCAATAACTCTTGCAACGGCGTGACCCATTTTTCCGCCTGCACCGCATAAAAGTACATTTGTCATTTGTATCACCTTTTTCTTACAGTCCGTAATTTTTAAGTGTGTCCTCTAAAAATGCTTTGTTGCCCTGCATCATATCACAAAGTGGCATTCTGAAAGGACCCACATTGTAACCTAAAATGTTCATAGCGGTCTTTACGGGAATAGGATTAACCTCTACAAACAAAGCCTTGATAAGAGGCATATATTTTAAGAATAAATCCTTTGCGGTTTCAACATCGCCCTCGATATATTTTGCACACATATCATGGGTATCTTTGGGGGCTATGTTTGCAAGAACGGAAATAACGCCCTTGCCGCCAAGAGACATAATCGGAACAATCATATCGTCATTTCCTGCGTATAAAACAAGATCGGTTTCTGCCGCAACCTGAGCTGCAAATGCAATGTCACCGCTTGCTTCTTTAATTGCGTTGATGTTTTCAATCTCAGCAAGTTTTTTAAGAGTATCTATTGAGAATGAAAGTCCGCCCGTGCGACCGGGAATGTTATAGAGGATAATAGGAACATTAACATTCTCTGCTATTGTCTTAGTGTGAAGGTATAAGCCCTGCTGAGTAGTTTTGTTGTAGTAAGGGGTAACAAGTAAAATTCCGTCAACACCGACAGAGTCAGCATATTTGCTAAGCTCTAATGCGTGGTGGGTATCATTGCTGCCTGTGCCCGCAATTACAGGGATTCGGCCTGCAGCTTTTTCCACAGAGAAACGGATAACTTCTTTGTGTTCGCTATCCGGCATGGTAGATGCTTCGCCTGTTGTTCCGCAAACAACGAGTGCATCTGTGCCGTTTGAAATATGGAATTCAATAAGTTCTTCAAGTTTTGCAAAATCAACGCCGTTTTCAGTAAAAGGTGTGATAATTGCAACAGCAGAACCTGTAAAAATCGGAGTCTTCATAAAAATCAACCCTTTCTATAAAATTCTATCTGTCAAAATAACCCTTTGCAGCTAAAAGCTCAGCCATTAAAACTGCACCGCCTGCTGCACCTCTTAATGTATTGTGTGAGAGACAAACAAACTTGTAGTCATACTGAGAATCCTCACGGAGTCTTCCCATAGAAACAGCCATGCCGCCCTCTAAGTTTCTGTCGAGCTTTGTCTGAGGACGATTATCCTCTTCGAAGTAGTTAAGGAACTGCTTAGGAGCAGAAGGAAGTTCAAGCTCCTGCGGAACGCCCTTAAATGCTTTCCAATCTTCCTTAATTTGTTCAATGGTAGGTTTTTTATCAAATTTTACAAATACTGCCGCCATATGTCCGTCAGACGCAGGAACACGCAAACACTGAGTTGTGATTGCGGGAGAAGTTGCGTCTACAATCTTATCGCCCTCAATCTTACCCCAGATTTTAAGAGGTTCAATTTCGCTCTTTTCTTCTTCGCCGCCAATGTATGGAATAACATTGTCAACCATTTCAGGCCATGTTTCAAAGGTTTTGCCGGCGCCTGAAATTGCCTGATAGGTACAAGCCAAAACATTCTTAACGCCGTACTTCATAAGTGGGTGAAGTGCGGGAACATAGCTCTGGAGTGAGCAGTTTGACTTAACTGAGATAAATCCGCGCTTTGTGCCAAGGCGCTTTCTCTGAGCTTCGATAATCTCAGCGTGTTCAGGATTGATTTCGGGAACAATCATAGGAACATCGTCTGTGTGTCTGTGAGCTGAGTTGTTTGAAACAACGGGACATTCAGCTTTAGCATAAGCTTCTTCTAAAGCCTTAATTTCATCTTTTTTCATATCAACTGCACAGAAAACAAAATCAACCTGACTTGCAATTTTTTCAATATCAGCAGTTGCGTCATATACAACCATGTCAGCTATTTTATCGGAAAGAGGGGTGCTCATAGCCCAACGATTACCCACCGCTTCAGAATATTTCTTGCCTGCACTTCTCGGAGAAGCTGCAAGAAGAGTAAGATTAAACCAGGGGTGATTTTCAAGCAGAGTAATAAATCTCTGTCCAACCATACCTGTTGCGCCTATGATACCAACATTAAACTGTTTCACTGTAAAATTCCTCCTCAAATTACACTTTTACATAATTACATTAATATAAACATTATATGCGATTGAAGCCAAGATGTCAAATGTTATTTTGGCTGAAATGTAGGGTTTTTTGTAAATATTTTAGGTATAATAAACAAAAGAGGTTTTTCGTAATAGAAATTTAATGTATTTGTTCATATGTTTTTTTGAAAAATTGCTGGTAAAATGTATGCTCTTGTGGTATTATAAAATATAATGATGTATTTTGTAATAAGGAGCGGGATTTTTATGAAGAGAATTTTAGCTTTAATTATAACAATGTTATTTTTGTTTCCAATTGCAGTATCGGCTCACTACGATGTCCCGTCGTATTTAAGGATTGGTTTGTTTTATGGCTCAAGTGCAAAAAGCGAGGCAAAGGTTACAACCGAGAGCGGATTTTACATAGGCTCTTACAGTGGTACGGAATTTACAGAGATAAGTGAGACTATCTATAAAGAAGTTACTGTCACATTTAGCGATAGTACAATTATAGTTAAAAATGCTGACGGGCAGGTTATTTATACCGCAGACAGCGAAACGGGTGTTGGAATTTTTCCCACAAAAGGGGGAATGGACAGACGCCTTAGTATAAGCGGCGAGGAATATCGCGGCGGTCTTGATTTTAAGAAAGTAAACGGCAAAAATGTAATTACAAATGTTGTTTTTATGAATAATTATTTATATGGAGTAATTTCCAGGGAAATGAGTCCGTCCTGGCATATCGAAGCGCTAAAGGCACAGGCTGTTTGTGCAAGAAATTATGCCATAAATAATCTTGATAAGCATGACGAATACGGATTTGACCTTTGTAACACAGTTTGCTGTCAGGCGTATGCGGGTACAAGATTTGAAACAGCTAATTCATACGCACCTGTTGATGATACAAGCAACCAGATTCTGACATATAATTCAAAGCCTGCTGAGCTTTACTACAGTTCGTCTATGGGTAGTCGTACCGAGGATGTAAAAAATGTATGGGGAAGCAGCGTTCCTTATCTTGTAAGTGTTGATAACAGCTATGAGGATACTAAAAATGTTACAAACGGAGTATGGACAGGCTCAATTACTTCGGATGAAGCAACAACCATTATGCGCAACAAGGGCTATGATGTGGGAACTGTCACAAATATTGAGGCTCTTGAGTATACAGAAAATGGCAGAGTGTTAAAACTAAAGGTTACAGGTTCACTGGGCTCTAAAATATTTGAAAGGGAAGCTTGCAGGACTATATTTAATACTGTTACAAAAAGTCAGGCATACACAGTTAAAGGTAACGGCGAAGGAACAGAGATGGTGCCGTCGATTTCGATAACCGACGGAAAAAACACATCTACTCTTAAAATAAACGAGCTTGTTATTCTCTCTTCCAGCGGAAGAAGCGGTCTTTCAAACTCTGATTTATATACAACAAACGGAACTGTTCAAAAGAAGTATAATATAACATCTTCAACGGGAAACGGTGTAAATACATCATTTGCCTTTGAGGGGACAGGTTGGGGACACAGCGTTGGTATGAGTCAGTATGGTGCAAAGGGTATGGCTGAGGCAGGATTTAGCTATGTTGATATTCTGCTGCACTATTTCCCGGGAACAAATCTTGAAAACGCATATTAAGGAGCTGTTATGACTACAAAAGATTTTTATTATGATTTGCCACCAGAGCTTATTGCACAGACTCCGCTTGAGGACAGAACGGCATCACGCCTTTTGGTTTTGGATAAGAAAAGCGGCGAAATAGGCCATGAACATTTTTTTGATATAACGAACCATTTAAGAAAGGGCGATTGCCTTGTTATGAATAATACGCGTGTTATTCCTGCGAGGCTTTACGGCAGCAAGGAAGGCAGCGGTGGTAAAATTGAGTTCTTGCTGTTAAAAAGGCTTGAACTTGATAAATGGGAGGTTATTTTAAAACCCGGAAAGCGGGCAAGAAAGGGTGCCCGCTTTGAATTTGGCGGCGGACTTTTAAAGGCTGAGATTTTGGAGGTTTTGGAAGACGGAAATCGTATAGTTAGATTTGAATATGACGGCGTATGGGAGGAAATTCTTGACAAACTTGGCGAGATGCCACTTCCGCCATATATAAAAGAAAAGCTAACCGACAGAGAAAGATACCAGACTGTATATTCAAAAATCGAGGGTTCTGCGGCGGCACCGACAGCGGGACTTCATTTTACTGAGGAATTGCTTGAAAAAATAAAAAATATGGGAGTAGAGCTTGTATATCTCACCCTCCATGTGGGGCTTGGTACCTTCAGACCCGTATCGGTTGAAAATGTAGAAGAACATCTGATGCACACCGAATATTATCAGATAACGAAAGAAGCGGCAGATACAATAAATCGTGTCCGTGAAAGCGGAGGCAGAATTATTGCTGTCGGTACAACATCCGTGAGAACTTTAGAGACTGTTGCTGATGAAAGCGGCCATCTTAAAGCTGAGTCGGGTGAGACAAGCATATTTATCTACCCGGGATATAAATTTAAGGCGATAGATGCGCTTATTACCAATTTTCATTTGCCGGAATCGACTTTGCTTATGTTGATATCGGCGTTTGCGGGCAAGGATAATGTGTTTAATGCGTATGAAACGGCCGTGAAAGAAAGATATAGATTTTTCAGCTTCGGTGATGCGATGTTTATTAAAGGAGAATAAAATGTATAAACTTATAAAGACTAATGGCGCTGCCCGCAGAGGTGAATTTCACACGGTTCACGGCACTGTGCAGACACCCGTATTTATGAATGTAGGAACAGCGGCTGCGATAAAGGGGGCGGTCGCTGCACCTGAACTTAAGGAAATAGGGTGTCAGGTAGAGCTTTCAAACACCTATCATCTGCATTTAAGACCCGGCGATAAGGTTGTTCACGATATGGGCGGACTTCATAAATTTATGAATTGGGATAGACCCATACTTACAGACAGCGGAGGTTTTCAGGTGTTTTCACTGGCGTCCTTAAGAAACATAAAGGAAGAGGGCGTTTATTTTTCGTCTCACATAGACGGCAGAAAAATATTTATGGGTCCTGAGGAGAGTATGCAAATTCAGTCAAATCTTGCATCAACCATTGCAATGGCATTTGATGAATGTATTGAAAATCCGTGCGAAAAGGATTATGCAAAGCAATCTTCTGACAGAACAGTCCGCTGGCTTGAGCGTTGCAAAAACGAAATGAAGAGACTTAACTCTTTAGATTCAACCATAAACAAAAATCAGCTCTTGTTTGGTATAAATCAGGGTAGTACATATTCTGATTTAAGAATAGAGAATATGAAACAGATAGTTGATTTAGACCTTGATGGTTATGCAATAGGCGGACTTGCGGTGGGTGAAACTGCAGAAGAAATGTATTCAATCATAGAGGCGGTAGAGTCGTATATGCCAAAGGATAAGGTGAGGTATTTAATGGGTGTCGGAACGCCTGTAAATATCTTAGAAGCAGTAGAGCGCGGTGTTGACTTTTTTGATTGCGTTATGCCCAGCCGTAACGCAAGACATGGGACTATTTTCACAAGTGAGGGAATATTAAATATTATGAACGCAAAATATGAGCGTGATGAAAAGCCACTTGATGTAAATTGTAACTGCCCGACCTGCAGAAGTTTTTCAAGAGCGTATATAAGGCACTTATTTAAGGCAAAAGAGATGCTTGCAATGCGTCTTGCGGTAATCCATAACCTTTATTTTTATAATAATTTAATGGCTGAAATTCGTGATGCTATTGACAATGATTGCTTTGATTTATATAAAAAAGACAGGGTGTCTGTTTTGGGAAACAGAATATAAAAATATTGACAAAAGGCTTAATCTGTTGTAAAATAAATCAAAAATATAAATAACCAAAAGGGAGTTGTTTGTTATGAAAAAATTACTTTTAATTACACTTTGTTTAGTAATGGCAGTATGTATGCTTGCAGGCTGCGGAACAGAAAAAACAAAGCTGACTATTCTTGATACAGAATATGCAGTTGAAGATTATGCAATCTGTGTTGCAAAAGAAAATACAGAGCTTCTTGAAAAAATTAATGCAGCTCTTGTTGAATTGGATGCAGACGGAACAAAGGATGCAATTGTAAACAAATACATTTCAGGCGTGGCACACGACCTCGTATTCCAGGCAGAGGCAGAAGGAAAGACTGAACTTCATATGGCTACAAATGCTCAGTTTCCTCCGTACGAATACTATGAGGGTGACAAAATTGTAGGTATTGATGCAGAAATGGCTGCAGCTATTGCAGATAAGCTCGATATGAAGCTTGTTATCGATGATATGGACTTTGATGCTATTATTACATCTGTTCAGACAGGCAAATCTGATATGGGTATGGCAGGTATGACCGTTACTGAAGAGCGTCTGCAGAACATAAATTTCTCTAAAACATATGCAACAGGAATTCAGTCAATCATTGTTCCTGAGGGCAGCGAAATAACATCGGTAGACGATTTGTATGCAGATGGCGCTGATTACTTAATAGGTACTCAGAGAGGTACAACAGGCGATATCTATTCTGAGGATGATTTTGGCGCAGAACGCGTTATGAAATACACAACAGGAAATGAAGCTGTTCAGGCTCTTGTAACAAAAAAGGTTGATTGCGTTATCATTGACAACGAGCCTGCAAAGGCATATGTTGAAGCAAACAACAATAAATAATTTTCAAGAACGGGACGGAAATTATCCGTCCCTTATTTTTTAATCGGGGTGAGAATATGAACGGGTTTAGCGAATGGTTTTCAGGTGTGAAGGCTGACTTTATTCTGAACTTTGTCGACCAGAACCGCTGGCAGTTTATTACTACGGGTCTTAAAAATACGCTTATAATTACATTTCTCTCGTTAGTTCTGGGAATTGTTCTCGGTGTAATTGTAGCTATTGTAAGGTCAAGCTATGACAAAACATATCAGGAAACACGAAAAGGAATCGGAAAGGTTTTTCTTGCAATTGCCAATGGTATATGCAAGGTATATCTTACAGTTGTGCGGGGAACACCTGTTGTCGTACAGCTTATGATTATGTACTATATAATTTTTGCAAGCTCAAGAAACAGCCTTATGGTTGCAATTTTATCCTTTGGCATAAATTCGGGTGCATATGTTGCCGAAATTGTGCGTTCGGGAATAATGTCGATTGATGAAGGGCAGTTTGAAGCAGGCAGAAGCCTTGGCTTTGATTACAAAAGAACTATGTGGTATATAATTATTCCTCAGGCGTTTAAGAATGTTTTACCTGCACTTGCAAATGAATTTATTGTACTGCTCAAAGAAACATCTGTTGCAGGCTATGTGACGATAAGAGACCTGACAATGGGCGGTAATATTATACGCGCGGCAACATATTCGGCGTTTATGCCGCTTATTGCAGTAGCGCTTATTTACCTCGTGCTTGTAATGTTCTTTACATATCTTGTAGGCAAGCTTGAGAGGAGGCTCAGAACAAGTGAACATTGATAATATCATAGAAGTTAAAGGTCTTAAAAAATATTTTATGAACGGAAAAATCAAGGCGATTGACGGCGTTGATTTGGAGGTTAAAAAAGGCGAGGTTATCGTTATAATCGGGCCTTCGGGTTGCGGCAAATCTACATTTTTACGCTCTCTTAATCTGCTCGAAATACCGACCGACGGTGAAATCTTCTTAGAGGGTGTAAATATTGCAGACCCAAGCAATAACATAAATAAGCACAGACAAAAAATGGGTATGGTATTTCAGCAGTTCAATCTCTTCCCGCATATGACAATACTTAAAAATATGTGTATTGCTCCTATGAAACTCAAAAAAATATCCAAAGAAGAAGCTGAAAAACAGGCGATGGAGCTTTTAAAAGTAGTAGGTCTTGAAGACAGAGCAAACGCCTATCCGTCGCAGCTCTCCGGAGGACAGAAACAGAGAATTGCTATAGTAAGAGCGCTTTGTATGAAGCCCGATGTAATGCTTTTTGATGAACCGACATCAGCTCTTGACCCTGAAATGGTAGGCGAGGTTTTGGATGTTATGAAAAAACTCGCATCAGATGGTATGACGATGCTTGTGGTAACACACGAAATGGGTTTTGCTCGCGAGGTTGCTGACCGCGTGTTGTTTATGGATGGCGGCAAAATTGTAGAGCAGGGAACACCCGAACAGATTTTTTCAAATGCACAAAACGAGCGAACAAAAGAATTTTTGCGTAAAGTATTATAAAACTCTCCTTAGGGAGAGTTTTTTTCTATAAAATTAAAATAATCGTTGCGGAATTTATTTTAATATGATATAATGTGGGTATATTGGATAATAGTAAGTAAATTTAAGGAGGATTATTATGGAAAACACAATCAACCCCGAAATTTTTGATAATAATGGTAATGTAAACATTTCTGATGAAGTTCTTTCTGTAATTGCGTCAAAGGCTGCAACATCAGTTGAAAATGTTGCAGGGATGGCCGGCGGAGCTATGGGCAATGTTGCGGAATTTTTAGGAATGAAAAAGACTTTCAAAGGAGTAAAGGTAACAAGAACAGAGGATGAAGTTTCCCTCGATGTATCAATTGTTGTTAACTATGGAGCAAAAATTCCCGATGTTGCATGGGAGGTTCAGGGCAAAGTAAAAGACGAAGTAGAGGAAATGACAGGACTTAATATTGTGACTGTTAATGTAATAGTTGACGGACTTAATGTTCCGCAGACTGATGAGCAGACCGATAAAACAGAGGAGTAATTTAATGAACAGACGAGAAGCGAGAAAACAGGCTTTTATATTATTGTTCCAGCTTAAGTTTCAGGCAGAGGATATGAATGAGCTTGTAAGCGATTTTTTTAAAAGCACCAAAACGGGTGTGCAAAAAGAGTATATAGAAAGTGTTGTAACCGGCACAATTGAAAAACTTTCTGAGATTGATGCGGTCCTCTCTGAATATTCAAAGGATTGGGACATTGACAGAATTTCATCAGTTTCGCTTGCAGCTCTCAGACTTGGTGCTTATGAGCTTTTGTATCTTGAGGATATTCCTTCTGCGGTTTCAGTAAGTGAAGCAGTTTCTCTTGCCAAAGAGTTTGAGGGTGAGGAAGCGGCACCCTTTGTAAATGGAATACTCGGAAAGCTTAAAGATAATTTAGAAAAGAAATAGGAAAGAAATATGAACGAGCGACAAGCCTTATCTGTAACACAAGTAAATCTCTATATAAAAGATGTGATATCCCGTGACGATATTTTATCTGATGTTTTAGTCAAGGGTGAGCTTTCTAATTTCAAGGCTCATTCTTCCGGGCATATGTATATGTCTTTAAAGGATGAGACGGGTGTTATGCGGGCTGTTATGTTTCGTTCAGCGGCATCAGGACTTAATTTTAAACCACAAAACGGGATGAAGGTTGTAGCCCGCGGCAGAGTTAGTGTCTATGAGCGGGACGGTCAATATCAGCTATATATAAACGATATGCAGCAAGAAGGACAGGGCGATTTGTATCAGGCGTTTGAGCAGCTTAAGGTCAAGTTATCAGCTGAAGGACTCTTTGACCCGATGCACAAAATGCCGCTTCCTAAGTACCCTAAAAAAGTTGGGGTGGTTACTGCGCCTACAGGGGCAGCAATCAGAGATATAATAAATGTTTTGTCGCGGAGATTTTCATATGCAGATATAGTTTTATACCCCGTTTTGGTTCAGGGTGAAAATTCTGCCCAAAGCATAGTTGAAGCCATTGAATATTTCAATAAAAATAAAATTGCAGATGTGCTTATCGTGGGCAGAGGCGGCGGCTCGATTGAGGATTTGTGGTCTTTTAATGAAGAAATTGTAGCCCGCGCCATATATAACAGTGAAGTTCCGATTGTGTCAGCGGTAGGTCATGAAATTGACTTTACAATAGCCGATTTCGTTGCGGATTTAAGAGCTCCGACACCTTCGGCTGCGGCAGAACTTGTCGTGCCGTCTCAAACAGAACTTTCTGAAAAGTTTAATAATGTTTATCGCAGAATCTTTCAGCGGTCTATGCACATAGTAGAAAGAGGCAGGATATCCCTTAAATCATTAGAGGACAGAACGGTGTTTAAAGAACCGCTCCGTACCATTGATGATGAAAGGCAGTATCTTGATAATTTGTTCCATAATTTTGAGCTTGCGTGCAAAAATGCTGTTTCAGAAAAAAGACAAAGGCTTGTTAAGAGTATAGCAAGTCTTGACGGATTAAGTCCCCTCGGCACGCTGACAAGAGGGTATTCTCTTACAACAGATGAGGATGGCAAAGTGATAAAGTCGGTTAATCAGATTAAAAAAGACGATGTTGTTAAAGTGCGTGTGACGGACGGCGAATTCAATGCAAGTGTAATATGAAAGGCGGTATAAATTATGGCGGACAAGCAGAGTTTTGAAAAAAATCTTTCTGAGCTTGAGCAGGTAGTTAAAGCGCTGGAGGGTACAGATATAAGTCTTGATGATATGATTTCCCTTTTTGAAAAGGGAGTAAAGCTCACGGGTGAGTGCACAAAGGCACTTGATGAGGCGGAGCAGAAAATTACAATACTTATGAAGAATCGTGACGGCGAAATGGAGGAAGCTCCATTTAAAGGAGCGGCGGAATAATGGATTTTAAAAAGCAGTATAGCTTATACCTTGACGCCGTTGAGGAAAAAATAAACGAATATTTCGCTCAAAAAGAGGTAAAACAAAAGTTGGTGCTTGATGCTATGCGTTATGCGATAACTGCAGGGGGTAAAAGAGTTCGTCCTGTATTAACGATGGCAGCAGCAGAACTTTGCGGCGGAGATTTAGAAGATGCGGCAAGAGTAGGACTTGCAGTAGAGAGTGTTCATAATTATTCATTAATTCATGATGATTTGCCTTGTATGGATGATGATGATTTAAGGCGCGGCAGACCCACCTGCCATAAGGTTTATGGTGAATGCACAGCTCTTCTTGCAGGTGATGGACTTTTAAATTCCGCATTCGAGATTTTATCGGATGTAAAAAGTTTTAAATCTCTTGATGCTGACAAATTGATTGCAATTACACGGGAACTTTCAACGGCATCAGGTGTTTTTGGAATGATTGGCGGGCAGGTTGTTGATATAGAAAATGAAAACAAAAAAGATGTCAGCCTTGATGATTTGATTTATATGCACGCCCATAAAACGGGTGCGCTTATTAAAGCCGCAACGGTGTGCGGTGGACTTTGCGGAGAATGTGATGATGCTGAATTGTCAATTTTAGCGGGGTATTCTGCAAAATTGGGTTTGGCATTTCAAATAAAGGATGATATACTTGATGTTATCGGGAATGAGGAGCTTGTGGGAAAACCCATAGGCAGTGACTTAGGTAACGGAAAAAACACTTTTGTTACTTTGCTCTCGCTTGAAGAAGCAAAGAAAAGTCTTAACGAAATTACTGATAAGGCAAAACAAGAGCTTGAGCCTTTTGGCGACAAGGCGTGGTTTTTGCGACAGCTTGCGGATTATTTAATTGACAGAAGCTATTAGTTTGGAGTGATATTTTTTGTATCTTAATGATTTTTTGCATAATGAGATTTTTTTCACAGTTTTTTTTGCCTGGATATTTTCCTGTGTGCTTAAGGGTATGCTGGTTTGTATAAGAGAAAAGAGACTTGATATGACAAGGTTTATGGGACCCGGAGGTATGCCGTCATCACATTCAACACTCGTATCCTGTCTTGCAATATGTATAGGTATCCACGATGGATTTGGTTCAACTGCATTTGTTATCTGTTGCGCGTTTGCGCTTGTGGTTATGTATGATGCATCGGGTATACGCAGGGCGGCAGGTCAGCAAGCGAGTATGATAAATATGATTATTGATGCGTGGGATGAGAGTGACCCGCTTGAGAAGCAGATACGCCTAAAAGAGCTTTTGGGGCATACCCCTCTTGAAGTTACGGCGGGGGCGATTCTTGGTATAGTATGGGCAATAGGTACCCATTTGTTAGTAGGTCTTAATTAGAAAGGGTGATATAAATGGTTAAAGTTACTTTAAAAGGCGGCGATGTCAAGGAGGTGGCAAAAGGCACATCTTTGATAGATATAGCATTTGACATAAGCGAAGGGCTTGCCCGTGCTTGTACTGCGGCTGCAGTAGACGGACAGACTCACGATTTAAGAGACACAATTGAAAATGACTGTGCAGTGAGCTTTTTGACCTTTGATGACGAGGAAGGCAGACTTGCTTATCGTCATACAGCATCGCATGTTCTGGCACAGGCTGTAAAGAGATTGTTCCCTACGGCAAAGCTTGCTATCGGTCCTGCTATTGAAAATGGATTTTACTATGACTTTGAGTTTGAAAAGCCCGTAGGTGCTGCTGAGATTGAAAAAATCGAGGCAGAAATGAAAAAAATCATAAAAGAGAATATCAAGATTGAGAGATTTGAACTTTCTCGCAGCGAAGCGCTTGAACTTATGAAAAACGAACCATATAAGGTTGAGCTTATAAATGATTTGCCTGAAGATTCAATTATTTCTTTCTATAAGCAGGGCGATTTTACCGACCTTTGTGCTGGACCTCATCTTATGTCTACGGGAAGACTTAAAGCGTTTAAAATTCAGAGTGCTACGGGCGCATATTGGCGCGGTGACGAGAAAAACAAGATGCTCACCCGCATCTATGCAACCGCATTTCCTAAAAAGTCTGACCTTGATGAATATTTAGAAATGCTGGAAGAGGCAAGAAAGCGTGACCATAATAAGCTTGGCAGAGAGCTTGAAATATTCACAACATCTGATGTTATAGGTCAGGGCCTTCCGATTATGCTGCCAAAGGGCGCTAAAATTTTGCAGATACTTCAGCGCTTTGTTGAAGACTATGAGGATGCTCATGGCTGGGTAAGAACAAAGACTCCTTATATGGCAAAGAGCGACCTTTACAAAATTTCGGGACATTGGGACCATTATCAGGATGGTATGTTCATATTTGGTGACGAAAATAAGGATAAGGAAGTTTTCGCACTTCGTCCAATGACTTGTCCTTTTCAGTATCAGGCGTACTTAAATAAAATGAGAAGCTACCGTGATTTGCCGCTAAGATACGGCGAAACATCAACGCTTTTCAGAAATGAGGCATCAGGTGAGATGCACGGGCTCATTCGCGTCCGTCAGTTCACAATCTCTGAGGGACATCTTATGTGTACGCCCGAACAGCTTGAAGAAGAGTTTAAGAGCTGTGTTGAGGTTGCGACATATATGCTTAAAACGCTTGGACTTTATGAGGATGTTTCATACAGATTTTCTCAGTGGGACCCCAACGATAAGGGAAAATACATCGGTACTACAGAGCAATGGGATGAGGCACAGGGTACAATGAAGAAAATTCTTGACCACCTTGAAATTCCTTATAAGATTGGCATCGGCGAAGCCGCTTTCTATGGACCAAAGCTTGATATTCAGATTAAGAATGTATTTGGTAAAGAAGATACCCTTATCACAATCCAGATTGACCAGATGCTTGCAAAGCAGTTCGGTATGGAATATGTAGATAAAGACGGCGAGAAGAAAAATCCATATATTATTCACAGAACCTCTATCGGCTGTTATGAGAGAACACTTGCACTTCTTATCGAAAAGTATGCGGGTGCTTTCCCGACATGGCTTGCGCCTGTTCAGGTTAAGATTTTGCCGATTTCTGATAATTATCTTGATTATGCAAAGGAAATCAATGAAAAATTGGCACAAAACGGAATCAGAGTTGAACTTGATACAAGAAACGAAAAGATTGGTTACAAAATCAGAGAGGCACAGCTTGAAAAGGTTCCTTATATGCTTGTTGCAGGCGAAAAGGAGCAGGCAGAGGGCACAGTTTCTGTTCGTTCAAGAAAGGATGGCGACCAAGGGGCGATGCCGCTTGATGAGTTTATCGACAAGATACTGCTTGAGATAAAAAATCGTGAAAAATAATTAAAAAGCTATTGACAAATAAAAATAAATGTGCTAGAATAATTTCTGTCGCCAAGGGGTGACAGAAATATGCGGGAGTGGCTCAGTGGTAGAGCGTCACCTTGCCAAGGTGAACGTCGCGAGTTCGAATCTCGTCTTCCGCTCCAAAAAAGTCACACTTTGTGTGACTTTTTGTTTTTTGTTTGATAATAGATAAATTTTCTAAAAAACTTGACAAAGTATAATGCTGGTGTTATAATAATATAAATTTAATATATAAACCGTCGAGGCAGAAAAAAGTTGGAATAGGTCTTAAAGAGCGAGCGGATTATGGTGTGAGTTCCGCAAAGACTCTCCGAGTAATATGGGCTGCTGAGGGCAGTGTTAAATGCACTGACGCAAAACTCGCGTTAGAAGTTGGGGATATGTTGGTATCCTGCAAAGTGCACGGAGTATTCCGTGAATTCAAGGTGGCACCGCGGATAAGTTTTTATTCGTCCTTGACAGATAGGAGTTTTCTGTCAAGGACATTTTTTATGCTTTTTGACAGTAAATGCAAGTTATGGAGGTTGTGTTTATGCGTGTAAAACGATGGCGAGGCATGAAATTTATTTAAGTTTATAATTATAAGAATATCTGTTCAATGGAGGAATTTATAATGAAATATAATGATATTGATTTTAATACATACTTTAAAAATTATCCCGATAATAACGGCTTTTTCGGTAAATACGGCGGTTCGTATGTTTCCCCTGAACTGCAGAAAGCTATGAACGAGATTACAGAAGCGTACTTTACTATCTGTAAATCCAGTAAATTTGTAAGTGAGCTCAGAAGAATACGAAAAGAGTTTCAGGGAAGACCGACTCCGATTTCACATCTTGAGAGATTGTCAGAAAAACTTGGCAATGTTCAGCTTTATGTAAAGCGTGAGGATTTAAATCATACGGGCGCTCATAAACTCAATCATTGTATGGGCGAAGCACTACTTGCAAAGTATATGGGCAAGAAAAAGGTTATCGCTGAAACAGGTGCAGGACAGCACGGCGTAGCGCTTGCAACTGCTGCAGCGTACTTTGGACTTGAGTGTGATATTTATATGGGAGCGGTGGATATTAAAAAGCAGGCTCCAAATGTTGCAAGAATGAAAATTTTAGGCGCAAATGTTGTTGAAGTTACCGATGGTCTTCAGACTCTCAAAGAGGCTGTTGACGCTGCTTTTGCTGCGTACTGCAAAGAATATAAAGACGCCATTTACTGCATTGGTTCGGTTTTGGGTCCGCATCCATTCCCGATGATGGTTCGCGATTTCCAGAGCGTTGTAGGAATTGAAGCAAGAGAACAATTCTTAAATATGACAGGTGAGCTTCCGGATTGCGTTGTTGCGTGTGTTGGCGGCGGCTCAAATGCAATGGGAATTTTTGCGGGATTTTTAAATGACCCCGTTGATATATACGGAGTAGAACCGCTCGGACGAGGAACGGCACTTGGTGACCATGCAGCAAGCCTTAAATACGGAACAGAAGGTATTATGCACGGATTTAACAGCATCATGCTTAAAGATGAGAATGGCGAGCCCGCGCCTGTTTATTCAGTAGCAAGCGGACTTGATTATCCGTCAAGTGGTCCTGAACACGCATTTTTACACGATATTGGCAGAATTAAATATGATGTTGTAAACGATGAAGAAACGATAGATGCTTTCTTTGAACTTTCGCGAATGGAGGGTATAATCCCTGCTATTGAAAGCTCTCATGCAGTTGCGTACGCAATGAAACTTGCCAAAGAAATGGGCAAAGGCTCTATCCTTATCAACCTCTCGGGAAGAGGAGATAAAGATATGGATTATATTATTGAAAAGTACGGCATCAGATAACCTCATAAAAATAAAAGTGGCTGTGAAACTCACAGTCACTTTTTTGTTAAAGGATAAATGGTAAAATTTATTTTATATTTGCCTTAATATCGTTGACATTTTTGTAATTTTATGTTATAAAATTAGATAATTGAACTAATTGTTTTTGCCCGGGTGCAAAAACAATTTTTCGCGTAAATGTGATATAATTTTATTGGTAAATGCCAATAGGTTTTAGGGCAAAATACATTATAATACTAGGAGGTATTTTTATATGCCAAAGAAACAGGCTTTTGTAGTGACTCACACACATTGGGACAGAGAATGGAGATATCCCATCTGGGAAAATCGTCAATATTTGATTGATATGATTGACGAGCTTCTTGAGATTTTGGATACTAACGAGGAGTACTCGTGCTTTTTAATGGATGGTCAATCAGTAATAATTGAAGATTATCTGGAATTAAAGCCCGAAAATCGCGAGAAAGTTGAAGGATATATTAAAGCCGGAAAGATTGATGTCGGCCCATGGTACACATTGCCTGATTTGTATCCGGTATGTGGCGAAAGTTTGGTTAGAAATCTGCTTAAGGGTGACAGATTATCAAAGAAACTCGGCAGAAGATTAAATGTCGCGCACGAGTCTTTTGGTTGGGGACAAACAGCGCAATTCCCGCAGATTTACAAGGGATTTGGACTTGACTTTGTTGTTGTTGCTAAGAATGTTTCAAAGGACAGATGCCCAAACTGTGAATTTTTGTGGGAAGCACCTGACGGCACAAAGGTGTTTGCAACAAGACTTGGAGAACACGCAAGAGCTAACTTCTTTATGAACGCTTTCCTTGCAATCACAACTGACAAGGATTATAACAGCAACGAATATTTTATGAAGCTCGGTAAAGACGGACAGGTTTACCATGAGGCCGATTCAAAGGGCTTCTGGGAAGATTATTTCGTAATCGAAGATAACGGCGTTATTCACGAAAATCGTTTAAAGGATGCAGTGCGTCTTGCATGGGAATCAATGAACGATACAGTCCTTGATGACAAGAGAATATTGATGAATGGTTCTGATTCATCAACTGCACAGCCGCAGCTTGTTGAAATTATAAAAAAGGCACAGGAATTATTCCCTGATTTAGAGCTTAAGCTTTCAACACTTGAAGAGTATGTTGATGAATTTAAAAAGTCAGTTGATGAGAGCAAACTCAGAACAATCAAGGGTGAGCTTCGTGACGGTCCTGCGTATAAATGCAGCGCTAACGCACTTGCAACAAGACCGAATATAAAGATACTTAATAAGAAAACAGAAAATTCAATTTTTAAAACAGCAGAGCCTCTTTCTGTAATGTCTGACAAATACAGCAGAAGTTTTCTGGATAAAGCGGTGGATTATTTACTTCTTTCGCACCCGCATGACTCAATCAATGGTGTTACCCAGGATAAGACTGTTGATGATACTGTCTATAGACTTAATCAGGCGCTTGAAATTGCCGAAACAGTTTCAAATACAGCTTGTAAGAACATTGTAAAATCAATTGATTTTTCAAAGTATGCAGATGATGATATCTTGCTTGTTCTCTTTAATACACTTCCGTATAAGAGATCAGAGGTTTTAAAACTTTATATTGATTTCCCGCAGGAAATGAATGTTTGGGATTTTGATATTTATGATGGTGATACAAAACTTAATAAGCAGGTTATTTCACGCAAAGAGGTTGTAACTCCTGTGTCAAATCTTCATGCAAGACCTTTGCCTTATGAAATAGACCGCTTTGAGGTAATAATAGACGCAGGCGAAATTCCCGCTATGGGATATAAGACTATCAAATGCGTAAAGACCGCGGACCTGAATCGCAAAACTGTGTTCTGGCATGATATGAGAAAGTATACAGGAAAGGAGCTTATTACCGGCGTTAATACAATGGAAAATGAGTTCATTGCTGTATGTGTTGAGAAAAACGGCACCGTTACAATGACAGATAAGAAAACGGGCAGAACCTACGCAAATCTTAACTATTATGAGGAGACGGGTGACCAGGGAGACTATTGGATTTACTATCCACCCTACAACAACAAGACATATAACACTCTTGGCAGTGCTGCTGAGATATGGTACGAAGAAAATGGTGAACTTTCAGCTACCATTGCAGCAAAAGTTAAGATGAATGTACCGGCTTACGGCATCATCAATAAAAAGATGATTCAGGGTGAAAGCTGTAGAAGTGATGAGCTTACCGAAATTGAGATAGTTACATATTATACCCTGAAAAAAGATGCAAAGGCATTGGAAGTAAAGAGCGTTATCAATAATACTGCAAAAGACCACAGAATGAGAGTGGTGTTTGATACAGACATAAAAACTGATATTGCGGCAAGTGCAGGTCATTTCTATATTGATAAGAGAAGTACTATTCCTCAGGGTGATAAATATTATCCTGAAATGCAGACTCTTCCAAAGGGCTACTTCACAACCCTTGAAAATGATAAGGCAGGATTTTCGTTTATTGATAATTCAACCTGTGAATATGAGGCGGATAAGAATGGCCGCTTATACATCACATTGTTCAGAGGTGTAAGAAATATTATCTGCACAGAGTTCAGAAGCGCCGGTGAATTCCCTCATGAAGACGGAGGTCAGTCTTTGGGTAAGTTGACTTTTGAATATATGCTCCATCCATTCTGCGAAAATGAAACTCTTATGCTGGCAGAGAGAATGTCTGCTCCTGTAAAGACTGTTCAGACAACCAAAGGTAAGGGCGCAGAGAGTGATAAGAAATCTATCCTTGAAATTCCTGATGAATTAGTGCTTACCGCGTTTAAGCAGGCAGAGGACAGCGATAAGATAATAATAAGAGTATTTAATCCAAAGGATACAACTATAAAGGGCGAAATCAAGGGCGACTTTAAAAACGCTTATGTTGTAAATATGAACGAAGAGCGTGAATGCGAAGCAGATTTGAAAAATATCACTGTTGAGCCATACAAGATTTTAACAATTGAGGTGGAGAAATAATGAACGAAATTTTAAAAAGTGACTTTTTTGAGGTTGGAAAGCAGGGAGTTACCAAAATTACAACTCCCGATGACAAGAAGATAGACATAATCGATTTTGATGATAAAAAATTATGCTATGTTAAAAGTAATATGGGATATCCTGCTATATATCCTATGCACGAAACTCATTTTGAGCCAAAGGCAGAAGCTATACTTATGGACCTTGACGGAACAAGCGTTCATAGCGAAAGTTTTTGGATGTGGGTAATTGAGCAGACAACAGCAAGACTTTTGGGTAATGCAAATTTCAAGAGAGAAGCGGAGGACGAACCTTTTATTTCAGGACATTCCGTTTCTGAGCATTTGCAATATATGATAGATAAATATGCAAAAGGTGGAAGTCTTGAACTTGCCCGCAAGTATTATTTTGAGATAGTAAATCACGAGATGGATGAAATAATGAAGGGCAGAGGAAAGCAGGATGCCTTTACTCCCGCACCGGGACTTAAGGAATTTTTAACCGCGGTCAAGAGTGAAGGAATTAAAATCGGTCTTGTTACCAGCGGGCTTTATGAAAAGGCAATGCCTGAGATTATTTCCGCGTTCAAACAGCTGGATATGGGAGACCCTGTTGACTTTTACGATTGTATTATAACTGCAGGTCAGGCGCTTCGCAAGGGACAGACAGGAACTCTCGGAGAACTTGCACCAAAGCCGCATCCTTGGCTTTATGCCGAAACTGCACGAGTGGGACTTGGCATTCCGTTTGAAAGACGCCATAAGGTAATAGGTCTTGAGGATAGCTCTGCAGGCGTTGTGTCAATCAAACTTGCAGGTTTCAGCTGCGTAGGTATAGCAGGCGGAAATATCGACCAGGCGGGCGTTTCAGAGCTTTGTGATTACAGAATCAATCAGCTTTCTGATATGCTTGATATTATATTGTAATAAAACTTAATTCTAATAAAATAACGGCAAGGATTTAAATCCTTGCCGTTATTTTATTAGGCTTTTTATATTTTTTCGTTTTTAAAGGAAAGCGGAGAAAATCCCGTTTCTCGTTTAAACACCATACTAAAATAATTTTGTGAACTGAAGTTAAGCATATTCGCAACCTCCGTAACTGTTTTTCCGTCTTTGAGCAGTATTGAGGCGCGTATAATTTTCATTTTTAAAAAGTATTTATGTATGCCCATCCCTGCATATTTAGTAAAAATTTTCTTTAAATATGAAACGCTTATACTGCATTTTTCGGCCAGCGCCGGCACACTTATCCAATCTTCTATCATAGAGTCCATAATTAGTACGGCATTTTTGAAAATAATTGCGTCAGGCGTATTGGAAGTTGCTACCTCCGCTGAGGAATCTATAACTGATAGTAAAAAGAGCTCCGTTGTGCAAGCAAGTTGCTGCGAGAAAAGGGGCTGTGTTTTTAAGGCTTCAATATATGAGATATAACCGGAACGATTTTTTTTGTGAGTTTCTTTCAATAATGAAATTACATTAAACAGCAGGTCTTTTTGGTGGTGAGATAGGCATATTGAAAGGCCCTCAAGTGAATGAACAGATTCGCCCGATAAATCAAAGGACATAACAAAAATTTTTGAATACCCGTCCTGACTGATATGAAATTTATGCAGTTCCATAGGCTTATGAAAGATTATTTCATTTTTTGACAATTCAAATACGCGGTCATCTGCGGAAACACAGACATTCCCGTCCTCTACATATAGCATCTCCCAGAAATTATGGGATTCACCCGCAAAGGAAAAACCATTTTTAAGTTCTCTCTCAAAAGCAGAGACAAATGACTTTATTTTCACTTTTTGTGATATTTCATGGTGTAACCAACTCATAGGAAACCTCTTTGTGTCCAAAATTATACATTTTATACCCAAATGTGCATTGTACAATACAAAAAAGGTACGATATTATTATAACATATAAATTTACTTATGTAAAGGTGTGATAAACTATGAGTACTACTTTAATTGTTATGGCAGCAGGAATGGGGAGCCGTTTTGGCGGATTAAAACAGGCAGCACCCATAACTCAGGATGGAAAATGTATCCTTGATTTTTCTGTTTTTGATGCAAAAAAAGCGGGATTTGATAAGGTTGTTTTTGTAGTTCGTGAGGATATGAAAGAAACTTTTCACGAATTTGTAGGTAAAAGAATTGAGAAGACTATTGATATTGAATATGTAATACAAGATTTTGAATGTCTTCCTAAAGGTCGTAAACATCCTTTTGGTACAGCCCATGCACTTCTTTGCTGTGCAGATGTTGTAAAAGAACCATTCGCAGTAATAAATGCCGATGATTATTATGGCACCAATGCGTTTGCAGAGATACATAATCACCTTATAACAGCAAAAAAAGGTGAGTTTGCAATGATGGCATATCGCCTTGAAAATACTTTAACTAAAAACGGAACAGTGGCCCGCGGTGTATGCGAAGTAAGTGACGGGTATCTCAAAAAAATACAGGAAATCACTAACATAACAGATGATTTAGCATATGACAGAGGAACAAAGTTTTTGGATGCGGACACAAAGGTTTCAATGAATTTGTGGGGACTTACTCCCGATATTTTTGATACACTTAGGGTTGAGTTTGATAAATTTCTTGCAACTGCTGATTTGATGACCGATGAATTTTTCTTGCCAAGAGTTATCAGTACAATGCTGGAAAACGGTGATGCAACAGTAAAGGTATTCTCAAACACGGATAAGTGGTATGGAATAACATACCGCGAGGATCTTGATGAAATTAAAAGAGCCATAGGAGGGTATATCGATGAAGGATTATATACAGGAATATAAAGAAATGTGTGAAGCCTTTTTCGAGAATGGCCGTGTAGCAGATATACTGCCATGGGGAGAAGGACATATTAACAGAACTATGCTTGTATATACGGGTGGAAAGAAATATATTCTTCAGCGTATAAACACATCAATTTTCTCATCGCCTGATGATGTAATGAATAATATATACGGCGTTACAGAGCATTTGGTTTCAAAGGGTTGCGAGACACTGGAAGTTGTACCAACTGTTGACGGAAATCTTTATCTAAGACACGATACAGGATGTTATCGTATGTATAAGTTTATCGAAAACACAGTGACATACCAGAGCTGTCCTGACTATCAGACTCTTTATAATGCGGGCAAAGCTTTTGGCAGATTTCAGAATGAACTTGCTGACTTTGATGCGTCAAAACTTAAGGATATAATTCCGAATTTCCATAACACTCCTAACAGATACGAAAACTTTATGCGTGCTGTAGAAGCGGATTGTTGCGGACGACTTGAGGGGTGCCGCGATGAAGTAAGTTTTGTAATGGAGCGTTCTGGTACATATTCTAAGATTATGGATGGACTTAATGACGGAAGTATACCCGTGCGCACAACACACAATGATACAAAACTTAACAATATACTTATGGACCGTGATACTAATGAGGCGCGTGCTATAATTGACCTTGATACTGTAATGCCGGGTTCTATGCTGTATGATTTTGGTGATGCTATACGATTTGGGGCATCAACAGGAGCAGAGGATGAAAAGGACCTTGAAAAAATCCATTTTGATATTGAGGCTTTTAAAGCATACACTGATGGATATTTAGAGGCATTAAGAGACAGCATAACGGAAAAAGAATTGGAACTTATGCCCTATAGTGCGTATCTTATGACAATAGAATGCGGAATGCGTTTCCTTACGGATTATCTTGAAGGGGATACATATTTTGCAACACATTATCCGCAGCATAATCTCATAAGATGCAGAACACAGTTTAAACTTGCATCTGAAATGGAAAAGCAATTTGAGCGTATGGGTCAGATATGCCAAAATGCGATGAATAAGTAATTTTAATATTGTATTTTTAGTTGTTTTATGATATTATTTACATAAAGGAGAAAGTGTTATGAAGTGTATCATAAACGGTAAGATTTTATTAAAAGACAGAGTAGCTTCGGATATGGTCGTTGTCTTTGATGAAAATATTCAAAAGATAGTCAAATTAAGCGACATAAATGTATCAGATTACGACTGTATTGACGCCCGCGGCAATTATGTGGCTCCGGGTCTTGTTGATATGCACATTCACGGATACCTTGGCGCTGACGCTTCTGACGGCGATGCCGCAGGGGTAAGGCTTATGGCAGAGGAAATCATAAAGAATGGCGTTACCTCATGGTGCCCGACAACAATGACTGTTTCCAAAGCAGAGATTGAAGCTGCATTTAATGCTATAAGAGAGGTCAAAAACAGCGGTAAGTATTATGGCGCCAGAATTCTTGGTATAAACAGCGAAGGACCTTTCATCAATGTGGCTAAAAAGGGAGCGCAGGCAGAGGAGCATATCTTAAAACCTGATGCTGATTTTATAATCAGACATGCAGATATAATAAAGCTCTTTACAGTTGCACCTGAAGTTGACGGGGCGCTTGAATGTATCGAAAAAGTTTCTCAAAACACAGATGTTCTCATTTCAATGGGACATACAAATGCCACATTTGAGGAAGCCAACGCGGGTATTGAAAAAGGTGTGAGACACACGACGCATCTTTTTAATGCTATGACGGCACTTACTCATCGCAACCCCGGGGTTGTCGGTGCTGCTTTATCAGGAAATGTAAGCACAGAACTTATTGCTGATACCTTCCACATTGACAAAGGTATTTTCAACCTCGTGACAAAGATAAAAGGCGAAAAACTTTGTTTGATTACTGATTGTATAAGAGCGGGCGGTATGCCGGATGGTGATTACACATTGGGCGGTCAGATGCTGCATAAAGAAGGTATTAAGTGCCTTATGCCTGACGGCACTATCGCAGGAAGCGTATTAAAACTTAATGAGGCGGTTTACAATCTCTATCAAAATTCTGAACTTGAGCTGTATGAGGCTGTTAATTGTGCATCGCTTAATCCTGCAAAGGCGCTGGGCGAGGATAGTGAAATAGGCTCAATTGATGTCGGTAAGCGTGCAGATATAATAATTGCAGATGATAAATTCAATATTGTTACTACAATTCTCGACGGAGAAATAAGATATTCAGAACATAATTAAAATATTTATTACATAAAAGTAAAAGCGTATATGGTAAAAGAAGGGATTTGGTATTATGAAGAAAATAATGAAACCATGGACACCTGTAAAGCTAGACATTTCAGGAAACGATGTCACAACAAATGTGTGGGGAAGAACCTATAAAACGGGCTCAAAGTCTTTCCTTGAATCAATCGTGTCACAGGGACAGGAACTTCTTGCAGGACCTGTTCGTCTTGTAGGCGAAGAAAATGGAAAAGAGATGGAATGGACATCATTAAAGAACTGCGTTATGAGTAATTCTGACGAAGAAAAAGCCTTTATATGCTCAGCAGTTGAAAGTGAGATGTTCGTTGTTGATACAACACTTGGAATTGAGTATGATGGTTGTATTGATATGAATATTTCAGTTATGCCGCAAGGCAGAAGTGAAAAGCAAGCAATGGGCGTACAGCTTAACGGACTTGATAGCCTGCAGTATCGTTTGACAAAGCTGTGGCTTGAAATTCCATTTAAAAAAGATGTTGCAAAACTCTATCAGTTCCATCCCCTCAATGTTATAAATATTGACGGCAAGGAAGTTAATACGCATGAACAGATAAATCATGTGCTGCAGTCAGAATATATACCAAATCTTATTCAGTGGCCGTTTGCGCAGCAGATATTTGTAGGCAATGATGATGTAGGACTTGGAATGTTCCTTGAAAGTGAGCGTTATATGCAGCCAAAAGACGGCAAACTTATTGAGCTTGAACGCCGTGAAGATGAGGTTGTGTTAAGACTTAGACTACTTGATTCAGAGCCTGAAATCTGGGAAGAAAAAGGAACACTTAATGGTATCGACCTTAACCCTATAACATATCATATAGGACTTATGGCAACTCCTGTTCGTGAATTCCCTGAAAACCCTTATGAGGAAAGAAGCATTCATATGGACTGCTATAAAGAAATTCCTGCTGAACAGCCGTATGATGATTTCATTATGTCTCCCTTTGAAGATACAGATGAAATTGTTCTTGACAGATATAAAAGACTTGGCGTAGAGATTTTGTATATCCATGAAAAATGGAATGATTTGCAGAATTCACCATTCTTAACACAGGCAACAGCAGATAGATTAAGAGTAATCGTTGATGAGGCACATAAGAGAGGAATAAAGGTAATTCCTTACTTTGGATTTGAGATATCAACCCTTTCTCCTTATTGGGGAAGTATGGGCGAAGAGGTTATGCTTAAAGAAAGCGAAAAGCATTATAACCACACATGGTACAGACAGCCCGCACAAAGAGCATTAAAGGTTTGCTATAATTCCAAATGGCAGGATATCTTTGTTGAGGGAATTGAAAAATTGATGGACGAGTTTGGCTTTGACGGAATTTATATAGACAGTACAGTGAGACCTCTTACATGTATGAATGAAAAGCATGGTTGCGGATGGCGTGACGATAAAGGAAATCTGCATCCTACATATCCTGTGTGGGCAATCAGAAATATGCTTAAGAGACTATATAAAGTTGTTACTGAGCGTGGCGGTATAATCAATAATCACAGCTGTGCATCATTTAACCTTGCTGCAATGCCGTACTGTCATTCAATCTGGGAGGGTGAAGCGATTCAGCCAACACTTATGCAGGGCGAGATAAACGAGCTTCCGGAAGGCCATTTCAGAAGTGTGTTTGCAGGCAGAAATATGGGCGTTCCCGTATATATGCTTTGCTACCAGAACCCACCTAAGTGGAACTTTACTCAGGGTATTGCGACAGCACTTCCGTTTGGTATTATACCAAAGTCAAACGATTCAGGAGAGCCTCTTGAGCTGGTTAGAGACATCTGGAACATTATGGACAAATTTGATTTTAGCGGCTCAAAATGGTGCCCATATTACGGAAATGATGTAAAGTTTGATACATCAAATGATTTATTTAAGGTAAGCTGCTATGAAAATGGCGACAAATTATTGTTAATGTGTGCAAACTCTGTTAACAATGAAGCGGAAACAGAAGTAACTTTAAAGAATGGCAAAATAAACATTATCGATATGACTGCATCATGTGATGTGAAGTTCAATGACGGAAAAATCACACTTGCTGCTGATAAATTCGATTATGCTGTAATTTTGGCAGAAAGAAATTAAATAATATAATAAGGTGACAGTAATATGAAAAAACAATTATTTTTCGATGATAATAAATTGTTTGCTATTGATAATGTTGTACGAAAGTATGGAAAGCCTGAATTAACAGGCATATACAGCGATGGAGTTTGCAGCACGGACTTTTGCACAGGAAGTGTCTTCCGTTTAGATGACGGCAGATATCGTATGTTGTATTTTGGGCACAGCCGTGAGTTTGAGGGGAAAAAGTTGTTTGCGGCAGTCAGTAATGACGGAATAAATTTTGAGCCTGAAAATCTATATCCTGACAAAAAGTATGCCCATGAAATAATGACGCTTCCTAAAGAAAGCGAAGTTGCGTTTATATTTGAAGATAAACATTGCAAAAATACTTCTGAAAGATATAAATTACTGATGGCAGAATTAACAAGAGAAACTCTTGATATGGTTGACAGACTTTATGTTTCAGGAGATTTGATTGAGTGGTCATTAAAGGAAAATGTTTTTTGGGGTGATGGTTGCGAACCGCTTACAAGTGTTTTTTATAATCTCGAGAGGGAAATGTATACAATACTCGAGAGACCGTTTTGGGGTGTGCGTTCGGTAGGATATAAACACACAAAAGACTGGGAAAACTTCTCTGAATTTAAGCCCTGTGTAAATGTTGATTCCTGCGATGAAAGACTCTCTGAAGTATATGGAATGTATGGCTTTGAATATGACGGAATGTATATCGGACTGCCTCATATTTACAGAAATCTTCAAAGTGAGCTTTGCGCTAAATTCAAAAACGGGATAATTGACACGCAACTTGCCTATTCCTATGATGGTGAATATTGGAAAAGAAGCTTAAGGAAACCATTTTTAAGTGGAGTGGACAATGAGGATTTAGCAAAACCCCACAACTTGCTATGGGTTTTTAACTCGATAAGATGCGAAGACGGAAGTGTAAATTTCTATGCTTCCGCATCCGAGTATGAACATGGTCCGGCTTTCAGTAATCCGGGGACAGGTAAGATTTTTGTCTTTAATATGAAAAAAGACGGATTTATTACTTTGGCGACAGAAGATAATGAAAAAGAAGCCTGTGTTGCAACCCGTGAGAAAATCTGGCACGGGGGAGAGATATCTTATAACTTAAAGGCGAAGATGGCAACTGTAGCAGTTTATATTACGGATGAAAGTGAGATGCTTGCGGGCAATATAGGGGGTGTTGCCAGACCTCTTGATGGATATGGACATAATGACTGTATCCCATTTAGCGGAGAATCTGACAACTGGATTCCTAAGTATAAATCAGGCAAGAGGATTGACGACTTAAAGGGTAAGACCATTGTATTTGAAATTAAGTTTAAAGATGGAGAAATATACTCTTTGTCGGGAGATTTTACAGATGCTTATAATACACAAGCTGCAAGGTACAGACATCTTGGTGTGCTACCAAAATAAAAAAGGATGATGTAATTTAAGATGAATACACTGAAATTTGAAAAATTCAAAATTAAAGGAGCAAATTTGGGTGACACGAACTGTTTACCCGATATAAAAAATGATGAATAAATAAGAGCGCCGCTTACTATACTCCCTGAGGTAACAGAGGAAGAGCGTAAGCATATCGGCAAGGGTATGATTTCGACGCTTTTACCACATCAAATTCAGAACCAATACGACAGAGCAAGAATTGACCTTGAATTTGATGCTGCGATTTTGGAAAATGAATATCTCAAAGCTACATTTGTAACAAGTATGGGTGGCAGACTTTGGTCACTCTATGACAAAAAAGCAGGCAGGGAACTGCTTTATGCAAATGATGTATTTCAGCCCGGCAACCTTGCCTCAGAAACGCATGGCTCAGCGGCGGCGTAGAGTGGAATATAGGTATCAAGGGACATAATATGTGGACTTGTTCGCCGCTTTTTGCGGAAGAATTAAAGGACAAGGACGGCAACCCTATGCTCAGAATGTATGAGTATGAGCGTATTCGCGGTATTGCATATTCAATCACAGCAAAGCTTGAAAAGGATGTTCTTTTGGTGCGTCCTATGATTGAAAATACCTCTGATGAACCCGCATATATGTATTGGTGGTCAAACATTGCAGTTGACGAAACACCTGATACAAGAGTAATTTCACCTTGTTCAATGTCATTCTGGTGTGCTTATGAAGAGGGGGCATACTACCTTGGTAATGCAGAGATACCCATCAATGACGGGGTAGATGTTACATATACAACTAATCTCGAACGCGCCAGAGACTTTTTCTATAAAATTCCCGAAGATGAGAAGAAATGGGTAACTGCAGTTGATGAAAACGGCTACGGACTTATCCATATGTCAACTCCTGAACTTACGGGAAGAAAAGTATTTGCATGGGGTGAGGGCGCAGGCGGAAAGCATTGGAACGAATGGCTCTCTGACTGCGGCAAGAAATATATTGAAATTCAGGCAGGAATACTCAAAACTCAGCTTGAGCATTTCCTTATGGACGGTAAGTCAACATTAAGCTGGACGGAAGGCTATGGTGCGCTTCAGGGCGAACCATCAGTTCTTCACGGCAAGGACTTTAATGCCGTAATTGATGAGGTTAAGAGTCATATCGGTGATAAGCAGGCGATTGTTGAAAGCGCAAACTTTGAAACAGACGGAAAGGCAGAACTTAAGTATATGGGTTCAGGCTGGGGCGCAATCGAGAATATGGTTCGTACAACTCCAATAAGTAATATTCTTGAATTCCCTAAAGCTTCAATCAATGAGGAATGTGCTGAATGGGTAGAACTTTACGAGACAGGAAATCTCCCTGTGCCCGATAAAAATTTACCTATCAAGAGCTATGTAAAGGGCGATGTATGGATTGAAAAATTGAATGCAGCAGAGGATAGCTGGTACAAGTATAATCATCTTGGCGTAACACTCTACACAAAGGGTGATGTTGCGGGAGCATTTGACGCATTCCTTAAGTCGGTTGAGCTTTCTCCAAATGCTTGGGCGTACAGAAACCTTGCACAGATTGAAAAGAATGAAAACAAGAACACTCAAAAAGCAGTTGAGTATATGGAAAAGGCAATTGCAGAGAAAAATGATTATCAGCCGCTTTGGGTAAACTATGCAGAAGCACTCTTTGCAGCAGATGATTATCAAAAGTGGACTGAGGTTTATGAACAGGAAATACCTGAAAATCTCAAGTCAAATGGCAGACTCAAGATGTTCTATGCACTGGCTCTTGTTGAGGTTGACTGCTATAAGGAAGCACTTGATATTCTGATGGATAATTTTGTTCTTCCGGATATCAAAGAGGGTGAATTCTCAATCTCACATATCTGGCTTGGAATTCACAAAAAGATGCTGGCAGAAGAAGGAATTACAGGTCTTACGGATGAAGAGGTTTATGCAAAATATCCTCTGCCATACGAACTGGATTTCAGAATGCACTAAAAACAAAAAGCGACAGGGAATTTAAACCTGTCGCTTTCTCTTTGTAAAACAAAAGCTGCGCAATATCGCGTGGCTTTTGTTTTATATGAGACCGATAACAAAAAGGATGATGATTATAACAGGCAGAACAAATGTCATATATCCGCGCATCCAGTTTGCAACCTTTAAACCCTTGCCCTGATTTGCTTCGTTGACAAAATTTTTCCAACCCCAGCCGTAGCGTGATACACAGAAAATAAGAAAACAAAGTGAACCAAGCGGAAGAAGAATATTGCTTACAATGAAGTCCTCTAAATCCATGATAGTTGAGTTTTCTCCCAAAGGCTGAATATTACTTAAAAGATTGAATCCTAAAACGCAAGGAAGAGATAAAACAAGTAATAATATCCCGTTTATGAGGCACGCTTTTTTTCTGCTCCATTTAAACATATCCATAGTGCAGGAGATGATATTTTCAAATACTGCAAAAATTGTTGAAAGAGCGGCAAATGACATAAATATAAAGAACAAACTTCCCCACAGTCTGCCAAGCGGTAAATTATTAAAAATGTTAGGCAGGGTAATAAAAACAAGTTTTGGACCGCTTGTGACTTCTACATTATAGGAAAAGCACGCAGGGAAAATGATGAAACCTGACATAATTGCAACAAAAGTATCAAGAATTGCAACATTAACAGATTCTCCAAGAAGTGAGCGTTCTTTCCCAATATAACTGCCAAAAATCGCCATGGAGCCGACGCCAAGACTTAAAGTAAAAAAGCTCTGGGTCATAGCCCCAACAATTACATTACCTATGCCGATTTCCTTCATTCTGTTAAAATCGGGGACAAGATAAAATTTAACGCCTTCTGTGCCGCCATCTAAAAATACGCTATTGATAGCCAGAACTACCATAATTCCAAGGAGTGCAAGCATCATATACTTAGTGATTCTTTCCACGCCGTTTTGAACACCCATAGCACATACCAGAATACCGATTACCACGGTGATTGCCATATATATAGACATTGTAGATGGACTTTCCATAAGATTATTGAATATTCCTTCAATCTCAGTAGGGTTTAGTCCGGAAAAACCGCCTGATGCCATGGTTGCAAAATAGTAGAGCATCCAGCCTGTGACGCTGGTATAAAACATCATAAGCAGATAGTTGCCAATAACTGCTGCATAGCCGTGAATGTGCCATTTTGAACCGGTGGGCTCAAGCTCCTGATAAAGCCTTGCGGGACTCTTTTGGCTTGCTCTGCCAAGCGCAAACTCCATTGTCATAATAGGAATGCCAAGAGTACATAAAAAGAATAAATAAATAATTACAAATATGCCGCCTCCATATTGACCTGCCATATATGGAAACTTCCATACATTGCCTATTCCGATAGCGCATCCTGCACTAAGTAATATGAAGCCAAGACGGCTTCCAAGTCTTTCTCTCTTCATAAGTTTCTCCTAGTAAAATCAAAGTTTTTATAATAATATCATATAATTTAATTCGTGGCAATAAAAAGTTTAAAATCCCTTTAACAACTTGCTTAAAATAATTGCATAATATGGATATATTTTTATAGAATATTTTATCAAAAAAAGACTAAAAAGGCTTGATAAATTTTTGACAATGATGTATAATTAAAATGTTAAAATTGTGGCTTAATGTGCAATTTTAAAAAACAATGTATTCTATTAAATATTTTCATACTAAGGAAGTGAAGTTATGAGCAGTAAAATTACTATTATAGGTGCAGGAAGCGTAGGCTCTACAATTGCATACACATTATCAATGTCTGATAATCTTGCATCTGAAATTGTATTGATTGACATCAACGAAAAAAAGGTAGAGGGCGAAGTTATGGATATCGCTCAGGGAACATTCTTCAGAAATCCCATTTCTATTGTAGCGGGCAAATATGAAGATGCAAAGGATTCAGATATTGTTATTATAACATCGGGCGTTGCTCGTAAGCCGGGACAGACAAGGATTGAACTCACTCAGACAAATGTTGAAATTTTAAAGGCAATTACTCCTCAGATTGTATCTGTTGCTCCAAATGCTCTTTATATTATTGTTAGTAATCCTGTTGATATTATGACCTATGTATTTACAAAGATTTCGGGAATTCCTGAAAATCAGATCGTAGGTTCAGGTACAATTCTTGATACTGCAAGACTCAGATACGCTTTATCTGAGCATTACAGCGTTGCTCAAAAAAATATACATGCCTATGTCTTTGGCGAACATGGGGATTCTTCATTCATTCCTTGGTCTTCTTCATATATTTCGGGCGTCCATGTCGATGAATATAACGATATGATGAGCAGTAAACTCCCCGAAATTAAAACAATTGATAAAGACGGCTTGATTGAATATGTCAGAAAATCAGGCGGTAAAATTATTGCAAGTAAAGGCGCTACTTTCTATGCGGTATCGTCGTCGGTTTGCAAGCTGTGCGAGCTTTTAATGGCGTCATCTGATTCAATTTCAACTGTATCTTCTATGATGCACGGAGAATACGGAATCGAGGATGTTTGCTTAAGCGTTTTGACTCTGGTTGGACCAAACGGAATCAGAGGCAAAATTCCTATGAATTTAACTGACGAAGAAGTAGAAAAGCTTCGTGCAAGTGCTGATGCTTTAAAGGCAGTAATCAAACAGATTGAGATTTAAGATTGATAATACTATTCAGAAAGGAAAAAAGCGATGATAAAGTATAGTTATTATCCGGGTTGTACCTTAAGGACTAAGGCAAAAGAGCTTGATTTATTTGCAAGAGTATCGGCAAAGGCTCTTGGCTTTGAACTTGAGGAAATTGAAGATTGGCAGTGCTGCGGCGGTGTTTACCCGCTTGGCAGCGATGAGATTGCGACTAAACTCTCATCAGTTCGCGCGCTCAATGCCGCTAAGGAAAAAGAGCAGGACCTTGTTACACTTTGTTCTGCATGTCATCATGTAATAAAAAGAGTTAATGATGATATGAAAAATGTTCCTGATATAAGACAGCGTGCCAATAATTATATGAAACTTGATACCCCCTATGAGGGAGAAACTACAGTCCTTCACTTTTTGGAAGTGTTAAGAGACAAGGTTGGATTTGATGTACTGAAAGAAAAGGTCACAAACCCATTGACGGGCAGAAAAATTGGCGCATATTATGGTTGTCTGCTTCTTCGCCCTAACAAGATTATGGGTTTTGATAATCCCGAAAATCCAACGATTTTAGAAGATTTCATTCGTGCAATTGGTGCAGAGCCTGTTGTTTATCCTTACAGAAATGAATGTTGCGGCGGATATATCTCCTTAAAGGAAAAGGAAATGGCAGAAAATATGTGTGATAAAATTATGGATAGTGCCAAAGGCTTTGGCGCCGAAATGCTCATTACTGCTTGTCCGCTTTGCTTATATAATCTGAATAAGAGCGAAAAGCTGCCCGTGATTTATTTTACCGAGCTTTTGGCAGAGGCTCTTGGAGTAAAGGAGGAGACCGTATGAAGAAATCAGATATGATTAAAGAAATCAGCGGAGTAAATCCTTTAAAATGTATGAAATGCGGAAAATGCTCGGCTACCTGCCCTGCATTTAACGAGATGGACATAAAACCACATCAGTTTGTGTCCTATGTTATAAATAACGATATTGAGGCGCTTGCGGCTTCTAAATCGCTTTGGAAGTGCCTTTCGTGCTTTGCGTGTATCGAGCGTTGCCCGAGAGATGTTCAGCCCGGCAAGCTCATAGATGCAGCAAGACAGATTGTAGTGAGAGAAAAAGGCGGAAATTATCTTACAGCTGATGAAATTCCGGAGCTTCTTGATGAACAGCTTCCGCAGCAGTTGTTGGTAAGTGCATTCAGAAGATACAGGAGGTGACAAAATTGCAGAGAATTGGTGTTTTTGTTTGCCACTGTGGTAGTAATATCGCAGCGACAGTTGATGTTAAAAAAGTAGTAGAGGTACTTTCTAAAGAACAGAGCGTAGTTCACGCAGAAGATTATCAATATATGTGTTCAGAGGCAGGACAAGAGCTTATTGCAAAAGCAATTAAAGAAAAAAATCTAAGCGGTATTGTCGTATGTTCTTGCTCTCCTCGTATGCACGAAGCCACCTTTAGAAAGGCGGCAGAAAAGGCAGGCCTTAACCCATATATGGTTGAGATTGCAAATATTCGTGAGCATTGTTCGTGGATTCACAAGGATATTACAGAGGCTACCGAAAAAGCAGTTATTCTTGCAAGAGCTGCAGTTGCAAAGGTTAACTTAAATACTCCTTTAATGCCTGGCGAGAGCCGTGTTACAAAGCGTGCACTGGTCATCGGCGGCGGTATTGCGGGTATTCAGACGGCTCTTGATATTGCAGATGCAGGATATGAAGTTGATATTGTAGAAAAAACCCCAAGTATCGGAGGCAGAATGTCACAGCTTGATAAGACATTCCCGACTCTTGACTGTTCAGCTTGTATTTTGACACCTAAAATGGTTGAAGCATCAGCTCACGAAAAAATCAACATTTACACTTACAGCGAGGTTGAAAAGGTATCGGGCTTTGTGGGCGATTTTACTGTAGATATCCGCAAAAAGGCGAGATATGTTGATATGGATAAATGTACAGGTTGCGGCGTTTGTCAGGAAAAATGTCCTTCTAAAAAAGCTCCGAGTGAGTTTAACAGGGGTTTAAATAACAGACCTGCAATTTATACACCATTTGCTCAGGCAATTCCAAATGTTCCGGTAATTGATGAGACACAATGTATAAAACTTAAAACAGGCAAGTGCGGACTTTGCGAAAAAGTTTGCCAGGCCGGTGCCATTAAGTATGACCAGAAAGACGAAATTATATCCCAGAAATATGGCGCAATCGTAGTTGCGACAGGTTTTGATACAATTTCTCTTGATAATTATGATGAGTATGCGTATAACCAGAGCAAGGATGTTATTACATCACTTGAACTTGAGCGTGTTATGAATGCAGCAGGTCCTACAAAGGGACATCTTGAAAGACTCTCTGACGGCAAGCATCCTAAGGAAATTGTATTTGTTCAGTGTGTGGGAAGCCGTTGTGATGATAGCCGTGGAAAGAGCTATTGTTCAAAAATTTGTTGTATGTATACAGCAAAGCACGCTATGCTTATCAGAGATAAGTATCCCGATGTAAATGTGACAGTATTCTATATTGATGTCAGAACTCCGGGTAAAAACTTTGACGAATTTTACAGACGCGCAGTTGAGCAGTATGGCGTAAATTATATAAAAGGTCAGGTGGGTAAGGTTATCCCTCAGCCTGACGGTAAACTTTTGGTTCAGGGTTCAGATTTGCTTGACAATAAGCAGATTTTAAAAGAGGCAGATATGGTAGTTTTAGCAACTGCAATTGAGCCTAACCACGATGTAAGAAAGATTGCGACTATGCTTACTGCAAGTATTGATACAAATAACTTCTTAACCGAGGCTCACGCAAAGTTAAGACCGGTAGAATCGCCTACTGCAGGCATATTCTTATCAGGTGTATGTCAGGGACCTAAGGATATCCCTGAAACTGTTGCTCAGGCGGGAGCGGCTGCGGTTAAGGCAATAGGACTTTTAGCAAAGGATAAACTTATGACAAACCCCTGTACTGCAAAGTCGGATGAGCTTTTGTGTAACGGCTGCAGCGCTTGTGCAAATGTTTGTCCTTATGGCGCAATCAGTTATGAGGATAAGGAGATTAACGACCACGGAATTCGTGAGACACGCAGAGTTGCGGTTGTAAACAATGCACTCTGTCAGGGTTGTGGCGCTTGCACAGTTACATGTCCGTCGGGTGCTATGGATCTTCAGGGATTCTCTAACAGACAGATTTTAGCGGAGGTGGATGCAATATGTCTATAGAAGCAAAATCAGAATTTAAACCCAAAATCGTAGCATTTTGTTGTAACTGGTGTAGCTATGCAGGGGCAGACCTTGCCGGCAGCAGCAGACTCAGCTATCCTGCAGAAGTTAAGATTATAAAGGTTCCCTGCTCATGCAGAGTTAACCCGATGTTTATTTTGAGAGCCTTTGAAAAAGGTGCAGACGGCGTTATAATGTGTGGTTGTCACCCGGGGGATTGCCATTATAGTACGGGTAACTACTACGCAAGAAGAAGAATGACAATGCTCTTTTCAATGCTTGATTATATTGGAGTTGAAAATGGCAGAACCCGTGTTGAATGGGTATCTGCGGCAGAAGGCGTTAAATTCTCAACTGTTATGAATGACTTTGTTGAAAAAATCTATTCTCTTGGTGAGAATGTAAGATTGGGGGATTTAAGATGCAAGAGCTAAAAAACCGTGCAAAAGAATTGCTTGAAAACGGAACAGTTGCACGCGTTCTCGGCTGGAGAGCGGGCGATATGCCATATAATCCCGAACCTGCATACTTTGAAACCGCAGAAAGTCTTGATGATTTTGTCTACAACGGCTTTTGCGGTGCGAATTTAAGCAAATATATGATAGAAGCTTCAAAACTTGAAGGCAAAACAATGGTTTGCTTAAAGCCTTGTGACACTTATAGCTTTAATCAGCTTTTAACCGAGCATAGAATTGACAGAGATAAGGCATATATCGTAGGTGTTGCTTGTAAAGGTAAACTCGATATTGAGAAAATCAGAAAGATGGGCATCAAGGGAATAGAGAGCATTTCGGGCACTGAAATGTCAGATGATGCAGATACGCTTTCAATTAAAACAATATATGGTGACAAGACCTGTAATTACAGCGACGCAATGCTTGAAAGATGCCATGTATGTAAAGGTAAAGAACATCAGATTTTTGATGAAGTAATCGGTGAATCGAAGGATACTTGTGACAGCGACAGATTTTCTGAGGTTGAGAGAATTGAGAAAATGAGTCCTGAGGACAGATTTTTCTTCTTCCAGCAGGAACTTTCAAAGTGTATCCGTTGTAATGCGTGCCGTAATGTTTGCCCTGCGTGCAGCTGCAGAAAGTGCGTATTTGACAGCAATAAATTTGATTCAGCTCAAAAAGCAAACAGTGATTCATTTGAAGAAAAGATGTTTCATATTATAAGAGCTTTCCATGTGGCAGGCAGATGTACCGATTGCGGCGAGTGCAGCCGTGTATGTCCTCAGGGAATACCGCTTCACTTATTTAACAGAAAATTCATTAAAGATATAAACGAATTTTACGGAGAATTTCAGGCAGGAGCAGAGGTAGATGTAAAAGGACCTTTAACCAGCTTTGAGTTTGAAGATGTAGAGCCCGGAATTGTCGGAGAAAGGGGATAATGTATGTATAAGATTGAAAAAGAAAATCTGTCGGCATTATTCCGTTTGATTGCCGATAGTCAGGAACTATATATTCCGCAAAATATTGCGGGTCAGGTAAACTTTGGTGTATGGGATGAAAATGCAGAGGTTGACATTGAAATCTTAAAGACCGTAAAATCACCAAAGGATGCGTTTTTCCCACAGAGTGAGAATTTATATACTTGTAAGAGAAAAGACGGAAAACTCACTATAACACCCGAAGAGCTTAAAAATCAGGATTTTGTTGTATTTGGAATGAAAGCCTGCGATGTTAAGGGTGTTGAGGTTTTAGACAGAGTTTTCTTATCAGACCCCGTTGACAGCTTTTATGCCGCTCGCAGAAATAGGGGAACAATAGTTACTCTTGCCTGCAACGAGCCTGAGGAGAGTTGCTTCTGCAAAGTGTTTGGTATTGATTGTGCAGACCCAAAAGCGGATGTTGCAACATGGATGGCAGAGGAGTCTCTTTATTGGAAACCTCTTACCGAAAAAGGCGAAAAGCTTACCGAAACTGTAAAAAGTGTTTTAACTGATAGCGATGACAAAAAGGTGGAGGATATGAAGACAAAAATTCATACGATAGTAGAAAAACTACCTTATATGAATTTGTCATTAGAGGGCTGGAGAGGCGATGCACTTGATGAAAAGTTTAACTCTGACCTTTGGGAAGAACTTTATAAGCCCTGCTTAGCTTGCGGAACCTGTACCTTTGTATGTCCTACCTGTCAGTGTTATGATATTAAAGACTACACGACACCAAACGGTGTGCAGCGTTTCCGTTGTTGGGATTCGTGTATGTATTCAGATTTTACAATGATGGCACACGGCAACAACAGAACAAATCAGATGCAGAGATTTCGTCAGAGATTTATGCACAAATTGGTATACTTCCCTGCAAACAATGATGGAATGTATTCCTGTGTAGGCTGTGGAAGATGTGTGGAAAAATGTCCCGCATCCCTTAATATCGTTAAGGTTATCAAGGCGTTTTCAAAAGGAGGAGAAAAATAATGTGTGATTGCAATTGTCATGAAAACTATGTAGAAGACACACTTATTCCAAAGGTCGGCATTATTACGGATATCCGTCAGGAAACTCCTGATGTAAAGACATTCCGTGTCAATGCTCCTGAGGGCGGAAAGCTCTTTGAGCATATGCCGGGACAATGCGCAATGATTTGCGTACCCGGGGTAAGTGAGGGTATGTTTTCTATAACTTCTTCTCCCACTAATAAAGAATATCAGGAATTCAGTATCAAAAAGTGTGGAATGCTCACTGACCAGCTCCATTCGCTTGAGGTTGGAGACGAGATTACAGTAAGAGGCCCTTATGGTAATAACTTTCCCGTTGAAACCGAATTAAAGGGCAAAAACCTTCTCTTTATCGCGGGCGGTATCGGTCTTGCGCCGCTTCGCTCAGTTATCAATTATGTGATAGATAACAGAGAAAATTATGGCACAGTTGATATTTTGTACGGCTCACGCTCTGCTGATGATTTAGTTCAGCTTAAAGAAATTCAGGAAGTCTGGATGAAGACCGAGGGAGTTAATGTATACCTTACAATTGACCGTGAGCAAGAGGGTTGGAGCGGTAATGTAGGTTTTGTACCTGCTTATTTAAAAGAGCTTAATTTCTCTAATGATAAAACTGCTTTGGTTTGCGGACCTCCCATTATGATTAAGTTTGTACTTCAGGCACTTGAAGAAATGGGATTTTCAAGAGAACAGGTTTTCACCACATTGGAGCTTCGTATGAAGTGTGGCGTAGGTAAGTGCGGAAGATGTAATATCGGTTCTAAGTATGTCTGCAAGGACGGACCGGTATTCCGTTGCGACGAGCTTGACGAGTTACCTGACGAATATTAAAGAAAGGACTGATATTTAAAATGGAAAATATGGTTAATGTATATTTCTTTGGTAAAAAATATAGTGTACCCAAAGACCTTACCATTATGACCGCTATGGAATATGCGGGTTATACCTTAAGCAGAGGTTGTGGCTGTCGCCATGGTTTCTGCGGTGCTTGTGCAACTATTTACAGAATTAAGGGCAAGAACGAACTTAAAACTTGTCTTGCCTGTCAGACACAGGTTCAGGAGGGAATGTATGTAGCAAGTATTCCTTTCTTCCCGACAGACAAGAGAACTTATGATATAAATGAAATCCGTCCCACACAGCAGATTATGATGGAATTATATCCCGAAATCTACAGCTGTATCGGATGTAATGCCTGCACAAACGCTTGTACTCAGGACTTAAATGTTATGCAGTATATCGCATATGCACAAAGAGGCGAATTTGAAAAGTGTGCAGAGGAGTCATTTGACTGCGTAGGTTGCGGATGCTGCTCAGTTCGTTGTCCTGCTGAAATTTCACATCCGATGGTTGGACTTTTGGCAAGAAGACTTACAGGTAAGTATATCGCACCTGAAACTGAGCATCTTAAACAGAGAGTAGAAGAAGTTAATAAGGGCGAGTATGACGAGCTTATCGAGCAGATTATGCAAAAGCCTATAACTGAGATGCAAGAACTTTACAATACAAGAGATATAGAGAAATAAGGAGGGAAAATCTATGTTTACACCTGAAATGATGGAATCTGTCAAAAAGGTTGAGGCGACCAGAGAAGCGCGTATGGCTACAGAGCCCAGAAGAATGACAGCAGATGAAAAAGATGCCCTTCTTAAAGCGTATCATCCTGACTATCGTGAAGACGGATTTGCTGAAATAAAAATCGGTCCAAACAAGGGACAGAAAGTTCCTTTTGAGCTTGGACATCTGCTTCACTCAAACAGCAGACTTTTGAATGAAGATATCGACCTTACAAAGATTGACTATGATGTTGATGTATTGGTTATCGGCGGCGGCGGTGCGGGTTCATCTGCTGCAATTGAGGCACACGAGGCGGGCGCTGATGTAATGATTGTCACAAAGCTTCGTATCGGTGATGCAAATACAATGATGGCAGAGGGCGGTATTCAGGCAGCGGATAAAGAAAATGACTCACCCGTTCAGCATTATTTAGATGCGTTTGGCGGCGGTCACTTTGCAGCTCGTCCTGAACTTTTAAGACGCCTTGTTATGGAAGCACCTGATGCTATAAAGTGGCTTAATGACCTTGGCGTTATGTTTGATAAAGATGATGACGGCAGAATGGTAACTACACACGGCGGCGGTACTTCAAGAAAGCGTATGCACGCTTGTAAGGACTATTCGGGCGCAGAAATTATGAGAACACTTCGCGACGAGGTTTTAAACCGCAAAATCCCTGTTGTTGAATTTACATCGGCAGTAGAACTCATCAAAGACGATAAGGGCCATGTTGCAGGCGCAGTTCTTTTAAATATGGAAACAGGAGATTATCTTGTAGCAAGGGCAAAAACTGTTATTATAGCAACAGGCGGTGCAGGAAGACTTCATTATCAGAACTTCCCAACATCAAACCACTATGGTGCAACAGCTGACGGACTTGTGCTTGGTTATCGTGCGGGTGCTCCGCTTCTTTATCAGGATACCATTCAGTATCACCCAACTGGTGTTGCTTACCCGTCACAGATTTTTGGCGCACTTGTTACCGAAAAAGTTCGCTCACTCGGTGCAATGCTTGTAAATAAAGATGGTGAGGCGTATGCTCATCCTCTTGAGACCCGTGATGTTTCTGCATCTGCAATTATCCGCGAATGTGCAAACGGCAAGGGCGTTGAAACACCTTTAGGTTCAGGCGTATGGCTTGATACTCCTATGATTGAAATCTTAGGCGGCGAGGGAACAATCGAAAAGAGAATTCCTGCTATGCTTCGTATGTATTTAAACTACGGAATTGATATGAGAAAAGTACCGATTCTCGTTTATCCTACACTTCATTACCAGAATGGTGGTCTTGAAATCGGAGGCGAAGGCTTTACAAAGGCGATTGACAATTTGTTAGTTGCAGGTGAGGCTGTCGGCGGTATCCACGGCAGAAACCGTCTTATGGGTAACTCACTCCTTGATATTATAGTGTTCGGTAGAAATGCAGGTAAGGCTGCAGCTAAAAAAGCGAAAGAGGTAACTCTTGGAAATATGAACCTTGACCACATCAAGGATTACGCAAAGGAGCTTGAGAATGCAGGCGTTGAGACAGAAGATGTATCACCTTTGCTTCTTCCAAAGTATGCTCGTCACGAAAGATAAGGAGTTGTTAAAAAATGGAGTTTATGGATAAGTTAGTTAATCCCGGTATGGTTGCAGTTGTTCTTGCGGGAGCATTTCTTATCTGCTTTTTAGGTTATTTGCTTGGAAGAGTGGAAGTGAAAGGAATATCGTTAGGAACAGCAGGAGTTTTTCTTGTGGCATTATTGTTTGGCTATTTATTCACTTTGCCCGGGCTTAAAGAAATTCCGATTCTTTCAAAATTCTTTATAGAAAATGATTCGGTTTTGCAGGTGGAATTGTATAATTTCATTGGAGATATAGGTTTGGTATTATTCGTAACATCTGTAGGTTCAATAGCAGGCCCTAAATTTTTCAGAGACCTCAAGATAAATGCAAAAACCTATGTTCCAATGGGAGTATTGATTATCTTAGTTGGTTCAGGACTTGCTGCTTTGTTTGCCTTGATACCAGGTATCGGTTCGGCATTTGCAAGTGGTGTGTTGTCGGGGGCGCTAACATCTACCCCTGCATTTTCTGCCGCCAAGCAGGTAGCGGGTGAAAATTCCGGAATGGTTGCCTTAGGTCAGGCTGTATCATATCCCTTTGGTGTTGTAGGGGTTGTGTTGTTTGTTCAGATAATGCCTCGTATCCTTAAAGCTGATATGAAAAAGGAAAGAGAATTGCTTTCAATGCAAAATAATTCCAAAAAGCTAACCAATGATGCCGAAGCTATTAAAACAAATAATTGCAAAAAGTGTTTTGATATAGACGAATTTGGATTTGCAGGATTTGCAATAGCAGTAGTGTTGGGAATTTTATTGGGTTCAATTAAAATTCCTTTAACAAGTGCAGGATATGATGGAGCATGCTTTTCACTTGGAATGACAGGCGGTCCGTTGATAATGGCATTAATTCTTGCACATTTTGGTCATATAGGTCCTATAAGTTTAAAAGTTGATACTAAGGTTCTTAAAATATTCAGAGAATTTGGTCTTATGCTTTTCTTGATAGGAGCAGGTGTTGATGGGGGAGTTAAGCTTGTTTCTCAAATCCAGAATTCAACATATGGTGTTACCATTGTTTTGTATGGATTTCTTGCAGGTGTTGTAATAACGATTATACCATTGATTGTCGGCTATTTCTTCGCAAAGAAGGTCTGCAAGCTTCCTCTTTTGAATAACTTGGGTTCTATAACAGGCGGAATGACCTCAACTCCTGCACTCGGTACATTAATTAATGTTGCGGAGACAGACGATGTTGCATCGGCATATGCATCGACATATCCTATGGCATTGGTTTTAATAGTGCTTGCGTGCCAGCTGATAGGAGTTTTAATATAAATATAGAAAGGTAAGATTTTGATGCGTGAAATAAATGTATCACAGGTTACTGATATTGTTGAAAAGCTTTGCATAGATGCAAACAACCATCTTCCTGAAGATGTAAAGTGTGCAATTAAAAATTGCCGTGTCTGCGAAGACGGCGAGATTGCAAAAGGCGTGCTTGACAATATTATAGAGAACTTTGAAATTGCGGACAATGAGAATGTTCCCATTTGTCAGGATACAGGTATGGCGTGTGTGTTCTTGGAAATCGGTCAGGATGTTCACTTTGTTGGCGGCGATTTGACTGATGCTATAAATGAGGGTGTTCGCAGAGGATATGATAAAGGTTATCTTAGAAAATCTGTTGTTAAAGACCCTGTAAGAAGAGGTAACACGGGCGATAATACTCCCGCAATGATTTATACCGAGATTGTTCCGGGTGAGAATGTAAAAATCACAGTTGGCCCTAAAGGCTTTGGCAGTGAAAATATGAGCCAGATAAGAATGTTCAAGCCCTCTCACGGACTTCAGGGAATTAAGGATTTTATAATCGAAGCCGTAGAAACTGCAGGTCCTAACCCATGTCCTCCAATGGTTGTGGGAGTAGGTATCGGCGGAACCTTTGATAAAGCGGCACTTCTTGCTAAAAAAGCACTTATGAGACCTCTTGACTCTGAAAATCCGGACCCGTTTTATGCAGACCTTGAAAAAGAGATGCTTAAAAAGATTAACGAGCTTGGTATAGGCCCGCAGGGATTTGGCGGAAGAACTACCGCAATCGGTCTTAATATCGAGACTATGCCCACACATATTGCAGGTATGCCATGTGCAATAAATATAAATTGTCATGTTACAAGACATAAATCGGAGGTGTTATAATGGCTAAAAAGATAAATTTACCACTTACCGAGGAACTTGCAAAAACTCTTAAAGCAGGCGATGAGGTTTTATTAACAGGCACAATTTATACATCTCGTGATGCAGGACACAAAAGAATGTGTGAAGCTCTTGAAAAAGGCGAAGAACTTCCCTTTGACCCAACAGATGCTACTATCTATTATGTAGGACCGACCCCTGCAAAGCCGGGGCAGGTTATAGGATCAGCAGGACCTACCACAAGCGGCAGAATGGATGCTTATGCTCCAACTATGATGTCGGTTGGTGCAAGGGGAATGATTGGTAAAGGCGCAAGACTTCCTGAGGTAATAGACGCTATGAAAAAATACAGCGGCGTCTACTTTGGTGCAATCGGCGGTGCAGGTGCACTCCTTGCAAAGTCTATAAAGCAAGCAGAGCTTGTAGCTTTTGAGGATTTGGGAGCAGAAGCGCTAAGACGCCTTTATGTTGAGGATATGCCACTCGTTGTAATTATTGATGCTGAGGGAAATAACCTTTATGAGCAAGGAAGAGAAAGCTATTTAAAGAATAAAAAGTAGTATAAAAGCGGTTGCAATGCAACCGCTTTTATATTTTAATATTAAGTAAGTTTTCGGCGTTCTTATACAAAATTTTTTCCATATCAGAATCACTGAGTTTAAGGCTCTCTAAAAGCCTTAAAGTGTTTTTAGGGTCGTGCATTGGAAAATCGGAACCGAACAAAATTCTGTCCGTGCCATGCTTTAATATTATCCTTTTTGCCTGATTTAAGTCCATAAATTCAAGTGCGCTTGAAACATCGAAATATATGTTTCCGTCAAGACCTGCAAGATATTTATCGCCCTCGTCCCATACGCTGTAGCCGCCGAGATGTGCGGCAATTATTGTAAGGTCGGGAAATATGTCGTGAATTTTGCGAAGTTTTTTAGGGTGAGAAAAATCGGTATTTCTGTCACCGATGTGGAAAAGAATAGGTAGTTTTCCTTTTGCGCTCTCGTAGATTGGAAAAGCCTTTTCATCATCAAGTGCAAAATGCTGAAAATCCGAATGTATTTTAATTCCATAAAGCCCAAGGTCAATAATTCTGTTAACCTCGGCAGGGATATCCTCAAAATCGGGATGTATTGTGCCAAAACCGATAAATTCATTGCTGTATTCCCTGCAAAGAGAGGAAATATAATCGTTTACACTTTTAACCTGCTCGCTTTTTGTAGCAGTAGAATGTATCAGACATTTAGTGATTTTTCCTGAACGGACTTCCTTTAATATATTTTGAAGTGTGCCGACAGAGTACATGGGTACTCCGTAATAATCCCCTGTGGCATTTGTAGCTTTTTCTGCAATCTTTTCAGGGAAGATATGAACATGTGCGTCAAAAATTTTCATTAGCTGTCATCCTTTACTCAATATTTAAGAAGGATTGCTCGGTTTCGTGCGCCTTTGCCCTTGCCATAAGATTAGGAATAGCAAGGCGAGGCGACATTCCCTCAAACAATACTTTGTAAGCCTCGTTTATTATGGGCATTTCAACGCCGACCTTGTCAGCAAGTTCTTTTGCGGCGTGACAGGTTTTAACGCCCTCAACCACCATTTTAACCTCGCTGGTAGCTTCTTCACAGGTTTTGCCCTGACCGATGAGTATGCCTGCTCTGCGGTTTCTTGAGTGCATACTTGTGCAAGTTACAATCAAATCGCCGATTCCCGACAATCCATAAAATGTTTCAACATTTGCCCCCAGAGCAACTCCAAGACGCACAATTTCAACCATGCCTCTTGTCATAAGGGCGGCTTTGGTGTTATCACCCATATTCATTCCGTCTAAAATACCCGCACAAAGAGCAATGGCGTTTTTAAGCGAACCGCCAAGCTCTACTCCAAGCATATCGGAGTTTGTGTATACCCTGAAGGTGGGGTTCATAATTATATCCTGAATTTTGTTGCTGATTTCTTCACTTTCTGATGCAATAACATTTGTTGTGGGAATACCTCGTGAAACTTCTTCAGCGTGGCTTGGACCTGACATAACTGCGATACTGCAGTTTGGAAGCTCCTCTTTTAAAACCTGCGAGAGAGTTAAATGAGTGTTCTCCTCAAGTCCCTTTGAGATATTTAATATAATCTGACCATCAGTAACATATGGTGCAAGATTTTTTGCGGTCTGACGCATAGCGTGTGAGGGGGTGGCAGTTATTATAATATCAGCACTCCCGCACCTAGAAATATCAGAAGTAAATTTAACCGAATCAGGAATTTTAACACCCGGCAGGAATGGCTTGTTTTCACGATGCTTTTCAAGGCCTATCCGTTCTTCTTCAAGATATGACCAGAGCAGAATATCGTGACCATGATTTGCAAGCATTACAGCTATTGCGCTGCCCCAGCTGCCTGAGCCGATAATATTGATTTTTGCCATAATATCAGACCTTTCTATTTTTTAGTCAGTTTACTTTCTGTGCCATTTATCAATCTCTTGATATTTTCTCTGTGACGATATATCGCAAGAGAACTTAAAATAATAGTAAATATAATATAACTTATATTATTTGTTTCAAAAATTATTGCCGCTATAATAAACAGGAGAGCGCCGATAACGCTGCCAAGGGATACATATTTGGTAATAACCATTATAACAATCGAAATTATGGCTATTACGAGCGAAATCTGCCAATTTGCAAAAAAGTACGCTGTAACTGAAACAAGTATTCCTTTACCGCCCTTAAAATTAAAATAGAGGGGGAAGTTGTGCCCAAGGACAGAGCCAAAGCCTGCAGCATACACGGCAAGGTCCCTGTTTTCTGCGCCAAGAGAGGTATATTTTGCAAGTAAAATTGCAACGATGCAGCATATTGCTGATTTTAAACAATCGCCAAGAGTTACAAAAAGTGCGGCAAGCTTTCCGTAGGTTCGAAGAGCGTTTGTTGCACCTGCGTTACCGCTGCCATGAGAGCGGATATCGTCACCGCCTACAACCTTTCCTACAATTATAGCACAGCTTATACTGCCGATAAGATATGAAACTATCGCAATTATAAAAAGCCAAAGAATAGTCATAGTATTTTACCTCTCTATCTTAGTTTTGTGTCTTTTCGCGTATGATGAATTTAATGGGCGTACCCTCAAAACCAAATTTTGCTCTTAATTGATTTTCAAGATACCTTATATAAGAATAGTGAGCAAGCTCTGCATTATTTACAAACAAAACAAATGTAGGGGGCTTTGTGGATGCCTGTGTCGCATAGTAAATTTTAAGTCTTTTGCCCTTGTCAGAGGGAGGCTGAACCATAGCGATTGCCTCGTTTAAAACATCATTTAAAAGTCCTGTTGAAATACGCTTGGAATTTTGCTCTACAACTGATTTAATCAGCGGAAAGAGTGTTTCTGTGCGGCTACCCGTTTTTGCTGAGATGAAAGCAGAGGGGGCATACATCATAAAGTTAAATCCCTCTTTTATGCGAAGTTGAAAGTTCTTCATCGTATTGGTTTCTTTTTCAACAATATCCCACTTGTTTATGACAATTATGCTGGCTTTGCCCTGATCGTGGGCGTATCCTGCAATTTTTGTATCCTGTTCGGTTACACCTTCGGTTGCATCAACCATTATAAGACAAACATCTGCTCTGTCAACAGCGGTAAGTGCACGAACAACGCTGTAGCGTTCAACATCCTCAGAAATTTTACCGCGCTTTCGCATTCCTGCAGTATCAATTAAGATATATTTTTGTCCGTCTTTTTCATAAACGCTGTCAATTGCATCACGGGTAGTTCCTGCGATATCGCTGACGATTACGCGGTTTTCGCCGAGGAGTTGATTAACCAATGATGACTTACCCGCGTTGGGTTTACCGATTATCGCAACTTTAATAGAATCGTCTTCTTCGCCATTATCTGAATCTTCCGGAAATTTAGCAACTATTTCGTCTAAGATATCACCGACACCAAGTCCGTGAACAGAGGAAATAGGATATGGGTCACCTAAGCCTAAGTTATAAAACTCGTACATCTCCATTGGCGGATTTCCGGGGGCGTCTACTTTATTACAAACAAGCATAACGGGCTTTCCGCATTTTTGAAGCATAGCCGCTACATCGTTGTCCGCAGCAGTTAAGCCCTCTTTTATGTTTACCATAAAAAGAATAACATCTGCCATATCGATAGCGAGATTTGCCTGATTTCGCATCTGGGATAAAATAATATCATTGGTATTGGGTTCAATTCCGCCCGTATCAATAAGGGTAAACTCCTTGCCGCACCATTCAGCGTCAGCATAAATTCTGTCACGGGTGATACCGGGAGTGTCTTCTACAATAGAAATTCTTTTACCCGTTATTTTGTTAAATAATGTGGATTTGCCAACATTAGGTCTGCCGACTATCGCAACTATAGGTTTCATTTGTTTCCTCCTGTTCTATGAGAGAAATGCGTCAAGCAATTCACGGCCGTCGTTTTGTACTATTTCAATCTTTGTAGAGAGTGCCTTTTCTATATCAGATACGGTGGTATTATCAAGCAAAACATCTTCGTTGTGACGAAGCAGAGAGGAAGGAAGAAGTAAAACTTCGCCTAAATCCTTCTCTTTTAACTGCTCAATAATATCTTTGCCTGTCAAAAGTCCGCTTACAGTGATTTTGCTTCCGAAAAAGTTATTTTTTATGGGGATGACATTTATCATATCGCCATCCAGCTTATCTGCTAAATCATTTATAACGGGATATGCAGAAAACCCCGTAATCACTGTCTTTTTTCTCTTAGGAATATTGGTTTTTGAAAGAGAAAGTGCATCACAAAATTCATAAATTAAAGAAGCGCAAAGACCAACTCCGTTTTCAATTTGAGGAAAGCCGTCATACTCCTCATAATCGGGAAAAGGAAGACCCGCAGTTAAATAAAATTCATCAGCTAAATAGAAAAGATTTATGCCGAATTCTTCTTTGAATTTAGTTTGCCATTTTTTTACCTGTGATATAACAGAAATTGCATCTTCTTTGGTAAATGGCTTAATTTCAGCAAGACCCTTACGATGGTCAGAAAGTCCAACGGGCACAATAGAGACGCTTTCTACAGACGCACCAAGAGATGAAATATCTTTAATGGTTCTCTCAAGCTCATCTTTATCGTTAAATCCGGGACAAAGAACAATCTGTGCGTTTATGTTAAGTCCGCCATCTGCCAGACGCTTTAAATAATCCATTATTTTTCCTGCATTTTTGTTGCTCAGCATCTTTTTTCTAAGTTCAGGATTGGTGGTGTGAACAGAGATATTGATTCTTGGAATATTATATTTAAGTATTCTGTCAATATCGCCATCTGTCATATTGGTCATAGTTACATAGTTGCCTTGCAGGAAAGAGAGACGATAATCATCATCCTTAAAATAGCAGGTATCACGCATACCTTTTGGAAGTTGATCAATAAAGCAGAAAACACATTTGTTTCGGCAGGATTTGGGCTCATCAATTAAAAGTGTTTCAAAAATAATACCAAGTGGCTCAAAATCTTCATTAAAAATTTCAAAGGTATCGTCTTTGGTTTTTATTATAATATTATCTGTGCTGGAGGCAAAGGCATAATCAAGATAGTCGTTTATCGGGATATCATTTATATAAGTGATAATATCGCCTGCTTTAAGCCCTGCGATATCCGCTAAACTGTTTTCTTGAACCGCTGCAATTTTAGCAGACATTTCATTCACCTCCAATTAGAGTAAATTATACCATATAATTAAGTATATTACAAGGGAAAAATGCAAAACAAAAACAACTGCGGTTAAGTTCCGCAGTTGTTTGTTGCAAACAAAAAGTTACGCTTCGGTTTTAATAACCTCTTTGCCCTTGTAGAAGCCGCAAGCTTTGCAAGCTCTGTGAGGCATCTTGAACTCGCCGCAGTTAGGACAAGAAATCATACCGGGAAGACTAAGCTTCCAATTTGCTCTTCTCTTATCTCTTCTTGCTTTTGAAGTCTTTCTCTTTGGAACTGCCATATTGTATAACACCTCTTTCTAATTAGATACTAAATATAATGGGGAAAACCCAAACAAAGATTACCTTTGCATATTCTACAATAGTTTGTCCAGAACATCAAATCTGGGGTCGGTAGTTTGGGTCTTGCAACCGCAATCACCGAGATTAAGATTTTTGCCGCATACGGGGCAAAGTCCCTTGCAATCATCTTTACATAAATTCTTTGATGGAAGATTCATATACAAATTGGTATATATAATCTCGTCAAAATCAGCAGCAGTACCCGAAAATGTAATAATGTCGGGGTCATCATTGTCCGAAAACAAATCCTCTTTCTTAAGCCGCTCATCAATTTCAAAATCAATAACTCTTTCAAAATTTTCTGTGCAGCGGTCGCAAGTAAAAATTACAGTTGCTGATGCTTTTCCGGTAAGTTCAATAGTGCCACCCATATTTTGAGCGCAACCTTTAAAACAAATCGGGTTTTTTAAAGTAAAGTTGTCATTTTCAGAGGGAGGAAGAGAAATCTCTTCTAAAATCTCCATTTTTTTGCCGTCAAAGTTCAGTATTGGTGAAAGATTAAGTTCCATTTATATCCTCCGCACTATTTGAAAAAACAACAAACAGACGGCAATTATTATACCGCACCATTGTTGTTTTGTCAAGAGTTTTCTTGATTTTTTTAATCAATTTGTAATATTTATTTATCGGCTAAAAATGCGTTGATTTTAGCAACCAATTCATCAGCGTCAACGCCGTGAACTTCAGCTGCCTGAGCGATGCTTTCGCCCGATGCTGACGGACAGCCAAGGCAGTGCATACCGATTTCAAGGAAAAATTCTGCAGTGCCGGGATGTATCATAAGTGCATCCATAATAATAGTATCTTTAGTTACCTGTGCCATAATAAATCAAGTCCTTTCTTTTTTATTTGTCAAGTGTTACTGTCTGAGTTATCTCGTCCCAGCCTACAGTGTAGCTGAAGGCTTCGGCAAGAAAGCGGATGGGAATATAAGTTCTACCAATAGCATTATCTATATATACCGCAGTATCCATAGAAATAACGGTAGTGTCACCGGATTTAGGTACTACAAAGAGTGTAGTATTACCATCCTGCATAATAACAGTTGTGTCATCTGATGCAACTGTTATGGTTTTTGTATCTTCGTCAAATAAAACGGTGTAGTTTAAAAACTCAGAAACAAATCTTACGGGAACAAAAGTTCTGTCGTCTTTTTCCTGAATTTCACCCATATCTGCAGGGATTTCAGCAACCGTTCCATCAATTTTAATTGTGCTTGCAGCAGCAAAACAACAAGTTGACATCAAAAGAATAGCAACAGTTAATGCAATAATTTTAGAAAAATTGTTTTTCATAAGTTCATCTCCTTAGAATTCGTCTGAAGAAGCAAGGTTATCATCATTTAGCTCATCAGATATTAAAGTAACAGTTTGAGTTTCTTCATCCCAATCTACATTATATCCAATTGCCTGAGCAAAGAAACGCACCGGTACATACATTCTTGCCTCATCGTTATTAATAAATACATTAGTGTCCATCTGAATTACAGTTCCGTCACCAAATGCGGGAAGAACATAAATCTTGTCGCTGAGCTCAGGATTTCCGCATATTATAAAGTAGGATATATTTGTAGTCGGGTCGGTAGCAACTGCACTCTGTTGTTTATCATCATAAGTAACGATGCAACCAAGATATTCTGAAACAAAACGAATCGGAACAAAAACTCTGTCATCAATCTCGCAGACTTTGCCCATACCATCCGGGATAGTTACAACTTCATTGTCAATAACAATTTGTTCTGCAGCAGCAAATGCCGAAATCGAGGTGAGCAACATAACAAATATAACTGCAAATGCAGAAATTTTTCTTAAGATTTTCATAAAAAATCCTCCTAAAACCTTGATGAAATTATTTTAACATAGTTTCATAAAGATTTCAAGAGGATTTTTAAATATCGGCCAAAGTAATTCGTATCCCTTTTTTATAAATCGCGTCAATTATCTGGCCTTCAGTAACAGTTCTTATGATATTTAAGTTTTTGTCGGTGATATGTACTACATAATATTTGTTGTAAGATAATTCATTAAAGATTTTTCTTGCCGGTGTTTTTGAGTCTGCGCAAATAACAAAAGCCTTATTAAGCTCATCTTTTGTAAGTTTATCTTTGTAGTAAAGCATCTCTTTTAAGGTGGTTTTTGTAATATTGGTTTGCTCTGTAAAAAGATTTCCAAGTAAAAACACACCAATCATAATCAGGGAAAAATTAAATTTGCAAGAAAGAAGGGAATAAATTGCTGTAATAAGTAAGATAAAGATGGGTATACGACTTATTTTAAGGGTTAGATTATATGCTTTAACAGCGCCAACTCTTGTTGTAAGATATGCTCTGAGTATCCGCCCGCCATCTAAAGGAAGAGCGGGAATCATATTTATTGATGCCATAGCAATATTTGAGTATATAAGATATAGTGTTATATCGTTTTGAGTCGGTAATACATATAAAACAAATGCAACAATTATATTAAATAAGGGCCCCGAAACGGCAATTAAAATTTCATATACAGGATTTTTTATTATATCTGACTTAAGTCTTGCGCATATCCCAAAAGGCTGAATTTCTATATAGGACATTTTAATACCCAATTTTTTTGCAACAATTATATGAGTAAGCTCGTGAAAAAGTGCAGTAAAGTATGACAGAAAAAACAATATGTAGTAGTTTCCGAGTATGCTGGCAATTACAAGTGGGAAAAATAAAAGATTAACCCGCACCCGTTCAGAGAGTTTTATAGAAAAACGGCTCATTTAAATATCACCGCAGGGGATTTTTCCTTTATAAAATCAATGCCATCTTTTAAATGAACATCAAAGTCAGCACTATGGCGCATTGCCCTGCCCAGAGACTCTGCGCATGAAGAAAGTGTTGGGTTTTTGCTAAGGTGCAAACTTGTCAAAACAATGGAGAAAATAATAGTTACAATAATCTGTTTAAATAAAAGTTTAGAAAGATATGCCATAAATTTTTTCAACTGTATCACCTCACAATATTTTATTTGGGATTGTCCGCATTTATGCTTGAAAGTTTTTGTTTTTTGGTGTATTATAAGCATATGGAATGGAGGATAAATATGTATAAGGCGAAATTTGAAGCGTGTCTTAAACGGGTTCAAAAGCCCGCAAGATATATAGGGAATGAATTTAACAGCGTGCATAAAGAGGATAAGGACTTAATGTCATTTGCGTTTTGTTTTCCCGATGTTTATGAAGTTGGTATGTCCCATCTTGGGATGAAGATACTTTATCATATGTTAAATGACCGCGAAGACACGGTTTGTGAGCGTGTGTTTGCGCCATGGGATGATATGGAAAGGGAGATGCTAAAAGAGGGCGTGCCTCTTTTATCGCTTGAAAGTTACAGACCCGTTCGGGACTTTGATATAGTTGGATTTACTTTGCAGTATGAAATGAGTTATTCAAATATTGTCAATATGCTAAAACTTTCTGGTATACCGCTTAAAGTAAAGGACAGAACCAAAAATGACCCATTTGTCTGCTGTGGCGGACCTTGCGCATATCATGCAGAGCCATTGTCTGATTTAGTCGATTTTTTCATCTTAGGTGAGGGTGAAGAAGTAAACGGCGAGATAATGGATGTATATAAAGAATGGAAGCAAAACAATGAAACAAGAGAGGAATATCTTGAAAGACTCTCAAAAATTGAGGGAATATATGTTCCGTCTTTTTATGATGTAGAGTATAACGAAGATAACACAATAAAATCATTTGCACCAAACAGGGAGTATGCTCCTTGCAAGGTTAAAAAGCGTATTATAAAAGACCTTGATAATACCTATATTCCTGAAAAGTTGATTGTGCCCTTTATGGAAACTGTCCATGACAGAATTATGCTTGAATTGTTTCGCGGTTGTATAAGAGGGTGCAGGTTCTGTCAGGCGGGATATATTTACAGACCTGTAAGAGAACGCTCAGTTGATAAACTTTTGTCGGTTGCCAAAAATACAATAGATGCAACAGGATACGAAGAAATGTCTATGGCATCGCTCAGTACAAGTGACTATACAAAACTCTTTGAACTGACAGACGGACTGCTTGAGTTGACGGTGGATAAGAGGATAAACCTCTCGCTTCCCTCGCTTAGAGTGGATAATTTTTCAATGGAGCTTATGGAAAAGGTTCAAAAGGTTAAAAAGAGCGGACTTACATTTGCGCCCGAAGCGGGAACACAAAGGCTTCGCGATGTAATAAACAAAAATGTATTGGAAGATGATTTAATCAGAACTGCAAAAATCGCATTCAGCGGTGGATATAACAGAATAAAGCTATACTTTATGTTGGGTCTTCCAACCGAGACTGATGAAGATGTATTGGGTATAGGCGTGCTTGCCCAAAAGGTAATTGATGCGTTTTATGAACTTCCGCCTGAAATAAGGAAGGGCAGAAGTGTATCTGTTACAGTGAGCACATCCTTCTTTGTGCCAAAGCCGTTTACGCCTTTTCAATGGGAAAGCCAGAACAGAATTTCTGATATGGAAAGAAAGGCAGAACTTCTTAAAAACAGCATAAAGAATAAAAAGATAGTTTACAATTGGCATCAAAGCGATGTCAGCTTTCTGGAAGAAGTTTTCGCAAAGGGAGACAGACGCCTTGGTAATGTGCTGATTACAGCAAATGAGCTTGGGTGTAAGTTTGACGGATGGACAGATTTCTTTGATTATGAAAAATGGATGAAGGCGTTTGAATTAAATGGTATAGACCCTGAATTTTACGCTTATCGTGAGATTGGATATGACGAGATATTGCCTTGGGATTACGCGGATATCTCAGTTGGCAAAGAGTTTTTAAAGCAGGAGCGGGAAAAGGCATACAGGGGCGAGGTTACAACCTCGTGCCGTGAAAATTGTGCTCATTGCGGCGCTGCCCGTTTTGGAGGAGGTGTTTGCTTTGAGTAAAAGAAGACTTAAATTTTCTAAAATGGGAATGGCAAAGTATATATCTCATCTTGATTTATTAAGATGTTTTACCCGTGCAATTATGAGAAGCGGACTTCCTGTTGAGTATTCACAGGGGTTTAACCCTCATCAAAAAATCACATTTGCATTGCCGCTTCCCGTAGGAGTTACAAGCGAGTGTGAATTCGTTGATATTTCATTTGAGGAAAATAAGACGAATGATGATGAAATTTTATCAAAACTCAACCTTAATCTTCCGCCCGATATCAGAATTTTGGGTGTAGGTGATATAATTCATAAATCAGCAGAGATTATATGCGCAGAATATGAGATTGAGCTTTATCCAAACGAAAAAATTGCAGACACTGCAATAAATAATTTCTTCGGTCATAGCGAAGTTGTAGTTATGAAAAAAACCAAGAAAAAGACAGAAAAGCCTATAAATATTATGGAATATTTGAGGGCATGGGAGATAATGAGCAACGAGGATAAAAAAATCAGGCTTCGAGTTATACTTGATGCAGGCGGTGAGCGAAATCTTAAACCTGATGTGCTGATTTCGAAGCTGTGCGAGGAGCTTTCTGCGGTTAGAGCAGACGATGCAGTTATTCATAGAAAGAGAGTGTTTTGCAGACAGGAAAATGCTGATACATCAGAAGAATTTTGTTAAAAGAGGTGGTTATGAATTCATAACCACCTCTTTTTCGCATATATTTTATCATAGACAAGTTCGGAGGATAAAATTATGCGAAGATATAGGGCGGTTGTTCTGGATTTTAAAAAATTCATAAGGTCAGCCATTATTATTTTGATACTGTTGTGGGTTTTACTTTACGGGGTTTTTCTAAGTTCTAAGAGAACTTCGGATGAAATACTTAAAAATAATATTTCTGTTTTTGAAGTAAGCGATAATGAGGATTTAAAAAAAGAGATATCTTTAAAGAAGATTGGCAAAAAGATAACAGAATTTTTTATTGGCTATATTCCAAATCAGGCAGAGTCGGTGATAAGCGGCACAATACCGATTTGTTCTGCTGTATCTGATGGAGGGCTTGTTGCGATTGCAAAATCTGTAAACCACATAATGACTGACGAAGAGGATGTAGAAGCTGTAAATATGGAAATTGCCGAAGAAAACAAAGCACCAATCAAGGAGATTTCAGTTGCTCAAAAGTCAGAAAATTCCATCGGCAATGAGACCTCATACAGCATAGATGTAAGATCAATGCTTGAAGCAAATCTTGATATAAATATGAAGGGAGACGGCCCCAAAATTCTTATTACGCATACTCACGCGACTGAGAGTTATTCGCCCAAAGGTGCAAAATTTTACGATATAACAAGCGGAGACAGGAGTGAGGATAAAACTAAAAATGTTGTGGCGGTCGGCAAAAGAATGGCAGAAGTTTTTGAAAATAACGGCATAAAAGTAGTCCATGACACGATTTTGCATGACCAGCCGTCATTTAATGGTTCCTATGCACATTCGCTTGCAAGTGTTGAGGAATATATAAAAAAATATCCATCAATAGAGATAGTTCTTGATATTCACAGAGATTCTATTGTGTATGGAGATAACACCAAAGCAAAACCTGTAACAAAAATCAATGGCAAAAAAGCGGCTCAGCTTATGTTTGTTGTAGGGACGGATGAAAAGGGACTATATCATCCGAATTGGCGTGAGAATTTGAAAGCTGCAATTCATTTTCAAAGTGCAATTACAAAGGAGTACCCTTCGCTTATGAGGCATATTAACCTTAGAAAGGAGCGTTTTAACGGGCATACAAGCAAAGCAAGTATGATAATAGAGGTGGGGAGCAGCGGAAATAGTCTGGATGAAGCTGTATATGCAGCAGGGCTTGCGGCTGAAAGTATAGCAAAGTATTTAAAAACACTTTAAATTTTTGTTAAAGGTATTGTAAAATCTTTGGATTAAGTATATAATCTAAAAATGTATTTAAATCAATCTAAGGAGAGTTTGCAATGCGAAAAATAATAGCTATTTTACTTGCGAAGCTTTCAGCAATAGCGGGCAGAATTATAGGAAAGAATTCTTCATCAACCCCGGGAAGCATCGCTTTAAGGATTTGTCCTGATATAATCAGAATTTTATCAAAAAATATAACAAGAGGAATAGTTGTAACCTGCGGAACAAACGGGAAAACTACAACTAATAATCTTTTAAATACTGCCCTTTTAAAGTGCGGATATACCACAGTTTGCAATGACCTTGGTGCAAATATGCTTTCGGGTGTTGCGACTGCATTTGCCCTGTCTTCTGATTTGTTTGGTAAAAAGAAAATTGACTATGCTGTTCTCGAAATCGACGAGGCATTTGCAAGGCGTGTGTTTACGCATTTAAAACCTGATTATATGGTGGTTACAAATCTTTTCCGCGACCAGCTTGACCGATATGGAGAGATTGAAACAACACTTGCACTCATTGATGAGGCTGTTTCAATGGCAGATAAAGTTAAACTGATTTTAAATGGTGATGACCCGATTTCATCCCAGCTTGGCAAGGACAGAAACGCTTATTATTATGGGATTTCTGAGCAGGTGCTTCCTCAGGTCGATGAAGCAAAAGAAGGTCAGTTTTGTCCAAAGTGCGGGGAGTCTCAGTCGTATAATTATTTTCACTACAGCCAGCTTGGTGATTTTTATTGCACGAATTGCGGTAATAAGCGACCCAATATTGATTTTGATGCAAAGCAGGTTGACTTATCAGAGTCTATGAAGTTTGTGGTAAACAACAATGTTAATATTGATGTAAATTATCGTGGATTTTATAACATTTATAATATACTTGCGGTATATTCAGCTATGTCCGTTATGGGTGTGAACACCGAAGATTTTAATAAAATATTATCGGATTATAAGCCTCAGATTGGCAGAATGGAAGTTATAAATTTGGGCAAACCCTTCATTTTAAATCTTGCCAAAAATCCTGCGGGATTTAATCAGGCTATACAGACTGTTGTGCTTGATAAACGCAAGAAAGATGTAATTATTGCTATAAACGACGGCGAAACAGACGGACAAGATGTCTCATGGCTTTGGGATGTAGATTTTGAGAAATTAAGTGACGAAAATTTAAATACATTGAGCGTATCAGGCGCAAGAATTTATGATTTAGCATTAAGATTTAAATATTCAGGCGTTGATGTCGATAATGTGGAGCTTAATTTAAAAGATGCAATCAAAAAATGTATTGATACAGAGGCAGAAGTTTGCTATGTGTTGGTCAATTACACGGTTTTATTCTCTGCACAAAAGCTGATGATTGACATGCAGAAAGAGATAGGAGGGGAAGAGGATGCAAAATAGAGAAATAACAATTCTTCATTTATACCCCGAACTTTTAAATCTTTACGGCGATAAGGGAAACATTTCGGCTCTTACTCAGCGTCTTTTATGGCGTAATATTGATGCAAAAGTCATAGAATGTAAAAGCGGAGACAAAATTGATTTTTCTAAGGCGGATATTGTGTTTTTGGGCGGCGGTTCAGACAGAGAACAGGAAATAGTTTGCGGTCTTTTAAAACCTTATAAGGAAGAATTTAAAAAATATATTGAAGAAGATGGAACTTTGCTTGCAACCTGCGGCGGATTTGAGATGCTTGGTGAGTATTATCAAAATGCGGGAGAAATAGCAGATGGTATTGGGGTTTTAGATATTAGAACCGAGGCTGGTGACAGATTGATTGGAAATGTAGTTGTTGAATCAGATTTGTTTTCTCAGAAGATAATCGGTTTTGAAAACCATTCGGGCAGAGTGGATATCGGAGGATATACTCCCCTTGGAAAAGTGGTATACGGAAAAGGCAATATGGATGGCGGATTTGAAGGAATGATTTATAAAAATGTAGTAGCCACCAATCTGCACGGGCCGCTTCTTCCCAAAAATCCAATGCTTTGTGATTATATTTTAGCAAAAGCTCTTAGAAAGAAATATCCTGATTTTGATAAACTTGAAATGCTTGATGATGAACTTGAAAATCTTGCAAATGAGTACATCGAAAAAAGATATATAAATTAAAATAACGGGCACTTTAAGTGCCCGTTATTTTTTTAAATTCTGTTTACAAGAACTTCTTTTTCATAGTTTTTGACTTCTGTCAGATAGTCAACAGGAGTTTGCTCCTGATTTAAAAATTCTTCCCAGACATCACCAAACGGCATAGTCTTAAGCTCTTCCTGAGCAACCATAAGAGATGTAAAGTCTGCATCGTCCTGAAGTTTTTTAAGATTTGCAGGTTCGAGCAAAGCGTAAAGCAGAGCTTTCTGTACGGATCTTATGCCCGTTACCCAGGCAGAAATTCGGTTGATTGATGCATCAAAATAGTCAGTAGCAATGAATACTCTGTCAAGGGCGTCTGCTCTTACGATTTCTTTCATAATTTCTTTAGTTTCATCATCGAATAAAACAACATGGTCGCTGTCCCAACGAACACCGCGGGTAACATGCAAAGCAAGATTCCGGTTAAACAAAAGCATCGCGGAAATCTTGTCAGAAACAACCTCTGTCGGATGATAATGACCATTGTCCATAAGAGGCATTATGCCATTGTTTGCAACATAGTTCATACAGAATTCAGAGCTTCCGACTGTGTATGATTCCATACCTATTCCAAATACCTTGGATTCAAGGCAGACAAATACTTTTGATTTGTCGTAGGGGATAGAGAGAATTTCATCAAGTGATTTTTTAAATCTTGCTCTTGGTCCAAGTCTGTCTGCGGGAATATCTTTGTATCCGTCAGGAATCCAGATGTTCATAACACAGGGAATACCCGTTTCATTTGCAAAATATTCAGAAATTTCAAGGCAACGCTTGCCGTGCTCAACCCAGAATTTTCTTACATTCTCATCAGGAGAAGAAAGAGTTAAATTGTCTTTTACCATTGGGTGTGAGAAGAAAGTAGGGTTAAAATCAATACCCATATTTCTGTCTTTGGCAAATTTGAGCCACTTTTCAAAATGCTTGGGGGAAAGAGTGTCTCTGTCAGCTTTTTCGCCGTCAAAAATTGCATAACAAGCATGAAGATTAAGCTTGAGTTTGCCGGGAACAAGGCTTAAAACTTTGTCAAAATCAGCCATAAGTTCATCAGGGGTTCTTGCTCTGCCTATGTAATTTCCTGTTGTTTGTATTCCGCCTGTCAAATCGCCGTCGTTGTCAAAACCTATTACATCATCGCCTTGCCAGCAATGCAAAGCAATGGCGGTATTTTTGAGTTTGTTAATAGCTTTTTCGGTATCTACACCGATTTTTGAATATTTTTCTTTTGCCTCTGCGTAGCTCATAGTTCCACCTCGAATTAAGATATTATTTTCTGTAATTAGTATAACGCATATATTGATTTATTGCAAGGTTTTTTTGCCAAACTTCAAAAATCACTATTCCTGCTCCTTTGCATAGTATAATAATGGAGTCTAAATAATTAGATTTTTCATAAATTTTGCAAACAGAAAGGAAGTTATAATATGCCTTTTGAGCATGAAACAAGACCTATTATGATGCCCAGAGTTGGTTACGCATATGTGCCCGTTCAACAGGCAGAAATGCGGAATTTATTCAGCCCGGAAGAAGGACTTATGAATGGTACTATTTTCCCGATTTTGAATAAGCCTCTTGGGGTTTACGGAAAAGAAGGCAGCTGGAACAGATGCACAGGAGGGGAAGAAAAATGAGTGAAAGAGCAGAATTACTCAAAAAATTAAAGGCTTATAAATTCGCGGCATATGACTGGAATTTATATTTAGACACTCATCCTGATGATAAAGATGCAATAGCAATGTTTAAAAGAATGGTAGAAAAAGCAAAACAGCTGACGAAAGAATATGAGGGAAAATACGGACCTCTTACAGCAAGCGCATCTATGGATAGCGACCGCTGGAGTTGGATAGATAATCCCTGGCCATGGGATAATTATTAAATTAGGAGGGATTTTTAGTATATGTGGCAATACCAGAAATCGTTACAGTACCCTGTAAACATTAAAAATACTGACCCAAAACTTGCGCAGTATATTGTTGCGCAGTATGGCGGTCCTAATGGTGAACTTGCAGCATCACTAAGATATTTATCTCAGAGGTATTCAATGCCCGATGAAATATCAAAAGCTCTTTTGACAGACATTGGGACAGAAGAACTTGCTCACCTTGAGATAGTAGGAACTTTGGTAAGACAGCTTGCTAAAAACGCAACTACAGATGAAATTGAAAACAGTCCGTTTGGACAGTATTTTATGAATCACGGACGCGGTGTATACCCTGCAAATTCAACAGGTGTTCCGTTTGATGCTATGGCTATCGCGGTATCAGCAGACCCAATTGCAGACCTCGTAGAGGATTTGGCAGCAGAGCAGAAAGCAAGGGCGGTATATGACAATATCCTGCGTGTATCAGATGACCCGGATGTAAACGATGTAATCAAGTTCTTGCGTCAGAGAGAGATAGTACACTTCCAACGCTTTGGTGAGGCGCTAGACAATTTGCAGAATAAGCCCGCAAACAAGGCTATATGCAGGGGAACAAACTTTAATAAGAATTAGAAAAACGCTGACCAATTCGGTCAGCGTTTTTTATTATTTATTACGGCTGATATATCGGTTCACAGGTCAGGTTTATACCTAATCGGCGAAATACCTTCTCGTCTACCGCAGATAAAATGACAGAGGAGTGAAGTTCGCACCCCCTGAGTTTTGGAAGTTGCTCAAGCGCAAGTTCTGCTTTGGGGTCGGTTGCTGCACATATTGAAAGTGCCACCAGAGCTTCGTCTGTATGAAGCCTTGGATTGCGATTTCCAAGATGGTCGACTTTTAAATGCTGAATAGGTTCAATTATGACAGGAGAAATAAGATGAATTTCATCATCTATATTCGCCAATGTCTTAAGAGCGTTAAGCAAGAGTGCAGAGGACGCTCCCAAAAGGTCAGATGTTTTACCGGTGACAATTCTGCCGTCGTTTAGTTGTATTGCAGCAGCAGGGGAGTTGGTAATAGCTGATTTTTGAAGAGCAGGAGCGATAACTTCGCGGTCGTGAACAGAAACGCCTGCCTTTTTCATTAAAAGTTCAAGTTTGTATACAACATCTTCGGCAAGCAATCCCTTGCGTTGGTCGCAAAGTGCAGAATAATATCTGCGTATAATTTCCTGTTTTGATGCGTTCTGCGTGATTTCATCATCAATAATGCAGTTGCCCGCCATATTTACACCCATATCGGTAGGTGATTTATATGGACAAGACCCCGTAATTTTTTCAAACATAGCCTTAACAACGGGGAAGATTTCTACATCACGATTATAATTAACCGTTGTTTCTCCATACGCTTCCAGATGGAATGGGTCAATCATATTTACATCGTTAAGATCGGCGGTAGCTGCTTCATAGGCTAAATTTACAGGATGCTGAAGCGGCATATTCCAGATAGGGAATGTCTCAAACTTTGCATAGCCTGCTTTAATACCCATTTTATCGTCATGGTAAAGCTGAGAAAGACAAGTTGCCATTTTACCGCTGCCGGGTCCGGGTGCGGTTACAACAACCAATTCTCTTGTAGTTTCTATATATTCGTTTTTGCCAAAGCCTTCATCGCTTACGATGTGAGGAATGTTAGAGGGATAACCTTCAATCGGGTAATGGCGATATACCTTAACTCCAAGAGATTCAAGTCTTTTCTGAAAAGCCTCGGCTGCGGTCTGACCTTTAAATTGTGTCATAACAACGCTGCCGACATAAAGACCAATACTGCGGAAACAATCAATAAGTCTTATAACATCAAGATCGTAGGTTATGCCAAGGTCTCCGCGAAGTTTATTTTTTTCAATATCAGAAGAGTTGATGGCAATTACAATCTCAACACGGTCCTTAAGCTGAAGAAGCATACGAAGTTTGCTGTCAGGCTGAAAACCGGGCAATACACGGGATGCGTGAAAGTCATCAAACAATTTTCCTCCAAACTCAAGATACAGCTTGCCCCCGAAATGGGAAATACGCTTTCCTATATGCTCGGATTGTAATTTAAGATATTTATCGTTATCAAATCCAATAGCCGTCATTTTTACCCCTCTTCTTTATGTGAATTCTAATACTAAAACAATATTATATATTAAAAAACAATTTAATACAAGAGAAAATTGCAAAAAAATATAAAAAATTTGAATTGATTTTTATAAAACTTTTTTGTAAAAAAATTAACAAACTACTTGATAAATTTGGTAAATTAGGTTACAATAACATTTGGATTATTGTAAGAATAATAATTAGCCTCGATAGAGGAGTTTAAAATAATTGTTTGGAGGAATTTCAAATGAACAAAAAAACAGTTGATAACATTTCGGTAAGTGGTAAGAAGGTTTTGGTTCGTTGTGACTTTAATGTTCCTATTAAGGATGGTAAAATTACAGACGAAACAAGAATTTTAGGTGCGCTTCCCACAATTAAAAAACTTATTGCAGATGGTGCTAAGGTTATCCTCTGCTCACATATGGGAAAACCCAAGGGCGAGCCAAAGCCTGAACTTTCTTTGGCACCTGTTGCTAAAAGACTTTCAGAGCATTTAGGTAAGGAAGTTGTTTTTGCAGCTGATGATAATGTTGTAGGAGATGAAGCAAAGGCTGCTGTTGCTAAAATGCAGGACGGCGATGTTGTTCTTCTTCAAAATACAAGATACAGAAAAGAAGAAACAAAGAACGAGGAAAACTTCAGCAAGGAGCTTGCATCACTTGCAGAGGTATTCGTAAACGACGCATTCGGCAGCGCTCACAGAGCACATTGTTCAACTGTTGGTGTTACAGAGTATTTAAGTCCCTGCGCAGCAGGCTATCTCCTTGGTAAGGAACTTGACTTTTTAGGTAGTGCAATTGATAATCCCGTAAGACCTTTGGTTGCAATTCTTGGCGGTGCAAAGGTTGCAGATAAGCTCAATGTTATTTCAAACCTTCTTGAAAAGTGTGATACACTTATCATAGGCGGCGGTATGGCATATACATTCTTAAAGGCTAAGGGCTATGAAGTTGGAACATCTTTGGTAGATGATGAAAAGATTGATTACTGCAAAGAGATGATGGCAAAGGCAGAACAGCTCGGCAAGACTTTGCTTCTGCCCATTGATACTGTTGTAACCACAGCTTTCCCCAATCCTATTGATGCTGAAATCGCTATCGAAACTGTTCCGTCAGATGCAATCCCTGCTGATAAGATGGGACTTGATATCGGTGAAAAGACAAGAGAATTGTTTGCACAGACTGTAAAATCAGCTAAAACTGTTGTTTGGAACGGACCTATGCGCGTATTTGTAAACCCGATTCTTGCAAAGGGTACAATCGCTGTAGCTGAAGCTCTTGCAAATACTGACGCTACAACAATCATCGGCGGTGGCGACAGTGCGGCTGCTGTAAATCAGCTTGGCTTTGGTGATAAGATGTCACACATTTCAACAGGCGGCGGTGCATCTATGGAATTCTTAGAGGGTAAAGAACTTCCCGGTGTTGCAGCACTTGACGAGAAATAATATAGAAAAGAGGATTTTACGATGAGGAAAAAGATTATAGCTGGTAACTGGAAAATGAATAAGACTGCAAGCGAGGCAACCGAGCTTGTTAAAGCTATTGCAGAGAAATCTGCTGATGCTGCTTGTGATGTAGTAGTATGTCCTACCGCAATTTGTATCCCTGCAGCAATTGCTGCGGCTGAGGGCAGCAACATAAAAGTAGGTGCACAGAATGTTCACTTTAAGGAGAGCGGTGCATATACTGGTGAGCTTGCGGGCAATATGCTCAAAGAAGCAGGCGTTGAATATGTAATAATCGGTCACTCAGAGAGAAGACAGTACTTTGCAGAAACTGATGAGACTGTTAATTTAAGAACAAAGGCTGCTCTTTCTGCAGGCCTTATCCCAATCGTTTGTGTAGGTGAAAGCCTTACAGAGCGTGAACAGGGTATTACTGACGATACTGTTCGCCGTCAGACAAAGGTTGCTTTTCTTGAAATTTCAGCAGAAGATGCAAAGAAAATCGTAATCGCTTACGAGCCTGTTTGGGCAATAGGTACAGGTAAGACTGCAACTGCTGAGCAGGCTGACGAAGTTTGCGGAATTATCCGCGAGACAATCAAAGGCCTTTATGGCGCAGAAGTTTCGGATGTAATTCGTATTCAGTACGGCGGAAGTATGAATGCAGCAAATGCGGCAGAGCTTCTTGCAAAGCCCAACATTGATGGCGGTTTAATCGGCGGTGCAAGCCTTAAACCTGATGACTTTGCAGTTATCATTGATGCGGCAAAATAAAAGTTATTTAAAGTCTGCTGTTTTAAACAGCAGACTTTTTGCAGAAAATATACAAAAAAGAAAGGCGTAAAATTATGAGCAAAAAACCATATGCTTTAATTATTATGGATGGCTTCGGTATAAACGAGCGCCATGAGGGTAATGCGATTTATACTGCTAAAACCCCTAATCTTGATAAATATATGAAAGAATGTCCAAATTCAATTATTCACGCATCTGGTATGGATGTTGGTCTTCCTGACGGACAGATGGGTAATTCTGAGGTTGGTCATACCAATATTGGTGCAGGAAGAATTGTTTATCAGGAACTTACAAGAATTACAAAGGCTATTGAAGATGGCGATTTCTTTGAAAACCCTGCACTTGTCAGTGCAATGAACAACTGCAAGGAAAACGGAAAAGCACTCCATCTTATGGGTCTTTTGTCAGACGGCGGTGTTCACAGCCATAACAAACACCTTTACGGACTTTTAGAGATGGCAAAGAGAATGGGCGTTGAGGATGTTCATATACACGCATTTTTAGACGGCCGTGATGTTCCGCCGTCATCTGCTGCTGATTTTGCAGAAGAATTGGTTTCTAAAATCCGTGAAATCGGTGTCGGCGACATAGCATCTGTTATGGGCAGATACTACGCGATGGACAGAGATAACCGCTGGGAGAGAGTAGAGCTTGCGTATAAAGCAATGGTTCTTGGTGAGGGTAATAAATGTGATAGTGCAGTTACAGCAATCAAATCAAGTTATAATGATGATATAACAGATGAATTTGTTGTTCCGACTGTTATTGAAAAAGACGGCAAGCCTTGCGGAACAATTTCTGAGGGTGATTCGGTTATATTCTTTAACTTCCGTCCTGACCGCGCAAGAGAAATTACCCGTACAATTGTTGATGAAGATTTCAGCGGATTTAACCGCAAATTCTTTAAGACAACATTTGTTTGTATGACACAGTATGATGCGTCGATGCCAAATGTTGATGTGGCATTTAAGCCGCAGAGTCTTAACAACACCTTTGGTGAATATATCAGCAAAAAAGGCTTAAGACAGCTCAGAATTGCAGAAACTGAAAAGTATGCGCATGTTACATTCTTCTTTAACGGCGGTGTTGAGGCGGTATATGACGGCGAGGACAGAGTTCTGGTAAATTCACCCAAGGTTGCAACCTACGATTTACAGCCTGAAATGAGTGCGGTTGAGGTTTGTGACAAAGTAGTAGAAAGAATTAAATGCGGTGAATATGATGTTATCGTTTTAAATTTTGCAAACTGCGATATGGTAGGTCATACGGGCATATTTGATGCGGCAGTTGCGGCAGTTGAAACTGTTGACACCTGCGTTGGCAGAGTGGTAGATGCCCTTAATGAAATGGGCGGTGTTGCTTTAATTACAGCCGACCACGGAAACGCTGACCAGATGGTGGACTATGATACAAATGGTGCATTTACTGCACATACTACCAATGTTGTACCGCTTATTTTAATCGGTGCAAACGATAAAAAACTTAAAAAGGGCAGACTTGCGGACTTAGCTCCTACAATACTTGACCTTATGGGACTTGAAAAGCCTGAAGAAATGACAGGCGAAAGCCTTATCGAAAAATAAATGATTTACCCCTTTGTATAATTTTTCATTAAATAGGAAAACTAACCTTGAAAAATTATACAGGGGGTATTTTTGTGAAAGCATATATTGGAATAGAAGATGTAGTTGCAAGAGAAATTTTAGATTCAAGGGGCAATCCAACCGTTGAGGTAGAAGTTTATGCAGAGGGCGGAATAATTGGAAGAGCTGCCGTCCCCTCAGGTGCATCAACAGGTTCATTTGAGGCGTGTGAGCTTCGTGATAATGACCCAAAACGCTATATGGGCAAGGGTGTTTTAAAAGCGGTTGAGAATGTAAACAACCTTATTGCTGATGAACTTATTGGTTTAAATGTGCTTGACCAGATGCTTATAGATAAGGTTTTAATTGACCTTGACGGCACAGAGAACAAGTCAAAACTTGGCGCAAACGCAATTCTTGGTGTGTCGCTCGCCTGCGCAAAGGCGGCTGCGGCGGCTGTCGGGTTGCCGCTTTATCGTTATATTGGCGGGGCGGGAGCAAGAGTTTTGCCCGTGCCTATGATGAATATTATAAATGGCGGAAAGCACGCAGATAACTCGCTTAGTTGTCAGGAGTTTATGATTATGCCGGTTGGTGCAGAAACCTTTTCTGAGGGCTTAAGATGGTGTGATCAGGTCTTTCATACACTTAAGAATGTGTTATCAAAACAAGGACTTTCGACTGCAGTCGGTGATGAGGGCGGTTTTGCCCCTAACCTTAAGGATGACGAGGATGCGATTAAATTTATTTTAGAAGCGGTGGAAAGTGCAGGCTTTAAACCCAAAAAGGATTTTATGATAGCACTTGACCCTGCAAGCACAGAAATGTACGAAGAAGCTAAAAAGGCAGGCAAAGACGGAAGCTATTATTTCTGGAAGACTGATAAGATGTTTACTCAGGAGGAAATGATAGAATTCTGGGAGAATTTAGTCAAGAAATATCCTATAATTTCAATTGAGGATGCAATGGCAGAAGAAGATTGGGAGGGTTGGAAGAAACTCACCGAAAAAATCGGAGATAAGGTTCAGCTTGTTGGTGATGATTTGTTTGTTACCAATTCAAAGAGACTGAGCAAGGGAATAAAAGAAGAAGTTGCAAATTCGATACTCATAAAGGTAAACCAGATAGGAACTCTTACCGAGACACTTTGTGCAATAGAGAGTGCAGAACGCGCAGGATATACAGCAATAATTTCACATCGCTCGGGAGAAACTGAGGATACAACTATTGCGGATTTGGCAGTCGCAATGAATTCGGGACAGATAAAGACGGGCGCGCCATCCAGAAGCGACAGGGTTGCAAAGTATAACCGACTTTTAAGGATAGAAGAAGAGCTTGGCATAATTGCAACATTTCCGGGTATGTCTGCATGGTATAATTTAAAACAGAAAAAATAATTGCTGTAAAATTGACTGTATGGAATTTTTTTGATATAATGAATGGTGAATATTTGCTTATTCATCATTCATTATTGTTTTTTCAGGGGGGATGTTTGTGAAATTGGTTTTACTTACAGCGCTCGGCGTGGGCGGTGCAACTGTTGTCGGTGCGCTTATTGGTTTTTTATTCAAAAATATTTCTCATAAGTTTTCTGACCTTGTGTTATCTTTTGCGGCGGGTGTTATGCTTGCAGCATCAGTGCTCGGGCTTATCTTGCCATCGCTTGAATATGGCGGAAGATATGGATTGATTGTAACGATTTTAGGTATATTTGTTGGTGCGCTTTCGTTAAATCTTATAGATAAAGCGGTTCCGCATCTTCATAGACTTACAGGTGTTGATATAGAGAAACATTCTGATACTAATCTTGATAAAATATTACTTTTCGTAACAGCTGTTGCAATACATAATCTGCCTGAGGGAATTGCCGCGGGTGTAGGATTTGGTTCAGGCGATGCGATGCAGGGAATTTTGATTGCGGGCGGTATTGCCCTTCAGAATATTCCAGAGGGTATGGTAATCATTGCCCCCATGCTCTCTGCGGGGGTAAGTCGCAGGCGCACTTTCTTAATTGCTATGGCAACGGGACTTGTAGAAGTTATTGGAACGCTTATGGGATATTTTTCTGTGTCTGTTGCATCATATATACTGCCATTTGCACTCAGCTTTGCAGGCGGCACAATGCTTTATGTAGTAAGTGACGAGATGATTCCTGAAACTCACGCCCACGGCGGTGAGAGAGGCGCTACATACGCCCTGCTTATTGGATTTTGTGTAATGCTTATAAGCGATGTATTACTCGGATAAACGGTGCTGGTTTTGGCACCGTTTTTTTGCAACAAAAAAAGACTTGCAAAACAAGTCTTTATTCGCATATAAATCATAAGAAATGACTATACGGCACGATTAACCTTACCGGATCTTAAACATCTTGAACATACATGCACCTTAGTAGGAGTGCCGTCAACGATAGCCTTAACCCTCTTGATGTTAGGCTTCCAAGCCTTGTTAGCTCTACGGTGTGAGTGAGAAACTTTAATACCAAAAGTAACACCCTTGCCACAAATTTCGCATTTTGCCATACAGATACACCTCCTTAAAAATTCAAAAAAGTATTCAACTCGAACTATTATAACAGAAATGTTTAAATATTGCAAGTCTTTTTTGCAAAAAACTTAAAAAAATATATTTGCAAAATATATCTATTCATAGTATAATAAAAGGCGATGATATAAATATTTATAATATGCGTTACTTTTCGCTAAAGAGGGGGCATATCCTATGGAAGATTTCAGAGTAGAATTATCTAAGATAGTAAGCAAAATGAAACTTGATAAGCTTTATTATCCTGATAGGGAGATTTATATTTCTACGGCAGACTTAAACAGACCAGGGCTTCAGATTACGGGATTTTTTGATTATTTTGATGCAAGGCGAATACAAGTCTTTGGTATGGTAGAAACTACATATCTTCAAACTCTCACACCTGAACAGAGATACAAATCGCTAAGGGCGCTTTTTGAGAAGAATGTGAGTGCAGTAGTCCTTACAAGAAACGGCAACGCAACTCCTGAAATGATGACCCTTGCAGAAGAGTTTGACACCCCCGTTTTGCGTACCGCTCAGGATACATCGGGATTTACAAGTGCGCTTAACGCATTCCTTAATGTGGAGCTTGCTCCCAGGATTACCCGTCACGGCGTTCTGGTTGAGATTTATGGTCAGGGCGTTCTTATTATGGGAGAGAGTGGCGTTGGTAAAAGTGAGGCGGCAGTTGAGCTTATAAAAAGAGGTCACAGATTGGTAGCAGATGATGCAGTAGAAATTAAAAAAGTTTCTTCAATATCCCTTGTAGGAAGTTCACCCGACATTATAAGACATTTTATCGAAATCCGCGGCATTGGAATTGTGGATGTAAAAAATATTTTTGGTATGGGTGCAGTTAAAGAGGCTGAAAAGATTGACCTTATCATTCATCTTGAGACATGGGAGAGAGGTAAGCAGTACGATAGACTTGGACTTGTTGATGAATACACAAATATTTTAGGACTGGATATACCATCTCTTACAATTCCGGTTCGCCCCGGTAGAAATCTGGCTGTAATCTTTGAGGTTGCGGCTATGAACAACCGTCAGAAGAGAATGGGTTATAACGCAGCAGAAGAATTAAATCGGAGAATGACAGAGCACATTAACAATCTGACACAAGAATAGAAAGGGAAAATATGAAGATACTTGTAGACACTCATACACATACCAACGCAAGTACACACGCTTTCAGCACCATTGCTGAAAATACAACCGAGGCAAAAAAGATAGGGCTTGATATGATTTGTATGACAAATCATGCACCCGCGTTGCCTGATGCCCCGCATATATGGCATTTCGCATCTCTTAAAAGACTTCCAAGAGTTATGAACGGGGTAAAGCTTGCATTCGGTGCAGAAGCTAACATAATAGACAAAAACGGCAATATAGATTTACCCGAATTTATTTTAAAGGATATGGAAGTTGTGATTGCATCAATCCACCACCCCTGTTATACTAAAGGAACGATTGAAGAACATACAAGAACATATCTTGGCGCAATTAAAAATCCTTATGTGACTATAATAGGACACAGCGGTACTTTTGATTTTGGATATGATATTGATACTGTTATAAAATGCGCAAAGGAATATAACAAGTGTATTGAGATTAACAACGGCACATTTAAGTCGCGTTCTAAAAGTGTTGAAAATTGTCGTAAAATCGCTATTGCCTGCAAGAAGTACGGAACCAATGTTGTAGTAGGTTCTGATGCTCATTCTGCGTATGAGGTGGGAGTTTTTGACGATGCAATTAAACTGCTTGAAGATATAGATTTTCCTGAAGAATTGATAATGAATACAAGCGCGGAAAAGTTTGAGGATTATCTGAGGATATTTGGCAGATATAGAGGATAGAAAGGGATTTGTTTATGATTGTTGATTTGATATCAAAGGCTATTGCAAAAGAGCGGATTTATGTAAACGAACCGATGAGCCGTCATACTACCTTTAAAATCGGCGGTGCGGCAGATGTTTTGGTTGAGCCGATGAGAATGGTCGAAATTATCAATCTGCTTGAGGTTTTAAAACAGAATGATATTCCGTATTTTGTTATGGGTAACGGCTCAAATATTCTGGTTTCGGATAAAGGTATAAGAGGCGTAGTTATTAAAATTTCAAGGCTTATGGAAAAGTGGGCGCTTTGCGAAAATTTCATAAAAGCGGGAGCGGGAATTAAGCTTTCAAGGATTGCTAATATGGCTCTGAATAATTCGCTGACAGGGTTTGAGTTTGCCGGAGGTATCCCGGGCACATTAGGCGGAGCGCTCTTTATGAATGCGGGTGCTTACGGCGGCGAAATGAAGAATGTTGTAAAAGAAGTAACATATATAGACACAGATACGCTTGAGGTTAAGGATATTTCGGGGGAAGAATGTGAATTCGGCTACAGAACAAGCATATTTTCAAAGGGTAATAAAATTATCACCGAGGCGACAATAGAGTTATCTTACGGAAATCCCGAAGAAATAAAGGCGAAAATGACTGAGCTTTCAGCAAGAAGATGTGAAAAACAGCCGCTTGATAAGCCAAGTGCCGGAAGCACATTTAAACGCCCCGAGGGATATTTTGCAGGGGCGCTTATTCAGCAAAGCAACCTTATGGGATATAGAATTGGCGGGGCAAAGGTATCTGAAAAGCACGCAGGATTTGTGATAAATGAAGATGGTGCAACAGCAAAGGATGTACTTGATTTGATTGAACATATAAAGAAAGAAGTTTATAACAATTTTGGTGTTGAGCTTGAACCCGAGGTCAAACTTGTAGGAGAATTTTAATGGTATGAAATTTATAATTGTAACAGGACTCAGCGGTGCGGGAAAAACGCAGGTGCTTAACGCTTTTGAAGATATGGGGGATTTTTGTGTAGATAATATGCCGCCTGAGCTTCTCCCTAAATTTGCAGAAATTTATCATAAAAGCGCAAATCCCGATGACCGTGCAGCTATAGCATGTGACATCAGAAGCCGTAATATGTTTGGTGAGCTTTTAGGGAGTCTTGATAAATTATCAGAGCTTGGATACGATTGTGAGATTTTGTTCTTAGATGCAAATGATGAAACCATTATTAAAAGGTATAAAGAAACGAGAAGAACTCATCCGCTTGCAGAATCAGGCAGAATCATTGATGGAATTCAAAAAGAACGCAGGCTTCTTGAGTTTGTAAAAAAGAACGCTTCTAAAATTGTTGATAGTTCTACACTGACGGCGACACAACTTAAGGAGCAGATTTCTGCCATATACGCGAGGGATTCAAGGGCAGCAGGAATGGCAATACATATAATTTCATTTGGGTTTAAGCATGGAATTCCGCTTGATGCAGACCTTTTGTTTGATGTAAGGTTTTTGCCAAACCCTTTTTATGTGCCTGAACTTAAGGAGCGTACAGGTCTTGAAAGTTGTGTTCGGGACTATGTTATGGCAGCGGATGAAAGTAGCGAATTTTTGGACAAACTCTGCGATATGGTTGACTTTTTGATACCCAGATACAAAAAAGAGGGTAAATCCCAGTTGGTCATTGCAATAGGCTGTACGGGCGGGCATCACCGAAGCGTGACAATCGCAGAGGGACTATATAAGATGATTGATAAAAATGGTTATAATGTGATGATTACACATCGTGACATCCAAAAGTAAGACGGAGGTGTATCCGTGAAGTCTTTTTCTGAACTTACAAAAGAAGAGATTTTAAGAGAAGAAAACACAAATTCCTGCTGTGACACCGCAGAGTTTTTGGGGCTTCTCCTGTTTGGGTGCACAATTTCTAAAAAAGAGATAAAATTTACTTGCGAAAACAGAAATGTGTTTGAAAGATTTAATTTTCTTGCACAAAAGCACAAGGTTAAAAGAAATGTAATTGTGTCTCCTGATGCTACAAGATATACAAGTGTTATATCAAACGAAAATTCAGTTGAGTTGGTTCTTAAAAAATTCGATTTGACCGATTCTGAAATCGGCATAATAAGACATAGGATTTCTGATAAAGTGCTTAATAAGGTATGTTGCAAAAATGCTTTTATAAGAGGAGCTTTTCTTGGCGGCGGAACCATTATAGATCCAAGCAAGAACTATAATCTGGAGATTGTTACGGCATATCAAGGACTTAAAGATAGTTTTTTAGATATTTTAAATGAAGCTGGTTTTGCATTTAAAGTAGCTGTCAGGAAGTCAAAATATGTAATCTATAGCAAACAAAGCGAAACGATTACAGATTTTTTGAATTTTGTAGGTGCTTTTAACGCTCAAATGGAGCTTATAAATATAAAAATTGAGAAAGAGATAAACAACAACTTTAACAGAACTGCCAATGGCGAGACTGCTAATATAGAAAAAGCGATAGGTGCCGCAGTAGTTCAAATTCAGGCAATCGATATTATTGATAAATATATTGGGATAGACGAACTTTCAGATGACCTTAAAGACCTTGCGCTGCTTCGTCTTAAAAACAGGTCATTGAGTCTATCTGAGCTTGGAAAGTTATTAAATCCGCCTCTTGGTAAATCAGGGGTAAACCACAGATTCAACAAAATGATTCAACTTGCGGACCGACTTAAAAAATCAGCTAAGGAGTGAGAAAATGTCTTTTGTGCATCTTCATACTCACACCGCCTATAGCCTTTTAGACGGTGAGGGAACGATTGACAAGTTAATAAAGAAAGCAAAAGATATGGGTCAGACAGCTCTTGCTATTACCGACCATGGTAATATGTATGGTGTAATTGACTTTTATGAAGCTGCCATTAAAAACGGAATTAAGCCTATCTTGGGGTGCGAGGTTTATGTTGCTGCCCGTTCGAGATTTGATAAGACCCACGAACTTGATTCTCAAAGCTGCCATTTGATTTTACTTGCTGAAAATAATGTTGGATACAACAATCTTATGAAGATTGTGTCGTGTGGATTTGTCGAGGGTTTTTATTACAGGCCCCGAATCGATATGGAAATTCTTAAAAAATATAATGAGGGCATAATTGCGCTCAGCGCTTGTATGGCAGGCGTCTTATCACGCCAGATTTTAGCCGATAATTACGAAGAAGCTAAAAGACGCGCTGAAGAATTTATTGACATATTCGGCAGAGACAGATATTTTATCGAGATTCAGGATCACGGAATATTTGAGCAGAAAAAATTAAATACTGACCTTATAAGACTTGCGGATGAGTTAGGTCTTGATTTGGTTGCAACAAACGATGTTCACTATGTAAATAGGGACGATGCAGAGTATCAGGATGTTTTAATGTGTATTCAGATGGGAAAGACGGTTGATGATGAGGACAGAATGAAAATGTCTACCGACCAGCTTTACTTAAAATCAGAAGATGAAATGAGAGAGCTTTTTGGATATCTGCCAGAGGCTTTAGAAAATACAAATAAAATCGCCGAGCGCTGCAATATAGATATAGAATTTGGAAAACTGCATCTTCCTAAATTTGAAATTCCGGATGGTATGACTTCGTACGAATATTTGCGAAAACTTGTGCTAAGGGGAATGGAGGAGCGTTATCCAAACTGCGATAAAACAATAACTGAGCGAATAGAGTATGAACTTGATACCATAAAACTTATGGGATATGTTGACTACTTCTTAATTGTATGGGATTTTATAAATTATGCAAGAGAAAATGGGATAATGGTAGGCCCCGGCAGAGGTAGCGCTGCGGGTAGTGTTGTTTCATATTGTCTGCATATTACTAATGTTGACCCCATAAAATACGGACTTATTTTTGAAAGATTTTTAAATCCTGAAAGAGTAAGTATGCCCGATATTGATATTGACTTTTGTTATGAGAGAAGAAGCGAAGTTATAGACTATGTAAATCGCAAGTACGGCGAGAATAATGTTGCGCAAATTGTAACCTTTGGTACAATGGCGGCGCGCCTTGCAATCCGTGATGTAGGCAGAGCGCTTAATGTGCCATACGGAGTTGTTGATGAGGTTGCAAAGCAGGTTCCTATGGAACTTAAAATGACGATAAAGAAGGCTCTTGATGTAAATTATAAACTAAAAGAGCTGTATGACGGAAGTGAGCAGATTAAAAAGCTTATTGATACTGCAATTGAGCTTGAGGGACTTCCAAGACATACCTCAACCCATGCTGCAGGTGTAGTTATTACCGAAAAGGAAATACAAAATTATGTGCCGCTTCAGAAAAACGATGATGTAATTACAACTCAGTTCACTATGACCACCATAGAACGACTGGGACTTTTGAAGATGGACTTTTTGGGACTCAGGACTCTGACAGTCATTCGTGATGCAGTAAAACATATTAAAAATCAACACGGAGTCTTAGTAGATATAGACAGGCTTGATTTTGATGACAAGCAGGTTTATGAAATGATATCTGAGGGAGAAACGGACGGTGTATTTCAGCTTGAAAGCGGCGGAATGAAGCAGTTTATGAAGGAGCTTTGCCCCAATTCTTTAGAAGATATAATTGCGGGTATTTCGCTCTATCGTCCGGGACCTATGGATTCAATCCCTGCCTATGTTGCAAATAAGAGAAATCCGTCAAATGTTCATTATAAGCATCCAATGCTTGAACATATATTAGATGTGACATACGGATGTATTGTATATCAGGAGCAGGTAATGCAGATAGTAAGAGAACTTGCGGGATATTCTCTCGGAAGAGCCGACCTTGTGCGCCGTGCTATGTCCAAGAAAAAAGCTGATGTAATGGAAGAAGAACGCAAAAACTTTATCTATGGAACAGAAGGCGTGGATGGTGCTATAAAGCGTGGTGTTGATGAAAAAGTTGCGGCTCAAATATTTGATGAAATGATGGATTTTGCATCATACGCATTTAACAAGTCCCATGCTGCTGCATATGCAGTTGTTGCGTATCAAACTGCATGGCTTAAAGCTAAATATCCTGTAGAATTTTTTGCAGCGCTGCTTACATCATTTATAGAAAATTCAGCAAAGGTTTCAAAATATGTAGCCGTAGTTAAAAAGCACGGAATTACTATTTTGCCGCCGAGCATTAACAAAAGCGGAAGAACATTTTCAGTTGATAATGGCAAAATCCGTTTTGGACTTGCAGCTGTTAAAAATGTAGGCGGTGCTATTGTTGACGAGATTGCTAATGAGCGCACAATAAATGGTGATTTTGTAAGCTTTACTGATTTTTGTGAGCGAATGGCCGGCAAAAGAATAAATAAAAGAGTAGTAGAAAGCCTGATTAAATGCGGGGCTTTTGATGAATTTAATTTAAAGCGTTCGGTACTTATGAATGTTTACGAAAAGGTTTTAGACGATGCGGTAAATCGCAATAAAAATGTTATGCCGGGACAGATTGATATGTTTTCAGAGTTAAGTGCTGTGCCTGTTGCTAAGGATAACTTTGCGGATATTCCGGAGTTTTTAAAGCGTGACATTCTTGCAATGGAAAAAGAATATATAGGTATGTATGTCTCGGGACATCCGCTCGATGGAGTCAAGGAGGCTGTAAAGGCTACATCTACCGCATCTGTTCTTGAGATAACTGAGAATGAAAATCATAAGTTTAATATTGGTTCGCAAGTTGCAATATCCGGAATAATTACATCAAGCCGTGATATGCTTACAAAAAAAGGCGAGATAATGCGATATGTTATGCTTGAGGATTTGACAGGAAGCATCGAGGTTATAATATTCCCCGGGCAATTGCGCCGTTTTGACGGGCTGACTAAAACAGATTTATTTGTCACAGTCTACGGAAATCTTGATATGTCAGACGATGCTCCGCCAAAGCTCAGACTTGAGGATATAAAACCCCTTGAGCAGAACGCAAAAAAAGCATCAAGACTATATCTAAGGCTTGATTCAAGAGACTTAAATTCTTTAAATGGTATCAAAGAAATTTTGGCGGGGGCAAATGGTGATATCGAAGTTGTTTTAAAGTATATGGATACAGACCAGCTTTCAAAGGCACCTAAATCTATGATGGTAACTGAGAGGGACGGCAGAATAGAAAAACTCATAAATCTGCTCGGTGAAGAAAATGTCAGGTTGGTGATAAGATGATTTCAAAGGAAAATATACTAAAGCATCTTGATAGACTATCTGTTCCTGAAATTATAATTTTTGACGAAATTGATTCCACAAATGCTGAGGCGAAAAGACTTGCAAAGTCAAAAGATTATGCTTTTGTTATTGCGAATTCTCAAACCAATGGCAGAGGAAGACTTGGCAGAAACTTTTACTCGCCTAAAGATAACGGGATTTATATGAGTATCCTTTTAAGACCCGATTTTTTGATTGATGAAAGCGTCTTAATAACTACGGCAGCATCTGTGTTGGTTGCAAGAGCGATAGAGAATGTGACAGCAAAAGCGCCACGCATAAAGTGGGTTAACGATTTATATTTAAACAACAAAAAGGTATGCGGAATACTTACCGAAGCAGTTTACGATTTTAAAAACTCAAAAATTGAGCATATTATAATAGGAATAGGAATTAATTGCTTTGATTCAGACTTTCCCGATGATATATCTGAAATTGCAGGCTCGGTTATGGGAAAGGATTTTGCAGTTTCAAGAGAAAAGATTATAGCAGAAATTATAAGAGAGTTTCAAAAATTAGGCGAAATTGTGAAAGATAAAAGTTTTATTTCTGAATACAAAAGCCGTTCTATGGTTTTAGAAAGAGAAATAGAGATTGTGGGCGGTGAGACTGCTACAGCTCTTGATATTGACCAAAACGGCGGACTTATTGTGAGGCTTAAAGATGGAGAAATAAAGACTTTAAATTCGGGCGAAATCAGTATCAGACTAAAAAAGGAGGACTAAATATGGATTATGAAGTTGTAAGAAGGTGCAACAAAAGGGGCGGCATATGGAAAGTTATTGCAATTATATTGTTTTTTGCTTTTGCCTTAATGACTGTGTCGGCCTTTTTGCTGAAAAAGAAAAACGATGAATATCGCAATGCTTTAATTGAGGAGAGCTCAAACTTACCCATTACTCCCGAGCAGGAAATAGAACTTAAAGAAATCAGAAAGAGAGAATGGCGCAGAAAGCATGCTCTTAAAAATCGAAAGACAACCGAAGAAAGAATGGCAGAAAACAGAGTAGAAGAAGCAGAATAGCGTGTCCAAAGGACACGCTATTTTTATTTGGTTTTACAATTCATATGCTTAACACGATCTTCAACCTCGGCACGCTTACCATTGTTAAAACGGTCGACAGTTCCAACTAAATAGCCGGTAATCCTGCGAATACGCTCAAAGCCGGGCGTTGAGTGCTCATCTGCAGTTCTGCCGCAGAGTGGGCAAACATCGTTTATAATTCCTGTATATCCGCAGACAGGGTCACGGTCAACGGGGTGGTTGATGCTTCCGTAGCCTACGCCGCATTCTTTCATATAACGGATAACATTCTCAAATGCTTCAAGATTCTGAGACGGGTCGCCGTCAAGCTCGATATATGTGATGTGTCCGCCGTTGGTAAGTGAATGATATGGTGCTTCAAGCTTAATTTTCTCGAAAGCGCTTATCGGATAATGAACGGGAATATGGAAAGAGTTTGTATAGTAATCTCTGTCGGTTACACCCTCAATTACGCCATATTTCTTTTTATCCATCTTTACAAATCTGCCAGATAAGCCTTCGGCAGGGGTTGCAATAAGAGAGAAGTTGAGTCCGTATTCCTTGGCTGCTTTATCCATACGCTGACGCATAAAGCCGATAATTTCAAGACCTAAGTTCTGTGCAGTTGCGGATTCGCCGTGATGCTGCCCAATGAGTGCCTTTAAACATTCAGCAAGACCTATAAAGCCTGCTGTAAGAGTACCATGCTTTAATACCTCTTCAACGGTGTCATCCGGACCTAAATTCTCAGAATCAAGCCATATTCCCTGTCCCATAAGGAATGGATAGTTGCGAACCTTTTTGGAGCATTGAATTTTAAATCTGGCAAGTAATTGGTCAATAACCAAATCAAGTTTTCTGCCTAAATCTTCAAAGAATATATCTAAGTTTCCGTGAGCCTTTATAGCAATTCTCGGAAGGTTTATTGAGGTAAAGCTCAGGTTTCCTCTGCCGTTTACAATTTCACGCGATTTATCATATTCGTTTGCAACAACTCTGGTTCTGCAGCCCATATAAGCTGCTTCTGTCTCAGGGCATCCTTCTTTGTAATACTGAAGATTGTACGGGGCATCAATAAAACTGAAGTTGGGGAACAATCTTTTAGCAGATACCTTGCAGGCGAGTTTAAATAGGTCGTAGTTTGGATCCCCTTCATTAAAGTTAATTCCTTCTTTTACCTTGAAAATGTGAATAGGGAAAATGGGAGTTTCGCCGTTGCCAAGGCCTGATTCGGTAGCAAGAAGAATATTTTTCATAACCATTCTGCCCTCAGGTGATGTGTCAGTTCCGTAGTTTAATGAACTGAATGGTATCTGCGCACCTGCACGCGAATGCATGGTGTTTAAGTTGTGAACAAGTGCCTCCATAGCCTGATAGGTGGCTCTGTCTGTTTCTTTAAGAGCCGCTTTTACAATGAACTTACAGCAGCGCTTTGGATCCTCAACCTTGTCCTTTAGCTTTTTCTCAAGAAGTTTTGCGTACTTATCAGAATTTGAAAGGGTAGGAATAACAGAATTTTCTGCTTCAATTTCCTTTATGATAGTCTTTGCGGTCTCCTGTCCGTTTTCGTCATCACCCTCAAGCTCTAACACTCTGCCAAGGTTTTGTGTATATCTTGTTTTATAGGTTTTGGCAACACCGGGTGCCATAGAATAATCAAAGTTCGGAACGCTCTGTCCACCGTGCTGATCGTTCTGGTTTGATTGAATAGCAATACAAGCAAGAGCGGAGTAACTCGCAATATCATTAGGCTCTCTTAAAAAGCCGTGACCTGTTGAAAAGCCGTTTGTAAAGAGTTTGTTTAAATCAATCTGACAACAGGTGGTAGTAAGCGTTAAAAAGTCTAAATCGTGAATGTGTATATCACCATTTTTGTGGGCGTCTGAGTGCCTCGGGTCAAGAATAAACATATCATAAAAACGCTTAGCACCCTCAGAACCATATTTGAGCATCGTGCCCATAGCGGTATCGCCGTCAATGTTGGCATTTTCACGCTTAACATCATTTTCCTTGGCAGACTTAAATGTCAAATCCTCATATACCTTCATAAGACTTGTGTTCATTTCGCGAACACGGGTACGCTGTGAACGATAGAGGATAAATTCTTTTGCGGTTCGTGAATGACCAGCTTCAATGAGAACATATTCAACGGCATCCTGAATTTGTTCAACAGTAGGGGTCTCAATTGAGAGACTCTCTAAACGCTCAACTACGCCCTCGGCAAGTTTGAGCGAGGCGTTATAGTCCCTGCCGCCGATTGCCTCTGCTGCTTTGTATATAGCGTTTGCAATTTTTTCAATATTAAATTCTGCTTCTCTGCCGTCTCTTTTAAGAATTTTAGTAATCATTTAAGTTTACCTCCGTTTTCACAAACAAAAATACCCTGTAAAATCTAAAGCTCAAGGTATTTAAGATACAATATATTGTGTTTCAATGCGTTTTTCCCTTGCAGATATAGTATATATATTGAATTTACAAAAGTCAATAGGAGAAACATTACAATTATGTTACAAAAAAGAATCCTGTCTGTAAAGCTCGTATTTTCGGGATAAATGTATTGAAAAAAATTAAGAATTGGGATATAATGAGTTCATTAAAATGAACTCAATGAATATTGAAAAATGAATAATGAAGAATTAAGGAACAAATGCTCCGCATTTGAACTAAAAGAAAATCACTTAGTGATTTTCAACCACAATTATTCATCATTCATTATTAATTATTCATTAAAAATCAAGTGGCATCTAAATCGTTCACTAATTTTATAATGAGTTTGCAAAGCAAACTCAATGAATTGCCTTGCGGCGTGAATTGAAATCTGCGATTTCATGAATTGAGCCTGTGGCTCATAAATTGCACTTCGTGCATTAAAAAGGCAATTCAAATCATGGAGCGATAGCGAGAAATCATGGCGAAACGCCAAATCATGACAGCGGCAGTTGTCAATTCATTAAAAATAATTGGCATCTAAATTGCACACTAATTTTATAACAACAAAATATTTAATTTACGGGGGGGATAATTATGGTAAAAGAACTTTCAGAGAAAGCAATAGCGATAATTAAAAAAATGCAGCAGAACGAATTAACGGAAAGCGTTATCTATCGTGAAATCGCAAAATTTGCAAAAGGCGATAAAAACAAACAGACACTTTTGCGATTGGCTGATGAGGAAGAGGCACATTATGAAATATGGAAAAGATATACGAATATAGAAATGAAGCCGGAAAGGTTTAAAATATTCAAATACAAGCTGTTCGCCCGCGTTTTCGGCTTCACTTTTGCAATTAAGTTGATGGAAAATGGCGAAGAAGCGTCTCAAAAAGAATACGACCTTATAGCAGAAGAAGCAGAGGAAAGCATACATATAAGAGAACAGGAAGAGGAGCACGAAGCGGCGCTTCTTAATATGTTGGACGAAGAACGGCTTCAGTATGTGGGCAGTATGGTTTTGGGAATGAACGATGCCTTAGTAGAGCTTACAGGCTCCCTTGCGGGATTTACTTTTGCTATGCAAAATACACGCCTTATAGCGCTTTCAGGTCTTATTATCGGAATTTCAGCAACATTTTCAATGGCTTCCAGCGAATTTTTGGCGGCAAAAAGCGAAGGCAGAACTGATGCGTTTAAATCCTGCAGCTATACAGGAATTGCATATTTGATTACTGTTGCGCTTTTAATAGCTCCGTATCTGATTTTTGATAATGAAAGCTATTTGCTTGCACTGTTTGCCATGATTGCAGTTGTAATAGTGATTATTGCCGGATTTACATATTATATTTCGGTTGCGAAAGACGAAAAATTCAAACCTAAATTTCTGGAAATGTCACTTATAAGTGTGGGCGTTGCGGTAGTATCATTTGTTGTAGGCGTACTTGCAAAACGCTTTTTGGGAGTTGACCTTTAATTCATAAAAATAAAGACGGTTATACAGGGAGGCAAAGAGTAATGAAAAAATTCATATCGGTTCTTTTAATTATGGCAACACTTTTCTCGATGTCATCAAGCATTTTTGCAGCAAGCGGTGACATTGCCGGAAAAATCTATGCAACTGACATAAAAGCGTGTATAAATGGTGTGTGGGTAGATTCATATAACATTGGCGGTAAAACAGTTGTTATAGTTGAAGATATAACAAGTCAGCATCAATATTGGGATGAGGTAAGATGCCTTACGATATACGATTTGAACCCTGAACGCCTTGTAAGCGGAGATAGCTTAAGCAATAAAAAGCCGGGTTCGGTCATAGGAAATATATATGAAACGGATATTAAAACATACTTTCGCGGAAAAGAACTGACATCGTATTCACTTGATGGAAAAATGGCAATCGTTGTTGAGGAACTTGGGGCAGACAATACCTTTTCAGATATTGGCGGAAAGTATATCTGGAACCCGAACAGCCGAACTCTTACACTTGAATCAATGCATCGGTATCCATACAGTATGAGAAATATGATGGAGGATAAAGGTTATAATATTATATTGACGGAGTCTAATAATACATTGGTTGCAGAGCCGGTTGCGGCGCCTTTGACGGGCGGACATATATTGTGCGAAAAAGAAATCCCCGATAATTCTATCATACCCGTCGAGTATAATGATGAAATAATCGGATACAGATGTATGTTCGCGGAAAAAAGACTTGAACAAGACGAAAACGGAGTGTATTCCCTCGGAGAATACCAAAGCCCGATTGATTACTTTTATGTAGATAAAGTAGAGGATATGATTTTTGAAGCGGGTGTTGTAACGCCAACCACAGAAGATTGGCTGAATTATTTTAAAAATCATACTATAAGCACTATTAAAGACAGCTTTGAAACAGACGAATATTTATTTCTGTATATGTTCTCAAGTTATGTGATGAATGGCAGCGACCGATTGATAAAGATAAACAAAGCTGACGGGACAAAGCTTGAGTATCAGCATTCTTTAGGCTCTGAAAATTATAAAAGATTTGACAATGTGGTAATTGACAGAGAAAACGAAAAGGTTTATGTTCGCTATGATGTGGATTATGTAATAAATTTGAAAAATGATGATATAAGAGTTTATAACAAGTTTGAGACGGATATAGGGATAGGGTCAGCAGATGGTGAAATCTCAGAATATGATGCGACTTGCGCAAGAAACTCTCAGCAGGAATTCAAACTTGTTTCAGATAATGACGAAAAGATTGTGCAGGGATTTTTTGCCCAGGAATATTATTATGATTATATGTTCCCGCTTGCAGAAACCTTTGATTTTTTAAATATAGAATATTCATTTAAAAATGATGTTTTAACTATTGACACGAGCAAAGCAAAAACATTTAATGTTGACAAAGTGGATGAAAAAAGCAATCTGTCATCAGACGAGTCTATAAATTACCTTTATGTTGATGAAGTGATTTTAAATGGTGAGGAAACAGAAATTACCTATAAATATATCAGCGGACATTTTGATAACACACATTATGCCAGAGCCAAGGCCCAGCCTTATGTTGTAGGCGGCAAAGTTTATATAAATGACAGCTTCATCAGACTGTTATGCAATATGCAGGAAGAACAATAAAATGTTAATATGATTAGTCGGGAGTAAATCAATATGAAAATAATTGCCCATATTTACACTGATTTTCCTGAAAAATTCGGGATACCAAGGCAAAGCGGTATAGTAGAGGAGTCAGAGGCGAAAATTGTCTTTGAACCTGAATACAGAAATCCTGATGCAATAAGGGGATTAAATGAATTTTCACACATATGGCTTTTGTGGGGATTTTCATTAAATGAGCAAAGCGATGGATGGTCGCCAACGGTCAGACCGCCAAGGCTTGGCGGAAACAAAAGAGTGGGTGTATTTGCAACACGCTCGCCGTTTAGACCAAATCCTATAGGTCTTTCCAGCGTCAGACTTAAAAAAACAGAATTTACAAAAGAGGGTCCTGTCCTTTATGTAACGGGTGCGGATTTGGCAGACAAAACACCGATTTATGATATAAAGCCGTATCTTTCCTACACAGACTCTCATCCTGACGCAAAAGATGGATTTGCGGGCAAATATATTGATTATAAATTAAATGTAGTTATCCCTGAAAGCATAAATATACCAAAAGAGCACCTTGACGCAATCGTCAAAGTGCTCCAAAACGACCCAAGACCTTCATATCAGGATGACCCTGACAGGGTATATGGTATGAAGTACAAAGATTTTGAAATTAAATTCAGGGTAGAGGGTCAGAACCTTACCCTTTGCGATTTTTTGCAATATCCCACGGAATAAGTATATCACCGTCTACAAAGTAGGCGGTTTTTGCTTTCTCTGCAAGGGGTGAATCTGAAAACGAGTCAGAATAAAATTCATCAATTTCATCAGAAAATTTTTCTAAAAACCGATGTACCTTTTTAGCCCCATAGCAGTTTATATCAAGGTAAAAACCGGTATGTTTGTCAACCCTTGATGCCATAAGGTGAGAAATACCAAGAGTTTTGCATATAGGGGCAAGCAAAAATTCGGGCGAGGCTGAAATAATCACATCATCAGCTTTATGGTTTGCAAGATACCATCGTTTTATATTTTGTTTATGGGTCTGCCAGAATTCATTAACCCAAGCATCAATATCGGGTATATCCTGAAGAAAAGAGTACATTTTTTCTTTAAACCTTGTCTTTGCAGAAAGTTTTAGTGTATATCCTAAAAAAGAGGGGATACACCTTGAAACTTTTAGTGTAAGAGAGGGTTTCTTTTTAATACACCATTTTACAAAGTCAAAGGTAGAGTCGCCTCTGTAAATAGTGTTATCAAAGTCATATACATTCATATTTTACACTTCCATAATAATTGGTAAAATCATAGGACGGCGCTTTGTCGTTGAATAAAGGTAGCTGCCAACCTCATTTTTGATTTTAGTTTTTAAAACCGACCAATTGACAGTTTCACCGCCCGTGAATTTATCTACTACATCGGCGGCAGATGAACGAATTGATTCCATTAAATCCTCTGATTCTCTTACATATACAAATCCGCGGGAAATAATATCAGGACCTGCAACGCACTCACATGAGGTTTTGTCAATAGTAACGACTATTATAATTATTCCATCTTCTGCAAGGTGTTTTCTGTCGCGAAGAACAATGTTGCCAACATCTCCTACTCCAAGTCCGTCTACCAATACCTTGCCTGCGGGCACAGAACCTGCGAATTTTGCACTGTTTGGTGCAAACTCAATAATTTTACCAATGTCAGAAATAAATATGTTTTTAGAGTCAATACCCGTTCTGAGTGCTAAATCCTTGTGCCGTGAAAGATGTCTGAATTCACCATGGACAGGAATAAAATATTTTGGCTTTGCAAGTGCTAAAATTACCTGAAGTTCCTGCTGGCAGGCGTGGCCCGACACATGGACATCATCAGCTTTTTCGTGCACAACTTCAGCACCGTGTTTTAAAAGCTCATTCACAACATTTGAAACTGTTTTTTCATTTCCCGGAATGGGGCTTGCTGATATTATAACGAGGTCTGTAGGTTCAATGTTAATTTTCTTATGAATTGAAAACGCCATTCTTGTAAGCGCAGAAGTAGCTTCGCCCTGACTTCCCGTTGTGACTATAACGATTTTGTCCTTGGGATATTTGTTGATTTCGTCAAGACTTATCAGGGTGTTGCGTGGAATATTCATATACCCAAGTTCGATTGCGGCATTTAGAACATTTTCCATACTTCTGCCTGAAACTGCAACCTTTCTGCCGTACTTGTATGCTGTATCGATTATCTGCTGTACTCTATGTACATTAGATGCAAATGTTGCAATTATTATTCTCTTGTCGATACCTTTTTCAAAGAGATGGTCAAAGGTTTTACCGATAGAGCTTTCGCTCATTGTAAAGCCCGGACGATCTGCGTTTGTGCTGTCTGACATAAGAGCAAGAATACCTTTGTTGCCAAGCTCACCTATTCTTGCAAGGTCAATCATACCGCCATCAATTGGTGTCGGGTCAATTTTAAAGTCACCTGTGTGAAGAATTACTCCTGCAGGGGTATGAAGTGCTATTGCGACAGCGTCAGCAATTGAATGGTTTGTGTGTATGAATTCAGCCTTAAAAGCACCCAGCTTTACGGTCGCGCCCGCCTCTACATTTATAAGTTTTACACTATCTAAAATGCCGTGCTCTTTAAGTTTATTTTTCAGTATTCCAAGAGTGAGTCTTGTGCCATAGACAGGAACATTTATCTCCTTTAAAACATAAGGAAGTGCACCTATATGGTCCTCGTGGCCGTGGGTTAAAACGATTCCCCTGATTTTATCTGCAATTTTATGAAGATATGTTATGTCCGGGATAACAATGTCAACGCCCGGCATATCATCATCGGGAAATGCCATACCCGAGTCGAGAATAAGCGCATCGCTGTCACATTCAAAGACATTCATATTTTTTCCGATTTCATTAAGACCACCAAGTGGTATCCATTTTACAGTCTGATTTTTTCTCAATTTTATCCTCCTTTTTACACAACAAAAAGAAACGGAACAAATCCGCAATTTGTTATTAAGTTAATCCGCTCAAAATCCTTTGCTCTGAAGTACAGAGACTTTTTAAATATGACAGATACAACATATCCGTCAAAATCCGAACATAAACCATTACATATAGTATACACCATCTTCTATATTTTGGCAAGTCTTTTTTATGAGTATAGACTAAAATGAAAAAGTTATTCTTCCAATTTACAAAAAAGTATGTTAGAATAATTAAAGAGGTGGTAATTATGGTATCAATCGGTAATGAATGGGATATTCTTTTAAAAGATGAATTTGAAAAAGATTATTATAAAAGACTTAGGGGCTGTCTTGCAAAGGAATACAAAACTCAAACTATATATCCGGATATGTATGATATATTTAACGCGCTTAAATATACTTCATATTCTGATGTCAAAGCGGTTATTATAGGACAGGACCCGTATCACGGCGTCGGTCAGGCGCACGGATTGTGCTTTTCTGTCAAAAAAGGGATTAAACCACCGCCATCACTTAAAAATATTTTTAAGGAGATAGAGCAGGAACTTAATATTAAGCCACCCAGTCACGGATGTCTTACTGATTGGGCAGAGCAAGGGGTTCTTCTTTTGAATGCAGTGCTCACAGTAAGAGCCTCACTTGCCAACAGCCATAAAGGTATTGGATGGGAAATCTTTACGGATAGAATTATAAGTATATTAAACGAAAGAGAAAAGCCAATTGTATTCTTGCTTTGGGGAGCGAATGCAAGAAGAAAGGCTGAGCTTATCACAAATCCTGCACATAAAGTTTTAGAGTGTGCACATCCAAGTCCGCTCTCTGCATATAACGGATTTTTTGGTTGCGGGCATTTTAAAGAATGTAATGAATTTTTAAAGGCAACGGGGCAAACAGAAATTGACTGGAAAATAAAATAAGGAATATAAAAAACGGCATAGCCTTTTGGCTGTGCCGTAATTTGTGTGTAGAATTTTTTCAATTATCTTAGTGCTTTTAGCATTAAGTTTGTTAAGCGAGCTTGTTAATCTTAGCTGCATACTGACTCTTTCTGCGGGCAGCAGTATTCTTGTGAAGAATACCCTTTGCAACAGCCTGGTCAGTTTTCTTTAAAACAAAGTTATAAGCTTCAGAGGCAGCTGCCTTTCCATCCTTGAGAGAAGCTTCAAACTTCTTGATAGCTGTTTTGAGCTGTGATTTGATTATCTGATTCTGAAGAGTCTTCTTCTTGATAACCTTAACTCTCTTTTTAGCTGATTTAATATTAGGCATAATTTCACCTCCAAATTACAATCTTGATTTAACATCAGTACGAAATATTTTAACACTATTTGAGAGAAAATGCAAGAGTTTTTTTAAAATTTTTTAAAAAATTATTTTTTTAGTGAAAATCGGGCAAAATAATATGTAAAACTTGAAGAGGAGTGACAAAATGAACGATGTTTCAAGATGTGACCTTGCCATAGAAGCCCATGAAATGCTTTGCGCAGGAAGCAGTGAGGATTTTTCGGTAAGAGGTGTAAGGGTAGAACAGGATGAAAGTGCAGGTTATATAAAAATAACAAGAGTGAGTGTCGATACAGAAGAAGGGGCAAAAGACCTCCAAAAGGCAATGGGAAATTATGTTACAATTGAGATGCCCGCAAGATTTTATGGAGAACAAAAAATATATGAAGAGATGTGTGTTGTTTGCTCAAAAGAGCTTAAAAATATAATAGATGATAATCTAAAAGACGAAGACGCAACTGTATTAGTGGCAGGTCTTGGAAACTGGAATATTACAGCTGATGCGCTGGGGCCAAAAGTCATTGGTTCTTTAATGATTACAAGGCATCTTAAAAAATATATACCCGAAGAAATTGATGAGGGTATAAGACCTGTTTGCGCAATAGCTCCCGGTGTTCTTGGAATTACGGGAATTGAAACTGAAGAGATAATTAAAGGTGTATGTGAGCAGGTAAACCCATCGCTTGTAATAGTCATAGATGCACTGTGTTCGGGCAGAGTTGAAAGAATAAACACAACCATACAGATAACAGATACAGGGATTTCCCCGGGGGCGGGTGTTGGAAATAAACGCAGAAAGATAGATAAAAACACCCTCAAAGTTCCCGTAATTGCGATAGGTGTTCCTACAGTTGTAGATGCTGCAACAATCGCAGCCGCAGGCATTGAAATGCTTAAAGATGAAGTAGATGAGCAATTTAGAAAAATGAGCAATGTAGAGCAGTATGACAGAATAAAAGAAGTATTAGCGCCTGAATTTGGTAATATGATTGTTGCACCAAAGGATGTGGACAGCATAATCGATGATATTTCATCTGTTATAGCAAATGGGATAAATATATCGCTGCATAAAGGGATAACACTTCAGGATATTGACAGATATGTTTAAGTGAATAAAATAAGCCCGTCCTTTTCGGAGTCGGGTTTATTTTATCATTGTGCTAAATTTTTTTGATATCTGCACCAATTGCAGATAATTTTTGCTCGAAGTTTTCATAGCCTCTTTCGATGTGTTCAATATCGCTTATTTCGGTGCTTCCTTGGGCACAGAGGGCGGCCATAACAAGTGCCGCTCCGGCGCGCAAGTCGGTTGCTTTAACTTGTGCCCCGCTCAATTTTTTTGCGCCATCGATAACAGCAGTTCTGCCGTCAATTTTGATTTTTGCTCCCATTCGTATTAGTTCGGGGACTTGCATAAAACGATTTTCAAAAACTGTTTCAATCACAACGCCCGTACCGTCTGCAACGCTCATAAGCGACATAAACTGAGACTGCATATCCGTAGGGAACCCAGGGTATGGCAAGGTTTTAATATCTACCGCTTTAAACTTTTCGCAGGGAATAAGCTCAATATGGTCATTACCCTCCTCGATAGTAAACCCCATTTCGCAAAGTTTTGCGCTGACGGGTTTTAAATGTGAGGGAATAATATCAGAAATTTTAAGACGGCTTTTAGTGATAGCAGAGATTGCCATAAAAGTTCCGGCTTCAATTCTGTCAGGAATTATTGTATATTCTGTGGAGTTAAGTTCTTTTTTGCCGATTATGTGTATTGTATCAGAACCCGCTCCTGAAATTTCTGCTCCCATAGAAATTAAAAAATTCGCAAGGTCAACGATTTCTGGCTCGGTTGCGGCATTTTCAATTATTGTTTTGCCTGATGCAAGAGATGCGCCCATCATAATATTTTCAGTAGCACCAACACTTGGAAAGTCTAAATATATGTTTGTGCCAATCAATTCATCAGCTTTTAATTCAACAAATCCGTGTCCTTGACGGATTTTTGCCCCTAACGCGGCAAATCCTTTTAAATGCAGGTCAATAGGACGCGTGCCAATCTGACAGCCGCCGGGCAGAGGAATGCGTATTTTACCATATTTTGAAAGAATGGGACCTATAATCAAAAAGGATGCTCTTAATTTGCTTACAAGCTCAAAAGGTGCGGATTTTGATATGTTGGATGGAGTTATGCGAAGAGTTTTGTTTGGTTCAAATGTGCATTTTGCTCCCATACTTTGTAGAAGCGCACACATATTTTTTGTATCAGAAAGATTTGGAATATTATGCAAAACAGTTGGAGAATCCGCAAGAAGACTTGCAGCAATAATGGGCAAAGAGGCATTTTTGCTGCCGCTTATAGCTACGCTTCCTGATAATTTTGATGCGGGTGAAATAATATATTGCGACATTTTAAAAGCCTCCATAGTTTTAAATTACATTATAATTATTCTACCCGATAAAAATCTGTATATACACGACATAAATTTCGCATATATACAGATTTTTTAAAAAATTAAACTCCATATTAAATTTGTTGTGAGACAGACGAGAATTGCAACAAATGTTGGTAGTGCAAATGAAACTATTGTCCATTTAATACTTTTTGTTTCTGCAAATATGGTTTTAAGAGTCGTAGCACAAGGAAAATGCAGAAGTGAAAAAAGCATAACATTTATTGCCGTTAAAATATTCCATCCATTATTTTTCAAAAGTTCAGATAGTGCAGAAATTTCTGTTACATCAACCATTTGTGTACTTGAAAGATAACACATCAGAGCTATTGGCAGTACTATCTCGTTTGCGGGAAGTGCAAGTATAAATGCAAGCAGTATCGCCCCGTCAAGACCCAGCAGACGGGCAAACGGGTCAAGAAAATTTGTCAGATGCAGAAGTATGGGAAAATCGCCGATATACACATTTGCCATTAACCATATTAAAACTCCTGCAGGGGCGGATATTGCCAGAGCTCTTCCAAGTATCCTAAGTGTTCTGTCAAGAAGTGAGCGGGTAAGTGTTTTTATAAGCTGAGGTCTTCGAAATGGAGGAAGTTCCAAAACAAAGGAGGATGACTCACCTTTAATAATCGTGGATGTAAGTAACTTTGTTACAGCCAGAGTTGTTATAACTCCGATTATTAAAAGCAACAAAACAAACAAAGCAGAAATTATACTTGAATATCCGCAGAGTCCCCCAATAAATATGGCGGAAATTGTAGTAAGCAGTCCGAATCTGCCATTGCATGGCATAAAGGTGTTTGTTATTATTGCTGCAAGACGCTCTTTTTCAGAAGATATTATTCTGCAGCCTGTGACGCCAACGGCATTGCACCCAAGTCCCATGCACATAGTCAGGGCTTGTTTCCCGCTTGAATTTGTTCTTGCAAAGCATCTGTCAAGGTTAAACGCAATTCTTGGAAGAAATCCCAAGTCCTCAAGCAGAGTAAATAGCGGAAAGAAAATTGCCATAGGGGGAAGCATTACTGCAGTAACCCATGCCGTTGTAGAATAAACCCCGTCCACTAATAATCCGATTATAAAATCAGGGGTATTTAAAACTGACAGAAAGTAATATAATTCAGGTTTAAGCATAGCAAAAAATGCTGACAATGCGTTTGAGGGGTAGTTTGCACCGCTTATTGTAATCCATAAAATTGCACCAAAAAACAGCAGCATTATAGGAACTCCCAAACTTTTTGATGTCAGATATTTATCTATTTTCATAGATTTTGCATCAAGATGCGATGCAGATTTTTTTGTGCAGCTTTGTGCTATGGAATTTGCCAAATTCACAAGCGTTTCCACTATCATATCTCTGACAGCAACAGGGGAAATGTCATTTTTTTTGAGGTATTCTTTTGCCTTTTCTACATAAACAGACACATTTTCGCCCAGATTGTTTTTTTCTGCAAGTTCTTTTCCAAAGGTCGGATTATCAAGAAGTTTTAGTGCTATAAATCGCTTTGAACTATTGCTTAAAGCTGTATTTTTAAATTCATCTTTAATTAGTCCAACCGCCGTCTTGATTTTTGAGGGATAATCAACTGCAATTGCATCTTTAATTGTATCTTCACACACAGTCTTTGCAATTGCGCTTTTGAGCCGTTTTATATCCTGTTTTTTTCGGGCGGATATGCCAATCACGGGGATTTTAAGTTTTTTCTCAAGTCGTTTAATGTCTATGGCAATGCCATTTCTTTTTGCCTCATCAAGAAGATTTACGCAAAGCAGAACGCGAGGGTTCATTTCAATAATTTGAAGGGCAAGATTTAAATTTCGTTCCAGACAGGTTGCATCCGCTATTATCACAGTTAAATCAGGGTTTTCAAAGCATATATAATCACGGGCAATTTTTTCTTCAGGTGAGTCAGAGATTATAGAATATGTGCCGGGCAGGTCTGTTATTTCAAAGGTAGTGCCCAAATGTTTAAAGCATCCTGATGCAAGATCAACAGTTTTTCCGGACCAGTTACCCGTGTGTTGCTTAAGTCCTGTTAAGGCGTTAAAAATCGTGCTCTTGCCCACATTTGGATTTCCCGCAAGAACAATTCTTTTATTCATTTAAACTCTCCTCCGTGACCATAATTTGCGAAGAAACATCATCGCGCAGGGCAATTATACTACCCATAACACTATAGGCAACCGGGTCACCCAGAGGACTTTTGAAAACAGGAACTATATATATGCCTGAAGAAAAACCAAGGTCTATAAGACGCCGTTTAGCGTCACCTTCAATATTGACAGAAGATATGTATGCTCCTTTTTTCAGGGGTAAATTTTTTAATGATTTATTTATATCCATAAAGGGATCAACTCCTTATTATTCGTCGTTAATATTATATGTTGATTTGTGAAATAGGACACTTTTGATAAAATATCTAAAAAGTTAAAAATATTTCAAAATACTATTGAAATAATCGGTGTAATTTGGTAGAATAGTGATAATTGCTCTAATTATATCTTTACGGAGATGATAGAATGGAAATAGATGTTGCTGCAAACATAAAGGCTATCGAGCTTTTAAAGGTTGAACTCCTGCAGAATATAACTGATTTTTTCGGTGATATTTGCGCAGAAAACGACAGCGATACAGATGAGAGGATTGCAGGTCATACAGCAGATATTATACTTGTTACAAAGCTGCTCTCAAAGAGACTTGGTGTTGATTCTGTAAGGGTTGAAAACATTATGATTAAAAAACTTGAAAACGAGATTGAAAACGGACATATTTTGGAACGCAGATTTAATGATTTGTCTGCAGTTTTGATGGAGATAAGAGAGGATAGAGACAGTTATGAAAAATACAACGGTTAGACTTATGGCGGAGACCGCCGTTGCTGCTGCGCTTTGTTCCTTACTGCTTATAATCACAATGTATGTTCCGTTTCTGACAGCTTTAGGCGTACTTGTGTGCGGAACTCCGCTTATGTATATGGCTTGTAAAAGAGGGATTGTGCCTTCAACTTGGGCGCTCTTAATATCATTTATTGTCGTGTTTATATTAACGGGTAATCTTTTGTCTGCATTGATTACGATTCTGTCTTACGCTATTCCGGGATTTGCTTTCGGAATTGCAGTTTCAAAAAAACCAAGGACTTCGGTATTTGTTCTTGCGACTTCAATAGCAGTTCTTGCAGGATTTTTGGTAGAGCTGGCTATTATAAATGGTGGAGGCGACGGAATACTCAACATTATGAATGAGTTGACGGCACAGATATCAGGGGCTATTCAGGAAACACTTGGGACCTTTAATGAAAAATTGCCCGAAAATTTACCTGTTATCATAAATCAGCTGCTCGATGATTCCATAAAGATGTTTATGCGCTTTTTGCCCGCAGTGTTTATTATTGCAGCCCTTGGTTATGGGTATGCAGTTTCTATGTTTGGGGTATATTTTTTAAGGCGTATGAGGGTTTGCGATGTGCCATATAGGAGTTTTTCTGAGATACGCGCGCCCCGCTTTATAAGCAGTATGATTTTTGTTTTTTATATAATTTCTGTTTTGGGTAATAGTGAGACTATCTTTATAGCGGCTATTGATAATATAATTTTAATATCCGCCGCAATACTCGGAGTTTGCGGACTCTCGACGATAGATTATTATTTTAGAAAAAAGATACCTTCGGGGATGGCAAGGTTTTTTATATATGTTGCAGCTTTTGGATTTGCATTCACAATTATGACATTTATCGTAACCGTTTTACCGCTGATTGGATACATAGATAGTAAAGGTCTTATGAGAAGAGAGCTTGAGGAAAAGTAATATGAAGAAAAATAATTTTGTATTCACACAGACTCAGAAAAATCTGAAGTTAATATCGATATACAGCGCAATTCTTTTGACTTTTGGTATAATGGTGCTTTTATGCGCCCAAAAACTGTTTTTGTTCGAAAAGCTCGGTATTGTGATTGCATTTTTTGCTATTGGGACAAGCATTTTACTTTTTGTTCTGGGTGTAATATTTAAGAATGCGTATGAAAAACAGCTTATAAAACAAATTGAAAATCTTTCTTTTGGGATAGACAAGACTACAAAAGCTGCTGTTATGGAACTTTCAGACCCTATAGTTTTGCTTAATTCAGATGGAATGATACGATGGCACAACCGTGCATTTACAGAGCTTTGCGGCAGGGATAATATTTTGGGCGTGATGCTTCAGAATATATTTCCCGAAATTCGTTTGTCAGTATTTTGGGAAAAGACCGGTATATTGCAACCTTTTTCGTATAATGGAAGGGATTTTATCTTATCTGCTAAAGTCGCAGACAGCAGCAATACTGATACAAAGGCTATGCTGACTATCCATTTTGAGGATATAAGCGAAATAACCAGACTTAATAATCTGATACAGGAAAAGAAATCCGTTGTATGTACCGCAATGGTTGATAATTATGACGAAGTACTAAGAGAAACCCCGAACTCAAACCATGGTATGCTGATTGGCGATATAGAGAGATGTATCGGTCTTTGGGTTGAAAAGGGAGATGGATTTTACAGAAGATACGAAAGAGATAAGTTTATAATTCTTTTTGAAGCATCTAAATTTGAGATACTGCTCAAAGAAAAATTTACAGTTTTAAATGAGATAAAGGAAATAAATCAGGATAATAAAATTCCTGTAACTTTAAGTATAGGAGTTGGAAGTTCTTCTGATGACTTAAAGGAAAATGATAAAATTTCCTTGGCGGCACTTGACATTGCTCTTGGCAGAGGCGGTGACCAGGCGGTTGTTAAAACAGAGTCGGGATATTCATTCTACGGAGCAAAGAGTCTTGGGGTAGAGAAGACATCAAAGGTTAAAGCAAGAGTTGTGGCAAAAAGCCTCACAGGGTTGATTGATAACGCATCAAAGGTTATAATTATGGGACATAAGGGTGCGGATTACGACAGCTTTGGCGCATCTGTTGGTCTTTTTCGCGCAGTAATGAATCGTGGGAAAAAAGTATATATTGCCCTTAATAAAGAGAAGAACAATGTAAATGAAATTATGCCGGATATTTTAATTCAGGCAGAATACCGTGAGGGAATTATTACTCAGGAGCGTGCCCTTGCACTTATTGACAATTCAACACTCCTGATAATTGTTGATACGCACAGACCTGCTATGGTGGAGTATCCGGAAGTATTAAACAGGGCAAAAAATATTGTTTTAATCGACCATCATCGAAGAAGTGAAGAATTTATCGAAAATACACTTTTAACATATCATGAGCCGTACGCGTCATCGTCTTGTGAAATGGTTACAGAGATTTTTCAGTATATGGAAGATGAGAACGAACTCTCTGTTATTGAAGCTGAGGCTCTTTATTGCGGCATTTATCTTGATACCAAGACATTTACCTTTAAAACAGGAGCGAGAACATTTGAAGCGGCAGCATATCTTCGCAAAATGGGTGTTGATCCTGTGGGTGTACGCAGACTTTTCAGAAATGGTCTTGATATGTATATTCAAAAATCAAGGGTAATAAGCAATGCAAAGCTTTATCATGATAATATAGCAATAGCGGTATGCGAAGAAGAAGTTAAAAATATTCAACTTGTTGCCGCACAGGCTGCAGATGATTTGCTTAATATAAACGGCGTTGAAGCATCGTTTGTATTAGCAGAGCTTAACGGAAAGATTGCAATAAGCGGTCGCTCATTAGGTGGCATAAATGTTCAGGTAATACTTGAAAAGCTGGGCGGAGGAGGACATATAACTATTGCAGGCGCACAGCTTGAGAACAATAGCTTAAACATCGCAGAATTAAAACTCAGAAATGCAATAGACGATGTTTTGTTTGAGTAAAGAAAGGATGGTTTTAAATGAAAGTAATTTTGACACAAGATGTAAAATCACAGGGCAAAAAAGGTGACCTTATAAATGTATCGGACGGATATGCAAATAACTTTTTGTTACCTAAAGGTTTGGCAATCCCTGCAACTAAGCAGGCTATCAATGACCTTGAGGGTAAAAAGGGCGCTGAAATATATAAGCGTAATCAGGAGGAGTTAAAAGCCAACAATATAGCCGAACGCCTTAAGGAGATTAAAGTCTGCCTAAAGGCAAAGGCGGGTAAAGAGGGTAAACTTTTTGGTTCTATCACATCAAAAGATGTAGCAGAAGCACTTAAAGAACAACATAATATAGCGGTTGACAAGAGAAAAATAGACTTGCCTGACGGCATAAAAACTTGTGGTATCCGTGATGTGAATGTTACGCTTTATCCTAAAATAATTGGAACTTTTAAGGTTGAGGTAACCGAAGAATAATTTTGAGAGGGTAGATTATTTATGAACGAGCCTTTGAATATGGTTGATGAGCAGATGCCTGAAGTTGAGAGAGCGATGCCTTTCAGTAACGAGGCAGAGCAATCTGTATTGGGCGCTATGTTTCTTGACAAGGATTGCATTCCGGATGTAATTGCAAAAGTCAGACCGGGTGATTTTTATATAGACCGCCACAAAGAACTTTTTGAGGCTATAGTTGAGTTATATAATTTGGGTAAACCTGTGGATTTGGTTGCCCTGAAAGAGCAACTTACAGTGAGGGGGACGCTTGAAAAGATTGGCGGTATTGAATTTGTAGTTGAGGTTGCAAATTTAGTGCCATCTACTGACAGCGTTACTTATTATGCAGAAATTGTAAGGGATAAAGCAGTTCTGCGCAGGCTTATAAAGCTATCTGAAAGTATAAGCAGTAGTTGTTACCGTGGCGACGATGAGACTGACGATATTTTGGCAAAAGCGCAGCAGGGCATTATTGATATAACCCAGGGAAGAACTACCAAGGGACTTGTTCATATAGGCAGATATTTAAATGACAGCGTTGAACTTCTTGACAAGCTCTCTAAAAAAAGTGATACAATTACGGGTATTCCTACAGGGTTTAATGATGTTGACAGAAGAACAGCAGGGCTTCACAACGCTGAACTTATTATTCTTGCGGCAAGACCCGGTATGGGTAAGACAAGTTTTGCACTTAACATTGCTAAAAATGTTGCAGTAAAAAGTAATAAAAATGTAGCAGTATTCAGTCTTGAAATGCCGGGAATTCAGCTTGCAAACAGACTTTTATCAAGTGAATCAAAGATAAGTTCTGAGCGTATTAAAAAAGGTGATTTAAGAGATGAGGACTGGGGAAAACTTGCCCACGCAACCGAAGTTTTAAGCAAAAGTGGTATTTATGTTGATGATACATCCAATATGACTGCTACTGAAATCGGCGCGCGTTGTCGTAAACTTATGCTCGAGCGAGGACTTGATTTAGTTATTGTTGACTATCTTCAGCTTATGTCAGGCTCAGGGAAGCATGGTGCTAACAGACAACAGGAAATTCAGGAAATTTCCCGTACCCTTAAAATTCTTGCAAACGATTTAAATATTCCGATAATTGCACTCTCTCAGCTCAGCCGTTCATCTGACAAGGAAAAGAGAGAACCGATACTCAGTGATTTGAGAGATTCGGGTGCAATTGAGCAGGATGCAGATATAGTTATCTTTCTCCATAGAGAGGGAGCATACAAAGAAGAGTGTGAGGAACCGAACAAAACTAAATGTAATTTTGCAAAGCATAGAAATGGCGAGGTTGGTTATGAAAATCTGACCTGGCTGGGTGAGTATACATCTTTTTCAGACTGGAGCGGTAATCGTGAGCAATAATGAGTCTGCTGCAAACAGATTGATTAGCATAGTTAAAAATACAATTTTAAAGCATCAGCTTATCTCAAATGGCGACGCAGTTCTTGTGGCGCTCTCGGGAGGGGCGGATTCTGTTTGTATGCTTGATTTGCTTGTAAAACTTAAAGATGAGATTAATATAAAAGTTGCGGCAGCCCATTTAAATCATATGATAAGAGGGGCGGAAGCGGACAGAGATGAAGCGTATGCAGCAGAGCTTTGCACAAAACTCTCTGTACCTTTTTTTGCGGATAGGGTAAATGTTCCTGAAATTGCTGAAAAGTACGGAATTTCAGAGGAACTTGCAGGTCGCCACGCAAGGTATGACTTTTTTAAAAAGATTTGCAAGGAAAAAGGATACAACAAAGTTGCAACGGCGCACAATCGCAATGACAGAGCAGAAACGCTGCTTATGCGTGTAATCAGAGGCACAGGCATCGACGGACTTGGTGGCATAAAATATGACAGAGGAGACGGCGTTATTCGACCTATACTCGATATAACCCGATGCGATATTGAAAAATATTGTCTTGAAAGCAATCTGAGATATTGCAGAGACAGCACAAATGCTGATAATGATTATACACGAAATCGTGTGCGCAATGAACTTATTCCGTTTCTTGAGGAAAAATTCAACCCGTCAATTATCGACAGCCTTTGTGCATTGTCTGATAATTCTACCGAGGATGCGGAGTTTATAAATGGGTATGCCCAAAGACTTTATAACAGGATTAACAATCCTGCACCAAAGCGTAAACCTGTTTTGCTTGACATTGAGTCACTTAAAATAATTCAGGACAGCATAAAAAATCGTATCATACGCCTTGCTGCAAAGGATGCAATGGGAGAGAATTATTCTCTTGAGAGGGTTCATATTGAATCAATAATTGCTTTGACTGACAAAACAACGGGTGCAAAAGCGGAACTTCCAAAAGGACTTTTGGTGAGTGTAAAGTATGGCTGGCTAGAATTTTCAAAACCGGATGAAGATATTAAAACAGCCGATTTTTGCTATAAAATTGAAATTGGAAATAGAATTTCAAACTGTGAGTTTGAATTAGATTTTAAAGTTGTGGAAAATGATTTTCGCATTAAGGAAAATCAGATGATTTTAGATTATGATATTCTAAAAAACAAACAGCTTTTTGTGAGAAATCGCAAAAAGGGCGACAGAATGGTATTTTTTAAGGACGGAAAGACAAAAAAACTTAAAAAGTATATGATTGATAAAAAAATCCCTCTAAGCGAGAGGGACAGAATTCCGCTTTTGTGCGCAGATAACGAGGTTGTTGCAATAATCGGTGACAGAGTTGCCGAAACATATAAATTAAAAGAAAATTCAAAGAGAGGATTGGTTCTCACATATGAGCGAAACTATGAAAATCGGTAAGATAATGCTTGCGGAAGAGGAGATTTCCAAAAGAGTAGAAGAACTCGCGGATATGATAAACAAGGATTATTCTGATAAAGAAGTAATTGTTATAGGAATTTTAAAAGGATGCTTTGTTTTTGTGAGTGATCTTGTGAGAAAACTTACTTGTGATCCAAGAGTTTATTTTATGGAAATTTCAAGCTACTGTGACGGAACGGTCAGCTGCGGCAAGATTACCATTAAAAAAGATTTGGATATAGATATTGCGGGTAAAGATATAATTATTGCTGAAGATATTATTGATTCCGGAAATACCTTGTCACAGCTTACAAAGATTTTAAAAGAGAGAAACCCTGCATCAATCAGGGTATGTGCACTTTTAAGCAAGCCATCAAGGCGCCAGGTTGAATTCGAGGCAGACTATACGGGATTTGTTATTGAGGACAGATTTATTATAGGATATGGTCTTGATTGTGCCGAAAAATTCAGACAGCTTCCATACATAGCAGAAGTTGAAATACAATAATTTATAGGAAGGATTATTAAAAATGGATATTAAAGCAATGCTTTCAGATAAAGTAAAGGATTTGGAGGGTTCTGCCATAAGAGAAATGTTTAAACTTATGGCAAAACCGGGAATTATTTCTTTTGCGGGCGGCTCTCCTGATTCAAGCCTGTTTCCGAATAAAGAGCTTTCGGAAATCGCTGACAGAATTTTAAAGGAACAGGGGCCACTTGCACTTCAATACGGAGTTACAGAAGGGTATACGCCGCTTAAAGAATGGGTTATAGAAAGACTCGCAAATCAGGGCGTCATCAAAGAGAGCGATGAGACAATTATTGTAAGCGGGGGACAGCAGGGTATTGACCTTGCGGCAAAATCGTTGCTAAATGCAGGCGACGGAGTAATTTGTGAAGAACCAAGCTTTATAGGCGGTCTTAACTGCTATCGCTCTTATAATGCAGAGCTTTATGGTGTTGAGGTTGAAAGCGACGGCATAAATATTGAAAAATTAGAGGAAACACTTAAAAATCATCCTAATGTAAAGATTTTGTATACCATTTCAACATTCCAGAACCCGTCGGGAATTACTATGTCGCTTGATAAGCGTAAAAAGGTTTTGGAGCTTGCAGAAAAATATGATATTATCATTTTTGAGGATAACCCTTATGGCGAACTCAGGTTCAGCGGTGAGCCAGTTCCAACAATCAAATCTCTTGATACAAATGGCAGAGTGGTATATTTTGGTTCGTTCTCAAAAATATTAGCTCCTGGTCTTCGTATCGGCTTTGCAAGCGGAACGCCCGAGTTGATTGCTAAAATGACAATTTGTAAGCAGGTTCAGGATGTTCACACGCCTGTGCTCACACAAATGATTGCACACGAATTTGTCACCAAATATTCAATCGATGAACACATTGAAAAAATCAGTAAGGTTTATGGCGAAAAGTGTAAGTATATGATTGAACTTATGGATAAGTATTTTCCGGACTGCGTTGAGCATACAAACCCGGAGGGTGGTTTGTTTTTATTCTGCACAATGCCGGATGGCATCGATAGCAAAGAACTCCTCCTGAAAGCGATTGAGAAAAATGTTGCGTTTGTTCCGGGAGCTACAACAATGCTTGATACAACCAAAACTTACAGCAGTTTCAGACTTAATTATTCAATGGCGTCATTTGAGCAGATTGAAAAAGGTATAAAGATATTGGCAGAGGTTTTAAATGAGGCTATTGCTGATAAATAGAAAGGGTTTTAAAGATGGCAGATAAAAAAAGAATACTAAGCGGAATTCAACCATCCGGAGCGCTGACCCTCGGCAATTATGTGGGGGCACTTAGAAATTGGGTTGAACTCCAGAAAACAGACGAATATGAGTGCTTTTATATGCTTGCTGATATGCACACCATTACCGTGCGTCAGGAAGCTAAAAATGTCAGAAAGAATTCTATGGATTTGTTGGCCCTTTTTATAGCGGCAGGCATTGATGCTGAAAAAAATCCTGTTTTCTTCCAGTCTCATGTTCCGGCTCATACTCAGCTTTCCTGGGTTTTAAATTGTAATACATATATGGGTGAGCTTTCCAGAATGACTCAATTTAAGGATAAGTCAAGAAAGCATGAAGATAATATAAACGCAGGACTTTTTACATATCCTGTGTTGATGGCAGCAGATATTTTGCTCTATCAGGCTGATTTGGTTCCCGTAGGACATGACCAAAAGCAGCATCTTGAACTTACAAGGGATTTGGCTCAGCGTTTCAATAATATATACAGCGAAACATTTAAAATTCCCGAGGGTTATATTCCAAAAGTCGGCGCAAGGATTATGAGTCTTCAAAATCCCATGCAAAAGATGTCCAAATCTGATACGAATGAAAATGGTTATATCCTTATGCTTGATGACCCTGATACAATAATGCGCAAAATTAAGCGTGCTGTTACTGACTCGGGCTCAGAGGTGTGCCGTGGTGAGGGTAAAGAGGGAATCGAAAACCTTATGAGTATCTATGGCGCAGTTACAGGCAAAACGATGGAAGAAATAGAGAATGAGTTTATTGGCAAGGGTTACGGCGTATTTAAGCCTGCGGTTGCAGAGGCAATTATTGAGGAGCTTCGCCCGATACAGGAAAGATATAATGACCTTATGAAAAACAAGGATTACCTTGAAAACATTTATAGAGTTGGTGCGCAAAAGGCAAATTATGTTGCAATGCGCACGGTTTCCAAGGTTTACAGGAAAGTTGGTTTTATTCAGCCATAGCGTTTTATAAACGGAGGAAAATATAATGGTATTCAATAACAATGTCTTTGTTTTACTGGCACTTGTTGTAGCGTTTTTAGTATCATTTTCAGCAACCCCAATGGTTATATCGCTTGCCCACAAGGTAAACGCTCTTGATATCCCTAAGGATAAACGCAGAATTCATAAAAAGCCGATACCGCTTTTGGGGGGTCTTGCAATCTTTTATGGGTTTATTGTAAGCGTTCTGTGTTTTGCAACTATTGACAGACAGACTGCGGGAGTTTTAATTGGCACTGTAATAATAGTTACTGTCGGAGTTATCGATGATATGACAGAGATGAAGGCCATCATCAAGCTCTTGTGCCAGATTATTGCAGCAATAGTCGTGGTCGCATCAGGTGTCAGGATTGAACATTTTTCAAATCCATTTTCTGCTTTCTTTGGACCGCCGTATATTGTACTTGATTTTTGGGTGTCGGTAGCCATAACAGTTTTCTGGATTGTAGGGATATGCAATGCAGTAAACCTTATAGATGGACTTGATGGGCTGGCTGTAGGTGTTTCTACAATTGCGTCAATTTGTATGCTCGCACTTACAATAATTTCAAACAATGTAAATGCGGCTATTTGTGCAGCGGCGGTAGCAGGAGCAGGATTTGGATTTTTGCCCTATAATTTTAACCCTGCAAAAATATTTATGGGTGATACGGGTGCGTTGTTTTTAGGTTTTGTTTTAGCATGCATATCCATTCAGGGATTTTTAAAGCTATCAGCGATTTTATCATTTGCAATACCACTTTTGGTGCTTGGACTTCCTATTTTTGATACTGTCTTTGCAATTATACGCAGAGTTTCAAAAGGCAAATCACCTATGTCTCCCGATCGCGGTCACCTTCATCATAGACTCTTGGATATGGGCTTTTCGCAAAAGCAGACAGTTGCGATTTTATATACTCTAACCGCGATTTTATGTCTGACAGCGGTTGTTATATCTATAAAAGGTTATTTAAGGGGCGCTTTTCTTGTTGCGGCAGTTATGCTTATAATCCTGGCTTCACTCAAACTTATGAGCGGGCTTAAGCAACCGGAAATAGATGACTGGCAAGATGAGATAAACTATTCTGAGGATACCGACTCAGATAAAAAGGAGAATTTCTAGGATGAGCAAAATTAAAGTAATGACTATATTCGGCACCCGGCCTGAGGCAATTAAGATGGCACCGCTTGTAAAAGAGCTTGAGAAAAACTCTGATAAAATTGAATCTATAGTTTGTGTAACGGCGCAACACAGACAGATGCTTGATCAGGTGCTTGAGATATTTGATATCAAACCTGATTATGACTTAAATATAATGAAGGACAGACAGACCCTTATTGAAATCGTTACACGCTCTCTTGAGGGGCTTGACAATGTAATGAAAGAGGCAAAGCCTGACATTGTTCTGGTTCACGGAGATACCTCTACTACATTTGTAGGCTCGCTTGCAGCTTTTTATAATCAAATAGCCGTAGGGCATGTTGAAGCGGGTCTTAGAACACACAATAAGTATTTTCCGTATCCTGAGGAGATAAATCGTAAAATTACAGGAGTTATTGCTGATATGCACTTTTCTCCCACAAAGAAAAACGAGCAAAATCTCCTTGCTGAAAATGTAAATCCTAATGATATTTATATTACGGGAAACACAGTTATTGATGCTCTTAATACCACGGTTCGTGATGATTATGAATTTAAAGACGAGGGTCTTAAATCGGTGGATTGGGACAATAAGCGTGTAATTGTTATGACGGCACACAGACGCGAGAATTTAGGAAAACCCCTTGAAAATATCTGTAATGCTGTTTTAGAGCTTGTGAACAAACACAAGGATATAGAGGTTGTATATCCTGTGCATATGAATCCTGCTGTCAGAAACACCGTGTTTGAAATTTTAGGGGGTAATGAAAGAGTTAAACTTATTGAACCTGTTAATGCTGACGAACTTCATAATGCAATCAAGCGTGGATATCTTGTGCTGACCGATTCCGGCGGTCTTCAGGAAGAGGCCCCATCTCTTGGAAAACCCGTTCTTGTTTTAAGAAATGAAACAGAGAGACCTGAGGCGGTAGAGGCTGGAACTGTTAAAATCGCAGGGGTTGATAAAGATACCATATTTTCTATGGCAGATGAACTTCTTTGTGACAAGAGTAAGTATGATGAAATGGCAAAGGCAGTTAATCCATATGGTGACGGGCATGCGTCAGAGAGAATTGTTAAAGCAATTATTGATAGATTTTCTAAATAAATTAAAATCAGCAAGCAATAGCTTGCTGATTTTTTTAATCATAATTATTCCAGAATTCTTTAACTACATTTTCATAGTTATTCTTATCAATAAGATAACTTGCGCCATGGGAGGCACCGGGAACTATAAAGAGAGTTTTTGGGGCGGTGCAAGCGTTATAATTTTCGTATGTCATCTCTACAGGTACAACATCATCGTCAGTTCCGTGGACAAAAAGAACGGGGATAGTGTTGGTTTTGAGTGCATCAAGAGTTGTGTAATCACTCGTGCCAATTCGAATTTTTTTCTTGCATAAGTTATTTATGGTACGGCTTCGTATTTTATAATATACTTTGTTCTTTTTAGCGATATATCTCCAAATGGCATCTGCTGAGGTAAATCCACAATCTGCCATAATACCATGAACATTTTCAGGAAGTTTAAAACCGCTTGCCATAAGCACGGTTGATGCACCCATGGATATTCCCGCAAGATATATGGGTAGATTTTTTTCGTTGTGAGCATTTACCCAATTTATCCACTCAAGACAATCGTGACGCTCTATCATACCAAATCCCATATAATCTCCGCTGCTGTTATTCTGGCCCCTTTGTTCAACATATAGGACGCTACAGTCGTTTTCGTGCCAAAAATCAGAAATTAAACCAAAATCGTTTGTCCATGAAGATCGCCAACCATGCATCGCAATAATGATACGCTTATCGGAGTGGCTTTGGTGAAGGTGGGCAATCAGCGTTTCTCCGTCACGGCTGATTATTTTAAAGGTTTCAAGATTGCTTCTCTCAAGTTTTTCGGATTGTTTGCGGCGTTCAAAAAGCAGTGCGTCATCTTTTTTGTTTTTTGAGAGATTTCTTTTTACTATGCCTTTGGGCAGTTTGCGGTCAAGTGCAATATTTACCCATAATTTTGTTGTAAGATATGAAAAAAGGCTCGCTCCCGCAGCCCCCAGACACACAATACCGGAACCTATCAAAACTTTTATGTTGTTTTTCTTCATGGTAAACTCCTTTAAAAGTATTATTTCCTATAACAATATATGTAGTATTGTAAAATGTGCCAAGAAAAATACAAGTTAAGATAATATAAAAAATGACCACTTTAATGTGGTCATTTTGATTGTAGAAATATTATGTAGAAATATTATCATTACTTAAAGATTTCTTTAAGTCTGTCGTCTGTGTAATCTTCAACGATTATGTTGCTTCCAAGTTCCTTATGCAGTCCGCGCTGATACTGCGCGCTTTCGGGAAGACGGCTGATAACCAAAGCACCCATCTGAGCGCCCGCGGCAATTTCAGCTCTGCCGTCACCGACAACTAAAACCTCGCTGCCGTCTGCCTGAAGTTCCTTTAACAAGTTGTTCATAACCATATCTTTTGGAAGTTTTTCTGTCCATGTAGAACCAATGAGATCTTCTATAACTTCCCCTGCACCGATTTTGTAGCCAAGCGTATCAACCTCTTCGTACATTCCCATACCTTTTTCTACAACAGCGCCCGTAACAAAATAATTTGTTACTCCGTTATCCTTAAGCATCTGCATAAAATCCATTGAACCATTTACGAGAAAGTGTTCAGGGTTTTCTTTTGCAATTGCAAGATTTTTATCACGGCAATGAGCCTTGCAAGCCTTTGCTAAGATCCGTTGGAATTCGTTCATCAGTTACGGGACGATGGAGGAGGAATCCTTTCATCAATTCCCCTACAATATGTTCGCTGTCTGCAGCGCTTCCGCCGTTGCCGCATACTAAAATTTTACCGCCGTTTTTATATGCCTCAATCATAAGCGAAAGAGCTTTTTCAATTGATTCCTTGATTGATTCAAGCTGCGGATATCTTTCATATAATTCTACCATTTTGCTAACCTCCTACACATTTAGGATAAGTGAGAAAGTATAAAATTGCATTTTTATAGATTTTGGTAAAATATAAGTGGTGATTATTATGATTGGTACATATTCAAAACAAAGTCAGCTTGAAGGTGACTATATCAGAACCAGAAGACGAACTGTCTTAAAAAAATATAACGCACATTGTCATGAGTTTTTTGAACTGGAATACATCTTATCAGGTAGCGGTGAATATATAGTCAATGGAAAGAGAACTGAAATTCGTCCCGGTCCCTTTTTCTTTATGACACCTGCTGATTTTCATAGTGTCATACCGAATAATGTGGAAATTTACAATGTTATGTTTTCGGGGGATATTTGTAATAGTGCATTTCTTTCGGTTTGTATTGATCGTGCTGCGGGTGGCAGTTTTGAGCCTGTGGATGCTGATGAACATTTTTTGAAACGATGTTTTCAGAGCTTTCAAAAAACTGCGATAACATTAAATATGCCGCGGCATTACTGGATTGCATACTTGCAAAAATCAACTGCTCGCTTGAACCTAGTCGTGCCATTTCATTTTCGACATTAAAGAAAGCAGAATTATATATTCTCACTAATTTCAAAAACGATATTTCACTTGATATGGTTGCAGAGCATGTAAATTTGACACCTGCATATTTTTCTAACTTTTTTAAAAAGAATAAGGGGGAGAGTTTTAAGAGCTATCTTTCGCGTCTTAGAATGGAATATGCAAAAAAGCTGGTTCAGTTTTCAGATATGACAATGCTTGAGATTTGTGGTGAAAGCGGATTTAATGACTATGCAAATTTTGAGCGAAGATTTAAAAAAATCTATGGAGAAAGTCCGACGGCTATGCGAAAAATTTCAGAAAAAACTATGTTATAAAAACTGTGCGAAGCACAATACCACTTGGCAAAGCCAAATAAAACTGCGCAGCAATATAACTTGCCGTAAGGCAAATATAACTGAAAAAGAGATAATTTTACCGACAGTAAAATTATCTCTTTTTTCTGGTGGAGATGAGGGGAATTGAACCCCTGTCCGAAGAAGCGTCCCCACAGGGCGCTACGAGTGTAGTTTGTGATTAAAATTCCCGACATCAATGGTTCACAAACAAACCTTTGATGTCAGTAGCTTCATAAATTCATGGCTGGGTCAAAGCTTTCCCAACTCACGAGAACCGCTTGGATGATACCCAAATCTGCGACCGCGGTAATCGCAGGTGGGCAGCTGCATCAATTAGGCAGCGTAAGCTAAATTATTGTTAGCGTTTAATTTAAAAGTTGGGTTTTTAACGCAGTACCCGCTGCGACTCGCTCCCTGAGTCTCCGCGACCCCGTCGAAGCCTTTACATCCCCATATTTAGTAATTGTTTCTTTCTTTAAGCGCCCTGTCCATATTTCGCTTAGCGTCACGCTCGGCGGTTGTGGCACGCTTATCATAGTTCTTTTTACCCCTGCAAATACCAAGGGTAAGTTTTACATACTGACCTTTAAAATAAAGTTTTAAGGGTATAAGAGTGTGTCCTTCCTGAGAGGTTAAGCCGATTAACTTGTTTATTTCTTTCTTGTGCAAAAGGAGCCGTCTGGTACGCAATGGTTCGTGATTGAATATACTGCCTTGCTCATATGGACTTATGTGCATACCAATAAGGAGGGCCTCGCCCGTCTTACAAGAGACATAACTGTCCTTTAAATTTACGCGCCCCTGTCTTACAGACTTGACTTCTGTTCCTTTAAGCTCAATACCCGCCTCAAGTTCTTCGTCGACAAAATAATCGTGATATGCTTTTTTGTTTTGTGCGATAATTCCCGGGCTGTTTTTTGCCACATTCTCGCCTCCTTTGCGGGTCGAAAGTAATAGCGTAATTATTACACTTTGAGTTATAATTATACGCTGAAATGCTAAAAAAGTCAATAAAAACATATTGACATAATATGCAAAATTGCGTAAAAGTATAAAAATAATACCGCCTCTTTTAGAGGCGGTATAGCTTTTATGCTTTTGAAATTGAAATTAGAACATTTTCTCCGTTAATATTCCATTCCTTTGCATCGGTAACAGAAGTACGGGTAACTGAATCTGCAAGAATCTGAGATTTAATTTCATCCTCATTATTATTGAAGACTTCAGCAATTTTATCGCTGCCGTCAAAACATACTGAGATTTTATCGGTAACTTCAAAACCGCTGTCTTTACGCATTGTCTGGATTTTGCTGATTATCTCACGAACAAATCCTTCTTCGATAAGAGCATCGGTAAGGTTTGTGTCAAGAACAGCAGTATAGCCAGACTCAGTTGATGCAACAAAGCCGTCTTTCTGCTGAGTATCAACCAGAACATCTTCTTTAAAGATTTCTACATCAGTACCCTCGACAGTAAGTTTTAAAGGCTCGCCGGAATTTAATGTCTCCATAACTTTTGCAGAGTCAAGTTTTGCGATTTCGTCAAAGATAGGACGCATAAGTTTTCCGTATTTGGGACCCATTGTGCGCATCTGAGGCTTGAATGTATAGCTTATAAATGCAGAAGCATCATCTGTAAACTCAACAGTTTTAATATTAAGTTCTTCTAAGATGATATCAGCATAAGATTCGTTGATTGCAGAAGGTGCCTGAACGAACACTTTAGAGAGAGGCTGTCTGTTTTTGATATTAGCCTCGTTTCTTGCGGCTCTTCCAAGAATTACAATCTTACGGATTGCGTCCATTTCAGCTTCTATCTCAGGGAAACTGAACGATTCGTCAAATTCAGGGAAGTCGCACATATGAACGCTCTGTGGCGCATTTTTATCCACGGAGATAACAAGATTCTGATAAATCTCTTCTGTCATAAATGGAATGAATGGCGCACAAACCTTAGAAAATTCAACCAACACAGTATAAAGAGTCATATAAGCTGAAATTTTATCATCAGAAAGTTCACTTGCCCAGAATCTTGTACGGCTTCTGCGAACATACCAGTTACTGAGTTCATCCACAAACTCGGTCATCGCTCTTGTAGCTTCTGTGATTTTATAATTCTCAAGGAAGTTATCAACGGTCTTGATAAGATTGTTAAGCTTTGATAAAATCCATTTATCAAGAACGCTCAGCTTTTCTGTATCAAGAGTATACTTCGTTGGGTCAAACTTATCTATGTTTGCATAGAGCACATAGAAAGCGTATGTGTTCCAGAGAGTTCCAAGGAATTTACGCTGTGACTCAGATACATTCTTAGCTGAGAAGCGATTAGGAAGCCAGGGAGCTGAGTTTGAATAGAAATACCAGCGTACAGCGTCACTGCCCTGGTCATTTAAAATATCCATAGGCAGGATAACATTACCCTTATGCTTGCTCATCTTAATGCCTTTATCGTCCTGAACATGACCTAAAACGATTACATTTTTATAAGGTGCTTCGTCAAAGAGAAGGGTGGAAATTGCCATAAGTGTATAGAACCAACCTCTTGTCTGGTCAACAGCTTCACTGATAAAGTCTGCAGGGAAGTTTTGTTCAAACTTATCTTTGTTTTCAAACGGATAGTGCCACTGAGCAAAAGGCATAGAGCCTGAGTCAAACCAGCAGTCAATAACTTCTGAAACTCTCTGCATCTCACCGCCGCACTTTTCGCAACGGAGTTTTACATTGTCAACATAGGGCTTGTGAAGTTCAATATCGTCAGGGCAGTTAATTCCCATTGATTTAAGTTCCTCGATAGAGCCGATAACATGCTTGTGTCCGCATTCACATTCCCAGATAGGAAGAGGAGTTCCCCAATAACGGGTACGAGAAAGACCCCAGTCAATGATGTTTTCAAGGAAGTTACCAAATCTGCCGTGTTTAATGTTATCAGGCAGCCAATTAACCTTATCATTATTCTTTAAAAGTCTGTCGCGAACCTTGGTCATTTCAATAAACCAAGTATCGCAGGCATAATAAAGAAGCGGTGTATCACAGCGCCAGCAGAAAGGATAGCTGTGCTCAAAAGGAATAACAGCAAAACACTGATTTCTCTCCTTAAGGTCACGGATAATCAGCTTATCTGTATCCTTTACAAACATACCAGCCCACTCGCCTGTGCATTCAATAAAGTTACCCTGAGCGTTTACATGATTGATAAACGGAAGTCCGTTTTCTTTGCCTACACGAGAGTCATCTTCACCAAATGCGGGAGCAATGTGAACGATACCTGTACCATCATCCATTGTTACATAGTTGTCTGCAACTATGTAATATGCTTTCTTATCAGGAGTAATGAAATCATAAAGGGGAACATATTCAAGCCCTTTAAGGTCTGTGCCGATATATTCTTCAATAATCGTAATTTCTTCATCACCAAACACCGACTTAATAAGCGCCTTTGCCATAATATACTTTGTGCCGTCAGAAACCGAAAGTTTTACATAGGTTTCGCTTGGATTTACACAAAGTGCAATATTAGAAGGGAGTGTCCATGGTGTAGTTGTCCATGCCAAAATAAATTCATCATCAGCACCCTTAACAGGGAATTTTGCGATAACTGAATTTTCCTTAACATCTTTATAACCCTGAGCTACCTCGTGGCTTGAAAGCGAAGTTCCGCAGCGTGGGCAGTATGGCATAATTTTATGCCCTTTGTATAAAAGTCCCTTGTCCCAAATCTGACGGATAGCCCACCAAACAGATTCAATGTAATCGTTATGATAAGTTACATAAGGGTCATCCATATCAGCCCAGAAGCCGACACGGTCACTCATTTCTTCCCATTCGCTCTGGTATGTGAAAACGCTGTCCTTACACTTTTTAATAAAGTCTTCAATGCCATACTTTTCAATCTCGGGCTTACCGCTGATACCGAGAGCTTTTTCAACCTCAAGCTCAACGGGAAGACCGTGAGTATCCCATCCGGCTTTACGAAGAACTTTATAGCCTTTCATTGTGCGGTAACGGGGGATAAGGTCCTTGACAGCACGGGTCAAAACATGACCAATGTGTGGCTTACCATTAGCGGTAGGCGGACCATCAAAGAATGTGAAAACCTCAGCACCCTCACGATTTTCTATACTTTTTCTGAATATATCGTTTTGTTTCCAAAACTCAACGACCTGTTTTTCCTGTTCAACAAAAGAAAGGTCGGTTGATACTTTGCGATACATAGAAAAGACCTCCATTTCAATTACTTGCATAATTTATTATTTTATAATAAAATGTAGAATTTGTAAAGGGGTAAATCCCGAAAAATGAATATTTTTTTAGGTCGGTTTAAAAATTTAAAAAAAAGCGTGACATTTAAAAACTCTTTTGTTATAATGTTATTTGTGAAAATTTACGGAGGAAAAATATAAAATGCGGCTTAAAAGTATTGAGATGCAGGGCTTTAAGTCCTTTGCGGATAAAATTTATCTGGATTTTAATTCGGGAATTACGGCGATTGTTGGCCCAAACGGGTCCGGCAAGAGCAATATTTCTGATGCCATCCGTTGGGTTATGGGTGAGCAGAGCATAAAATCCTTGCGCGGAAGCAAGATGGAGGATGTTATATTTGCAGGAACCGAGGCGCGAAAGGCTTTGGGATTTGCTGAGGTTACACTTGTACTTGATAATACTGACGGATACTTCCCGCTTGATTTTCCTGAAATCATTGTTTCTCGCCGCGTTTATCGCAGCGGTGAGGGTGAGTATTATATAAACAAAACTCTGTGCCGCCTTAAAGATATTCACGAGCTCTTTATGGATACCGGACTTGGAAGAGACGGATATTCGATAATAGGTCAGGGTAAGATTGACAATATTTTAAGCACAAAATCCGAAGACCGCCGCCAGATATTTGAAGAAGCTGCAGGTATATCAAAATATAAATACAGAAAAATCGAGGCTGAACGCAAGCTCGTGCAGACTGAAGAAAATTTAACCCGTGTCCGTGATATACTGGCTGAACTTGAGTCACAAATCGGACCACTTTCAAGACAATCTGAAAAAGCAAAAAAATATCTTGTTCTCCGTGATGAACTTAGAGGTCTTGATATAAATGTATCCATTCTGAATATTGATAAGATAAAGCAGGAACAGGCTCAGCTTGATTCAGACCTTGATATACTCAATTCACAGATTGATGTAATAACTTTAAAACTTGGTGATACAGATGCGAAAATCAGCAGTATGTATGATAAGTTAAGAGAATGTGATGAAGAAATCGCCGCTCTCTCTGATGCGGAGCGAAAATATATATCTGATATAAGCGAATCGGAAAAGAGTATAGGTATCTTAAAAAATGATACAGAGCATAACCTTGACAATATAGAAAGACTTGGTATTGAAATCAATCATATTCTCGAAAATATTGAGCTTGCTGACAAAGAACTTGAAGAACACAAAAAACACCTTGCTTCCATAAATGAGGAAAATACGAAGATAACTGCAGAGATTGAAGAAGTAACCGAGATTTTTGAAAATATGGGCAAAAATGTCGGGGAGAAAGGTGGACTTTTATATACCTTAAAATCTGATATTATAAATCTTGAATCAGAGGCAGTATCGCTTAAAGGTGCAGTTGATAATATACGGATTTTAACCGAAAATTTCAATGAGAGAAAACAGGAAATTGAAATTGAAAAGGCAGGACGCTGCAAAAATAAAGAGGAGCTTATCAGGCAGATTGATGATGCAGCTTCAGAAGAAGAGAAAATTGCCGTTGCTGCCTCAAAAAAAGAAGAGGAACTTAAAGAAAAAGAAAATGCTTTAAAGAATAACAAGGCACAGCTTTCTCTGTTACAGGATAAGAAAAACCAAGGTCTTTTGGAACTTAACAAAATGCGCTCACGCAGGACTATGCTTATGGATATGGAGCGTGAGTTTGAAGGTTATGCTAAAGGCGTAAAGGCAGTTATGAATGCCTATAACGACGGAAAATTCCAAAGCTCCGTAATTTATGGTCCTCTTGCACAGCTTATAAAAACTGATAAAAAATATATAACGGCGATAGAGACAGCTTTAGGGGCAGCGGGTCAAAATATAGTTACAAAAACCGAGGATGAGGCCAAAGAAGCAATCAACTACCTTAAGGAAAAACATCTTGGCAGAGCTACATTTTTGCCCGTTTCTGCAATTAAATCTAAAAAATTTGATGAAAGCGGCGCCAGAAAGTGTGACGGCTTTATTTCAGTTGCTTCAGAGCTTGTTGACTGTGAGGATAAGTTTAAAAATATCGTAAGCAGTCTCCTTGGAACTACTGTGGTTTGCAAGGATATAGATTCTGCTATATCTATGGCGAAAAAGAACGGACAAAAGTTTCGTATTGTAACCCTCTCTGGCGATGTGATTCAGACGGGCGGTGCAATGACGGGCGGAAGCGCTATTAAAACCACGGGTTCATTGTCAAGAACCGGCGAGATTGACGCCTTGGAAAAAGATATTAAAAAATTAAGTGCTGATGCGGAAACCCAAGAAAAAACTATTGATGCAATGATTAAACAAATTGCTGATGATGAAAACGCAATTGCAGATTTTATGGAAAGTCTTTCAAAACTTCGCTCTGATGCACTTTTAAAATCTGCTGATAAACAAAAATATCAGGCTTTGCTTGAAAATATAATTTCCTCTGACAATCAGCTTGAAAGAGAGATTGCCCAGATTGATTTAAGAATTTCAGAGCTTAATCGGGATGCTGAAGAAAAACTCTGTTTGATTAAACAAAAGAATTCTGAAAAGGCAGAGATTGAATTAAAGGTTGAAAATCTTGAAGAAGAATATGGCAGACTCTCAAGTGAGAGCGAAAAAATGGCTAATCGTCTTACTGAGCTTAATATTAAAAAGAGTGCTCTTCTTAAGGATATGGAGCTTGAAAACGAGCGTATAAGCGGTATGAATGACAACAAAGGCGAGCAGATAGAATCGGTAAACATTAAGCGCGGAGGCATTGAAATGCTCAAGGAGCGAAACGCCGCGATTGAGAAAGAGATTAAAGAACTTAAAGAAAATTGCGAAAATCTTAGAATTAAATCGGCTGAGAGTCGCGATAAATCAACAGAGGTTAATGAAAGCCGTCTCAAGACAGAGAGTGATATCCGCGTAATGCAAAATGAAGTAAAGGATGAACAGGAAAAAAGGTTTACTCTTACGGGAAAGGCTGACAGACTTACTGCGAAAAACGAAAAGCTTGCATATGATAAAGAAAATATTATAAATCGTATGTGGGAGGATTATGAGCTTACATATAGTGACGCTCTTGAACTTAAAACTGACGAAGATTTCGATTTTAAGGCAGCTACAACAAGAATAAAAGAACTTAAAGACAGCATAAAAGAACTTGGCAATATAAATATAGACGCAATTGAAGAGTATAAAAATGTAAAAGAACGCTTTGATTTTCTGACAACACAGACTCAGGATTTGGAAAAAGCAAAAAGTGAGCTTGACTCTGTGATTAAAGAAATGATGGAGATTATGCAGACAAGATTTGCCGAGCAATTTAAGATTATCAATCAGAATTTCAGCCGTGTATTTGGCGAATTATTTGGTGGAGGAAGGGCAAATCTTACACTCTCTGACCCTGATAATGTGCTGGAGAGCGGTATTGAAATAGAGGCTCAGCCTCCGGGCAAGAAATTACAGAGTCTTACATTGTTATCGGGCGGTGAGCGTGCGTTTACTGCAATTGCACTCTTGTTTGCAATTCTTGATGTAAGACCTACGCCGTTTTGTATACTTGACGAGATTGAGGCAGCGCTTGATGATGTAAATGTATACAGATTTGCAGATTATTTAAGCAGATACAGTAAAAAGACTCAGTTTATCGTTGTGACCCATAGACGAGGCACAATGGAAGCTGCAAATATTCTTTATGGTGTGACCATGCAGGAGAGGGGTATTTCTAAATTACTTTCTCTTAATATTGACGAAATAAAAGAATAGCGAGGGTTTAATATGGCATTTTTCAGTAAACTTAAAGAGAGCTTAAGTAAAACAAAGGATTCTATTAATAATAAGTTTGAAGATGTAATCAAAATATTTAAAAGAGTAGACGAAGAACTTTTCGAAGAACTTGAAGAAGCCCTTATAACTGCAGATCTTGGCGTGAATACTTCAATGGATATTATTGAGAGACTAAGGGATGCAGCATCAGAAAAGAGGATTACTGAAAGTTCAGAGCTTAAAGCAGAGCTTGCTCAAATTCTTGAAAATATTTTAACCGAAGGTGCCGATAACAAAATGAATGTTCACGGATTGCCCGCGGTTATTATGGTTATAGGCGTTAACGGGGTCGGCAAAACAACATCGATTGGAAAACTTGCATATCTTTACAAGAAGCAGGGTAAAAATGTTGTTGTCGCAGCAGCTGATACATTCAGAGCAGCAGCTATAGAGCAACTTGAAGTCTGGGCAGAGAGAGCAGATGTGCGGCTTATTAAGCAACAGGAGGGTTCGGATCCTGCGGCAGTTGTGTATGATGCCATAAATGCGTGCAAAGGCAAATTCGTCGATGTTTTGCTTTGTGATACGGCAGGCAGACTTCATAATAAGAAAAATCTCATGGAAGAACTTAAAAAGATTTATCGCATTCTGGATAGAGAGTTACCCGACAGCAGTAAAGAGGTTTTGCTTGTGCTTGATGCTACAACGGGTCAAAACGCCGTTCAGCAAGCTAAAGAATTTAAAGAGGTTGCAGATATTACGGGCATAATTCTTACAAAACTTGACGGCACTGCAAAGGGCGGTATAACTTTTGCTATTAAAAATGAATATGATATTCCCGTAAAACTTGTGGGTGTTGGCGAAGGGGTAGATGATTTAGAAATCTTTGATCCTGAGGAGTTTGTAAGGGGAATAATTGATGTCGAGGAATAATTTGAAAAATTTTAAAAAAAAGACTTGCATTATTCAAAAAACTGTGATACAATACTATGGTTGAATATGGATAGTCCTCTGCTTTTGTAAAGGCATGAATATCTGAAGAAGAAAGGAAAATGTAAAAATGGATATTTTACAGCAGATCACACAGGAGCAGATCAGAACAGATTTGCCCGCACTTAACATCGGTGACACAATTCGTGTTTATGTTAAGGTTAAGGAAGGTAACAGAGAAAGAATTCAGATGTTTGAGGGTACCATCATTAAGAAGAACCATGGCGGTATTCAGGAAACATTTACTGTAAGAAGAGTTTCTTACGGCGTAGGTGTTGAGAGAACATTCCCTGTAAACTCTCCTAAAATCGACCACATCGAGGTTGTTAGAAAAGGTAGAGTTCGTCGTGCTAAGCTTTATTATCTCCGCGATAGAGTTGGTAAGGCAGCCAAAGTTAAGGAAAAGCTTTAATAAGCAAAGCGATGTGGTGGTTATATCTTTATATAATCACCACTTTGTTTTATTAAACCGAAAGGTGTGACTTTTTATGGATATTAATAATATTGAAGAAATAAAATCTGAAGAAAAAAAGACTAATTGGAAAAAAGAGCTCAGAGATTGGGTGCTATCTATACTTATTGCCGTTGTTGTTGCATTAGTTATCAAAGAATATGTTTTTACTCTTGTTAAAGTTGTGGGACCTTCAATGGAAAACACTTTGCATAACAACGACAGACTTTATGTAAATCGTCTTATGTATACACCTAAGAAGGGCGATATTATTATTTTCGAACCCGAAACTGACCCTGACCACCCCTATGTAAAGCGTGTTATTGCAACAGAGGGTGATACCGTGTATATTGATTTTAACGAGGGGTATGTTTATTTAAACGGAGAAAAGCTTGAGGAAGACTACGCAAAGGAGCTTACCCTTACTTCAAATTTTGCCTACATAAGGAATTTACAGGCAAAAGGTGAATATAGTATGGAGTCACCTATAGTTATTCAGCCGGGATATGTTTTTGTTCTGGGTGATAACAGAAATCATAGTGCAGACAGCAGAGAGCTTGGTCCCGTATCGGTAGATTCAATATTGGGAGAGGCTTTATTCAGATTCTGGCCCCTTGACAATATGGGCTCACTTAACTGATAATATTTGAATTTCGGGGAGGGTATTTTTGCCCTCCCAAAACTTTATAGAAAGGTTGTGGGTAATATGGAACTTCAATGGTTTCCGGGGCATATGGCGAAAACGAGACGCTTAATTTCAGAAAATTTAAAACTTGTTGATGTGGTTATCGAACTTTTGGATGCCCGTCTGCCGCTATCCTCCCGCAATCCGGAGATTGATAGCATTGTTGGAAAGAAGCCGAGAATTGTTGTTATGAACAAATCTGATATTGCAGATACAGGCGCTAATGAGAAATGGCTTGAATATTTTAAACAAAAAGGTATAACTGCATTTTTAGCTGACAGTCAGACGGGTAAGGGTTTTTCTGCTCTGACACCTGCGATTGACAATGTTTTAAAAGAAAAGTTTGAAAAGGACAGAAAAAAAGGAATACAAAAACACAGCGTAAAAATGATGATTGTGGGAATACCCAATGTGGGGAAATCCTCATTTATAAACAGACTTTCTTCAAGAAGTGCCGCTAAAACAGGTGACAGACCTGGAATTACTACCGCGAAACAATGGATAAGAATTGCGGGAAAATACGAACTTTTGGATACTCCGGGCATACTTTGGCCAAAATTTGAAAGCGTTGATGTAGCGCGCAGAATTGCATTTACGGGCGGCATAAAAGATGAAATAATGGATATTGAGGAGCTTGCCTTTTATCTCATCGGATTTTTGAAAGAAAATTATCAGGAAAATTTAAAAATACGCTATAATCTTGAAGACAGCGATTTAGAACTTGAAGATTGGGACTTAGTTACTCTTATTGGCAAAAAGAGAGGCTGCGTAGTCTCCGGCGGAGAAATTGACACATTTCGTGCGTCAAACCTCATTCTTGATGATTTTCGCTCGGCAAGAATCGGCAGGATTACATTAGAGCTCCCCTAAAAAGCGAGGGGGTACCTCGCTTTTTTATATACAAAAGAAAGGATGAAAAATATGCCTGAAATTGAAAACATTTATTATGATAAAGGATATACTAATATTGCAGGAGTTGATGAGGTAGGAAGAGGCCCGCTTGCAGGACCTGTTTGTGCTGCGGCAGTTATACTTCCGAAAGGGTTACTTATTGAGGGCGTGGATGATTCTAAAAAAATATCTGAAAAAAAGCGCGAAAAGCTATATGACGAAATTGTCTCAAAGGCACTCAGTTACTCGGTTGTGTTTGTGGGGCCTGAAAAAATAGATGAAATAAATATTCGTCAGGCAACTCATCTTGCTATGCAACAGGCAGTAGACGGACTTAAAACAAAACCTGATTTTCTGCTTGTCGACGGCAATGATAAAATTCCATTTGACGGCGTTGAATGTGATTATGTAGTAAAGGGCGATATGAAATTTGAGTGTATTGCAGCAGCATCCATAATTGCAAAAGTAACCCGTGACAGATATATGATAGAAATGGACGAAAAATATCCGCAATACGGATTTGCAAAGCACAAAGGGTATGGAACAAAAGTACATATGGAAGCAATAAGGGAGTATGGGCTTACGCCTCTTCATCGAAGGAGTTTTATAACTGAGAAAGTGTTAGGAAAGGCATAAATATGAGATATAACAAGGATTTAGGAGATTTCGGAGAAGCAGCCGCCCTTAAAATGTTACAGGATAAGGGTTATAGAATACTTGAGACAAAATATCTTACAAAGGGCGGCGAGGTGGATATAATCTGTATGGATAAAGAGCTGATTGTATTCGTAGAAGTTAAGACAAGAAGCTCCTACAAATACGGGTATCCCTCAGAAGCGGTTAACTTTAAAAAGATTCAGCATCTTAAACGGGCAGCTGCTGATTATTTTTATAAAAACAGAATAAACGCAGAGGTTCGTTTTGATGTTATTGAGGTGTGTGCATCAAGTATATCGGGAGAATACGAATTATCAGAGATAAATCATATTGAAGGTATTGATGTTTATTAGGAGGGCTTTTTTTGATATTTGACGCTCATTGCGATACTATTTTTGAACTTTGTGAGCAAGATAAAAAACTTAACAAAAACAATTTACATCTTGATATAGAAAGAATGCGGGAATATGATACATATATTCAGGTGTTTGCAGCGTTTATTGATAAGAAAAGCATTAAAGTGCCACCCATAAAACATTGCCTTTCCCTGATTGAAAAATACCATAATGAAATCAGCGAAAACAAGGATATAATCTCAGCAATAACGACAGCAGAAGACCTTGTGGCAGCAAAGGAAAAAGGCGGTGTATATTCTATACTTTCAATTGAGGGCGGTGAAGCGCTCCAGGGAGACTTAAATGCACTGTCTATGTATTACAAAATGGGTGTAAGGCTTATTACGCTTACATGGAACTATGCAAATGAATTAGCAGACGGTGTAATGGATGCTCGTGGTGCCGGACTGACTGAATTTGGGAAAAACGCTGTTAAAACAATGGAAAAAATGGGTATACTCGTAGATGTCTCCCATATCTGCGAAAAAGGCTTTTGGGATGTAGAAGAAATCACAAAATATCCATTTATTGCTTCGCATTCTTGTGTGAAAGCATTATGCTCTCATCCACGCAATTTATCTGACGAACAAATCAAGGCAATGATTAAAAGAAAGTGTGGCATTGGAATAAACTTTTATCCTGAATTTTTGGATAACAGCGGGGTTTGCAAAACAGAAAGAATAGTTGACCATATAGAATATATCTTACAGCTCGGAGGGGAAAGTGTTATAGGGCTTGGTTCAGACTTTGACGGAGTATCGGGATTGCCGTCAGATATGAATGGCATAGAGGATATGACTAACCTTTTTAATATTATGAAAAACCGCGGAATAGACGAAGAAATAATAAAAAATATTAAATTTGAAAACTTTTACCGATTATTTTATGATACATTAAAGAGAATCTGAATATTTTTTGAAGAAATTTAATACTTTTTATTGCAATTTTTGCTTATTTATATTAAAATAAACAAGATATGAATAAAAATGGAGGAAGTAAAATGGAACTTACAATTTCAAAGAAAGCGGCAGCGATTAGTCCATCGCCTACACTCGCTATTGACTCAAAATTTAAGGAAATGAAAAAGCAGGGTATCCCGGTTGTTGGATTTGGAGCCGGTGAGCCTGACTTTAACACCCCTGACAACATTAAACAGGCGGGTATTCGTGCTATTGAAGAAAATATAACAAAATATACACCTGCTTCAGGTACACTTGAGCTTAAGCAGGCTGTTTGCGACAAAATAAAAAGAGATACAGGTCTTGAATATGAGTCTGCAAATATCGTTATAAGCAATGGTGGTAAACATTCACTTACTAATACATTTATGTGCATCTGCGAGCCTGGTGATGAAGTTATTATTCCAACACCTTTCTGGGTTAGCTATCCTGAAATGGTTAAACTTGCAGACGCTGTTCCTGTATATATTGAAACAACAGAGGAAACAGAGTTTAAATTTACTATTGACCAGCTTAAAGCGGCAATTACGCCAAAGACAAGAGCGCTTGTTTTAAATACGCCAAGTAACCCTACAGGTATGATTTATAACCGTGATGAGCTTATTGAAATTGCAAAGGTCGCAGTAGAAAACAACATCTATGTTGTATTTGACGAGATATATGAAAAGCTTATTTACGAAGGCTCTCACACAAATATTGCAACTCTTGGCGACGAAATTCGTGACCTTACAATCATAGTAAATGGTATGGCAAAAACTTATGCTATGACAGGTTGGAGAATTGGTTTTACGGCTTCAAACATAAAACTTGCAAAGGCTATGGGTAACATTCAGAGCCATGCAACCTCTAACCCCAACTCAATCGCTCAGGCTGCAGCAGTTGAAGCGCTTAACGGCGACCAGAGCTTTATTGATGAGATGAAAAAGACTTATGCAGAGCGCCGTAATTATATGGTAGAGCGCATAAACAGCATTGATGGCATCAGCTGCAAAACCCCCAATGGTGCATTTTATATCTTTATGAATGTTAAAGATGTTTTAGGAAAAGAACATTATGGCAAAATGATAAATACTGCAAATGAGCTTTGCGAAGATATTTTAGAGCGTGCACTTGTAGCGCTTGTTCCAAGTGAGGGCTTTGGTATAGACGGATATGTAAGACTCTCTTATGCAACTTCTATGGAAGTTATAAAGACAGGTCTTGACAGAATTGAAAAGTATTTACAGGGTGGCTATACAGAATAATTGATAAAGGATGATTTAAATGATGAAGGATACCTACGAAAGTCCTCTTAATTCAAGATATGCAAGCAAGGAAATGAAATATATTTTCTCTCCTGACAAGAAGTTTAAAACCTGGCGCAAATTATGGGTGGCTCTTGCAGAGGCAGAAAAGGAGCTGGGACTTTCTATAACGGATGAACAGATTGCGCAGCTTAAGGCAAATATGGATAATATAAATTATGACATTGCAGAGCAGAGAGAAAAGGAAGTCCGTCACGATGTAATGTCACATGTGTATGCCTATGGCGTTCAGTGTCCCGATGCAAAGGGTATAATTCATTTAGGTGCAACCTCCTGTTATGTAGGCGATAATACGGATATTATCATTATGTATGAGGGTCTTAATCTTATTAAATCAAAAATTTTAAAGGTTATATCACTGCTTAAGGATTTTGCCCTTAAGTATAAAGATATGCCAACTCTTGGGTTTACTCATTTTCAGCCCGCCCAGCTTACGACTGTAGGAAAGCGTGCATCGCTTTGGCTGTGGGAACTCATAATGGACCTTGAAAATGTGGATTTTCAGTTATCCAGAGCCGCTCTGCTTGGTTCAAAAGGTACAACGGGTACTCAGGCAAGTTTTATGGAACTTTTTGACGGAGATACTGAAAAAGTAAAAGCACTTGACTTAAAGATTGCTGAAAAACTTGGATATTCAAAGATTTACCCTGTTTCCGGACAAACCTATTCAAGAAAGCTTGATTATCAGATGTTGTCTGTGCTCAGTTCCATTGCACAGAGTGCATATAAATTTGCAAATGATATAAGACTTTTGCAGCATCTTAAAGAAATTGAAGAACCATTTGAAAAATCACAGATTGGTTCATCTGCTATGGCGTATAAGAGAAACCCTATGCGCTCAGAGAGAATTTGTGCTCTCTCAAGATATGCAATTGTTGATGCGCTAAACCCTGCTATCACAACATCTACACAATGGTTTGAAAGAACCCTTGATGATTCTGCAAACAAGCGTATCAGCGTAGCAGAGGCATTTTTGACAGTTGATGCAATACTTAATATTTATATAAATGTAGCGTCAGGACTTGTTGTTTACCCAAAGGTAATAGAGGCTCATGTAATGGCAGAGCTTCCATTTATGGCAACCGAAAATATTATGATGGATGCAGTTAAAAAGGGTGGAGACAGACAGGAGCTTCACGAGAAGATAAGGGTTCATTCTATGGAAGCCGGAAGAGTGGTTAAAGAAGAGGGCGGCAAGAACGACCTTATAGAGCGTATTGTAGCTGACCCAGCTTTTGATTTGAGCTTTGAAGAGGTTGAAAAGATTTTAAAACCTGAAAACTTTATTGGCAGAGCTCCAAATCAGGTAGAAGAACTTGTGAAAGAGTATGTTGAGCCATTGCTCAAGGAAAATAATTCTATGGCAGGCGATGTTGAACTTACCGTCTGATAAAAAGGAGAAATTCTTATGAAAATAGGATTTATTGGCGGGGGAAATATGGCATCTGCTTTGATTAGCGGACTTATTGCCTCCGGAAAATCAGCAAATGATATAACAGTGTCAGAACTTGATTTGAAAAAGAGAGAGCTCTGGACAGAAAAAGGCGTAAATACCACAAGTGATAACAAAGAGGTGGAGTTAAACAGTGATTTAATTATTTTTGCTGTAAAGCCAAATGTTATTGCCTCGGTTCTTGATGAAATGCAGGGCTTTTGCGATAAGATTTATTTATCAATAGCAGCTGGTGTATCGGTTTCCTTTTTAGAAGAAAAAATCGGTGCTGACAAAAAGATTGTAAGGGCTATGCCTAATACTCCGGCTCAGGTAGGATGCGGAATGACCGTGATTACACCTAACAAAAACCTTACTAAGGCAGAGGTAGAAGATGTGGCAAAGATTCTTTCGGGTGTCGGGGATACAGAAGTTATGCCTGAAAAATTTATGAATGTAGCAACTGCCCTTCATGGAAGCAGCCCCGCTTATATTTATATGTTAATTGATGCAATGGCAGATGCAGGAGTTTCATACGGACTTACAAAAGCTCAGGCGCTAAAACTTTCAGCAAAAGCAGTGGAAGGCAGTGCCAGAATGGTGCTTGAAACAAATATACACCCGGAACAGTTAAAGGATAATGTTTGTTCTCCCGGCGGTACCACTATTGCAGCAGTTTGTGAACTTGAAAAAAATAAATTTCGCTCTGTAATTCAAAGTGCAATTAGCGCTTGCGTTGAAAAAGCAGAGGAAATTAAAAAATAATTTGGAGGCAATCTATGAAAAAAATAATTTCAGCAGTCTTAACACTTACAATGTTGCTTTCTGTATCTGTTTGTTTTGCAGAAGAAACAATTTCTGATTGGGCGCAAAATACGATTGCAACAGCGAAAAGCGTAAATATTGTAACTGAGGATTTTGGAATAACAGACTATACTCAGGATATAAGCCGTGAAAAATTTTGCGAACTTGCTGTTAATGTTTTAGAAAGCTTGGGCGCAGAGCTTCCCGTATATGTTAACGAAAATCCTTTCAGTGATGTTTCGAAGCAGGATGTGTTGGTTCTCAACAAAATAGGCGTAATAAATGGTAAGGGCGATGGATTGTTTGCACCAAACGACAATCTTACACGCGAGGAAGCTGCAACAATTCTTTATCGTATGGCGTCATTTTTGAACATTGAGACACCCGACAAAAAGGAATATGTATATTATGCTGACGAAAATCTGATTTCTGATTGGGCAGAAAATGCAGTTTATGCAATGCGTGAGCTTGGAGTTATGCAAGGAACTGCTGATTATGAATTTTCACCCGGCGAGACTTTTACAATCGAGCAGGCAGTTGCCACAGTGCTCAGAATTTACTCAGATGATTACAAGGCGTATTCTGATAAATCTTTAGGTAAAGTTGTTATCTGGATAAATGATGGTTATATAACAGACAGTGATATCAATTACTATATTTCATCGATTGCATCAGATTATGCTAATCAAAACCAGCTCACTATCCAGGAACTTAAAAGTTATAATTGGGATAAAAAAGTTAACGGCGTTAAACTTTCTGATACAATTATTCAAGATGCGATAGATGCAACGATTTTAAATCTTGTTTTTGTTCAGATGGGCGAAGAAAACGGGGTTAGTATAAACACGGCAGATATTCGCGAAATTAAAGCAGAAATTGAGTATTTACAGAATGTTTATGCCCCTGAGGATTTAAAATTAAGAATACAGGCAATGGGACTTACCGGTATTGAGCAGTATGAGCAGATGTATACCAATCTCATAGCTTTGCAAAAAATCCAGCAGGATATGACCTATAATCCTAAAAATTATTATCCTGAGGATATCTCTGTTCTGGCAAAGTACAAGAGTGATGAATATGTGACTGCACTTCACATCCTCGTTTCCGACATCAGTACTGCCAGAAGTGTTCTCTCTCAGGTAAAGAAAGGTACTGACTTTATAGAACTCATGCACAAATACAATGAAGATTTGGGAGAAACCGACGCTGGATATACATTCCAGAAAGGCGAAATGGTTGAAGAGTTTGAAAAAGCAGCATTTAAGCTTAACATAAATGAAATCAGTGATGTTGTAAAGACTGATTACGGCTATCATATAATTAAGAGAGTTGCGGGAATAAACGAATTGATGGAATATCGTGTTGCTGAGGCAAACAAAGCAATGACGATTGATGAGACTGTTGAATTTTCAGTAACGACTGTTATGAATAACCTTATTGCTTCATTAGAGGCTGTAAAATAAAAATTAAAAGTAAATACAAAAAAAGGTCAGATAACTTTAAAGTTATCTGACCTTTTTAATTTATAATTTATTTTTGAAGTTTAGCGGCAAAAGCGGCTCCGATGATTCCTGCATCATTTTTTAGTGTCGCTATTTTAATTTCGGTTTGCGGAAGTTCATCACAATACAGATATTCGCCGAGGTATTTTTTAATCGGATTTAAAAGGTAGTCCCCTTCGTTGCTTATACCGCCACCAATAACAATAATTTCGGGTTGAAGCATATTGATGATACTCAGCAATCCGCTGGCTACATATTCGATGTAGTTATTGACAACTTCCTGAGCTATAGGGTCACCTGCTTTTGCAGCGTCAAACGCTGTTCTTCCGGAAACTTTTTCGTCGTTTGCCATAGGAGACTCAGGATGCTTTGCGATAGCCTCTTTTGTTTGGCGTATAAGAGCAGTAACAGATGCGTATGCTTCCCAGCAGCCCTTTTTGCCGCAACCACAAGTAACACCATTGTGTGCCAATGTGAAATGCCCAAATTCTGTTGCAGCTCCGTTAAAACCACGATATATCTCTTTATTGATAATAAAGCCGCTGCCAACACCTGTACCAAGGGTTATCGCAACAAAACTATCAGAATCATTGCCATTTACAATATATTCACCATATGCTGCAGCATTTGCATCGTTTTCGATAGTTATAGGAACATCAATATATTTCCTAAGCTCTTTAGCAAGAGAGAGATTGTTAAAGTCTTGGAAGTTTGGAGAATATAAAACTACTCCGTCTTTTGTGTCAATAATTCCGGGAGAACCAACTCCTATTGCTTCGATATCATTTATGTCAAAACCACAGTCTTTTGTCAATTCCAATGAAAGTTCTGCCATATCCTTAACGATTTCTGAATAATGGCGTGTTCTTTCAGTAGGTCTTGAACCTTTTTTTAAAATATTTCCGTCGTTATCAACTATACCGATGGCGATGTTTGTGCCACCCAAATCAATACCAATATACATAGTTATATACATCTCCGTTTCAATTATAATGAATACATATATTATATACCTAAATGTAGAGTTTGTAAATATATTTTTCCAAAAAGCCTTGACAATATAAGACAAAAAGATTATAATTTAAGAAAAATATTTAAAGGCGATGACTAGAAACAAGTAGGGTTTTCCTCGGGACTTTAAGAGAGCTGTCGGTTGCTGCAAGACAGTAGTACGGGATTATCTGAATACATTCTGCGAGCTGCGTACCGAATGGGTTTATTCTCAGTAGGCTACGACGGGATTGCCCGTTACAGCAAAAGAGTATAAGCTTTGCCTTGGCTGTACTCGTAAAGGCTTTTTTCGTGAGAAAAAAGTAAAATGAGGTGGTACCGCGGTTTTAAATCGTCCTCATAATTATATGGGGGCGTTTTTCTATGCCCTTAAAAGAAAGGGAAGATGTTAAATGATAAAGTTGGTTTTATTGGTAGTATTTTTTGCAATTATGATTGCGGTTGGTTTGTATTGCAGAAGACACGCGACAGATGTTAATGGTTTTGTGCTTGGCGGACGAAGCGTAGGTCCCTGGCTTACCGCTTTTGCTTACGGAACATCATACTTTTCTGCTGTTATCTTTGTAGGTTATGCAGGTCAGTTTGGCTGGAAGTTTGGTGTAGCATCTACATGGATTGGTATTGGCAATGCAATAATAGGATCGCTTATGCCTTGGGTGATACTTGGAAGAAGAACAAGACTTATGACTCAGCATCTTAAAAGCGCTACAATGCCTGAGTTTTTTGAAAAGAGATACTTAAGCAAAAGTCTTAAAATTGTAGCATCAATTATTGTGTTTATATTCCTGATTCCTTATACTGCATCGCTTTATAATGGACTTTCAAGACTTTTCTCAATGGCATTTCCAAGTATTGATTACTCAACCTGCGTAATTGTTATGGCGGTTCTTACAGGAATTTATGTTATTGCAGGCGGATATATGGCAACTGCGATTAACGACTTTATTCAGGGAATAATTATGCTTATTGGTATTGTTCTGGTTATCGCGTCAGTTCTTACTCAAAACGGCGGATTTATGGGTGCACTTGACGGCCTTGCTAAAGTTTCTAATAACGCTGTTTCAAATGCACCAGGCGTCTTTGCATCATTCTTTGGACCTGACCCGCTTGGACTTTTATTTGTAGTTATATTAACCTCGCTTGGTACCTGGGGACTTCCTCAGATGGTTCAAAAATTCTATGCAATAAAGAGTGAAAAAGATATAAATAAAGGTACTATTATCTCAACTGTATTTGCTCTCATCGTTGCAGGCGGTTGCTATTTCTTAGGGGGATTTGGCAGACTCTACACAGATAAGCTTTCACTTGTTGAAGGCGTGTTTGTAAATGGCGCACTTAAGGATTTTGATGCAATTATTCCGCAGATGCTTAGCGGTGTAGGCGACCTTTTAATAGGTGTAGTTATTGTACTTGTTTTATCGGCATCAATGTCAACGCTTTCATCACTTGTTTTAGCGTCAAGCTCGACTATGACGCTTGATTTAATCAAGGATAACATTGTTAAGGATATGAGCGAGAAGAAGCAGATTTTGGTTATGAGAATATTTATTGCGTTATTTATCGTTGTTTCCGCTGCAATTGCCCTGTTTAAAGATAAGCTCGGCTTCATTGCAGATATGATGGGAATTTCGTGGGGCGCACTTGCGGGTGCATTTTTAGCTCCATTCCTGCTTGGTTTATATTGGAAGAGAGTTACAAAAGCATCGGTTGTGGTAAATTTTGTATTTGCATCAGCGCTTTTAATTGCAAATATGCTTTTCCGAGGATCTTTCCCGACGCTTTTGTGGTCACCTATTAACTGCGGTGTAGTTGCGATGCTTGCGGGCTTTGTAATCGTTCCTGTTGTGTCATTGCTTACAAAGGCGCCCGATAAGGAAAAGGTTAATGATATGTTTAAATGCTATGACGAGGCAGTAACAGTTCATAAAAAAGAATCACTTGGTCAATAAAGGAGATTTAAAGATGCCAATCACGGATATTTTAAAGAAAAATGCAGATTTCTACCCCAATGATATAAGTCTTGTAGAAATCAACCCAAAACTTGAAAATCAAAGCAGAATGACATGGAGAGAATACTCGCTCATTGAGTCAAATCCAAGTGAGGCATACAGAAAAGAAATCACATGGAGTGAGTTTAATAAAAAAGCCAACCGAATGGCAAATTTTCTGCTCACAAGAGGAATAAAGAAGGGCGATAAGGTTGCAATTCTTCTTATGAATTCTATCGAATGGCTCCCTATTTATTTTGGAATTTTAAAAACGGGAGCTATGGCAGTACCGCTCAATTACAGATACGCATCTGATGAGATTAAGTATTGCTTAACCCTTGCAGATGCAGATGCGCTTATATTCGGGCCTGAATTTATAGGCCGTGTAGAAGAAATATGCGACCGCATTCCAAGGGTAAAATGCCTTCTGTATGTAGGAGAGGATTGTCCTACTTTCGCTGAAAGCTACGATAAATTAGTTACATATTGTTCAACTAAAAATCCCGATATTACACTAACAGACGATGATGATGCGGCTATCTATTTTTCATCCGGTACCACGGGATTTCCAAAGGCGATTATTCATAAGCACAGAAGTCTTACACATTCCTGCAGGGTTGAACAGAACCATCATTCGCAGACTAAAGACGATGTATTTTTATGTATTCCGCCTCTTTATCATACGGGTGCAAAAATGCACTGGTTCGGTAGCTTTTTAGTTGGCGGTAAAGCAGTTATCTTAAAAGGAATTAAACCCGAATGGATATTAAAGGCTGTTTCTGAAGAAAGGTGCTCTATTGTGTGGCTCTTGGTTCCCTGGGCGCAGGATATTTTAGATGCCATCGACAGAGGTGATATTAACCTTGATGATTATGAATTAGATAGGTGGCGCCTTATGCACATAGGTGCTCAGCCTGTTCCTCCAAGTCTTATTAAGCGTTGGAAAAAGGTGTTCCCAAATCATCAGTATGATACAAACTACGGACTTTCCGAGTCAATAGGTCCCGGTTGTGTGCATCTCGGCGTTGAAAACGAGCACAAGGTGGGTGCAATCGGCAAGGCAGGCTTTGGCTGGGAAACTAAAATTGTAGACGAGCACAGAGATACGCTTCCTCAGGGTGAGGTCGGTGAGCTTGCAGTTAAAGGTCCGGGTGTTATGACGGCATACTATAAAGATGAAAAAGCCACCAAAGAAGTATTGGAAGATGGCTGGCTATTTACGGGCGATATGGCACAAGAAGATGAAGACGGATTTATCTATCTTGTTGACAGAAAGAAAGATGTCATAATTTCAGGCGGTGAAAACTTATATCCCGTTCAGATTGAGGACTTTTTGAGAAAGAATGATAAAATCAGCGATGTGGCAGTTATCGGACTTCCCGACAGCAGACTTGGCGAGATAGCAACTGCAATAATTCAGGTTAAAGAGGGCATGCAAATGACAGAGGCAGAGGTTGATGAATTCTGTGCAGACCTTCCAAGATACAAAAGACCGAGAAAGGTTATCTTTGCAGATGTTCCAAGAAACCCAACGGGAAAAATCGAAAAACCAAAGCTCCGTCAGATTTACGGCGGCGAAGGTCTTGTTGCGGCTCAGAACAATTCCTGAGGAGGCAACATATGAATCATTTGAAAACTCGTTGGTTACGGC
>JAZNPN010000015.1:0-52648 GCA_045589715.1 Clostridia bacterium | reverse complement strand
TTACGGCAGAGGCTTTTACATCTCGAATGTTGAGTACAGCCGCGGATATCCAAGAGCTGAACTTATTAAGGAATATTAGGAGGTTGTTATAAATGAAAATCAAACAGTTATTTTTAAGCCCGCTTTCAGACGGCGCGGCTGTATATGTAAACGGCTGGGTGAGAACACTCAGAGTTTCCAAAAACTTTGGTTTTATTGAAGTAAATGATGGTTCATACTTTAAAAATCTGCAGATAGTTATTGAAGAGGATAAGCTCTCAAACTTCTCAGAGATTTCAAAGCTCAATGTAGGTGCCGCTATCCGCATTGAGGGTATACTTGTTTTAACCCCCGAGGCAAAACAGCCGTTTGAAATAAAGGCGACAAATGTAGAGATTGAGGGTGCAAGCACTCCTGATTACCCTTTGCAGAAAAAGAGACATTCGTTTGAATATTTAAGAACCATTCCTCATTTGAGAGCCAGAACAAACACCTTTGCGGCGGCATTTCGTGTTCGCTCTCTTACAGCTTATGCAATCCATAAGTTCTTTAACGAGCGTGGATTTGTATATGTTCACACCCCGCTCATTACAGGCAGTGATTGTGAGGGTGCGGGTGAAATGTTCAGGGTTACAACCCTTGATATGGATAATCTTCCAAAGACAGAGGATGGAAATATAGATTACAAGCAGGACTTCTTCTCTCAGGAAACTTCGCTCACAGTAAGCGGACAGCTTGAGGGTGAGGCGTTCTCTATGGCGTTTGGCGATATTTATACATTTGGCCCGACATTCAGAGCAGAAAATTCAAACACCACAAGACACGCGGCAGAATTCTGGATGATAGAGCCTGAAATTGCATTTGCTGACCTTGAAGACGATATGCGTCTTGCAGAAGATATGTTAAAGTTTGTCATAAATTATGTTTTGGAAAATGCACCTGAGGAGATGAACTTCTTTAACAGCTTTGTTGATAAGGGGCTTTTAGACAGACTTCATAATGTTGTGTCAAATGACTTTGGCAGAGTGACATATACAGAGGCTATTGAGCTTTTAAAGAACAGCGGCAAGGACTTTGAGTATCCTGTAGAATGGGGCTGTGATTTACAGACCGAGCACGAAAGATATTTAACCGAGGAAATCTTTAAAAAGCCAATCTTTGTAACTGATTATCCAAAAGAAATAAAGGCGTTTTATATGCGTCTTAATGATGATAAAAAGACCGTTGCAGCTATGGATTGCTTAGTTCCCGGAATCGGCGAAATCATCGGCGGAAGCCAGAGAGAAGAGAGAATGGATATTCTTCTTGAAAGAATGGCTGAAATGGGACTTAAGGAAGAAGATTATGCTCATTACCTTGACCTTCGCAGATTTGGCGGAACAAAGCACGCAGGCTATGGTCTTGGCTTTGAAAGAGCGATTATGTATCTGACGGGTATGAGCAATATCCGCGATGTATTGCCTTATCCAAGAACTGTTAACAATCTCTATTAAGAAGGTGATTATATGCAGATTTTCGGAATAGAGTTGTGGCGGATTATACTTGCTGCGGTGCTTATATTCTTAGTTGTAAAGCGTGCAAATATCGTTGCTTTTTTCGCTAAAAGACAGTTTTCAAAAGGTAATATAGAAAAGGCGGTTAAGATTTTTAATATTGCCTCAAAGGTTGGAAACTTAAATGTTGCAAATCGCATAGTGTACGGATATTTGCTTTTAAGGAGCGGGCAGGTTGATGATGCGCTTGTTGAATTAAGAGGTGCGCTTCCAATGACAAAGCCGGACAGCGCAGACCGCTACCAAATTAAAAACTTTACAGCTATTGCGTATTGGAAACAGGGAAATTTAAAGTATGCCATCGAAGAACTTGAAGAAGTTACAGAGACAGGCTTTAAAAATACCAGAATTTATGAGAATTTAGGCATACTTTATAATTTGGGCGATGACAAAGAAAAGGCGCTTTCTTTTAATGAAGAAGCCTACGAATATAACAGCGATGACAATATAATTGCAGATAACTACGCAGATGCTCTTGCCATATGCGGCCAGCTTGAAAAGAGCGCTGAAATTTACAAAGACCTTGTAAGCCGTGAACCTGAGCCTCGTTTTCCTGAGGCATACTATGGCTATGGCAGAGTGTTAATTGAGCTTGGCGAGAGAGAAAAGGGAATGCAAATGATTGAAAAGTCTTTGACTAAAACATTTTCGTTCCTCAGCATTAAGCCAAGAGAAGAAATTGAGAAGATGCTTGAAGACATTAAAAAAGACGCTTAAATTTATCTAACCAATAATCACCTCGCGAAAACATCCGACATATTATAAAGCGGAGGTGAAATATATGGATAGAACAAATTGTGACTGCCAAATCAGCTGCACAGGCGGAGCTGTAATTGCAAGTATAGTTATTGGTATTCTTGCAGGAATTTTCCGCTTTACTGCACTTGTAACAATCACGCCTGCTTTTTTGTGGGTATTGTTTGGCATTGCCATTGGTTATTTGGGTATAACACTTTTGACATCTTCTGTTTATGACAGAGAGACTAACAATTGTTGCCGCAATCTTACCGCATTTTTGGTAGGTGTTTTAGGAACGGTTTTAACATCTGTAATTCTCCTTGGGATAACCTTTGTCGCAACAAGTGTAATAGGTGCAATTATCACAGGCTTATTGCTGTTCTTCTTCTCTCTTATGCTGATAACAGCAGCTTGTCTCATAAGATGCAGATATAACTGTCGTTAAATAAAAGCCATTGTTCGCTATGCGAACAATGGCTTTTAAAATCTCGATTATTTTATATCTAAAATACGAACTGAACCATAATCATATACAAAACCGTGCCAAGCAGTACGCTAAGGAGTGAATTTCTCCTCCACGCCTGCAAAATTACCACCGCAGAAACGGCAATAAGCTCAGGCAGACCATAGGGGGCTGAAATCACCGAAACATCCTTCAGGCAGTAGACTACCAAAAGTCCCATAATTCCATATGGTAAAACATTGCCGAGTTTTTGGACAAATTCAGGGATTTCCTTGCCTTTTGGAAAGAGCACAAAGGCGGCTCCCCTTAAAACATAAGTCACCGCGGCGATAACTGCTACAATCAAAAGAGAATGCAGATTATTCATTGGTATTTTCCCCCTTTGCCTTTTTGCTTATAAGCACCAGAGTAAGTATTATCATAGCGGGAACAACAAATTTATCAGCACCAAAAATAAGCAGGCAGATAAGTGATATTATTACCCCAAAAAGCGCGGGGAAGTGGTCCTTGTTTTCAATCCATTGGTCAACAAATATTGCTACAAACAATGCTGTCATTGCAAAATCCATACCCTGAAAGCTAAATGAAGTAAATTCGCCCAAAATTGCCCCCATAACACAGCCGATAATCCAATATGAATGGTTAAGGGCAGACAGTATAAAATAATAGCCTTTTCGGCTGACATTGGGATTTTTTTCATCTTCAAAGGCAGAAACCAAAGAAAAGGTTTCGTCAGTCAGCGTATGTATAAGGTAAAGTCTGCCATGCTTTACTTTTCGGTATTTATCAAGCATTGAAAGACCATAGAAAAAATATCTGGCATTTATCATAATTGTCATAATCGCCGTGTGAATAAGCGAAACGCCGCCCGAGAGCATTTCAACAGCAGCATATTGCATAGACCCGCCGATAATGGTAAGGCTCATCAAAAGCGCCCACAAAAAGTTGTAGCCGATGCTTTTGAGCAAAACGCCAAAACCCATACCCATAAAAACATATCCTGCCATAACGGGCAGACTGTGAATGAAAGCCATCTTAAAGGTGGCTTTTTTTGTTGTTTCCATTTTAACACCACGATTTTTAATATATTTAAGTTAACACAGACAATTATACCACGGACTTTTTTCTAAAGCAACATTCTTTTTGTGACAGGATATAACTTTGTTTGACTTTTTATAACATTTGTAATATACTTAAAACAATTTGAAGGGGATGGATATGGATACAAAAGTTGTGATTGAAAAGGAGACAGTTGTCTTAGAAAATAAAAAACATATGCTTTCAAAGATTTTATGTCTCTTTTTAGTTTTTATAGCGTTAATCTGTTTTTTTGCATCTTCGTGGTACACAAAGACCTACGGCGTAACAGGTGTTGATTCTATTATATATACGCTTTTTTCCAATATTAACGGTGCGCAGCAAAACATAGTGTCAGGTGTTTTTTTAAGGGTTATTGTCCCTGCGCTCATAACAACAGCGGCTTTAGCAGTTTTATTTTGGTTTAAGCCAAAGCAAACGGGAAAGGTGTTTCCTCTAAAGCAGGGGTTACTCATGGTAAGTTCATTTATTCTTTCTGTGATATTGCTGGTGACGGCGTGTCTGCGGATAGGACTATTTGGTTATATCCGCGATATGAGCAATCGGTCAACAATCTTTGAGGAGCGTTATGTAAGCCCTGATTCGGTTAAAATAACCTTTCCTGAAGAAAAGCGAAATCTCATTTATATTCTTTTAGAATCAATGGAAACGACTTATCTTTCTAAAGAACAGGGCGGCGCAATGGAAAATTGCCTTATACCCGAACTTTATAATCTTGGCAAAGAAAATATTAACTTTTCACATAACGGGGATATAGGCGGCTTTGTGACTCCAAGCGGCGCGACATGGACAATTGCAGCTATAACCAATCAGACAGCGGGAATTCCGTTAAAAGCGCCCGATATGTTTGAAAGAAATGCGTATGGAAGGGAAACATTTTTGCCGGGAGTTATAACGCTTAACGATATTTTAAAAGATAATGGATATTATCAGGCGCTTATGTTTGGTTCTGATGCCGTATTTGCAAACAGGGATGTATATTTTAATACCCATGGTATGGATAAAATTTACGATTTAATCTCTGCGCGTGAGGAAGGACTTGTACCAGAGGATTATTATGTCTGGTGGGGAATGGAAGATTTCTATCTCTTTGATTATGCAAAGGACAAGCTTACTGAAATTTCAAAACAAGACCGTCCCTTTGCATTTACAATGCTTACAGTTGACACGCACCATGTGGCGGGATATAAGTGCAGTCTTTGCAGCGATGAATACGAAGAACAATATGATAATGTTATTTCGTGCTCAAGCCGACAGGTAAATGACTTTATTAAATGGATTAAAAGGCAGGATTTTTATAAAAATACAACTATTGTAATATGCGGCGATCATCTGACAATGGATGCCGAGTATATTGAAAGGACAGTTGAAGATGGATATGAACAGCATGTTTATAATTGTATAATAAATTCTCCTGTAACGGGGGGAAATTACAAAAACCGTGAGTTTTGTGCTATGGATATCTTCCCGACGATTCTTGCATCTATCGGATGCGAAATTTCAGGAGATAGGTTAGGACTTGGAACTAATCTGTTTTCGGATACACCGACTTTAATTGAGGAAATGGGCTATGACGATTTTGATTATCAGATTTCCATTAATTCAAGCCTTTATAACTCAAAATTTATTTTAAACAGAAGCAACTAAAATACACAAACCCGTGTAGTATGGACGGAGCGGCTGATAAACTATGAACATTTTAAAACACATTGGCATAAAAGGCGAGATTTTCTGTGAGTATGCGTTCTTAAGCTTTGACTTTGAATTTGAAAACGAACTTTCTGACAGAATTTCAACCGAATATATCTTCAGGCTTCCTAAAGGGGCGCTTGTTTCTGATGTAAAAATTCTGGCAGAGGACAGACTTATAAGGGCAAAGATAACAACAGCAAGCCATGCCTCAAAAATTATCGATTTAAATGTTCCTGCGGCGCAGCTTAGAAAAATCGATAACAGCACATATTCTATGAATTTGTCAGGGATAGCAAAGGGAAGCTGTCATATTCTGATAAGTGCCTATACAGAACTTAACGATAATTCGGGCAAAAAACGCCTTAATATACCTCTTTGTGCCGATTGTTTTGCGGATATTAAAATGAATATGCACCAAAGCGCAAGATGCACATCCACTACTCATAATATAGAGGTTGATGAAAAAATAGAGACACGGATTTTGGCAGACCGTGATTTTTGCCTTGAATTTTCTGAATTTGAAAGACAAAATTCAGCCATTGCGGCAAGCGATATGTTTGGCGGGCAAATGCTTATAAGAATATATCCAAAAGCCATTCTTAAAAGGAAATTTAAAAAGGTTTTATTTATATACCACCCTGATTTATTTGGGGCGGTTTCGCGGTGTGCCAAGGAGTTTATTCTGTATGCTAAAGAGCAGTTCAGTGAGTTTACGCTTGTTTCGTCAGGCGGTGTTTTAAGCGGAAATGATACTGATTCCCTTATAGAAGCGCTCAGCAAGATTACATACGGCGGTGAGATAAAACTTGACGGGATACAAATTGACAGCGAAACTTTGCCGATACTTGTAAGCGAAAAACCTGTATTAAACACTCATTTTTTCAATGTGACAATAGGTGATGCCGAGGGCGAAAATCACATATTTGCAAGGGATAATATACAGACAAGAGCCGTTGAGATAATCAATGCACTTTCAGTGCTTAAAGCTGAGGATATTGATGTGTCTGCAGAAAATGCTGATACAGAGGTTGTGTCTGTGACGGATAATTCTGTCACCATTTATGCAAGCTACAGCGGAACTATGCCAAAGAGTGTAAAGGTAAACGGCGAAACAATATATTTAAACAATGTATCTGTCTACCGCAGTTTTGCGCCCATTGGACTTGTTTGCGCCAATTTGCATATAAAAAGAGAGGAAAGACGGCTGTTATCTGCAGAGCCCTTTGAAATAATCGATATAAGAAAGCGTCTTGAAAAAATAGGCGTAAAATTCTCTGCGCTTAATTCTGAGACTGCGCTTATGGCAACGCTTTCGGGGTCAAAGGTTTCTCCCATACGGGTTGCAATGCCGATTAAGCACAAGAAAACATATTCTGCCTTTGATGAGAGATATTCTATGTTTGAAGAGGTTGAAAAGGTTAAAGGAAGAGATAAGGCAAATGCCGCTCTTGATATAATACTTAGGAGTATGAGGGCAGACGGGGCAATTTGTGCAGACGGCGAGATAAACGAAGAATATAAAAAGAAGCAGACGCTTATCTGTCTGCTTGCACTTATCAGGGCAGAATTTAAGGATAAAACATACATAAAATATGCAAGAGATTTTATTGGAAAATACAGCTTTGACGGGATACAATTTACAGAGGATAAAGAACTTGCCAAAAAATTTCTTGACAAATTTTTTGCGGGTAAAACTGTGCCGACTAAGGATTATGTGCCTGATTTAATAACAAGTGCCAATATTATTCGTCTTTTTTGGTGATTTTTTTCTAAAAAACTCCTTGACGAAATGCTGTCTGAGTGGTAAAATAAATATCAAGCATTTGGAAAGGAGCGGAACCGAAATGGTATGTTTAGCAAATCAGAAAGCTTTTGTTGACACTATAGCCATTTCTATTACTATTTCCAATTGCAAAGGATTTGTTATTCCTTTAAACAGTTGACAAGGGCGTTGAACTTTTGGTTCAATAGTCCTTTATTTTTTGTCCGAAAACAAAGATTAGGAGGAGATTTTTATGCAAGCAAAGCTTATTCTTGAAAACGGAATGTGTTTTAGCGGTGAAGCGTTTGGCTATGTTCACGATGTGGTTGGCGATGTCGTGTTCTCAACGGCGAGCACCGGTTATCAGGAGGGTATTACTGACCCGTCACTTTGCGGACAGATGCTTATATGCACCTATCCCTTAATTGGAAACTATGGAATTAACTTTGAGGATATGGAGGCAGAAAAGCCCGTTCTTACCGCTTTGATTGTAAGGGAAAAGTGTGATTACCCCAACAACTTCAGAACCGAGATGGAGCTTGACGGCTTTTTAAGACAGAACAAAATCTTAGGACTTGAAGGCATTGATACAAGGGCGCTCACAAGACTTTTGCGTGACAACGGCTCAATGAGAGGTATTATTACAACAAAAGATTTGAGTGAAGCTGAGGTTAAGGCAAGAATTGATGCACTTGATAACTCTGATGTTGTAAAGAGAGTAAGCTGTGAAAAGCCTTATAAAATAGCAGGCAGCGGCAAAAAGGTTGCAGTAATCGACCTTGGCGTAAAGGCAAGCATTTTAAATCAGCTAAAGGTAAGAGACTGTGATATAACCGTTTTCCCTTATAACACAGCTGCTGATGAAATTTTAGAATCGGGTGCAGAGGTTGTACTTGTTTCAAGCGGCCCCGGAAACCCCGAAGATATTCCCGAAACGATTGAAACGGTTAAGAATTTAATTGGCAAGGTTTCGCTTTGCGGAATATCGCTTGGACATCTTGTAATCGGACTTGCTAAAGGATGTACTATAAAGAAATTAAAGTTTGGACACCACGGCGGCAACCAGCCCGTAAGGGATGCCAGAACAAACAAGGTTACCATCACTTCTCAGGGTCACGATTATGTTTTAGATAATATTGCATCGGGACTTGAGGTTTCCTTTGAGAATGTAAATGACGGCACTTGTGAGGGTATTTGCGGCAATGGTATAATGAGCGTGCAGTTTCATCCCGAGGGAGCTCCCGGTCCCCGTGAGATGGTAGGAATATTCGACGATTTTCTGGCGTAAGGAGGTTTTAAAATGCCAAAGGATACAAGCATTAAAAAAGTATTGGTAATAGGCTCAGGTCCTATTGTAATCGGTCAGGCGGCAGAGTTTGACTATTCAGGCACTCAGGCGTGTCAGGCAATCCGCGAGGAGGGAATTGAGGTTGTTTTGGTTAATAGTAACCCTGCAACCATTATGACGGATTCTCAGACCGCAGACCGCACATATATCGAACCGCTGACAATAGAAACACTTGAGAAAATTATAGAGAAAGAACGCCCCGACAGTCTTATAGCAGGCATGGGCGGACAAACAGGGCTTAACCTTTCCTGTGAGCTTTATGACAAAGGTATTCTTGATAAATACGGCGTAAAGGTAATCGGTACATCTATTGAGGGTATCAAAGAGGGCGAAGACAGAGAGAACTTTAAAAATCTTATGGAGCGTATCAATCAGCCAATCGTCCGCGGTGAGATTGTAAACACGGTTGATGATGCAATTGTATTTGCAAACGAGATCGGCTATCCCGTTATCGTTCGTCCTGCCTATACACTTGGCGGAACGGGCGGCGGTATTGCCGAGAATGCAGCAGAACTTTCTGAGATTGCGGCTCAGGGTGTTCATTTATCCAGAGTCGGTCAGGTTCTGATTGAAAAATGTATCAGCGGATGGAAAGAGATTGAGTTTGAGGTTATCCGTGACGGAGCGGGCAACCGCATTGCAGTCTGCAGTATGGAAAATGTAGACCCCGTCGGCGTTCACACAGGCGACAGTATCGTTGTAGCGCCTGCACAGACACTTGCAGATAAAGAATATCAGATGCTTCGCTCAGCGGCACTTGATATAATAGATGCAATCGAAATCAAGGGTGGATGTAATGTTCAGTTTGCACTTGACCCTAAGAGCTTTGAATACGCAGTAATCGAGATTAACCCAAGAGTCAGCCGTTCTTCTGCGCTTGCATCAAAGGCAACGGGTTATCCTATTGCAAAGATTGCTTCAAAGATTGCACTCGGATACACTCTTGACGAGATTAAAAATGCAGTAACGGGCAAAACTTTTGCCTGCTTTGAGCCAACCGTTGACTACTGCGTTGTAAAAATACCAAAGTGGCCGTTTGATAAGTTCTTTGGCGCAAAGAGAACTCTTGGCACAAAAATGATGGCAACGGGCGAGATTATGTCTATCGGCAATACCTTTGAGTCTGCGCTCTTAAAGGGTATTCGCTCTCTTGAGATTAAGCAGTTTACTTTAGAGAGAGAATCTGCTAAAAATAAGACATCAGAACAGTTAAGGGCAGATGTTATCACCCCCGATGATGAAAGACTTTTCGAACTTGCAGAGCTTATCCGCAGAGATTACAGAATTGAAAAAATTTCAGAAATTACGGGTATGGACCCATTCTTCTTAAAGAAGATTAAAAATATCGTTGATTTAGAGGAAGAATTAAAGGGTTACAGCCTTGAAACACTTACACCCGAACTTCTCAAAAAATATAAAAAGGCTGGCTTTGCCGACGAAGGCATCGCACAGCTTATCGGATGTAAAGGTGAGGATGTAAGAAATTACAGATTTAAAAACAATATCCGCCCCGTTTACAAAATGGTTGATACTTGTGCGGGTGAATTTGAGGCGGTATCGCCATACTATTACTCAACCTATGATGAGTATAATGAAGCTGCACCATCTGATAATAAGAAGGTTTTGGTTATTGGCTCAGGTCCTATCCGTATCGGTCAGGGTATAGAGTTTGACTACTGCAGCGTACACAGTATTGTGGCACTTAAAAAGTTTGGTATTGAGACAATTATTATAAACAACAACCCTGAGACTGTAAGTACCGACTTTGATACATCGGACAAGCTCTATTTTGAGCCTCTCACAGAAGAAGATGTTTACGAGATAATCCAGCTTGAAAAGCCAGACGGCGTAATTCTGCAGTTTGGCGGACAGACCGCAATCAAACTTGCAAACTTCTTAGATTCTATGAATGTTCCAATCCTCGGCACACTTCCAAAACAGATTGACGAGGCAGAGGACAGAGAGAAATTCGATGACCTTTTGGAAGAGCTTAACATAAAGCGTCCTAAGGGAAAAGCTGTATGGACAGTTGAAGAGGGCATCACCGAGGCAGAACGCCTTGGCTATCCGCTCCTTGTTCGTCCTTCCTATGTACTCGGCGGTCAGGGTATGGAAATTACCCATAATGAAACAGAGCTTACACTTTATTTAGAGGATGCGTTTAAAAAGGACGCAGAAAACCCTGTTTTAATCGACAGATATTTAAGCGGCAGAGAGCTTGAGGTTGACGCTATCTGTGACGGTGTGGATGTATTTATTCCGGGTATTATGGAGCATTTAGAGCGCGCGGGCGTTCATTCGGGCGACAGTATTTCAATCTATCCTCCGCAGAATGTTTCAGAGGAAATGAAAGCAAAAATTATGGATGTTACAAGACGCATATCTGTTGCTCTTAAGGTAATTGGTATGATTAACATTCAGTTTATCGAATTTGAGGGCGACCTTTATATCATTGAGGTTAACCCCCGTTCAAGCAGAACGGTGCCTTATATCACAAAGGTTACAAATGTCCCTGTTATCGAGATTGCAACAAGAATTATGCTTGGCGAAAAACTTAAGGATATGGGATATTCTTCAGGCATTAATCCTGAGACAGAGATGGTTGCAATTAAGGTTCCTGTGTTCTCTACCAAGAAGCTTCCTATGGTTGAGGTAAGCCTTGGCCCTGAGATGCGCTCAACGGGTGAAGTTTTAGGTGTTGGCAAGACCTACCACGAGGCGCTTTACAAAGGCTTTATCGGTGCTGAGATGTATATGCCAAAGGCGGGCAGCACAATTCTTGTAACTGTTTGCGACAGAGACAAAGAGGCATTTTTGCCCGTTGCTGAAAAGTTTAAAAATATGGGCTGCAGATTTGTTGCAACAACAGGAACTGCCGAATTCCTTTCAGAAAACGGCTTTGAAGTTCAGGTTGCCAAGAAGATTTCAGAAGGCGTGCCGAATGTTCTTGATATAATCAGAAGCGGTATGTGTGATTTGGTAATTGATATACCGAAAAAAGGTAATGTCAAGGAAAGCGACGGCTTTAAAATACGCCGTGTAGCGTCAGAGTGTTCAGTAAACATTATGACATCAATGGACACGGTAGCAGCTTTTGCCGAGGTTATGGAAAAAGGCTATACCTTAGAAAATTCAGAATACACAGCAGTATCAGACATTAAGTAAAAAAAGCTCCCTTACGGGAGCTTTTTTAATTGAAAATTGAAAATTGAAAATTAAAACACTATGGTTTTTATTCCGCCATAGTGTTTTAATTTTCCATTGTAAATAATATTCAGTTTCTAAACTGAATATTATTTACAGGGTGGTTTTATGAAACAGATACTCAAAATTGCATGTGTATATATTGGCTTAATTATCGGGGCGGGTTTTGCGTCAGGAAGAGAAATTCTGGAATACTTTAACCTTGCTTCAAACACCAATTTTTCAGGGATTCTGATAGCAACAGCAATATTTATGATTATCGCATATATAATCCTTTCAAAATCCGCCGAGCAAAACATCGAGGGTTTTGATTCATATATCGAATCGGTCGCAGGCAGAATGACACCTTTTGTCAAAGGATTTATGTTAATCTATATGTTCTGTGGTCTTTTTGTGATGTTTTCAGGCAGCGGAGCCTTGCTTGACAGCATTACATATTTAACGCCTTTTTACGGGGCAGCCCTTATGGCACTTGTCTGTTTTGTGGTTTTGAGTTTTGATTTAAAAGGAATAGTTACCCTTAATATTATATTGGTGCCCCTTATGATTTGCGGGATTATTTATGTCGCAGTCTGCGGAGCACTTACTTCAACAGATGTGTTTCTTGGTGAAAATACCGCCAGAATTACTCTTTCGGCAGTTTGCTATTCAGTTTATAACACGGTGACTGCAGGGGCGGTGCTGGTGCCTCTTGCAAAGGGTGCAGAAATTAAAAAAATCCGAATTGCATCAGTAGCCAGCGGATTTGTCATAGGGCTTTTGATATTACTTGTGTGGACAGTCATCGGTCTTAACTTTGACAGCGTTTTTGAAAGCCCTCTTCCTATGCTGGAAATCGCTGCATTTTGCGGAAGAACAAGCAAGAAGGTATATTCTTTAGTCCTCTTTATGGCTATCTGCACAACGGCTGTCTCTTATGGATTTGGAATTATGTTGCATTTTTCAAAGAGAATAAGAACAAGGGGTGAGAGAGTACTCTTTGCAGGCATAGTATGTCTTTTAGCTCTCCCGTTTTCTATGTACGGCTTTTCCAATCTGGTGGCACAGCTTTACTCTGCATTTGGTTATATAGGTATGATTTGGATAGTAATGATAATTTTAGACAGATACAGATAAAAATTTTTAAAAAATTTTTTTAAGGCAAAAATCGAATATGTTGCGCGTGGAAAAATTTGCTCTAACAATATTTTGTGGAAAGCGAAAAAATACACAGATTTTAAGCAATTTTTTGATAAATTTGGGTGTTGAATTATTTTAAATTATCTGTTATTATTAGTTTTGCAAACATTACAGAATTATTACAAGCATAATTTTTAGTGGATTATGCTGACAGATAACAGAAGAAAAAGTCGATTTTTAATTGACTTTTTCTTAAAGTGTGTTAATGAGTTTTACGGAGGAAATTGCAAGTGGAAGAGTTAAATAAAATTTGGGACAGTGTTTTATCCCAAATGTCGGAAGAAATTTCGCAGGTGTCCTTTAACACCTGGATTAAGCCGATAAGGCCGGTTAAGCTTACTGCGGATGAGATTATTCTTTCGGTCGCAGGAAGCCTGAATAAAAATATGGTTATGACAAAGTTCCGCTCGTTGATTGAGAGTTGTATTGAATTTGCGGCAGGCAGGGCTTTTAATTTGAATGTCATTATTGAGGACCAAAAATCTGAAAAGAAGACCGAGACTGTAACTGAGGAGCGGACAAGCACATTAAATTCCCGTTATTCCTTTGATAATTTTGTTATCGGCGGTAATAACAATATGGCGTGTGCGGCGGCTATGGCAGTTGCAGAATCGCCCGCCAAGAAATATAATCCGCTGTTTCTCTACGGCGGCAGCGGCCTTGGAAAGACGCATCTTTTGCAGGCGATTGGCAATCGTTTTCAGGAGCTTTATCCCGACAAAAAGGTTTTATACACCACAAGCGAAAGATTTACATATGAACTGGCGCTTGCTATCCGTGAAAAGACAAATCAGGAATTTCGCAATAAGCATAGAGAAGTCAACCTTTTGTTAATTGACGATATTCAGTTTTTGGCAACCAAAGAACTTGCCCAGGAGGAGTTTTTCCATACCTTTAATGCGATTTATGAGGCGGGCAATCAGATAGTTTTGACATCGGACAGGCTTCCGTCTGAAACTCCGCATCTTACCGACAGGTTAAAGAGTCGTTTCCAGATGGGACTTTTAGCTGATGTTCAGCCTCCTGATTATGAGACAAGACTTGCAATTTTAAGAGCAAAAATCGAGGCTGAATATTTTACCTTTGATGAAGAAATAATCGAATATGTCGCAGAAAATATCCGCTCCAATGTCCGTGACCTTGAGGGTGCAGTAAAGCGTATTTTAGCATACGCGGGCATTGAGAGAACAAATACAATTTCAATCGAGCTTGCACAAAAAGCGCTTAAGGAGATTTTATCGACCCTGCCTCAGCGAAACATTACAACTGCCGTAATAATTGATGAGGTGGAAAAATATTATCATTTGCCACAAGGTTCACTTATTACGAAAAAGCGTTCAAACGATGTGGCGTTTCCAAGACACATTGCGATGTATCTTGCAAGAGAAGTGCTTGGTGAGTCTTATCCTCAGATAGGCGATGAGTTTAACCGTGACCACTCAACTGTTATGAATGCGGTCAAAAAGGTAAAACAGAATTTAAGCGGAGATAAAGAACTTGCAGAAAAACTGCAGGAGCTTGTAGATAATATTCGCAAGAACTGATAGGAAGATATTTATGAAATTAAATGACACTATTGCGGCGATTGCCACCCCGAGAGGATTGGGGGGCATCGCCATTGTTCGCATAAGCGGAAAATGCGCAGAAGAAATTTCAGCAAAAATAGTAGAGCCATACGGGGCAAAGCAGGTTTGTGACCTTGAAAGTCACAAGCTTACTTTGTGCAGAGTATTTAAAAAAGACAGAGACTTTTTAATTGATGAGGCGCTTGTTGCAGTTATGCGTGCCCCGAAATCCTATACGGGCGAAACCGTTGTTGAGATTAACTGCCACGGCGGATACCTTGCGGCAGATAAAATACTTACTGAACTTTTAAAGTGCGGCGCAAGGCTTGCAGAAGCGGGCGAATTCACAAGGAGGGCCTTTATCAACGGCAAGACAGATTTAAACGGCGCTGAGGCAGTTATGGATTTGATGAATGCTCATTCAGAATCAGGGCTTCATAATGCGGCTATGTCTCTTACGGGCAAGCTATCGGAGAAGATATTTTCTGTTCGTGAAAAGGCTATGGAAATTGCGGCACATATTTCAGCGGTTGCAGATTATCCTGATGAGGTTGACCCGCCCGAAAATGGAGAGCTTTTAACCTCGCTTGATGATATTAAGAAAGAGATTGATAACTTACTTAAGGGCTTTGATACGGGCAGAATTATGCGTGACGGCGCAGCAACTGCAATTGTTGGAAAACCCAATGTAGGTAAGTCATCAATATTAAATGCCCTGCTTAGGTTTGAACGGGCAATTGTAACTGATATTCCGGGAACAACCCGCGATACGATTGAGGAATATATAAATGTTGGCGGTATAGCTTTAAAACTTATGGATACGGCGGGCATAAGAAAAGCAAGCGATGAGGTTGAAAAAATCGGTATCAAGCGCTCTAAGGAGAGTGTAGATAGTGCGGATTTATGTCTGTTTGTGGTGGATTCTGCTGCAGAACTTTCAGAAGAAGATAAAGAAGTTGCAGATGCACTTGATGGAAAAAAGACAATTCTTATAATGAATAAGACGGATAAACAGGAGAAGATTACGGAAAATCAAGTCAGAGAAACTTTAAAAATAAATCCTGATGCGGTAATACGCACGGCTGCCCCGAAAGGCGAAACAGCTGTAGGCATCGATGCTCTTGAGTCTTTGATAGCTGATATGTTTGCAAACGGCAAAATAAGTATGTCTGATGTGTATATCTCAAACGAAAGACAGAGAGATTGTTTGCTCAAAGCATACGATGCTGTAAAAAGAGCTGAAATTTCACTCAAAACGGGGGCGCCGTTTGACTTGTTATTTATAGATTTGGAAGATGTAATCTCAGCCCTTGGCGAGGTTACGGGCGAAACTGTGCAGGAGGAGATTATTGACAAGGTGTTTGCCTCGTTCTGCGTAGGAAAATAAGGAGAAAAGTATGGCAAGTATTTCAATATCTTATGAATTTATTGAAAAATATGTAAGGTTTACAAAGCCTGAATATATACAAGTTTATTTGTATGTAAAATGTGCTTTTGAAAAGGACGGGATTTTTCCGACCCCAAAAGATACTGCAAAGGCGCTTGGTATTTCTGAAACAAAGGCTGAATTTGCCTTTGAATACTGGGAAAGCCGTGATGAATTCGCCTGCGACGAGGGTGTATATTCCATAAAAGGAGATGACATTCCCGATAAAACCAAAAAGGCGGTCAAAAAGAATAAAGTTAATCGTGTTTTGTCAAGCAAGCCATCATACTCTCAGGCAGAAATTGATGCAGTTGCAGCAAAGAATAAGCAGGTGTCAGCGCTTTTTTATCAATGTGAGACCATTCTTCACAAGATACTTACAGTATCCGATATGGAGATGCTTTATTCTTTTCACGATTGGCTGGGACTTCCTGTAGAGGTTATAAGTATGCTTTTGTCTTATGCTGAAAGAAAAGGTAAAACAACAAAAAGATATCTTGAGACGGTTGCCATAGATTGGGCAGACAAGGGAATTGATACATTTGAAGCCGCAGAAGAATACATAACCCAGCTTGAGGCCAGCGACAGTGCGGAAAATGCAGTCAGGGCGATTTTGGGAATTTACGACAGGGCGCTCAGCACAACTGAGAAAAAGTACATAAACATCTGGATAAAAGATATGAATATCCCGATTGAGCTTATTTCTTACGCCTATGATAAAATGATAGATGCTATCGGCAAGGTTAAGCTCAATTATATGGACAAGATGCTTCAGGCGTGGATGGAAAAGGGGCTTAAAACAGTTGACGAAGTTAAAGAATCAGACGAGAAATTTTTCAGCAGTATAAATAAACCTCAAAAGCCCAGAAAAGGTGTCTATACTGAAAAAGACGGCACCGACTATAAAAAATTGGAAGAGGATATCTTCAGTTCATTTTTAGACGAAGTTTAAGGGGGCGTTGGTATGAAGTCAGCATATTCTCTGGCAAATCAGGAGATTTTGGAGATAAGAAATAAAAATAAGGCAGAGCAGCGCCGCCGTGAAGATGAGGTGCGCGAAAAAATGCCCGAATTCAGTCAAGTCGAAAAACAACTGGCATCGGGCGGACTTGCTCTGGCGAGATGCGTCTTAGAGGGCACAAATAATGTGGCAAGCATAAGAGCGTATATTGAAGAGGCACAAAACAAAAAGAAAAATATACTCAAAAAACTTAATCTGCCCCTTGATTATCTTGACGAGATATATTCCTGCAAATTATGCAGAGATACGGGATTTGACGAAAATGGCAGAAGATGCGAGTGTTTAAAGAAGATGATTTCAAAGTATGTGGGGGTAAATTCAAATCTTACCGAGTCAATGAAGGAGCAGACCTTTGAGAACTTTGATTTCTCACTTTTTGAGACGCAGCCTGATGTAAAAGGAAAGGCGGTTCTCGATTTTGCTAAAAAGAGCTTTGATATGGCGAGAAAATTTGCGGATACATTTGATGAAACCCACGCAAATCTTTTTATCTACGGCAAGGCAGGAACGGGCAAAACATACCTTTCGTCATGTATAGTAAACAGAGCGTTAAGCCGTGGCTTTTCTGTCTACTATCAATCGGCGTTCAGCCTGCTTGATATGTGCGAAAAATTAAAGTTTGGAAGATATGATGAAGAAGAGGCACAGGAAGCGGATTATGCTATAAAGTATGCGTATAATGTGGATTTGCTGGTGATTGACGATTTGGGAACAGAATTTATAAGCGGATATTCGTCAGCCGCGCTTTTTGATATAATCAACTCAAGATTGGTTTCAAAAAAGAGCACGGTTATATCCTCAAATCTTGATACCGATAAGATAAACAATGAGTATGGCGCCCGTCTTGCGTCAAGAATATCCGGAGACTATAAACAAATTCCGTTTCCGGGCATAGATTTAAGAAACAAAAAGAGATAGGAATATCCTATCTCTTTTCTGATATAAGGCATTCGTTTTCGCTGTCGTAGCTTAAAATTTTTACATCGATTGTTTTTTCGCAAAGAGCTGATTTGCATCTGACCTCCATATAATTGGGCGTATAGCCTATCCAGAAGTCACCCTTTTTCTGCTCAAAAAGAACGGGAAGGGTTTTGCCTATATAACTTTTATAGAAGTTTTTTTTCATATCTGCGGCAACAGAGAGCATTATGTGGGCACGGCGGTTTTTCTCAGATTCTTCTATCTGGTCGGGAAAAAGTGCAGCCAAAGTACCCTCTCTCTTTGAGTAAGGGAATATGTGCATCTGCGAAAACCCGATTTCCTCGCAGAACGCCTTTGATGCCTCAAAATCTGCGCAAGATTCACCGGGGAAACCTACAATCAAATCGGTAGTAATCGCCGCATCGGGAAAAGCGGAGCGAAGATTTTTAACTGCTGCTCTAAAATCCTCGGTTGTGTATCTGCGACGCATAGCCTTTAAGGTGTTGTCACAGCCGCTTTGCAGCGAGAGATGAAACTGAGGACACAAGTTTTTAAGCTTTGAAATGCGGCGCACAAATTCTTCGTCTATCATAACGGGCTCGAGCGAACCCAGACGAAGCCGTAAAACGCCTGAAATTTCCGCTACCGTCTCAATTACATCGATAAGACTTGTGCCGTCCTTTAAGTCCCTGCCGTAAGAGCCAATATGTATGCCTGTGAGTACGATTTCTGAAAATCCGCTTTTGCCTAAAAGTCTTGCTTCTTCCTTTATGTTTCCAAGGCTGCGTGAGCGCACAGGCCCTCTTGCATATGGGATTTTGCAGTATGAGCAAAAGTTGTTGCAGCCATCCTCGATTTTTATTTCGGCACGGATTCTGCTTTGGCGGTTTATTATGCCGAGTTCTTCATATTCGGTCTCTTTTAAGATATCCCCTATTTTTTCGATTTTTTCTCCTTTTAACGCGTCCTCACAGAGAGAAACCATGTCTTTTCTGTGTTTGTTGCCGATTAAAACATCAATGTTTTCTGCCTTTAGTGTATCAGGCTCAGTCTGGGCAAGACAACCCATGACTGCTAAAACAGCGTTTGGATTTTCACGCCTTGCCTTGCGGATAAGTTTGCGGCTTTTGGCAGCTCCTGTGCCCGTTACGGTGCAGGTATTGATTATACAAATATCCGCGCTGCCCTTTGAAACTATTGTATATCCCGCTTCTTCAAAGAGCTGTGCCATAGCTTCACTCTCGTAAAAATTTGTTTTGCATCCTAAAGTTATAAATTTGACTGTAATTTGTGATTCCCCCTTGCTTTTTAGAGAAATTTATGGTAGAATTGGAAAAGTGCATAATATATTGGTAGTCAAGCAATAAAATTATTATATAATTTTTGATTGACTAATGCAAGAAAAAAGTATATAATTTATATGATATAATATCAAAAAAATTGGAGGTTTAGTGAAATGAAAGAATTTACAGTTGTTTTAAGTTCAATCAACGATGTTAAGAATTTTGTAAATGTTGTTACAAAATATGAGTATGAGATAGACCTCACATCAGGGCGTTATGTTGTAGACGCTAAGTCAATTATGGGTATCTTCAGCCTTGACCTTACAAAGCCAATCAGGGTAGAAGCGCATGGCGAGGATTGTTCAAGTCTTGTAGCGGAGCTTGACCCCTATATCCAGAAATAAAATTTAAGAATACAATCCCTGCACTGATGATGCGGGGATTTGTCGCGTTTTAATTACGGAGAATGTTATGCACAATAAATTTATGGAGGCGGCACTTGCTGAGGCGCAAAAAGCCAAAGAGTGCGGCGAAGTTCCCGTAGGAGCCGTTGTTGTAAAGGACGGCGAGGTTATTGCAAGAGCGCATAATTTGTGTGAAACGCATAAGAATCCTATGCTTCATGCAGAGGTTGTGGCGATTGAAAAAGCGCTCAATACGCTTGGGTGTATGCGCCTTGAGAATTGTGACTTGTATGTTACGCTTGAACCTTGCGTTATGTGCTGCGGTGCGATTTCAAACTCGCGGATAAGGCGATTGTATTTTGGTGCGTATGATAAAATAGCGGGCGGGGTTGTTTCAAAATTCCGTTTATTTGATAAACCATCACCGCTTGGCACAGAATACTATTGCGGAATTATGGAAAATGAGTGCAGTAAAATTCTGACAGATTTTTTCCGTAGTTTAAGATAAAATTGTAAAATAATTAAAATACCATATATATTTTGGAGGTACAATATGTCAAAGAAGTTTGTTTACCTTTTTAGCGAAGGTGACGCATCAATGAGAGAGCTTCTCGGCGGTAAAGGTGCAAACCTTGCTGAGATGACTAAGCTTGGTCTCCCTGTTCCTCAGGGTTTCACCGTTTCTACTGAGGCTTGTACTCAGTACTATGAAGACGGCAGAAAAATCAATGAAGACATCCAGGCTGAAATTATGGAAAATATCGTAAAGATGGAAGCTATCTGCGGCAAGAAGTTTGGCGATAAGGAAAATCCCCTTCTCGTATCTGTTCGCTCAGGCGCAAGAGCTTCTATGCCGGGTATGATGGATACTATCTTAAACCTTGGTCTTAACGAAGATGTTGTAGAGACTATGGCAGCAAAATCAGGCAACGCAAGATGGGCTTGGGACTGCTACAGAAGATTTATCCAGATGTATTCAGATGTAGTTATGGAAGTTGGTAAGAAGTACTTTGAACAGCTTATCGACGAAATGAAAGAAGCAAAGGGTGTAACTCAGGATATCGAACTTACAGCAGAAGACCTTAAGGTTTTGGCAGGACAGTTTAAGGCTGAGTACAAGAACAAGATTGGCAAAGACTTCCCATCAGATCCTAAGGAACAGCTTATGGGCGCAGTTGAAGCCGTATTCCGTTCATGGGACAACCCCAGAGCAAATGTTTACCGTCGAGACAACGATATCCCTTATTCTTGGGGTACTGCCGTTAATGTTCAGATGATGGCATTTGGTAATATGGGTGACGATTGCGGTACAGGTGTTGCATTTACAAGAGACCCGGCTACCGGCGACAAGGGCCTTATGGGTGAATTCCTTGTTAACGCTCAGGGTGAAGATGTTGTTGCAGGTGTTCGTACACCAATGCCTATCGCTCAGATGGCAGAAAAGTTCCCTGAAGCATTTGCAGAATTCAACAAAGTTTGCGCAAAGCTTGAAGACCACTATCGCGATATGCAGGATATGGAGTTCACTGTTGAGAACAGAAAGCTCTATATGCTCCAGACAAGAAATGGTAAGAGAACAGCTAAGGCTGCTTTAAAGATTGCTTGTGACTTGGTTGACGAGGGTATGATTGATAAGAAAAAGGCAGTTGCCATGATTGACCCAAGAAACCTTGACACACTTCTGCATCCTCAGTTTGATGCAGCTGCATTAAAGGCTGCAACTCCTGCAGGCAGAGGTCTTGGCGCATCTCCGGGTGCTGCTTGCGGTAAGGTTGTATTTACTGCAGAAGATGCAGAGGCTTGGAATGCAAGAGGCGAAAAGGTAATCCTCGTTCGTCTTGAAACTTCACCTGAAGATATTACAGGTATGAAGGCATCTCAGGGCATCCTCACCGTTCGTGGCGGTATGACATCTCACGCTGCCGTTGTTGCTCGTGGTATGGGTACTTGCTGCGTATCTGGTTGCGGCGAAATCAATATGGATGAAGAAAACAAGAAGTTTACTCTTGCAGGCAAGACATATAGTGAAGGCGACTTCATTTCAATAGATGGTTCAACAGGTAACATCTATGACGGAATTATCCCAACAGTTGATGCTGAAATCGCAGGCGAATTCGGCAGAATTATGGAATGGGCAGACGAGTTCAGAACCCTTAAGGTTCGTACAAATGCTGACACTCCTGCAGATGCTAAAAAGGCTCGCGAGCTTGGCGCTGAGGGTATCGGCCTTTGCCGTACAGAGCATATGTTCTTTGAGGCTGACAGAATTGCAGCATTCCGTGAAATGATTTGTGCTGACACAGTTGAAGAAAGAGAAGTTGCTCTTGAGAAGATTCTTCCTTATCAGCAAGGTGACTTTGAGGCTCTTTATGAGGCACTTGAGGGTAACCCCGTAACAATCAGATTCCTGGATCCTCCTCTTCACGAGTTTGTTCCAACAGAAGAAGCTGATATTAAGGCACTCGCTGATGCTCAGGGTAAGAGCGTTGAGGATATCAAGGCAATCATCACAGGCCTTCACGAGTTCAACCCAATGATGGGACATCGTGGTTGCCGTCTTGCTGTAACATATCCTGAAATCGCTAAGATGCAGACAAAGGCTGTTATCCGCGCGGCTATCAATGTTAAGAAGGCTCACGCTGACTGGAATATCGTTCCTGAAATTATGATTCCTTTAGTTGGTGATGTTAAAGAGCTTAAGTATGTTAAACAGGTTGTTGTTGAGACTGCAGATGCAGAAATCGCTGCAGCAGGTATTGACCTTGCGTACGAAGTTGGTACAATGATCGAAATTCCAAGAGCTTGTCTTACTGCTGATGTTATTGCAAATGAGGCTGAATTCTTCTGCTTCGGTACAAATGACCTCACACAGATGACATACGGCTTCTCAAGAGACGATGCAGGTAAGTTCTTAGACGCTTACTATGATGCAAAAATCTTTGAGAACGACCCGTTTGCAAAGCTTGACCAGACAGGTGTTGGTAAGCTTATGGAAATGGCTGTTAAGATGGGTAAAGAGGTTCGTCCTTCAATGCACTGCGGTATCTGCGGTGAGCACGGCGGCGACCCCGTATCTGTTGAATTCTGCCACAAGATTGGACTTGACTATGTTTCATGTTCACCTTTCCGTGTTCCGATTGCAAGACTTGCAGCGGCTCAGGCAGCTATCAATGGCTAATAAAAAAAGCTCCCTTCGGGGAGCTTTTTTAGTTTAAAATCAAAAGTTGTTTTTTCGCATTTTGGCAGGTGATGTCCCATATGTATTTTTAAAAATACGCAAAAAGTTTGAAAGTGAATTAAAACCCGAGGAAAAGCACACCTCGGTAATGGAAATGTCAGTGGACAAAATCAGTTTTTTGGCGTATTCGAGCTTTAAATGGTTGAGATATTCTTTATATGTTTTGCCTGTTGCATTATGGAAAAGACTGCTGAAATAATTCTGGTTAAATCCTGAAATTTCAGCCGCCTGAGCCATACTGGGATTTTCCCTGAATCTGCTGTGAATATATAAGAGGGGTTTCTGAATATCAGACAGACGCTCAAATGGTTCCTCGGTCAGAGAAAAGTCGCATTTTCGAAGTATCAGAATAAGCAAACATTCCAGCATATTTTTTATATAAATTTCAGAATAATTTTCGCGTTTTTCAAATTCCTCAAGCATTTGACCTATAAGCTCTTTTGCGTGACTAAACTCACTTTCGTCAAGGTGAAAAAGCATATTGCCGTTAATGCTTAATATCTTTTGCAGAAAATCATCGTCAAAAAGGTTTTCGGCAAACATTATGTTGTATACCTCTGCTCCGTCTGATTCAATGCTATGAAAATCGCTGGGATTTAACAAATAAATATCTCCCGGGCAAAGAGAAGATTTTTTTCCGTTTAAATTCTGGGTAAATGTTCCTTTAAGCACGAGCTCGATTTCAAAGCAGTTGTGCCAATGCAGGTCGTAGCTGAACAAATTCTTTTTGCGGATTACAAGGTGCCTGTAACTGTTCTCTATGTCATCAACAATTATTCTTTTAAATTTAGAAAAATCATTCATACTTTTCACCATCCGCTTTAATTATATTGCACAAAATAGGCTTTGTCAAACAAAATATGAAATTTTGCAATAAAATAATGATATTATATGAAGAAAAAAGTATAAATATATACTATAATCTATAAAAAACAGTGGAGGAAAACAGATATGAAAATCTTTATTGATACTGCAAATGTTGACGAAATCAGAAAAGCAAATGATATGGGCGTTATCTGCGGCGTTACGACAAACCCAAGTCTTATTGCTAAAGAAGGCAAGGTTTTCACAGAGGTTGTAAAAGAAATTACAACTATAGTTGATGGTCCTATAAGCGCAGAGGTTATAAGTCTTGACACTGAGGGAATGGTTAAGGAGGCTCTTGAGCTTTACGAAGAAATCGGCTCTGAGAATATTGTTATTAAAATCCCTATGACACCCGAAGGTCTTGGTGCTGTTAAACAGCTTTCTGAAAAGGGAATCAAAACAAATGTAACCCTTATATTTTCTGCAGCACAGGCACTTTTGGCCGCAAGAGCGGGAGCGACTTTTGTAAGTCCGTTCCTTGGCAGACTCGACGATGTTGGTCAGACAGGAATGACGCTTATTGAGGAGATTGCAGAAATCTTTGAAATTCACGGAATTGATACAGAAATTATTGCAGCAAGTGTAAGAAACCCGATTCACGCAATTGATGCTGCAAAATCAGGTGCACATATTGCCACAATCCCATACAATGTAATTGTTCAGATGACAAAGCATCCTTTAACCACAGCAGGAATTGAAAAATTCTTAAAGGACTGGGAAACAGTTGATGCAAGATAAAAAAGGCTCCCTTAAGGGGAGCTTTTTTGGTGTTGACATAAAAAAATAAATCCGTTAAAATAAATATATTGTAAGGAGGCGGGCATTATGATAGGAATTATAGGTGCTATGACAATAGAGGTTGAGGGAATAAAAAACCTTATGACCGAAAAATGTGATAAAGTTATAAGCGGTATGACTTATACAAGAGGAATGCTTTGCGGAAAAGAAGTTGTAGTCACAGTTTGCGGTGAGGGTAAAGTTAATGCCGCAATGTGTGCACAAAGTATGATACTTGAATATAAGCCTTCCATGATTATAAATTCAGGCGTTGCGGGCGGACTTAGCCAAGAGCTTAAAATCTGTGACGCAGTTATAGCCGACGCTGTTGTTCAGCACGATATGGATATGTCTCCTTTGGGACATCCAAAAGGTTATATCTGCGGTGTTGATGGCGTTGAAATGCCGTGCGATAAAAAAATTAAAGAAACTCTCTTTGAATGTGCAGAAAAGGCAGGGGTAAATTCAATTTACGGCATTGTTGCAACGGGTGACCAGTTTATAAGCGATAACGAAAAGAAGAATTGGCTGATTGACACATTTGGCGCTGCAGCCTGTGAAATGGAGGGCGGCGCAATTGGACATGTTTGCACAAGAAACCAAGTGCCGTTTGGTGTCTTGAGAACAATTTCAGACGGGGGAGACGATGATGCTAAGATGTCCTTTCCCGAATTTGCAGCCCTGGCGGCAGAAAATTCAATAAAAATAATGAAATTGTTTTTAGAAAGAATATAAAAAAATCCGCAGAGAAATCTGCGGATTTAATTTTTCATCAAAACTTCTGAAACTTCGGTAATTGTTATAAAGGCATTGGGGTCGCAGTCCTTTACGATTGATTTAAGTTTTGGTATCTGAAAGCGGTTTATAACAAAATATACGATAAACTTATCCTCCGAGGAGTAATAGCCGTGGGCGTTCATAATTGTAACGCCCTGACCGAATTCTTCGGATATGGCACTGCTGATTGCCCGTGGATTTTCGGTGATTATCATAGCCGATTTTGCTTTATCAAGACCTTCAACTATAAAGTCAATAGTTTTAAGTCCTGCATAGTATGTCACAATTGAGTAAAGCGGGAGCATCCAGCTTTTAAATATTACACCCGTTATAATATAAAGAATAACATTGTAAATCATAACAAAGGTTCCGACAGTTATGCCGATTTTCTTTGAAAAGATAACTGCCATAACCTCAACTCCGTCTATCGCTCCGCCATAGCGGATAGTAAGACCGCTGCCGATACCTGATATAATTCCGCCGAAAATCGCACAGAGGAAAAGGTCATTGCCTCCAAACGGCGAGGTGGAAGATACATCAATCGGGAAAACCGAGTTTATTAAAAAAGATGTCAGCGAATAAATAACAACTGTGTATATTGAACAGATTGTAATGCTCTACCCTGCTTCTTATAGCCGTATGCAAAGAATGGGATGTTTAAAACAAGCAAAAATATTGACAGAGTAAAAAAGTCAGGTGTAAGCCTGTTTAAAAGCATTGCCGTACCCGAAAACCCGCTGTCGTAAAGACCGACGGGCGCTAAAAACATAGTAATACCGATTGCGTTGATTATGCCCGCAAGGGTTAGTATTAAAAATGTTTTTAAGCTGATTTTTTCGGGTTTATTAGTCATATTCGCTCCTATTCTTCTGCAAACATTGGGAAAAAGTCAACTCTTGGCTCTAAGAATTTGAGCTTGTGAGCGGTTTCTCCCTCACAGAAATCATTTAATGTGTCAAAAATTCTGTCCCAGCTCCAGAAATCTTCGTCAAAGCCCAGATATTCGCGAAGCATCTCGCATCCTGCGGGTGCAATTGGGTGAAGGAGAACGGCGGCAGTTCTTACCATATGGAATACATTTCTTAAAACTTTGATTCTCATTTCGGTATCGTCTGCCTTATCTGCTTCTGCGATATTCTTTGCCCAATATTTGTTGGCATCTCTTACATAAGTATCCATAAGATTCATAACTGTATGGAACTCATGCTGGTACATTGCTCTTTCGTATTTTAATATTACTTCTTTTGATGCAAGCAATACATCATCGTCAATCTCGCCAAGCGGCAAAATGGAGTCGCAATATTTCTGAGCGGTATAGAAGCATGAGCGCGCAACACGATTAAATACATTTGAAAGGAGTTTGCCCTCTTTCATAACGGGGTCAGCGTCCTTTTCGTTTGCCGTCGGGTTAAGAGGCTTTGGCTGAAAACTTACACTCTTAAGGCCAAGTCCAAGTCCTAAAAAGTGCGCTCTTAAGTGCTCCGGCATATAATATTTAAATAAATCCGCTGCCATAGGCGGTTTTACTGCGCCGCTGCTGCTTGCCTTTTTGTTAAGGAACAAAATGTGGTTGTTTGCAACAAGAGTTGGAAGTCTTAAATCCTCACCGGTTGGCTCTGCGGTTACATCTCCGCTTTGAGTTGCCATAAACAATGCCATTTCGGCAATGCCGTAAAAATAAATATTATCCTGACCGATAAACTGGAAAACCTCCGCATCGTCTGAACACCAATATTTCTTCCACTCGTTTTCGTCTTTGCCAATCTGTTTAAGATATGCCTTTGTAAAGGAGATGGGTGCCCAGAGTGATTCGGGCCATACCCAGATTGTAAGACCTTCTTCGCCATCGATTACGGGAGCGGGAACACCCCACTCAATATTGCCCGTAAGGCGGAAGGGAACAAGCGTTTTTCCCGCACGGAAGCGGATATTGTTTGCGTTAAGAATTTCCCGTGCTTTATCCCTTGCCTCTAAATCAGAAAAACCGATAGAGAATGATGTTTTATTTGCGCCTGTATCAAGGGTGTGTTCAGGAAGAGAATCCTTGATTTTTTCATAATCCTCTGTGTATTCGTTTTTGATATATACAAGAGGCGGTGTCATAAATTCCTTTATAGTGTTTGCCACAAGCGGGCGGACATTTTCTTTTTGAGAAATTTTTTCAACATACTTTTCTAAGTATTCGCGAAACTTAGTAAGGTCAATATACCAGTTTGCCACATCGCGCATTTCAGGAGTCTCGCCCGTAAGCGTACTCTTTGGATTTATCAGCTCCTCGGGCATATACTGATGTCCCATAGAACATTCATCGGCATAGCCTTTGTCTGAGTTACAATTTTCAACGGGACATTTACCTACAACCTGTCTGCCGTTTAAGAATTGCCCCGCCTTTGCATCATAGAACTGCGATGTAACGAGCTTTTCCAAAAAGCCGTTCTTGTGCCAGAGCTCCATAAGCTCACGGCTTAATTCTTTGTGAATTTCTGCGGTTTCGCCAAGCCCTGATGCGCCGAATAAATCAAGGCTGATTTCGTATTTTTCAAGGGTTTCCTTCTGGCTTTCGTGATTTTCTCTTACGAAATCCTCTATGCTGCCTATATAGCCCGTTTCTTCGCATAATTTGCGATAGCTTTCAACTATAGGTGAGCCATAGCAGTCAGTGCCTGATACAAAGATAACATTTTCCTTGCCGATGCGGTCGCGCAAAAATCTTGCAGTAGCATCTGCCTGAACAAACACCCCGCCTACATGGCCAAAGTGGAGCTTTTTGTTGCCGTAGGGCATACCGCCTGTAACAACAGCACGCTTTGGAAATACAGGTCTTTCCATTTCAAATATATTCGGTTTCTTAGGTCTGAATTCATTTTCCATAACTTTTCTCCTATAATGCAGATTTAATTCTCTCTCGCATCGAATTTTCGCCGATTATGTGGCATATCTCCCACAAATCGGGGGAGTTGCATCTGCCTGTCAGCGCAACGCGGATTACATTGCTGACATCGGTGATACTGCCCTTATATAATTCGGGATTTTTCTTGTAGTCCTTAGGCTTTATTGCATAGCCCAAATCCCCTGCAATGTCACGGATTTTCTGGAACCACTCGGAATTGTCGTCTTCGTGTGAATAACTGCTTAAGTATCTGTTGATTATTTCCGCTTTATCCTCTGCTGATACATTTTCGGGGAAAGAATCCTCCATTTTAAGTGTCTCGTCAAAGTAGATTGAAAGGAAGTCTCTTGCCTGACTCCAGTTTGTTAAATCCTTTCTCGGTCTTGCCGCATCTCTGCCTACATTGATAGCCTTTTTGGTAAGCTCAGGATTTTTTGTAAAATAGTCAAAGTATTCCTTGTCATATTCAGAGAGCCAAGCGGACATTTTTTCGTAAATCTCATCGGGCGTCATTTTAAAAATTATTTCGCGGCTGATGTCGTCAAACTTCATCATATCAAAGAGCGCGCCGGATGTACTCATTTTTTCAAGAGTAAATTTAAAATCGTCGATAGGAGCGTCAGGATTTTCCGCTCTCCATTCTTCAAAGTTGGAATTGAGAACTGTCATAAGATATTCCCAGACAGCCTCAGGGAGATACCCCTCTGCCTTATAATAGTCAAGCGAAAGCTCAGGGTCCTTTCTCTTTGAGAGCTTTCTCTTTGTTTCGCCGTCCATTTTCATAAGCACGGGAGTGTGACAGAAAACAGGCTTTTTAAAGCCGAGTGCATCAAATAACTGAAGATGAATCGGCCAGGTTGAGAGCCATTCTTCACCACGAACCACATGGGTTGTCCTCATAAAGTGGTCGTCAATTACATGGGCAAAGTGATAGGTCGGTATTCCGTCAGATTTTAAGAGAACAAAATCCTGATAGTTTTCCTGTAAACTAAGCTCACCTCTTATGCCGTCAAAGGCGGGCACGCTGTTTTCAATGCTTCCGCCTGAGCGAAATCTCAAAACATATTCTTCGCCATTCTTGATTTTTTCCTCTATTTCTTCGTAGGAAAGATTGCGGCATACTGCCCACTCGCCATAATAACCAAAGTTCAGTTTCTTTGAAATCTGAGTCTCGCGCATTTGGGCAAGTTTTTCCTCGCTGCAAAAACAAGGATATGCAAGCCCGCGCTCAACTAAATGCTTTGCAAAGCATTGATATATTTCTTTTCTTTGTCTCTGACGATATGGACCATAATTTCCGCCCGACTGCTCACCTTCTGAGAAAGTGATGCCAAAGTATTTCATAGCAGAGAGCAGAATTTCAACTGCGCCGGGAACCTCACGCTTTGCGTCTGTATCTTCAACACGGAGGAAAAATACGCCGCCGCTCTGACGGGCAAGACGCTCACCGATTATGGCGTTGTAAAGATTGCCAAGATGAACAAATCCCGTGGGGCTGGGTCCTATTCTTGTAACCTTTGCGTTTTCGGGAAGAACACGCTCAGGATATATTTCTTCATAGTAAGAAGGCTCTTTATCTATTGCGGGGAAAAGAAGCTCCGCAAGTTTTTTATTATCCATCATATACCTCCAATTCAATCGACAATGCAAAATTGAAAATTGAAAATTATTGTAGTTTTTGCTGTGCAAAAACAGCTTTTTAAATCATTATTGTTTAACTATACAATTTTACACTTTTTTCCCCTAAAAGTCAAGTTTTTAACCTTCCATTTTCCATTTTCAGCGGTTCGCGTCAAGCCGAGATAAAATCTCGGGACGCTATCGCATCGGTGCTGTGTCCAAAATCAGAGATTTTGACAGCACTCGAATTTTAAATTTGCCCATGGCACGGTATGACACTTTTTTTCAAGTAAAATAAAAATATAACAAATGAAAGGAGTGCAGTAAAATGCCAAATTTAACCACGCCAATTCCGCCGAAACTGACAGGTGAGCCGTCGGCGGATGTGGCAAAACTTAAAAACTGGGGCACAGCCCTTATAGATGAGCTTACCTATTTATTTAACAACTTAGACAGCGGAAATGTAATCGAGGCGGCATCGGTCAAAGCCGAAAATATTGAGACAACAAACGCTAAGATAACGAATGCCCAGATTGGTGCACTTTCTGCAGAAAAGCTGACAACGGGAAGTCTTGACACTGAAAAGGTAAGCGTCAAGGATAAAGACGGCAACCTTACAATCAGTGGTTCTACGATAATATTAAGGGACAAAAACCGCAACCGCTTTGTGGCGGCATATGACAAAGAAACGGGTGAGTTTAAGTTTGAACTCTATAACGAAAATGGCGTGCCCACAGTTTCAATAGGCAGCGGAGGCGATGCCGTCTTTAGCGGAATTTTAGAAAGTGCCAAAATTTTTTCATCAACAATAGTCGGAACCGATAAGGATTCTTACGAGGCAACAACCGGCGGGGTCTTTGCAGACATTGACTCAAATGGCGTCAAAGTGATGCAAGACAAGGACGGAAAAAGAAGCCAGAAGCTTGGAATGACAGTTGCAAATGACGGAACTGCCTATATGGTCTTAGGGGCAGGAGACGGAAGCGGGAAGGTTACCATAAATGATGTGGTTTACACCAATGGGTCGTTTAAAATTGAGAAGAACGACAGCTACGCAAGTCTTGGAATAGTAGGCTCAAGTCCATTTGTAACCTTCTGGGATGATTCAGGGGAGCTGTGGCTCAGCGGAAGCAAAGTAACTATAAACGGAGTAAATATTTTAGGAGAAATTGAGGCGTTGTGGACAGCAATCGCTCAGGGATAATAAAGAAAGGAAGATTAAATTATGCTAATAAATTCATACGCAGGCAAGATAAAGCCTGAATTTTTTTCAAAGATGGTCGAATGTTATACACTTTACAAAGAGAATAAGAGAGAGCTTGATGCAAGAATAATTGAAAACAACAGGTGGTTTAAATCAAGATATGGCGGTGGGGATATGGAAATGCCGGAACCTACAACGCCCTATGTTTTCAATGTAATTGCAAACAAGCACGCAGATGCAATGGACAACTACCCCGAGCCAAATATTTTAGAGCGTGAAGAAAAAGATAGGGGGATGGCAGAGATTTTCACAAAAATTCTCCCCCGCCAGCTTGAATTGTGCGACTTTAAAAAGACTTACAGCCGTGCCTGGTGGTACAAGCTCAAAAACGGAGCGAGCTGTTACGGCGTATTCTTTAACCCTATGCTTTGCGGCGGCAGGGGCGAGATTGATATTAAGAAGATTGACCTTTTAAATATGTTCTGGGAGCCGGGAGTTACCAATATTCAAGACAGTAAGTTTTTATTTGTGACGGCTCTTTGTGACAATGACAGCTTAAAAGAAAAGTATCCGCAGTATGCTGACAAATTTTCAGGTACTTCAACTCTTGATGTAACTACATATAATGACGCATCTTCAAACAACGACATATTAAGGGACAAAACCCTTGTTATAGACTGCTATTACAAAAAGCAAAGGGGAGATATTCAGACGGTGGAGCTTATTAAGTTTTTTGATAATGTGATACTTGATGCGTCAGAGGACAGAGGCGAGAGCGGACTCTATGACCATGGTCTTTATCCATTTGTTATGGATGTATTATATCCCGACGAAGACAGCCCCGTAGGCTTCGGAATGGTTGACATAATAAAAAATCCGCAGATGTATATTGACAAATTAGACAGTATTATAAGTAAAAATGCAATGATTTCGGGAAAGACGCGATTTATGATAAAAGATAATGGAGGACTTAACGAGTATGAATTGTCTGATTTGAGCAAGGATATCATCCATGTTGCGGGTTCTGTAAACGATGATAATATCAGAGAACTCCAGACAAAACCGCTCCATTCGTTTATAACTCAGCATCGGCAGAACAAAATTGAAGAGCTTAAAGAAGTTTCGGGAAATATGGATTTCCAGCAGGGCAACACTACGGGCGGCGTCACTGCGTATTCTGCAATTGTTGCGCTTCAGCAGGCGGGAGAAAAGCTGTCCCGCGATATGATAGCAGAAAGCTACGAGGCTTATCGTGAGATTATCTGCCTTTGCATTGAACTTATCCGTCAGTTCTATGACGAGCCCCGTTCTTACAGAGTAAACGGAAGTGACGGCGCGAGCGAATACATAAGTTTTTCGGGCAGCGGCTGCCCTGTAGAGTTTGACATAGCAGTGTCTGCAGAAAAGAATAATCCGTACAGCAGGATTACACAGAATCAAGTGCTGACGGATTTGTGGAAGATGGGATTGTTCCGTAAAGAAACAATCGCCGAGTCGGTTTTAATGCTTGAAAGTATGAACCTTGACGGCAAAGAAAAGTTGATAGAGGGTCTTAAAAAGATGGCGCTAGATAAGAACCCTGCCAATGACGCTCAAGCTGTCTGAGGGCTTTATGGAAATTGGCGAATACTTAGGATTAAAAGAGCAAAGATATGGCTTGCCGCCGTGGTATTCGAGCTTTTTGCAGTAAGCCTCGCCGTTTAAAACGAATATACCTATCTGGTCGCCTTTGATTTGAGGTTGAAACTTGATAAAAACGATTTCGTCGTTATTGATTACAGGCTCCATACTATCGCCTGATATGCGTATTCCCGCGTCGGCGTTTTCGGGAGCGTCAAGCTCTAAATTTTCAAAATCTGGGGTGTCCAGATAGTTACCAAGGCCGGCTGCTGCGGGCTGCATATATACGGGAATTTTACGAAGTTTTGTAACTTTTTCAAGACGCATATTGGTGTATTCAAAGTCAAGGCAGTTGTATACTGCTGCCCTCCCCCTTTCTGAAAGGTCGGCAAGTTTTGAAAGCATACGGCTGTCTAAGATACGCCTGCGGTCAACAACATCGTCTTCTAAGAAAAAGGCCCCTATATCGTCAATCTCGTACTTTGCGCAAAGATGCAGAAAGACAGCAATTGACGGCTCGGACTTACCCGTTTCCCAAGAGGAAAAGGTAGATTGGGAAACTCCCAGCCAATTATATACATCATACTGAGAAAGACCGGCTGCCTTTCTCGCATTCTTAAGTTTTTCGCTTATATTTTTGTCAGCCAAAGATATCACCTCTATTATATAATAACATATTTGTTGTTATTTTGCAAGAAAAATATCAAAAAATTCGTTAAAAAGATATTGACAAACGAAAAACCCGATATATAATATAAACATAACGATTATTTCGTTATTCCATATCGGGTATCAGAGAGGAGTATGCTAAATGACGCATCCTGAGATAACCCATACTGAGATGTTCGGAAGTTTAAACTATTCTCCAAGGCAAGTAGGAGAATGTCTTTATTGTGAAGCGGTGTTGTATGATGAGGGCGAAATAGTTGAAAGTCGGGACGGACTTTTCTGTGATATGGATTGTTGCTTGGAATATTATGAAATAAGAAAACTTTATTAGGAGGCTTTACAAATGAAATTCAAAAGTACAAATGATGTAAGAAAGTGGTTCAGGAACTTACCGGTTGTAAAAAATGAACTGATGCTTAAGATTAAGTTTTATCGTGAAATAAGCGAGGAGCTTCAAAAAACGCAGGATTTTGAAAAGATGCTTGAAAGATACAAGAAAGGAGTTGTAAAACTTTCAGAAAAATTGGAGCGTCTGACAAAGGACGCTGATGAGTTGCTTAGTTATCTGGAAGAACATGAAAGGCTTATAATGACAGCCAGATACATAAATGTAATCCGTTGGGATTTTATTGAGTTTAAGGTGTTTTACAGCAGGCGGCAGGCTATACGCATTCACGACAAAGCGCTTGAAAAGCTGGTCGGCAAGACGGTTGGTGATACTTATGAGCCGTGATGAGGCGTATAAAAAACTTGCCGATTTATTAACCTGCGGCGATGACAGAATAGAGCTTGCAGCCGCAAAGGAGCTTATGAGTATATATGCAAAGTCAGAAGACAACAGCGAAAGAGATGTGAAGCTGGAAGTCACGATAAAAGTAATTGAAAATTGAAAATCAAACTTGAAATTAAGGGGACATTATGAAAAAAGAAAAATTGAACTTAGAGCTTACCAAAACCCAGAAAGCGTTTATGGATGCAGAATGCGACGAGGTATTGTTTGGCGGTGCAGCAGGCGGGGGTAAGTCTTACGGACAATTAGCCGACGCGCTTGTTTATGCACTTAAGTATAAGGGAAGCCGTCAGCTGATTTTGAGAAAAACTTTTCCTGAGCTTGAACATTCACTCATTTTTACATCTATGCAGTTTTATCCAAAATCCGCCTGCAGATATGTGGCGTCAAATAAAATGTGGAAATTCTTAAACGGGTCAATCATTGAATTTGGATACTGCGCCACAAAAGCAGATGTTTTAAGATATCAGGGGGCAGAGTATGATGTGGTAAGATTTGATGAGCTTACCCATTTTACTGAGGAACAGTATACATATCTGATTTCGAGAATCCGAGGTGTAAATCCATACCCTAAAATGGTTAAGTCAAGCACCAATCCCGGAGGGATAGGGCACACATGGGTAAAGCGCAGATTTATTGACGGATTTACGCCCAATGAAGTGCACATCGATGAAAAGACGGGTGTCAGGCGGATTTTTATACCCTCTTATGTTCAGGACAATGTGTTTTTGATGAAGTCGGACAAAGAATATGTAAAAAGACTTGAGCAGCTTCCTGAAAATGAGAGAAAGGCTTTGCTCTTAGGCGAGTGGGATATATTTGACGGTCAGGTTTTTACCGAATGGCGAAACTCCGCCCTTGGCGAGAAAACACGGCGTTGGTCCCATGTGATAGAACCATTTGATATTCCAAAGACATGGCGAAGATATCGGGCATTTGACTTTGGTTATGCAAAGCCTTTTGCGGTCTCCTGGTTTGCAGTTGACAATGACGGCAGAGTGTATAACTATCGTGAGCTTTACGGCTGTACGGGAGAGCCGGATGTGGGAATCAGATGGACGGCGCAGAAAATTGCCGATAAAATAAGAGAAATTGAAGAAAAAGAGGATAAGGATTGCCACATAACAGGAATTGCTGATCCTGCCATATGGAACAGCACGGGAGCAGTTGACGGAAGCATTGCGGATATGATGGAAAAAAGGGGGGTATATTTTGAAAAGGGAAATCATGACCGCTTAGCGGGCAAGATGCAGGTTCATTACAGACTTGCATTTGATGACGAGGGGCTTCCTATGATATACTTTTTCAAAAATTGCAGAAATATGATAAGGACACTTCCTCAGCTTGGATATGACCCCACCCGCCCCGAGGATGTAAATACGGGGCAGGAGGACCATCTGTATGATGCGCTTAAATATTTTCTGATGTCAAATCCAATAGCGGTAAGACAAAATGAACAACCCAAAAAACGAGAGTATAGTCCGCTTGACACAACGCTTTTAGAGTATCCGAGATTCATTGTGTAGCGGCGCGTAGAATAGGTGCAACGCCATTATAAACCTTTTCAAGGTCTGAAAGAGGCAAAGGATTTTCGCCAAGACCTATCTCAATAGTAAACGCGGGTTTTTTAAACTTTTTAATAAACCAATCCTTGTATCCTCCGTAGGACGCGATGCCTTCGGGATTATCCCGTCTGTAGTGGCTGACGCTTTCAAAAGCATCAAGGTATTCGTTTGTCCCGTCGGGGACAACTCCGCAAAAATCGTAATAGATAACTTCTCCCTGGCTATGAAGTGCAATAGCCATATCAAAATTATTCTGACGGGTGAAGTTTGCAACGGCGCGGGTCTCGGGCTCGGATTCGGGATACTCTCCGCCAAAGCGTGTAGGACCCGGAGAGGTAATACCGTGAGAAATTTCCAACTGTTTGGACAGCTCCCACAAGGCGTTGTAATTGTGATTTAAATCAACCCCGCGGGCATTTGCTTGCCACTTTTCTCCTTTTGAAGCAATGTAAACGCCGTCGGGATTGACCATAGGAACGATATAAAGACTGCAGTTTATTGCGGTCTTTTTTTGCGCCACTTCGTCTGCGAAGTCAACAAGTACCTTGGCAGTCAGCCATTCCATTGCGTGGTGAGCGCCGTTTAAAAAAATCCGTTTTGAGCCACTGCCCAGCTTTAGTGCGACAAGTTCACGGCCCTCTATGCTTTGCCCGATTGAAAAAGTGGGGATATGGGGATATTTTTCTTTAAAATGCTTTATATCATCCAACATATTTTCGTATGTGTAAGCAGACATTTAAACCACGACCTTATTTAAAACGATATGTTTATTATATGCAAAAAAAGATATGAAAAATGAGTAAAAAATCTAAAAAAACTATTGCGCTTTTTTGTATAATGTGTTAAAATTGTTACGGAGACTTTTCGAATTTTATTAAAGGTCCAGAGGTTGTCTGCAGACCTTTGGGGTATCTCAAATATATTACATAAGCAGGAGGAAAAAGATGAGACAATCAAAAATTTTCAAAAAAATTGTGGCAGTAGTTGTTACTGTCTCAATGGTGGCAGCTTTAGGTTTATCTGCTATGGCAGGTTCTGCTGTGCCGAAACCACCGAAGGAGGATGGAACAAATCTTTCTATCACCGGATACACAGTTGAGAGGGAATCTGCATACTATCAGGTAGAGATAAACTATTCTGCTACAAATCTTGCAGCGGGCAAGCAGATTACTGCGCTTGCTTATGCCAATAGTTTTTCAGGAACAGCTCTTGAGAGTTGGACCAGCGCATTAAAGACAGTTGCTATTGAGCAGGAAGCATATGTTGCAGATGCAGGCTCTGTTGACAATACAAAGATTTCATTTGAAATTAAAAAAAGCGAGGTAGAAACTGAGGGACAAATTACAGACCCTTATGTTATCGTAAGACTTGGTTGTGAGGACGCAAATGCTGCTGCAGTTGCAATTGTTAACCTTAATATGGCTGATTCTTGGGCTCCTGATACGATTACATTTATGAATGGGGCGACTGAGGTTTCTGCAGTAATCATTGATTTTGCTACATACGGAACTGATATTAACGGCTTTGAAGATGCCGATGATGTTAAGGTTGTTGTAAATGAAATTCTCAGCGGATATACAATGAAGCTTTCAAAAGATTCAAACAGCGTTAATATTAATTATGCTGCAGCTTCACTTTCTACAGAGTCAACTTATGACCCGACAGCTGCTGCGGTTCAGGCCATGACCTTTAAAGTCACAGTTTCTCCAAGCGGATTTAGTGAATATAACACCAACGAATTTGCAACACTTACCGAATCTTTGGAAACTGAAATCACTGTTAATGTTGAACCTCAGGATAAGTTTGAGATTGCGAGTGTAAAAGCGTTTGACGCAGTTAATGCTGAGGTAACAGGCGTTGACTATACAGCGGATGATACTTCTACTATTGCACAGGGCATAGCTAAGGTTGTTGTATATGACAACAGTGATAAGTCAGAGGAATGGCAGCTTACAGCAGATGCTTGGCAAGTAGATGCAGGCAAGGTTACTCATACTATCGAGCCTAAGGCAAATCCTGTAAAGGGTCAGAATACCGTTCTTAAGAAACTTGAACTTACAGCTGTTACTCATAGTCAGGATACAGACTTTTATGTTGCTTCTGCAAAAGCGTTTGCCGGCGTAACAGAAGTTACAACCGTTCCTATTATGTCAGGACAGACTGCGGATGAGGCATTGGCAGTTGTTCAGGCGGCATTTGATTCAGTAACTGTTTATGGTTCATATAATAATGCGGATAAGTCAGAAGCAGGCTGGACAGGTACAGCTGCATGGAGCGGCACAGCACCTTCCGGTACTCTTGCATATGATGCAACTACACCTGAAAATAATATGTATACGGCAGAGGTTACACTTTCAGCACCCGATCAGCGCGGAACATATAAGGGTGACAATGCAGGCGGAATAACCGTTACACTTTCAGTACAGGTTATAGACGGAACACAGATTACAGGCGCTGTATTTAAAGATGGTGCAAGTGATGTAACATCAATAGATGTATATACAACTGACGATAATGCTGCTGTTATCGCAAAGCTCCAGGATGTAACTGATGCTTTGGATGTTGTTGTTTCATACGGCGCAGGTTCTACCGAAAGCGGTTGGAGCATAGACCAGAGCAGCTGGACATTGACAGACAATGTTACTACATGGACAGCAAAGGCTAATCTTGTAGCTCCTACAGAGCATACAGCGACTATCGGTGCGATTACACAGATAAGCATAACTGCGAACAAGGTGGTTCAGCTTGGTGATGCCGATCAGGACGGCGATGTTGATGCTGATGACTATGCAGCAGTTATGAATCACATAAATGGTGAATCTTCAATAACAGGCGCAAACAATCTTGCGGCAGCAAATGTTACAACTGCTGATGATTCACTCACAATTTGGGATGCTTACTATATTGCAAGAAAGGCAAATGGTGAAGATGACAGTCTTCCTGCAGGAGTTCCTGCATATTCTACATCAGCCGGCTTAAGCCTTAAGGTTAAGTTTACAGACAATGCCGGAACAGAGCTTGATTATGTATCCCAAGGCAGCGCAGCTAAAGCGGTTGTATATCTTGAAAACGCAAATGGAAGCGATGTAGATTTTATACTCGGCAATGTAGAGCTTAATTATGCTAATGTTGCAACTATATCAATAGCTGATACAGATTATGAAATACCAACACTTGCAGCAAACCGCACAGTAATCAATACTGGCACAGGTCTTGAATTAAAGACCATACCTGCAAATGGAGAGCTTGAACTTGCAAGCTACAACATTACAATACATGCAAATGAAACGCTCGGTGATACAACATTCTTTACAGCAGGTGCTAATGTATTTGCAGATTACAACATTGATGCATTTGATGTAAATGCAACAGATGGTACCATAGAAGTAGTAAAGACTATTGAAGCTGACGGATATAATGCGCTTGCTTCTAAGACAGTTGATTTTGGTACAGCAGTAGAGGATGTTCAGGACTTACTTATGACTGCTTATCCAAATGTTACAGTTACTAAGGAGTCAGATTCTATAGTTGTTCCTGTTACAGGATGGGCATGTTCAGGTTATGACGCTGTGCTTCCAAGCACATATACTTTTGTTGCAACTATTGCAGATGAGTATCATGACCAGACAAATCACATTGTAGTAGATACATTGGGAATTACAGTTCAGGTTTCTGTTACAGTTAATAAGCTCAGCGCAGCAGGTGCTGCTATAACAGCAGGAAATGTAAGTTATACACAAGGTGAGGGAGTCGTAGATGTTGCTACAATTCTTGCAGACCTTGCATCAACATCAGTAATAATATCAGATGGCACATATTCAGATGATATTAATGCTTCAACAATTTCCTGGGCAGCTGATGGCGGTGCTACAGAACTTGACATTACAACAGCGGATAACTCACTTAAGTTTACAGCGACAGTTATGGTTGAAACAGATCACTTTACAGGAGAAAAGACAGCTGAGGTTTTCGCAGTTGTTGTAGATAAGATTATAGCAAACTCAAGCGCTACGATTTCCGACGCATATCTTAATAAGTATCCAATCGCTACAGTTACAATCCCTGCAGCAGATGTTAATGGAACAGATTCTATTATCGTTACAGTAAAAGATGCCGAGGGAATTGTTAAGCATACAGAGACACAGGTGGTTGCACTTGTTCCCGATCAGACTGAGCCTTACATCGAAACAATAACTCTTACAAAGAATCTTTCTGAGGTAGGATTTATTGACGGCGACACCTACACCATAAGTGTAGCGTACGGCGACAGAGATATCACTGGTGGCGCAACAGGTACCGCGGCTGATTATGTTCCGTATGTGGATAACAGACCTCCTGCAGGTATGCTAACTCCGATAGTATCGGATAATAGCGGCAATAGCAGTGATGATAAGGAAGAGGAATCTGAAACACCTGAAGAAACTGAGACACCTGAGGAACCTGATACTCCGGTTGCAGGACCATTTGCAGATGTAGCAGATGACCATTGGGCAGCAGAATATATTACAATTCTCAAAGATAAGGGCGTTGTAAATGGTATTAATGATACAGAGTACGCTCCGGAAGCTTCTGTAACCCGTGCAGAATTTGCGAAGATGATGGTAAACATATTCGGCCTTGAACTTACTGAGGCAGAGTCAATATTTGCAGACTGCGTGGGAGAATGGTTTACACCTTATGTAAATGCAGCATATGAAGCAGGTTATGTAACAGGCGTAGGCGAAACAGAATTTGCTCCGAATGCTACAATTACTCGTGAACAGGTATGCGCAGTTGTTGGCAGAGCGCTCAACAAGGTGTCAGAAAATGAAGTAACCTTCACAGATGCCCATGCTATTTCAGATTATGCAGCAGGCTATGTTGCAGTCCTTTCAGAAGTGGGAATCATCAATGGCTACGAAGATGGTTCATTCGCTCCCGGCAACAGTATCACCCGTGCAGAAATTGCAAAGATTTTAGTAGGTGTGCTTGAACACATTTAAGTTAAAAAAAAACAGGTCTGTTCGAAAGAACAGACCTGTTTTTTATGGCACCGCTTGGGGGAATCGAACCCTCAACTAGCCCTTAGGAGGGGCTTGTTATATCCATTTAACTAAAGCGGCATTTTCTACATTATAATACGACAGATGAGCATTTTTGTCAATAGAAAACTTATGCACAACAAGGATTTTACGGCATATAGATATAAGTGGAGGTTGATACCAGATGCCAAACAAAAGGGATTATGATGATTTTAACAAGGCACTCGACACTCTTATGGGTGCAAATGAGTTCAAACAATCAGCCACGGCGGCTATGGCAGATGCTGATGGGCTTTCGGGGGTAGGCAGGCTTATTGTTCAGGTTTTTCTGGCAAACGGAGCGGTCCCCATACAAAACGCGAAAGTAACCATAACAAATGGAAATAAAGAGTTTATAACTGAACTTTTTACCAATAACAGCGGCAGGACTCCGAGCATAGAGCTTCCTGCGCCGTCCAGAAGATATTCGCTAGAACCTATGGATATAAAGCCGTACAGCACATATAATATCAGAGTTGAATACCCCGGCTTTTATACGGAGGAGTTTTTAAATGTTCCCGTATTTGACAGGATTGAGTCTATACAGCCTGTATCTATGCAGGCGCTTGGTGAAGATTCCACCCCGGATGAAAGAATTACAGTGGATGAATCACCTGTAACACAGGGCCCCAGCAGAGCAGAAAACCAGCCTGAAAATATGGAGGAGGGTGAGCAAAATGCCTGAATCTGCGATAGTTTTTACCATCCCGGAGAATATAGTAGTTCATTTGGGGGCACCTACAGATACAAGTGCACAGAATGTGACTGTTCCGTTTGTAGATTACATAAAGAATGTGGCGTCAAGTGAGATATATCCCACCTGGCCCGAAAACGCAATAAGAGCCAATGTATATGCACAGGTTACATATGCGCTTAATCGTATATTTACGGAGCAGTATAGGGCGCAGGGATATAACTTTGATATAACAAATGATACGCAGTTTGATCAGGCATATGTTCAGGGCAGAGATATTTTTGATAATGTATCGAGAATAGTTGATGAGCTTTTTAATGATTACATTACCCAGCCGGGCAGTATTGCTCCTATATTTGCAAGGTACTGCAGCGGAACGACATCTTCTTGCCCGGGAGGACTTTCGCAATGGGGGACCGTACCGCTTGCAGAAGAAGGATATACACCATATCGCATACTTTCAAGCTATTATGGTGATATTTCGCTTGTAGAAAATGCGCCTGTTGCAGATGTGGGGGAAAGTTATCCCGGAACGCCTCTTAGAATTGGCTCTACAGGTGACGATGTAAAAAGGGTGCAGCTGCTTCTTAATCGAATTTCAAACAATTACCCCGCAATCCCCAAAATTCCATATCCTGACGGAATATTTGATGTAATAACAGAGAACGCAGTCAAAAAATTTCAGGAAATTTTTAACCTGACAGTTGATGGAGTTGTGGGCAAAGCCACATGGTACAAAATTACTGCTATATTCAACGGGGTAGAGAGACTTGCAGAACTTGATGCCGAAAAGGTATCTATATCCAAGTTAAATCAGCAGTTTAAAAGAACCCTTTCTTTAGGCGACAGTGGTGACGAAGTCAGAATTTTGCAGCATTATATCAATTTTATTGCAGAGTTTAATAACTTTATTCCAAGTATCACGCCGAACGCCCAATATGATGAGGCGACTGAAAATGCAGTAAAGGCATTTCAGCAGTCGGTAGGGCTTGCGCAAACAGGAGTGGTGGATGAAACCACATGGAACGCTATATATTCTTCGTATATAACAAGGTATAATGCGCTGCCCGAAGAATACAGGTTAGGAGATGCTGCCCCTTATCCCGGAGATATATTATTTTTGGGAGATAGCGGTCCCGATGTGTCTTTAATTCAGGAACAGCTTAATTTTATCGCGCAAAGCTACCCCGAAATTCCAACCATTTCGGTTACGGGAAATTTTGATGAAGCAACCCAAAGCGCAGTACTGGCATATGAGAGAGAATTTGGACTTCCTGAAAGGGGATATGTAAATCTTTCGATATGGAACAGCATTACATCGACATACCAGAGCTTAAAAACGGGCGAGCAGAAATCATTTGGGCAAAATCCCGGATATACGCTTTCAGAGGGTAGGTGATAATATGAGGACATCAATGTATGATAATGCTCAGAATGTTTTTGAGGTGCAGACGGCACTCAGATATTTAAGTGAAACCGACAAAGTTATACCGCTCATTACTCCTGATGGAGTTTTCGGCCCCGAAACTACTGAGGCGGTTCTTCTGGCACAGGAGTTTTTCAGCCTCCCAAGAACAGGAGTGGTGGATTTTGATACATGGGAAGTATTGTTTGACCACTATTTCAACGGGTGAGCCGCGCAGGGGAAGATGCCCTTGCGCGGAAAGAAAAATTATGTTATAATAGCCTTGAAGAATATGTGGAGATGCTAATGATGAATAATATAAAGATAATTTTCAAATATATTATGACGCTTATAAAATGGATTTTAAGTTCTGTTGCTGTGGGAATTATCGGCGGTATAGTGGGCAGTTTGTTTCATCTGTGCCTCGATGCCGTAACCGAGCTTCGTTATCACAACAGCTTTCTTATATTTCTTCTGCCAATAGGCGGCGTTTTAATTACTGCAATGTATAGCATTTTTAAGGCAAAGGGGCCCATTGATACAAATCGTGTTATTGAGGCAATTCGCAGTGAGGAGAAAATTCCGCTTGTTATGGCGCCACTGATTTTTATAGGAACGGCGCTGACGCATATGCTGGGTGGTTCGGCAGGCAGAGAAGGAGCGGCGCTTCAGCTGGGTGGAAGCATAGGATATAATTTTGGAAGGATGTTTCGCCTTAAAAAGAATGATATACATATAATCATTATGGCAGGTATGAGTGCTGTGTTTGCAGCGTTATTCGGGACACCGCTTACAGCGGCAGTGTTCTCGCTTGAGGTTGCCAGTGTGGGTATTCTTCATTATGCAGCGCTTTTGCCGTGCGTGGTTTCATCGATAACGGCGGTAAAAATCTCACATTACTTTAATATACAGGCAATAAAATTTGCAAATATAGAGTTTGGACTTATTACATGGGATTTAGTTGCAAGGGTAATTATACTTGCGGCATTGTGCGCCCTTGTTGGCATACTTTTTTGTATAGCTTTAAAAAAATCCAAATATTTAATGTCAAAATTCATTAAAAATGAATTTTTGCGTGCCATTTTGGGCGGCGTGGTTATAGTGTTATTGACGATGCTTTTAAGGACATACGATTATAATGGTGCAGGTATGAATGTAGTTGAACGCGCCATCTCAGGTGAGGCAAGGCCGGAAGCGTCTTTAATAAAAATTATATTTACTGCTGTAACTATTGCGGCCGGCTTTAAAGGCGGGGAAATTGTACCGACATTTTTTATTGGCGCTACTTTTGGATGCACTGTTTCGGGCATTTTGGGGCTTGAGCCATCTGTTTCTGCGGCAATAGGTTTTGTGGCACTTTTTTGTGCGGTAGTGAATTGTCCGATTGCATCGATACTTTTGTCAATTGAAATATTTGGCAGTCAAGGTATCCTCTGTTTTGCCGTTGCATGTGCTGTGAGTTATATGATGAGCGGTAATTTTGGACTTTATCACAACCAGAAAATAGTCTATTCAAAACTTGATGATGAATATATAGATATAAAGACTATATGATAATTTAAAGGAAGGTGATATGTATGAAAAGAATTTTAACCATTTTCTTATGTATTATGGTCGCTTTTTGTGCATCATCACCTTTTTCTTATGCTCAAAATCGGTTTACCATTCCCGAAAATCAGGAAAATCAAGAGGATTACGCTACACGAGAGCAAGCGATAGCTCAGTTTGTAAAGGCGCTTGGCATAGACAGATTTAATATTGATGATTCTGTACTTAATAAATTTTCGGACAAGACCAAAATTTCATACAGCTATATTGATGAGATGTCAGCGGCTGTATATTCGGGATTAATTGGCGGTTATGAGGACAAAAGCCTTAGACCTCAGGGAGGCATAAGCCGAATTGAGGGACTTGTAATTTTAGGAAGAGCACTCAGCCGTACTGAGCTTCCCAATGTTTATGATGCTGAATTTTCAGATGTTCCCGTCTGGGCTCAAAGTGATATATCCCGTTTAATCGGAGCGGGAATTGTAAAAGGTTACGGTGACGGAACGCTTGGGGCAACTGACAGATTGACGCTTTCTCAGGTGCAGCTTTTGTGTGAGCGTATTGTAAGATACACGGGCGCATCCGGCGACTTTTATAATTATATAAATTCTCAGTGGCTAAGTGAAACTCAGTTAAACGGGGCGCTTGAAAAATCAGAACTTAGCAGGATGTCAGAAGCGGTAAATACCAATTTAGGAGATATTATATATTCTCTCTATCGCAGATACTACAGCGGCGGGGAAAAATTTGATGAAAATTCCAACGAGAAAAAGATAATCAATGTATATGCGGCATCTACCAATCAGAGCTATCGTGATAAAATCGGACTTTCGCCCATTCAGGAAATTTTAAGTCCGATTGATGACATAAAAACCATCAAAGAACTTATGTCATATGTGGCAAAAATAGATAAGAAAGGTATCAAAACCCTTTTGCCCCTTGGTATAGAGATGAATATGTATGATTCTGACAGGTATGTTATCGCAATCGATGAGCCGTATAGCATCAGCACAGAAAATGAAGAGTATTATAAAACATATGTAAAAAAGCTGTTTGAAATAAGCGGTGAAGAAAATCCGGAGGTTATGGCAGAGAAAGCCTTAGAAATCGCAGTTGCATTCTCGGCACAAGATAGCGCAGACGGATATCTTTATAAAACACGGGATTTAAAAAATCAGCTTAAAAACATCGATTTAAGTAAATATCTTGCAGATTGCGGATACTCGTATCCAACTGAAATTGCAGTTTACGATGCGGAAAGAATAAAGACAGTTGACAGTCTGATAAAAAATGAAAATCTTGATAACCTTAAAGCGTATCTTAAGGCGGCGGTGCTTGATTATATGGCGCCTTATCTTACGAGTGACACATTCAAGGCTTATCGGGATTATGAAGATAGTATAAGCGGCATAAAAACAAACCTTATTCCAGCAGATTTCTCGGTAGATATTGTGGAATCTATGCTTGGGTGGGAGCTTGGTAAGTTGTATGTTGAAGAATACTTTTTGGAGCGGTCAAAAGAAACGGTGACTCAGCTTACAGAGGATATTATAAAAGAATATGAGGAACTTTTAAATTCCTCTGCGAGAATGACAGCTAAGACACGCACAAATGCCATGAAAAAACTTAAAAATATGAAAATAAATGTGGCGTATCCCGATAATCTTGCAACTTATAAAAATGATGATTTTATCATCCGCCCGATAGAGGATGGCGGAAGCCTTCCTGAATATGTGATGAAGTATAATGAATATTATCACAACAGATGCGTAAAGATTATGAAGTCCGGGGGCAGGGTAGAGGATAATGGCTGGTCAGTATATCCCCAGACGGTTAATGCAAGTTATAATCCGCTCTCTAACAGCATAGTGATTCCTGCAGGAATTTTGCAGGCGCCTTTCTTTGAAGAAAGTGCAGAGTATGAACAGAACTTGGGCGGAATAGGTGTAGTTATCGCTCACGAAATCAGTCACGCTTTTGATTCGCTCGGGGCTCAGTTTGACGAAAATGGCAATCTTAACAATTGGTGGACGGACGAGGACTATGAGGCGTTTAATCAGCTTTGCAACAAAATCATAGATGAGTATAATTCTGTTAAGGTAGAGGCGGGAAACATTGACGGCGAGCTTACCCTCAATGAAAACCTTGCTGATATTGCGGCAATGTCTTGTGTTTTAAAACTTGCAGATAAGCAAAAGTTTAATGTATTATTTGAAAATTATGCAAAATGCTTCAGGACCAAGCGTTCAGATTTTTATGCTGAAATGATGCTAAGAGACGATGAACACTCCCCTGCAAAGGTGCGAGTCAACCGAGTTTTATCGAATTTTGAGGAATTTATGAATTTTTATGCTGTAAGAGAAGGCGACGGTATGTATCTTCCGGAAGAAAATCGCATAAATGTCTTCAAATAATACTCTTTACATTTTTGTAAAATAATGTATAATATATAGAGATTCTACTATTTTAGGAGGAATATAAAATGAAATATTATCTTGCTATAGATATGGGCGCATCAAGCGGCCGTCATATACTTGCACATATTGAAGACGGAAAGGTTATACTTGAAGAGGTTTACAGATTCCGTGATTACCTTACAGAAAGAGACGGACATCTTTGCTGGGATGTTAAAAGAATCGTTGAGGAAGTGAAAAACGGACTCAAAAAATGTAAGGAAATCGGCAAAATTCCATCAAGTATGGGAATCGACACATGGGGCGTTGACTTTGTGCTCCTTGATAAAAATGACAATGTTCTGGGCGACACTATAGCATACCGCGATTCAAGAACAGAGGGTATGCCGAAGAAGGTTTATGATATAATTTCAAAAGAAGAATTGTATTCCCGCACGGGCATACAGGAACAGCCGTATAACACCATTTTTCAGCTTATGGCAATAAAGGAACAGACCAAAGATTTAGACAGTGCCGAGAGTCTGCTGATGCTTCCTTGTTATTTTAACTTTATATTAACGGGAGTTAAAATGAATGAATATACAGATGCCAGCACATCAGGACTTTTGGATGCACAAAAAAGAGATTGGGACGCAGATATAATCAAAGCGCTGGGATTTCCTGAAAAGATTTTTACAAATCTTTATATGCCGGGCACAAAGGTAGGAAATTTCACACCCGAAATTGCAGAAGAAGTTGGATTTGACTGTGAGGTAATTCTGCCCGGAACTCACGATACAGCAAGTGCAGTGTTATCTGTTCCGATGGAGAATAGCGAGGGCGTTTATATAAGCTCTGGAACATGGTCGCTTATGGGAATTGAGAGTAAAAATGCAATCTGCACAAACAGCGCAAACGATGGCGGCTACAGCAATGAGGGCGGCGCAGAGGGCAGCATACGATTTTTGAAAAATATAATGGGACTCTGGATAATTCAGTCTATTAAGAGAGAGCTAAAGGATGAATATTCATTTTCAGACCTTGCAGACCTTGCCAGAGGAGCTCAGGACTTTAAGTCAGAGTTTAATGTAAATGACCAGCGTTTCTTAGCTCCAAAGAGTATGATTGAAACAATAAAAGGATATTTTAAAGAGACAAATCAAGATATTCCCCAAACCATCGGAGAGCTTATGCAGAGCGTATATGTAAGCCTTGCAAATTGCTACAATGAGTCAATTTTGGCTCTTGAAGAAATAACAGGCGATAAATATGACTCAATCAGAATTGTAGGCGGCGGCTGTCAGGACGGATATCTTAATGAGCTTACAGCAAAGGCGACGGGAAAGACTGTCTGTGCAGGGCCTATCGAGGCGACTGCTCTTGGTAATGTGGGCGCTCAGCTTTTAGCGGACGGCACAGTTTCAGATACAGAGGAGTTTCGTAAGCTTATCAGAAATTCATTTGAGATTAAAACCATTTTAGCGTAAATTACAGAAAGGTGAGATAAATATGGGTGAGGTAAACGATCTTATCAGAAGAATAATTGAGCTTCGTGATGCCTGCGGATACACGGCAGAGGAATTTGCGAAGGAACTCTCAATAGATGTTGATGTCTATAAAGGTTATGAGGAAGACGGAAATACAATTCCCGTCAGCGTGGTATTTGAGATTGCCAATAAATGCGGAGTGGATTTTGCGGAAATACTTACGGGTGTTTCTTCAAAGATTAAGACCTATGACATAGTAAAGAAAGGTAAGGGTAAGGGAACCAGCCGTTATACAGGATATAATCTTCAGGATTTGGCAAACCGCTTCAGCCAGAAGATTATGCAGCCTCTTTTGGTAACGCTGAATCCAGGAGATGAAGCCCCTCATCTGGTTTCGCACAAGGGACAGGAGTTTAACTATGTTTTAGAGGGCAAAATCGACTTTATGTTTGATGATAAACATTTTATTTTAGAGGAAGGCGATTCGGTCTATTTTGATGCAACCCATAAGCATGGACAGCAGTGCGCTGACGAAAAAACTGCGAAATTTCTGACCGTAATTGCAGAATAGCAGGCAAGAGTAAGGAGAGGTTTAAAATGGTGCTTGAAAAATTTCTGCCCAGAACAGAATTTAATTCATACGAAGATTTTAAAGAAAATTATAAAGTAAATGTCCCTGAATATTTTAATATGGGATTTGACATAGTTGACGGATGGGCAGACGAGGACCCGAATAAAATGGCGCTTGTTTGGTGTGATGACCACGGCGAGGAAAAGAAATTTACTTTTAATGATATTAAAAAGCTGTCAAATAAGACGGCAAACTATTTAAGTTCACTCGGTATTAAAAAGGGCGATGTAGTGCTTATGATTTTGCGCCGCCGCTATGAATATTGGATATGCGCAACTGCACTTCATAAATTGGGGGCTATCTTAATTCCGGGTTCACTTCAGCTTACAACTAAGGATATTGTCTATCGTGCAAATGCCGCAAAGGTTAAGGCTGTTATCTGCATAGATGATGATTTTGTTGTAGAGCAGGTGGATAACTCGATGGATAAGTGTGAGACCCTTGAGTATAAAATTCTTGCAAACGGAAAGCGTGATGGCTGGATAAATTATCACGAAGCGATAGAGCCCTTTTCTGATGTTTTTGAAAGACCGACAGGAGAGGCTGCAACCAAATCAGATGACATTATGCTTGTGTATTTTACATCGGGAACCACAGGTATGCCCAAAATGGTTCAGCACGCTTGTTCCTATCCTTTGGGACATATTACGACTGCAAAGTATTGGCACAATGTTCAGGAGAACAAACTTCATATGACCGTCTCGGATTCAGGCTGGGCAAAGTTTGGCTGGGGTAAAATTTATGGTCAATGGGTGTGCGGTGCGACTATATTTGCCTATGATATGGACAAGTTTGTTCCGCTTAAATTGCTTGAAGTAATTGAAAAATATCAGGTAACGACATTCTGTGCGCCCCCTACAATGTTCAGATTTATGCTGCAGGAGGATTTATCAAAGTTTGACTTATCCTGCATCAAGCATTGCTGCACAGCGGGTGAGCCGTTAAACCCTGAAGTTTACAACCGCTGGCTTGAAAAAACAGGACTTAGGATTTATGAGGGATTTGGCCAGACAGAAACGACCGTGCTTCTTGCAAACTTTGAGTGGTTTCAGCCCAAAATCGGTTCAATGGGTAAGCCGTCTCCCCTTTACGATATCAGACTGATTGACGCTGAAGGAAATGTTTGCGACGAGGGCGAAGAGGGTAAGCTGGTTATATTCGGGGTAAAGGATAAGATGCCGCCGGGACTTATGTGCGGCTATTACAAAGATCCTGAGCGCACCAAAGACGCTATCGGCGGCGAGTGGTATGATACGGGCGATGTTGCATGGATGGATAGCGACGGCTATTATTGGTTTGTAGGCAGAGACGATGATGTTATCAAATGCTCAGGCTATCGCATTGGTCCCTTTGAGGTTGAGAGTGCGGTGCTGACACATCCTGCTTGTCTTGAGTGTGCAATCACGGGCGCACCCGACCCCATAAGAGGTCAGGTTGTTAAAGCCACTATCGTTTTAAAAAGAGGCTTTGAGCCGTCTGATGAGCTTGTTAAGGAAATTCAAAACCATGTAAAGCATGCGACTGCTCCTTATAAGTACCCCAGAGTTGTAGAATTTGTGGACGAGCTTCCCAAAACCCTTGGCGGAAAAATCAAGCGTGCGCAGATAAGACACGAGGATAGCGAAAAAGCAAAATAAGTTTGTAACATAATTTTAAGGTATGCAGGAAAAATTTTTCTTGCATACTTTTTTTGATATGGTATAATTAAAATGTGCTGCTGGTTTTTTCATAACATCATATTTTGCAAAAAATAAAAATTATATAAAATATACTTTGGAGGAAGTATGATGGAAAAATTATTTAAGCTAAAAGAACGCGGAACAAATGTGAAAACCGAGATTTTGGCAGGTATCACGACATTTCTTGCAATGTCTTATATCCTTGCGGTAAATCCCGGCTATCTCGGAAGTATCCCCGGCGCAAGCCCTGCGGGAATATTTATGGCAACAGCCATTTCTGCAGCTATTGCTACACTCTGTATGGCATTTTTTGCTAACTACCCTGTAGCACTTGCATCAGGCATGGGTCTTAATGCTTTCTTTGCGTTCACAGTATGCGGAGCAATGGGATATTCTTACGAGGTTGCACTTACTGCAATTTTAATTGAAGGTATTATCTTTATGATTTTATCTATCTTTAAATTCAGAGAAGCGCTCGTTAACAAAATTCCTGCAAACTTAAAGTTTGGAATTACTGCAGGTATTGGTCTGTTTATTACAATAATCGCACTTTTAAATGCGGGTATCGTAGTTTCTGACTCTGCTACAACAGTTGCACTCGGTAATATTGCAGCACCACAGGTTGTTCTTGCACTTGTTGGTTTGCTTATTATTGGTACTCTTCAGCACTTTAAGGTTCCCGGCGGAATTCTTTTGGGCATTATTATTACTTGGGTACTCGGTATCGCAGCAGAACTTATTGGCTGGTATAATGCAGATATCTCAGTAATTCCAAGCCTTTCATGGGAAGCAATCAAGGCAAACTTTGCAGCTCCTGCACTCTTTAAATTTGATTTTGGCTTTATCGCTAGGAATTTTGCAGGCTTTGCAGTTGTAGTATTTACATTCCTTTATACAGATATTTTTGATACAGTTGGCACACTCATCGGCGTTGCTCAGAAGGGTGATTTGCTTGACGAAAACGGAAATCTTCCAAAGGCAGGCGGTGCTTTGATGGCAGATGCTGTAGGTACAGTTGCAGGTGCTTGCCTTGGTACATCAACAGTTACAAGTTATGTTGAATCAAGTGCCGGCGTTGCAGCAGGCGGAAGAACAGGCTTAACTGCAGTTACAACCGCAGTTATGTTCTTAATTGCAATTATATTTGCTCCTATCTTCCTTGCTATCCCAGGATTTGCAACAACACCTGCTATGCTTTATGTTGGTTTGCTTATGCTTTCTGCAGTTAAGAATGTTAACTTTGAAGGCGATGCAGCAGACACAATCGGTGCATTCCTTGCAATCGTTATGATGCCGCTTACATACTCTATCGCAAATGGTATTATGTTTGGTATACTTGCTTGGGTTATATTAAAGCTTGTAACTGGTAAGCTCAAAGATATCAGCGGTGTTATGTGGATTTCAGTTGCTTTATTTGTAATATATATTGTTTTAGAGGTTATGGGTATAGCATAAAAGAGGTGTAGTTTTAATGAACAAAGCATATACTATGAAAATTGCGGGTATAGAGAGGAGTTTACCCCTCTGCCCGATAAATGAGGATTTATACATTGCGGCATTTGTAATGTTTGGAGATGTAGAAATTACAAAGGCTTGTGCAAGTGAGCTTTTAAAGCTGGCGCCTGAGCACGATATAATGATTACAGCAGAATCAAAGGGTATACCCCTTCTTTATGAAATGGCTCGTCAGCATGGCGAAAATAATTATATCGTGGCAAGAAAGGGCCCTAAATTGTATATGCAAAATGTTTATACAACTCAGGTTGACTCTATCACCACGAAGAATAAGCAGACTCTTTGCCTCGGGGAGAGCGATAGGCTCTCGATGAAAGATAAGAGAGTTTTAATAGTTGATGATGTTATCAGCACGGGTGAATCGCTTACCGCACTTGAAACCTTGATTAAAGAGGTTGGCGGCATACTTGTCGGCAAGATGGCAGTCCTTGCAGAAGGTGATGCTATAGGCAGAGAGGATATAATTTATTTAGAGCCTCTTCCCTTATTTGATAAAGAGGGAAACCCAATAAAATAACATAAATGCTCCGCTTTTGCGGGGCATTTTTTCTTGAATTTTGTCAGAAAGTGTGATAGAATAAGG
>JAZNPN010000014.1:0-47279 GCA_045589715.1 Clostridia bacterium | reverse complement strand
TTAGGTACAGTATCAAGTGTTAAGACAATGATAAACAACAATATACTTTGCGGCGTAACGGGAGGATTTGCTGATTTAGATAAACATAAGGTAGTGATTGCATCATCGCTGACGGGAGAGGATGACTATGATGCAAAAAGGATTATGGATTATGTAGAAAAAGGCGGAAATTTGTATTTCGGCGGTGGAGATAATGAAAAACTGCTCAAGGGATTTTTTGGTGCAACGCTCACAGGAAGAACGAGAGAGCAGATAGTATATATAGCACCAAAGACGGAGATAGAATCAGTTTTTGATTATTTTACATCAAGCTATCCCATGAACTTTGCAGGCTCGGCTGTTATTGCAGACGGATTTGATAAGGAAAATGTAGTTGCAACAATTACATTGCCGTATACAACACAGGATACAAATAAGTTTGCATCAATCCATTCAAACCCACCGGGGATTGCAACCGAAATTCCTGCCATAGTCATAAAAAAGTATGGTAAAGGAACAGTTATGTGGTCGGCGTGTGCTTATGAACAGTTCATACAAAGCAAGAGCTGTTGCGGATTTCAGCATAAGCTATAAATGTGCAAAAAAACCCAAAAGGGTTGTTCTTATGCCGGACAGAGAAGATGTATCATTTACATATGAAGATGGTTCGGTTATATTCAATGCTGAAAATATGAAAATTTATTCTATGTATGAAATAGAGTTTTAAAGGGGGAAAGATTATGTCAATAGCAAAGAAATTATTAGACGAAGGTAAAGGCGTATACCGCCCGGCACCTCTTATAACAAAAAGCTCCAAGCCTGAGGCTTGGAGCTTTGTTTATGCGGAGATTTCTTCGCCGCGGATTTCTGAAAGCGATTTTGAAACTGAATGTGTAATTGGCTTCCATTCAATTTTTCTAAAGAGTGCGATAACCGCAATCGGCACATAAGTCAGCATAAAGAGCGGGAATGTAAATAAGTAAACAATGCGTTTTGGCTTACTGCAGTGAATCTGCTCACTCTCGGTGATTGTTGTAATCAAACCTAAGAAGAAGAACATGCCATAAAAACTTAAGAGTGTCTGACCAAGTGCCTTTACAAGCGGGATAAGGTCAGGTGAATCGGTTATTATACCAACGGGAATTGCCACTAAGTTGATTGCTATACTTGCAAGAGTCAAGAGCATAGCAGGGGCAATTGTCATAAGCATATCAAAGCAAGAGAAACTTCCATTTAAAATGCCCTTGAAAAGTTTTGCGCCGTAGTTCTTAAACACCTGATAAAAACCTTTTGCCCATCTGAGTCTTTGTGTATATGACTGGCTGAGAAGAGTAGGCTGTTCATCATAGAGAATTGCGTTCTGACAGTAGCCAATCTTTTCGCCTTTTATAACGCTGTCAACTGTAAATTCGATATCCTCGGTTAAAAGGTGATGAATCCATCCACCGTTTTCTTCGATTACCTCGGCGCTTACCAAAAAGCCCGTTCCTGAGATTGCACAGCTTGTGCCAAGCTGCATTCTTGCGTTGTTAAGATACTTAGCTTCTCTTAAGAACCAGAGTGAGTAGCCTGCGGTAATCCAGTTGCTGTCATAGTTTTTAGAGTTTCTGTAGCTTGTGATAATGCGGTAGCCATTGTCAAATACCTTATTCATTTCGGCAATGTAGTTGGGGTCAAGCACATTATCTGCGTCAAATATAATGAAAGCTTCGTAATTCTTGTCAGCGTGGTCTGTTTTGATAATCTTAAAGAGCCAGTCAAGGGCATAACCTTTACCAACCAACTCTTTGTTAAAACGCTCATACACGATAGCGCCCGCATTTCTTGCAACCTCTGCTGTGTTGTCGGTGCAGTTGTCGGCAATTACAAAAATATCAACAAGTTCCTGAGGGTATTTCTGAGTGCGGATACTGCTGATTAAGTTGCCGATAACGCTGCTCTCATTTCTTGCGGAGACAACAACGGCAAAACGATGCTGCTCTTTTGCAGTGTACTGAGGCGCCTTTCTCAGAATTCCTATAAATATGTAGAAAAACTGATGCGCATAGCAGAAAGTAAACAAAATTGAAACAAAGAAGTTAAAATAAAGTATTGCCTCCATTATCATATCTCCTCTTTATATAATAGTAATTTGTTTTGAGTTCACATCCTATCTTGTTATATAACCTATATATAAAATATTTATAAACAATACATAAACATTTTATAAACAAAACGCTTTTCTGTCAAAATGGTTATATTTTGCGCTTTTTCGAGTGAGTATTTGGGGAATATGTCTGCAATATAAATATATGAATGAGTTTTAATTTTATGTAGAAAAAAGTGATGATTTTAGTTATATTGCCGTTTTACATTTTGAAATATTTGTGATATACTATGATACGGAAAAGAGGTATTCTTATGAAAAGAGAAGATTTGAGAAATATTGCAATTATTGCCCATGTTGACCACGGCAAGACAACGCTGGTTGATGAAATGTTAAAACAGGGCGGTATCTATCGTGAAAATCAGGTAGTAGCTGAGCGTGTAATGGATAATGGTGACCTTGAAAAGGAGAGGGGTATCACCATTCTTGCCAAAAACACATCTGTTTATTATCAGGATATAAAAATGAATATTATCGATACACCCGGACACGCAGATTTCAGCGGTGAGGTTGAGAGAATTCTGAAGATGGTAAACGGCGTAATTTTGTTAATTGATGCAGCAGAGGGTCCTATGCCGCAGACGAGATTTGTTTTGCAAAAAGCACTTGAGATGCAGCATCGTGTTATAATTGTTGTAAACAAGATAGACAGACCCGATGCCCGTCTTGACGAAATCCCCGATGAGATATTAGACCTTCTTATCGACCTTGAGGCAAGTGACGAGCAATTGGAAAGTCCCATTATCTTCTGCTCGGGAAGAGCGGGCACGGCGTCGCTTTCACAATATGAACAGGGTGAGGATTTGACGGTTCTTTTTGAAACCATTAAAAACTATATTCCCTCACCCGAGGGTGATGACGAGGGCGAGCTTCAGATGCTTGTATCCTCAATAGATTATAATGACTATGTAGGCAGAATTGCAATCGGCAGAATAGAGAGGGGGCACCTTAAACAAAATCAGGAAGTTATGGTTTGCGACTATCACGAAAAGCACCCGTCTTATAAAGCCAAGATTGTAAACATCTATCAGATAGACGGTCTTACAAGAACTGCAGTTGACAGCGCAAAAGTTGGTGATATTGTATGTTTTTCCGGTGTGACCGACATAACAATCGGCGATACAATAACCTCGGTTGCAAATCCCGAGCCGCTTCCGTTTGTTAAAATAAGCGAACCTACCATTGAGATGACATTCTCGGTAAATGACAGTCCCTTTGCGGGAAGAGAGGGTAAGTTTGTAACCTCGCGCCAGCTTCGCGACCGACTTATGAAGGAGCTTTTAAAGGATGTATCTTTAAGGGTTGAAGAAGGTGACAGCACCGACAGCTTTAAGGTCGCGGGCAGAGGTGAGATGCACATTTCGATTTTAATTGAAACAATGCGCCGTGAGGGCTACGAATTTTCGGTAAGCACCCCCAGAGTTTTATACAAAGATATTGATGGTGTAAAATGTGAGCCTGTTGAAAAATTAGTAATTGATGTACCCGAAACATCAATGGGCGCAGTTATGGAAAAGATGGGCGAGCGTAAGGGTGAGCTTTTGAAAATGGCGCCTCAGGGCGAGAGAATGAAACTTGAATATTTAATTCCCGCCCGCGGACTTTTGGGATACCGCAGTGAGTTTTTGACCGATACCAGAGGCGAGGGAATTATGAACTCGGTATTTGACAGCTATCAGCCGTTTAAGGGTGAGATAACAAAGCGTCATTCAGGCGCGCTTGTTGCCTTTGAAACGGGCGAGGCGGTAGGTTATGGAATATTTAAGGTTCAGGACAGAGGAACTATGTTCATAACCCCCGGAACTTTGGTATATGAGGGTATGATAGTCGGATATTCGCCAAAGGGCGAGGATATAAATGTAAATGTCTGCAAGAAGAAACAGCTTACAAATACAAGAGCATCGGGAAGCGACGAGGCGCTCCGCCTTGTGCCTCCGCAGATTATGAGCCTTGAAGCGTGTCTTGAGTTTTTAGAAGAGGACGAGCTTTTAGAGGTAACGCCCCAAAGCCTTAGACTTCGCAAAAAAATCCTCAACAATCAGCTTCGTGCAAAGGCGAACGCGAGAAAGTGAATGGAAAATTGAAAATGTAAAATGGAAAATTATTGTAGCTTTTGCGGAGCAAAAGCAATTAAATTATGTTTTGTGCTATGAGGCACAAAACATTTCCGTAATTTTCAACTTTCAATTGTCAATTTTCAATTTATTTGCTTGCAAAGCAAGTAAATCTGTGTTATTATAATATAATCAGTAAATTTATAAAATTAAGGGATGATTTTACCAATGAAAGAGAAATTAAATCAGATAAAATCAGCAGCAGAAGCGGCGCTTCTTGATGCCAATACTCTTGATGCTTTAGAAGAACTCAGAGTTAAGTTTCTTGGCAAAAAGGGTGAGCTTACTTCTGTTATGAAGGGCATGGGCGGACTTTCTGCAGAGGAGCGACCCGTTATCGGTCAGCTTGCAAACGAGGTAAGGGATTTTATTACTTGCGCAATCGATACTAAAAAAGAGACTCTTTTAAAAGAGGCAGAGCAAGCTAAAATTCTGGCAGAGACTATAGATGTGACAATCCCCGGCAACAAGCCAAAGAAGGGAAAGAAGCATCCTCTCACTACCGTGCTTGATGATTTAAAGGATATATTTGTAGGTATGGGATTTTCTATTGCAGACGGCCCTGAGGTTGAGCTTGATTATTATAACTTTGAGGCGCTCAACATTCCAAAAGACCACCCTGCAAGAGATACTCAGGATACATTCTACATAAATGATAATGTAGTTTTAAGAACCCAGACATCTCCGATGCAGATTCGTGTTATGGAAAATACTCAGCCCCCTATCCGCATTATTGCACCGGGCAGAGTTTACAGAAGTGACGCAGTTGATGCGACACATTCGCCTGTTTTCCATCAGGTAGAGGGACTTGTTATTGACAAGGGCATCACTATGGCAGACCTTAAGGGAACGCTTGAGGTTTTTGTTAAGAAACTTTACGGCGAGGATACAAGACTCAGATTCAGACCCCATCACTTCCCATTTACAGAACCGAGTGCCGAGGTGGACATTTCCTGCTTTAACTGCGGAGGAAAAGGTTGTAACATCTGTAAGGGTGAGGGCTGGATTGAGATTTTGGGTTGTGGTATGGTGCACCCAAAGGTTCTTAAAAATTGTAACATTGACCCCGATGTATATTCAGGCTTTGCCTTTGGTATAGGTCTTGAGCGTATCACAATGTTCAGATACGATATCAAGGATTTGCGTATGTACTTTGAAAACGATGTTCGTTTTCTTGACCAGTTCTAAAGGGGGGCTAAAAGATGAAATTACCATTATCGTGGCTTAAAGATTATATGAATACAGACGGCATTGAAAATGCCGATTATATGTATAAAATGACAATGTCAGGCTCTATTGTTGAGGGTATTGACAGCCCGAAAGACGAATTTAAAAATGTTGTTACGGGCAGGATATTAAAGGTGGAGCGTCACCCCGATGCTGATAAATTGGTTGTTTGTCAGGTGGAAGTCGGCGAGGACAGCCCTGTTCAGATAGTAACGGGCGCATCAAATGTATTTGAGGGTGCAATCGTTCCTGTTGCAAAGCACAAGAGCACTCTCCCGGGAGGAGTTAAGATTACCAAGGGTAAACTCCGCGGGGTGGAAAGTTTTGGTATGATGTGTTCAACCGATGAACTTGGCATATCAGAAGAGAGAGCAACGGGCATACTCATTCTTCCTGAGGATACCGAAATCGGACAGGATATAGTTGAGACTCTCGGCCTTGACGAGGCTGTTGCAGAGTTTGAGATTACCTCAAACCGACCCGATTGTATGAGCATTATCGGTCTTGCAAGAGAATCTGCCGCAACTTATGGCAGAGAATTTAATATTCCTGAAATCAAGGCAACCGGAAACAGCGAAGATGTAAACACTTATGCAAGTGTTGAGATTGAGAATACTGACCTTTGCAGCCGTTTTGTGGGCAGAGTGGTTAAGAATGTAAAGATTGCTCCGTCCCCTGAATGGATGCAAAAGAGATTAAAGGCTTGCGGAATAAGAGCCATCAATAATGTGGTTGATATCACCAACTATATTATGCTCGAATACGGTCAGCCGATGCACGCATACGACCTTGACAATGTTGAGGGCAAAAAAATTATCGTAAGAAATGCAAAAGAAAATGAGTTGCTTGAAACTCTCGATGACCAGCCAAGAACTCTTAATGATGCAATGATTGTCATTTCTGATGAAAAAAGGGCAATTGGTGTTGCAGGCGTAATGGGCGGTGCAAACTCAGAGGTTACAGAGTCTACAACGACTGTACTCTTTGAGTCTGCTACATTTAATGCAGCAGCTGTCCGTAAAGGCGCAAAGGCACTCGGTATGAGAACAGATGCGTCAGCTCTTTTTGAAAAGGGATTGGACTCAGAAAATTGTATACCAGCAATCAACAGAGCTTGTGAACTTATGGAACAGCTCGGTGCGGGCGAAGTTGTGGGCGGATGTATAGATGTATATCCTGTGCCGAAACAGCAGACGGTTCTTCCGTTTGAGCCTGAAAAGATGAATAAGTTTTTGGGTATGGATATCTCTGAAAAAGAGATGATAGATATACTTAATATGCTTGACTTTAAGGTAGAGGATAATAAGGTTTATGTGCCGACTTTCCGTGCTGATGTTGAGGGTATGGCAGATATTTCAGAAGAAATTGCCAGAATTTACGGCTACGAAAAAATCCCCGTTACTATGGCAAAGGGAGAGGTTGTAGCGGGCGGAAAAACAAAGCTCCAAAAACTTGAGGATACAATTAAAAACGCTCTTTCAGAGTCGGGATTTTATGAAATAGTAACATATTCATTTATTGACCCCAAAGAAAATGCTTTAGTTAATATCCCTGAGGGAGACAGCCGCAACAATTTTGTTCGCATTTTAAATCCTTTAGGTGAAGAAAACAGCGTGATGAGAACCGACCTTGCATCTTCAATGATGAAGATACTCAAAGTAAATTACGCAAGAAGAAATCCTGAAGCAATGCTTTTTGAAATTGGCAAGGTGTTTACTCCTGTTGAGGGCGAGGTTCTTCCTCTTGAAACTCAGGATATAGCACTTGGTATGTACGGAAGAAACGATTTCTATGATATCAAGGGAAATGTTGAACAGCTTTTAGAGGTTTGCGGAATATCTCAGTTTGATTTTACAAGATGCACAGATAATGAGACTTTCCATCCGGGAAGATGCGCTTATCTTACAATCAAAGGCGAAAGAGCGGGCGTGGTTGGACAGATTCACCCCTCGGTATGCCAGAACTTTAAGATTGATACAGAAGTTTACGCAGCGTTTATAAGTTTTGAAACAGTTGCAAAGTATGCAACATCTGACAGACATTATAAGGCACTTCCGAAGTTCCCCGCAGTTACCCGCGACATCGCAGTAACCGTTGATAAATCTGTCGCAGTCGGTGATATAGTAAAAATTATTAAAGGTCAGAAGACAGATATTTTAGAGGATTGCAAGCTGTTTGATATCTATGAGGGTGCACAGCTTTCAGAGGGTAAAAAGAGCGTTGCGTATTCTATCACATTCAGGGGTGCAGACAGAACCCTTACTGACGAGGATGTAAACCCTGTAACAGAAAAGATATTAAAAGAGCTGAGCGAAAAGCTTGGCGCAGAGCTCAGATAAAGAAGAAAGGGTGAGTAGCATGAGCAATGAACAGAAAAATTATTTTGAAAGTACAGTTAAGTTCAACGCAATAACAGAGCGTCCCATGAAACCGTCAGAAATTCTGACTAGTGTTCACGATGCGCTCTACGAAAAGGGCTACAATCCGATAAATCAGATTGTGGGCTACATTTTATCGGGAGATCCCTCGTATATAACATCTCACAACAGCGCAAGGAGTTTAATCAGAAAACTTGAGCGTGATGAGATTTTAGAGGAACTTGTTACCTTTTATGTAGAAAACATCAAGAAATAAAAAAGGCTCATCGAGCCTTTTTTTATTTTCAATTTTCCATTTTCAGTTTTCAATTTAAAAGTTCTGCTATGCGGAACTTTATTTTTATTGTGGGATTTTCTGAGATAAGGTCATATTCTCCCCGTGATAAGTTATCCTTCAGATATTGTTTTGATTTATCCGTAATTTCAGCAGTTTTGTCGGTTACGCAAAGTGGCGGATACATAACGCACCACCAGTTTTGCCCCGACGCCTCGCCGATTTTTATATTAAGCGCGGTGTATGTTCCTCTTGGCAGAGCAATTGAGCCATAAGTCTTTGTGGGAAACTCGGTGTTTTTAACTTCAACAAAAACGGGAAGATAACAGCCGTGGCTTTCAAGTTCGTTTTTAGCAACCCGGCAAATTTCATCCGCATTGTCACTTGCCCAGTTAACAGCAGCAGTTTTATCCGGCAGGCTTTGGAGTATCTGGTCAAACTCTGAGAGTATTTTGTCCCTTACGCAGATTTTAAGCTGTTGGTCATACTCGCTGTCACTTGCCCCGACGATGTGAAGTCTTAGCACGCTGTCTTTAACTCCGCTTTTTAAGTTGAGAATGTATGAAAAAACGAAAACGCTGAGCAAAAGCAAAGCTACAAGTGAAAAAATAAGTATCTTTTTAATTTTAATTTGCATATTAAGCTCCTTTTGTGGTCAGAATAGGTAATTTAATATATTTTTAACATATATTTAGTATTTATACATATTGATTTTTTTTAGGAATAGAGTTACAATATAAAGTGAGAAAATGGCGAATTGTGAATTGTTAAAGAAAGGCTGTGAATGTAAATGTCAAAACTCAGCATTTGCGTATGCTTTGGAGGGGTCTCCAGCGAGCATAGTGTATCTTTGGTGTCTGCAAAGACTGTTATAGCAAACCTTGATACAAATAAATACGATATACATATGATAGGAATTACCGAAAAAGGTGAGTGGAAATATTTTGACGGCTCCCTTGAGGATATTATAAACTTTGATAAAGAGGCAGACCGCTATTTGCCTGCAATAATTTCGCCCGACAGAGAAAATCGCGGAATACTTGTTTTTGATAAAGACGAAACCAAAAATATAAAGATAGATGCTTTAATCCCTGCTATGCACGGCAAAAACGGCGAGGACGGCACAATTCAGGGCCTGTTTGAGCTTGCGGGAATTCCATATGTTGGACCTAAAGTAATCGGCAGTGCAATGTGTATGGACAAATGTGTTGCAAAAATTTTGTTTAAGGAAGCGGGAATCCCTCAGGCTGATTGGGTCGAAGTTCGCAAAAATGATGACAAAATTTCAGAGATAGAAGAAAAACTTGGATATCCTTGTTTTGTAAAGCCTTCAAATGCGGGGTCGTCTGTTGGAATAAGCAAGGCAAATAACCGGGAAGAGCTTGAAAAGGGATTAGAGCTTGCATTTATTCACGATTATAAAGTATTGGTAGAAGAAGCGGTAAATGCAAGAGAGGTAGAGTCGGCGGTTATGGGTAACGAAGAACCCGTTTGCGCGCCCGTTTTGGGGGAGATTTTACCCGCGGCAGAATTTTATGACTTTGACGCAAAGTATAATGATGAAAATTCAAAGCTCCTGATGCCCGCCCCCGTTGATGATGAAACACGGGATAAAATCCGCGACTACGCGGTAAGAGCGTATAAGATTTGCGAATGCCGCGGGCTTTCAAGGGTAGACTTCTTTGTGGATAAAGAGACGGGAGAAATTAAGCTCAACGAGATAAATACACTTCCCGGATTTACAGCAATCAGTATGTATCCGAAACTTTGGGAAAAGAGCGGGATGCCAATTCCTGAGCTTTTGGATAAACTGATTGAGTATGCAATGGCGTAGGAGGTTATTATGGATAACAGAGCCATAGGAATTTTTGATTCAGGACTTGGCGGACTTACCTGCGTCAAAAAGGTAATGGAAATTATGCCAAATGAAAATATAATATATTTTGGCGATACAGGCAGAGTGCCTTATGGCACAAGAGGTCAGGAAACCCTCTTAAAATATGTAAGGCAGGATATAAAATTTTTAGAAAGTTTTGACATAAAGCTCATAGTCATTGCTTGCGGGACAGCAAGCTCTGCGGCGCTTCCAAATATTCAGTCTGAGATAAATACTGAGATTATCGGCGTGTTAAATCCTGCCTGTTTGGCTGCGGTAAGCGCGACTAAAAACAACAAAATCGGTGTAATAGGCACATCTGGCACGATAAAGTCTTGCAAATATCTTGAGACAATCAAGAGCATAAACCCTGAAATTGAGGTGTTTCAAAGAGCGTGTCCAATGTTTGTGCCGATAGTTGAAAATGGCTATACAAAGACAGAGGTCTCTGAAATAATTGCAAAAGAGTATTTAGAGCCTATTAAAGAAGCGGGCGTTGACACGCTTATTATGGGTTGTACGCACTACCCGCTTTTAAAGCAGGAAATTGCAAAAGTTATGGGCGATAGTGTCACCCTGATTGATGCGGGCGGGGAGACGGCAATTTTTGCAAAAGAATTGCTTGAAAAAAATGATGCCCTAAGCGACAGAACCGCGGGGAAAACCGAATATTATGTAAGCGACACAACCGACGGCTTTTGCGAGCTTGGCAGTATGTTTTTAGAAAGACAGATTGACGGCTCGGTTTCTAAAATTGACATAGAGAGATATTGATAATTATGGATAACAATGTTTTAATAAGCATCAAGACCTATCAGGAGATAGACGGCGAAAAGGATGAACCGATTGAGCTTCAGACTCCCGGCAGGCTTGGTAAGATACACGATAAATATTACATTATATACGATGAGAGTGAAATGACGGGTTTTCCTGACACCACAACAACCATAAAGGTGTGGGAAAACAATGTGGTTGTCAGCCGAAAAGGCAGATTTAATATGAAACTTGACTATGTAAAAGGTGAGCGAAAGCTCTGTTTGTATCCCACTCCCTATGGTGAGATAGGGGCGCAGATTAACACTCTTGATGTTGACTTTGAGCTTAATGAAGATTCGGGCAGATTAAGAGTTGATTATACCATTGATGCAGACAATGAAAATTTCTGCAAAAATTCACTCAACATAAGAATTGAACCGCTGTAAAATTGAAAATTATTGTTATGAACGAAAGGGAAATAATATGAGTACATTTGAGAGTATGAAAAACAAGGTGGCAGATTTAATAGAGAAGGCGTTTTTAAAAGCCTTGGAAAATGGCGAGCTTGCGGGCGAAGGGGTTGAAATTTCTGACAAAATCCGCCTTGAGGTTCCCAAGGATAAAGAGCACGGCGATTTTGCGTGCAACATTGCTATGATGCTTGCAAAACAGCTTCGTTTAGCGCCAAGGCAGATTGCAGATTCTATCGTTAAAAATATTCCTGCCGATAAAGACATAGAAAAAACAGAAGTTGCAGGAGCGGGATTTATCAATTTTTATTTAACTCCCAATTGGCTCTATGAAACAATGCAGGAGATTGAAGCTCAGGGTGAAAATTACGGCAAAACAGACCTTGGCAAGGGCAAAAAGGTAATGGTTGAATTTGTAAGCGCAAACCCGACAGGCCCTATGCATATGGGAAACGCCAGAGGCGGTGCTCTCGGCGACTGCCTTGCGTCCGTTCTTGAATATGCGGGATATGAGGTTACAAGAGAATTTTATGTAAACGATGCGGGCAACCAGATAGAAAAGTTTGCAAATTCTTTAAACGCAAGATACATTCAGACGCTTAAAGGCGAAGATGCGATAGAATTTCCTGAAGACGGATATCACGGTGATGATATCAAAGAACACGCTAAAAACTTTATCGAAATTAACGGCGATAAGCTTTTAAATGTTTCAGAGGAAGAAAGAAAGGCGGCACTTGTTGACTATGCGCTTGAAAAGAATGTGAAGGCGCTTAAATCAGACCTTGAAAAATACAGAATTTTTTATGATGTATGGTTCAGAGAAAGTCAGCTTCACGAAGGCGGCGAGGTAATGGCGGCTATAAAGAAGCTCACAGACAACGGCTACACATATGAAGAAGACGGTGCGCTGTGGCTTAATTGTGAGAAGATGGGACTTGAAAAGAATGAGGTTTTAGTCCGTCAAAACGGAATTCCCACCTATTTTGCAGCAGACATTGCATATCATATAAATAAGTTATCAACAAGAGGTTATGACTGGGCAATCAATATCTGGGGCGCTGACCACCATGGCCATGTTGCAAGAATGAAGAATGCGCTCGGGGCGGTAGGACTTAATCCTGACAGCCTTGATGTAGTTTTGATGCAGCTTGTGCGCCTTACCCAAAACGGCGAAGTTGTGAGAATGTCAAAGAGAACGGGCAAAGCGATTACCCTCTCTGACTTGCTTGAGGAAATCAGCGTTGATGCGGCAAGATTTTTCTTTAATATGAGAAGTGCAGGCAGTCACCTTGATTTTGATTTGACTCTTGCGGCAGAGCAGAGCAATGATAACCCTGTTTTCTATGTTCAGTATGCACACGCAAGAATTTGCAGTATATTAAGGCTCTTAAAAGAAGAAGGAATTGATGTTAAAGCATACAGCGACATCAACCCCGCAGTTTTAAAGGAAGAAGCTGAAATTGCCCTTCTTAAAAAACTTGCAGATTTGCCTGAGGAGATAAAGGCAGCGGCACTTGCCTTAGAACCCGCTAAAATTACGAGATATGTTTTAGACCTTGCAACAGATTTTCATTCTTTCTATAACTCATGCAGGGTTAAAGGCGAGGAAGAGGAGCTTATGGCGGCAAGACTTAAACTTATCGACAGCGTGCGTATAGTTTTAGGCGGAATTTTAAAGATGCTCAAAATCAGCGCGCCTGAAAAAATGTAGCGAAAGGAAAATAATATGAAGAAACTGATAGCAGTTCTTTTAATGATTGGCATAATGTTTGGCACAATTCCCGCTATGGCAGAAAATTATGACCATTTTGTTAAAGTGTACGGGTATAATGCAAAGCTTTACTATTGTGATTATCCGACGGGCAGAGTGGTGCTTCGCGAGCTTAACCATACGGGCAATAATTCTGAGGCAAACACTATGGCAAGACAGGCAGAATATCTGGAAATTAAAATTTTCCCAAGCGGTATAAAGATGAAGGACAATTCGTCGGTTACAATAGAAGATTTAAACTTGTATGTTGACAGCAGCGTATATGTTATAGTAGCAAAAAAGGCAGACGGTAATTTTGTAATACCATATCTAAAGTTTAAATAAGAGGGCAAAATTATGAAAAAATCAATAAAGAAAATAGTTGCATCGATTCTTGCCGGGGTGATGATAATATGCACTCCCGTATTTGCGCAAACACAGACGGCAGACGAAGAGAGAGCAGACTTTATAAAAAAGGTTGTTGAGCATTTATCTATCTATGCAAGATATGATGAGGTAAGTCAGTCAAGTCTTTACAAAACGGGGCTTCTTGAGATTGTCAAAAAGTATCCCGAAATGTATGAGCCTGTTATGAAGGCGCTTCTTGAGTCTATTGATGAACATTCAGAATATTATGATGCAGAAGAAGCCCAGCTTTTAATGGAAAACATAACGGGCGAGATAGTAGGCATAGGAATTACATTTCAAATGGCATCAGACGGCGTTGAGGTGGTAAGCGTAGTCCGCGATACGCCTGCGCAAAAAGCGGGGATTGAGATTGGGGATATAATAGTATCAGCTGACGGGCAAAATCTTGCGGGAGTGAATTCTGATACTGCGGCAACCTATATCCGCGGTGAAGAGGGCACAGCTGTAAGAGTCGGCGTAAAGCGCGAAGGGGTAAGCGGTATTATATATTTTGATATAGTGCGTGAAAAAATCATAGGCACATCAATTGAAAGCAAAACCTTTAAAGACGGCGAAAAGGAGCTTATGTATATAGCCGTTTACGGCTTTGTAAGCAATACCGCAGAGGAGTTTGAAAATACGCTTAAGGCGGCCGAGGCTGCAGGAATTGAAAATATCATAATCGATTTGAGAGATAACGGCGGCGGTATATTTGAGCAGGCAATCAAAATGGCAAACTGCCTTTTGCCCGAGGGTGCGGTGATTACAACCGAGGACAGAAAAATGAAGATGCTTAATGTGACATATACCTCAGTCAATAAAAATCCGTATAATTTTGATACAGTGGTATTGATAAACGAAAATTCAGCGAGTGCATCAGAGGTTTTGGCTGCAGCACTTTCAGAAAACGAGAGAGCAACGCTGATCGGCACCAAGTCATACGGCAAAGGAACAATTCAAACCATAATAAATTTAGTGATGAACGATATGATAAAGTACACAACGGGTTATTATTTAACCCCGCTTGGCAACAATATCAACGGCAAGGGACTAGTCCCGCACATCACAATTGAAAATGAGCTTCTTCCGTTTGATATCGAAAACTATGAAAAATTCGGGGCGCTCGGGGTTTATATAGAGGGAGATGTCTCCCCTGAGATAAAGAATGCGAAAGCACTTTTAAAGGAATGGGGAACATTTGACGGTGAGATAAACGAGTATTTTGACCACGAGCTTTTTGAAGCGATTTACAAATTCCAGAATGCCACGGGACTTTTCCCTTATGGGGCGCTTGACCTTACAACTCAGCATGAGCTTTATACCAGAATGAGCCTGAGCAAAGTTGTAAAAGATAATCAGATTGATTCAGCTTTTGCGCATTTTGGTATGACAAGAGAATAATAAAAAGGTGTTTCAATATTGAAACACCTTTTTAAATTGAAAATTGAAAATTGAAAATTATAATAGCTTTTCGCAAACGCGAAAAGCTATTGACAGTTGTGTATTTTTTGTGTATAATAATTATTGCAGAGGGTATACTAATGAAACAACGGGATTTGGTTAAAAAACTTGAATCGATTGGGTTTTTGTTTGAGCGGCATGGCGGAAATCACGATATATACCGACGGGGTTCAGACCTAGAGAAAGTGCCGAGGCATAAGGAAATAAATGAGATGCTTGCAAAGGCAATATTGAGAAAGTGGGGTATTTAAAATGAAAAAAGTGTATCCGGTTATTTTTACACAAGTACAAGATGGATTTTTAATTGAAGTCCCTGATTTGGAAATACTCACACAGGGAAGCGATATGGAAAATGCTCTTGATATGGCACGCGATGCAATATCAATCACAATAGTATCAATGGAAGAAAACGACGAGGATGTTCCGCAAGCCACAAGGATTGAAGATATAGATATTTCAAAGGGTGCTTTTGCTGAAAACGGAAAAGGGTTTATTTCTATGGTTGATGCGGACATTGAGGAATACAGACGCAAAGTAGATACAAAGCCTGTGAGAAGAAATGTATCGCTGCCAAGTTGGTTAAATCATGAGGTCAACGCATCGGGAATAAATGTGTCACGGGTTTTACAGGAGGCTTTGATAGAAAAACTGAATATTGAAAGAAGAATATAGCGAAAACAAAAAAGGCTCTCGGTTGAGAGCCTTTTAAAATTCTTAGTGAATGATAGCCTGTTCGGTGTCCTTATCAAAGAGATGAATCTTGTTTGCGTCAAATGCAATCTTGATTGTTTCGTCAACCTTAGCGGTTGTGCGGGGGTTAACCCTTGCAGTAAACTTTGCATCGTTGATGTCAAAGTAGAGATAAGTCTCAGCACCCATCATTTCTGTGTGGTTGATGTCTGCATCAAATACACAATCAGGCATAGCTGCAATGTATGCTTCATCATCATAGATATCTTCAGGTCTGATACCCATAATAACCTGCTTGCCGTTGTAAGCTTTAAGAGCTTCGTTCTTGCCCTTGCCGTCAGGAAGTTTAATGCTGAAAGCGTCGTTTGTGAGATATGTGCCGTCTTCTTTGCAGTCAACAGTAACATCAACAAAGTTAATCTGAGGACTTCCGATAAAGCCTGCCACGAATACATTACAAGGATATTGATAGAGGTTAGAGGGTGAATCAACCTGCTGAACGATACCATCCTTCATAACAACGATTCTGGTACCCATTGTCATAGCCTCTGTCTGGTCATGTGTAACATAGATAAATGTTGTCTCAAGCTTTCTGTGAAGCTTGCTGATTTCAGCTCTCATCTGAACTCTGAGCTTTGCGTCAAGGTTTGAGAGAGGTTCGTCCATAAGGAATACCTTAGGCTCACGAACAATAGCACGGCCGAGAGCAACACGCTGACGCTGTCCGCCGGAGAGCGCCTTTGGCTTTCTGTCAAGAAGATGGTCAATGCCAAGAATCTGAGCAGCCTCGTGCACCTTTCTCTTAATTTCGTCCTTTGGAACCTTTCTGAGCTTGAGCGCAAATGCCATATTCTCAAAAACGGTCATATGAGGATAAAGCGCATAGTTCTGGAAAACCATTGCGATATCTCTGTCCTTAGGAACAATATCATTCATAAGTTTATCGCCTATGTAAAGTTCGCCTGAAGATATTTCTTCAAGACCTGCAATCATTCTGAGTGTGGTAGATTTACCACAGCCTGAAGGACCTACGAATATGATAAACTCTTTATCTTCGATTTCTAAGTTAAAGTCAGTAACAGCTGTAAAGCCGCCGGTATAAGTCTTTGTAATATTTTTAAGACTTAAGCTTGCCATAATAAAACCTCCTAGAGTGCACAATTAACACAAATTTACGCTAATTATTATAACATGTTTTAATAGAAAATGTTAGAGACTAAATAAACAAAAATAAAAAAAGTTTTTAGTTAATATGTATAAACTTCAGAAAAATGCGATTTTTTGGGAAAAATAATAACCAAAAAAAGATATTTTTTGCTGTAAATACTTGAAAAATATTTACAAATGCGTTATAATAGGCAGGATTTGAAAATTTTGAAAAGAGAGATGATAAAAGATGTTGAGAGTCGGCATTTTGGGAGCTACGGGATATGCGGGTATTGAGACTGTTCGCCTGCTTCTTAAGCACAGCAGAGTAGAAATTACAAGAATAGTATCACATTCTTATGAAGGAACTAAGATATCTGATTTGTATCCAAGCCTCAGAGGGATATGCGACATAGAATGTACGGGTCTTGATGTCTTGGATATAGCAAAAAATTGTGATTTGGTTTTTACGGCGCTTCCTCACGGCGCATCAAAGGATGTAATTCCGTCCCTGTATGCTAAGGGGCTTAAAATTATCGACCTTTCGGGTGATTTCAGATATGATGATCCAAAGGTTTATGAAGAATGGTATGGTCAGCCACATTCTGACCCCGAGCTTCTTTCAAAAGCGGTTTACGGACTTTGCGAAATCCACAGAGAGAAGATAAAGGGTGCAACTCTTGTAGGAAATCCGGGCTGTTATACCACCTGTTCAATTACGGGGCTTTATCCTATTGCCGCATCGGGATTTGCGGATAATCACAGCATTATAATTGATGCAAAATCAGGTGTAACGGGTGCAGGAAGAGGACTTAATCTTGGCAGTATGTTTTGTGAGTGCACGGAGAGTATGAAGGCATATAAGATAGCGACTCACCGCCACACATCAGAAATCGAACAGGAACTTTCTCACGCTGCGGGCGAGCCTGTAATGCTGTCATTTACTCCGCATCTTGCTCCTATGAAGAGGGGAATACTTGCAACCTGCTATGTAAATCTTAAAGAGAAAAAGACGACAGAAGAAATAGTTGAGCTTTATAAAGAATTTTATAAAAACGAACCTTTTGTAAGAGTATATGATGCGGGTCAGCTCCCCGAGGTTAAGCATATTACAGGTTCTAACTATGTGGGAATCGGCATAGTTGTTGACGAAAGATTAAATCGCGCAGTCATCGTTTCGTGCCTTGACAACCTTGTTAAAGGTGCGGCGGGTCAGGCTGTTCAGAATATGAATATTATGTGCGGCTTCCCTGAGGGAGAAGCTCTTTGCGATGCAGGACTGTATTTATAGGAGGTAAAGTTATGAATCAACCTGAAATCAAACCCATTATTGATAAGGCCAAGGTGCTTATTGAGGCACTTCCTTATATACAGAAGTTTTATGGCAAGACTGTCGTTATCAAGTACGGTGGCAACGCTATGATAAACGAGGAGCTTAAGAACAAGGTTATGGAGGATGTTACCCTGCTTAAATATATCGGCATCAACCCAATCGTTGTTCATGGCGGAGGTCCTGATATTTCAGCTGCGCTTAAAAAGTTTGAGATTGAAAGTGAATTTATTAACGGACTTCGTGTTACCGACAAGGATACTATGGAGGTAGCGCAGATGGTACTTATCGGCAAAACTAACAAAGAAATTGTTTCTCTGCTTGGCACAAAGGGTGGCAAAGGACTTGGTATTTCAGGTATAGACGGCGGACTTATTGAGTGCGAAAAGTGCTATACAGAAGTAGACGGAGATAAGGTTGATATCGGCTATGTCGGGGATATTATAAATATCAATGAAAAGGTTCTTGATGTTTTAACTAAAGATGATTATATCCCTGTTGTTGCACCAATCGGCGTGGATAAAGACGGCAACAGCTACAATATAAATGCAGATACTGTTGCGGGTGCAATAGCTGCAGCACTCAAGGCAGAAAAGCTCATTCTCCTGACCGACATTGACGGCATAAAGGAATCTATGGACAGCGAAGAAATTATTTATAACATCAGCCGTGATGAGATAAATAAAATGATAGAGGACGAAAAGATTGTAGGTGGTATGATTCCTAAAGTCAAGGGCGGAATTGAAGCTATTGAGGCGGGAGTCAATACTGTGCATATAATTGACGGAAGAATTCCGCATTGTTTGCTGCTTGAGATATTTACCGACAGCGGTATAGGAACAATGATTACAAAGTAAAACAAAAGAAGATGCCTTTTGGGCATCTTCTTTTTCTAATAAAGGGAGAAAGTTATGTCGGTGTTGTTCACCTACAAGCATATAATAACAGATAAATGTTAAAAAATTATGAAAAAATATTAAAGAAAATTAAAACTCTCGTTTTCACAAACGGGAGTTTTTTTCATACATTGTTATTACAGAGGTGTTTGATTTGAATAAGTTATTGACATTTTCTTTTATAGGCGGGGACTTAAGACAAAAACAGGTTATCTCGGCGCTTTTAGACGATGGTTTTCATATTAAGATATTTGGTTTTTCAAAGACTGAGATAACATCCGAGGGAAACATTCATTTTTCAGAGACAGTAAGAGAATGTGTAAAGGATGCGGATGTAATTGTTCTGCCGCTGCCTGCAATAGTAAAAGGCAGGATAAATGCTCCGTTTTCAGAGGCTGATATTGATGTTAAGGAGGTAATTGACGCAGCTGAAAAGGGCGCAATTATATTTGGGGGAAAGCTGAGTCAGTCCATAAAAAATGAATGCCAGATGGCAGGACTTAAAGTGTTTGATTACAGCGAGAGGGAGGAAATGGCAATAATGAATGCCATACCAACCGCAGAGGGCGCAATAGCGATTGCTATGGATAATACGCCCTATACACTCTTTAGCAGCAAATGCCTGGTTGTAGGTTATGGCAAAATCGGCAAAATTTTGTCTGCAGATTTAAAGGCTCTGGGGGCAGAGGTTTGTGCTACAGCGAGGAAATACTCCGACCTTGCGTGGATTGAGGCAAAAGGATATAATGCTGCAAAAACGGCGGATATATCAATGATTGCAGGTGAGTTTGACATAATTTTCAATACTGTTCCTGATATGGTGATTGATTTTAAGGTTCTGTCTAAAACAAAAAGAGATGTCTTGATAATAGATTTGGCGTCACGCCCCGGAGGGGTTGATTTTGAAATTGCAAACGAGCTTGGTCGCCGTGCAATTTGGGCGCTCTCGCTTCCCGGAAAGGTTGCCCCCGAGACTGCAGGAGGGATTATAAAGAACACTCTGGTCAATATATTGGAGGAATTGGGGGTGTAAAAGTGGGCAAGAAAAAAAGAGCGGGAATTGCTTTTACAGGCTCCTATTGCACATATAAAAAGACAATTTCGGCGGTAGAAAAACTTGCCAAGGAGCTTGACCTTATACCTATTTTTTCGGATAACGGCGCAAGGACAGATTCAAGATTTGGTAAAGCCGCAGATTTCATAGAAAAATTAGAGAAAATTACGGGCAATAAGGCAATTTTGAGTATAACAGAGGCAGAACCAATCGGCCCAAAAAAAATGCTGGATGTTCTCGTTATTGCCCCTTGCACGGGCAACACAATTGCAAAACTTGCAAACGGAATAGCTGACACAACCGTGACACTTGCGGCAAAGTCACACCTTAGAAACAACAGACCTGTTGTTATCGCGGTTTCTACCAATGACGGGCTGGGAGCAAATGCAGCAAACATAGGAAAGCTGATGGCGCGCAAAAATATTTACATGGTGCCCTTCGGGCAGGATGATTTTGTGGAAAAAGAATGTTCGGTTGTTGCAGATTTTGATAAGATACTCCCAACTGTTGAAAAAGCGCTTGAGGGCAAACAGCTCCAGCCGATACTTTTGTAAATTGCAAATTGAAAGTTGAAAATTGAAAATTAGAATAGCTTTTCGCATTTGCGAAAACCTATTCTAATTTAACATATACTACTCTTCTTCGGTGTATAACAAGCCCCTGCTTACATTGTATTGGTTAATCAATTTATATGTCGTAATACCTCTTTCTTTCATTGTTTCATAAAATGGAGTATATGTTATCATAAAATTACCTCTTTGGATATGTAAGACCTTTTGGCAAATCCAATAAATAATCTGCAGAAATTTTAAAAAACAAACATATTTCTTTAATATCTTCTATGCTCGGTTCGCATATATTGTTTTCTATATATGATATCTTCCTTTGAGTCATATTTGTTTTACTGCCAAGCTGTGATTGAGTTAAATCTGCATCTTCTCTTAAATCTTTTAATCTCATAATAAAGATATTTTCCAAACTATTTAATTTCCTGCTCTAAGTCAGCAAACAGATTTGAATTAAAGAAATCCTGTATTGATATTTCTAAACCATCGCAAATTTTCTTAATGGTGGAAATTGTAGTGCTGTTGTTTCTGCCGCTTACAATATTGCTCAAAGTCGATTGTGTAATTCCGCAGGTGGTTGACAGTTTGTTAATAGTAATATTTCTCTCACTACACAAACCAATAATACGGAGCTTTACCGCTTCGCCGATATTCATAAAATCACCCCAATAAGTAAGTAATTATATTTTAACTATTTTGAATTAAAATAATTACCTCTTTTGGGTTGACAAATGTTTCGTTTTGTGATAAAATAGTAAAAAATTGGAAAAAGGAGGGATATTATGATAAATTATAAGGAGTTATATTTTAAATTGTTTAACGGAATAACAGATGTGATTGAAAAGTTAAAGGAACTTCAAATTAAGGCAGAGGAGCTATATGTTTCTGCTGATGACGAAGCGGAATAAAATTAAAAAAGCCTCTGAATTAACTTTCAGAGGCTTCGTTTTTGTAAAGAAGTTTTAAAAATATCGGGGTTAGTATAGAGGAGAGGATTATCAGCAGGATTACAGGAGTGAAAAATGCGTCATCTATAAGACCTACAGACAAGCCTTTTTGGGCAACGATTAACGCAACCTCGCCTCTGGTCATCATACCAACGCCGATTTTAAGGCTGTCTTTTAAAGAATGTCTGCACAATTTTCCTATTAAGCCGCAGCCAATAATCTTTGAAATCAGGGCAATTATAATAAAACAGATTGCGAATAAAACCAGATTCCCCGAAATTCCGTGAAGGTCGGTCTTAAGACCGATACCTGCAAAAAATACAGGACCGAAAAGCATATATGAATTTATATCAATCTTGCCTTCTATGTATTCTGAATCTCTGATATTACAGAGGATTACACCTGCCAAAAAGGCACCCGTTATGTCAGCTACACCAAAATATTTTTCTGCGATATACGACATAGCAAAACAGAGAGATAATCCAAAGATGGGAATACGATGAGTGTGTCTGTACCTTGAATCCAGCTTTTTGAAAAGTTTATAAAGTGCAATACCACCCGCACCGAATATTACAAAGAATAAGAGGTTTCTAAGGATAACCTCGTCGATGCCGTTATGCTGTGTGCCGCTGCTTATACCTATAACGACAGCCAGAACGATAATGCCTATTACATCATCAATTATAGCAGCGCTGACAATTGTTGTCCCGAGAGGGGATTTGAGCTTACCAATCTCCGACAGGGTTTTGACCGTGATGCTTACAGAGGTTGCAGTAAGGATTACGCCGATAAATACCGCGGTAAAAAATTCGGGAGTTCCAACTGCTGAAAAACCATAAAATGCCATATACAAAACAGTGCCTGCAATAAGAGGAACGATAACCCCTGCGCAAGCTATCAAAAATGCCTTGATGCCTGTGTTTTTAAGGTCTTTTAAGTTAGTGCCAAGACCTGCAGAGAACATAATCAGCATTACGCCGATTTCTGCCATCTGTGTCAGAAAGTCGGTTTGAGAAACCCAACCTAAAATACTTGGACCGATTAAAAGTCCCGCAACAATTTCGCCTACAACCTGAGGAACATTACACTTTCTTGCAAGGATTCCCAAAAGTTTTGCTGCAATCAGAATAATTGCAAGGTCTTTAAAAACTTCATATGCGTGCATAAAAATTTTCCCTTTCTGCAAATCAAAAGCCGCAAAGCTTTTTGCGGCTTTTTAATTTAATATTATTTACCTAAATATGAAAAGTGCATATTATCTACAGTGCCGTTTGCCCAGGCATTGCCGCCCCAGAGCCAGCCGTACTTTGCAAATGTCTGAACAACTGTTCCGTCAGAGGGGAAGGAGTAGACCGAATTTTTGGGGTCATAAAAACTTCCGATTGTGACGCCGCTATTGTAAACACAATAGTTTTCGTTGTAGTTCAGGTCGATTGCTGTTCCGTAGTTGTGGTCTGAATACACACCGCTTGCCATAGCGCTTCTCCAGGCATAGGCTGTAGCATCTTTAATCGGCGGTTTATCGTCTGAATAGAATATTTCTTCAAATATGGCAATTACATCATCTTTAAGTTTTTTGTTTATCTTAAAGGTAAGAGTTGATGCGTATTTTTCGCCTGCAGAATTAAGTTTCCACACATTCACAGTGACATCTGTCATATTTGCATCGGCAACTTCTGCGCTTGTATATTTAACACCATCGGGGAATATGAGTTTTTCCTTTGCTTTAGCCTCGCCTGATGCCAAAGTCTCGGTATAACTCTTTAAGCGGTAAAGTCCGTCTTTATCCGCGATTTGAAGAGGAGTTCCGCTTGGAGCGGTATCTGTACCAAGGTTTGAGCCTGCTGTACTGTTTGCCGCATCCGGGTTATCTGCATAGCGCAGAGCAACCGTTGCGCCGCTTGGCAGAGTAATGGTCTTTACAAGTGTGTAGATTGTGTTATTGTTTGAGTCTTTAGAGGTTCTGAGTGTTGTCTTAATCTGACCCTCAAAGTTCTTGCCGTATAAAACATAGCAACGATATGCAATGATTGCGGCTTCCTGTCTTGACACAGGGTCGGTGGGTCTGAACTTTCCCGTGTCGCCGTCACCTGCCATAAGGTGGTTATCAAGCATAAATGCCACATGGTTTTTTGCCCAATAAGCGATTTGGTCGCTGTCAGGAACATTGTCGAATACATTTTCTGACGGGAAGTAAGGGCTTAAAACCCCCGCAGAATCCAAAAGTGCAGTAAAAATTTTGCACATTTCCTGTCGCGTCAGAGTGTTTGCCGGGAAGAAGTGTCCTTCGCCGTCACCGCTGACGATTCCTGCATAATATGCCATATTCGGAAAAGCGTCTGAGGTATCAGAAAATGGATTTTTGGCATTGGTTGATACATTTTCAGAAGTCAAGGTTGCGTAAAGGTTTACCGCCACATTTACAAAGTCCTGTCTGGATATAGGCTCTGTAAAAGCCTTTGTTGCAAACTGGTCTGAAATAATACTGAGATTTGTTGCGCCGTCCACGGCGTCCTTTGCCCATGAAGCGGGTTCATACGCAAATACATTAAATTGTACTATAACAAGCAAAACTGCTAAAAATACTGCTGTTTTTTTTGAAAATGTCCTCATCAAAATCACCTCGAATTTCATAGTTTTCAGACAAATCTAGCCTAAGTATATCATAAAATCAAACAAATTTCAACCCATAGCTTGTTTTGTTTTTAAAATGTTATAAAATTGCAAAAAAGGTTAAGACTTGATTATTTGTATTGTATGTGATACAATACAAAAAAATACAAAAGGAGAATTCTATGAAGGTACTCGGAGTTGATTTTGGCGACAGCCGCACAGGGCTTGCAGTCTCTGACGCTCTCGGTTTTGGCTCTAATGTGCTTGATGCTGTTAAGTGCAAGAATATGAAAGGCGTGGCAGAACAAATCATCGCGCTTTGCAATGAGCAGAAAATCGAAAGGATTGTTTTAGGCTTTCCCAAAAATATGAACGGGACTCTTGGCGACAGAGCAAAAAAGACAAAAAAGCTCAAAAGTATGCTGGAAGAAAATCTTGATATCCCCGTTATCTTGTGGGACGAAAGACTTACCACCGTTTCGGCACATAATCTTATGAACGAAACCAATGTCCGCGGTAAAAAACGCAAGGAGAGCGTTGACAGCATCTCGGCGGCGTATATTCTTCAGGAATATCTCGACAGTATAAGGTAGAAAGGATGATAAAAATGGCAGAATTACCGGAAAATCCGCATTTGATTGACTTGTTTGATGAGGATGGGAACAAAAAGGTTTTTGAGCATCTTGATACAGTTAAGTATAAGGATAATGAATATGTAATCTGTATTCCCTATGATGACGATGAGGAAGAGGTTACAGAGGTTGTAATCTTCCTGATTGATGAAGATGAAAAAGGGGAAGAAATTCTCTCTCAGGTATTTGAATCTGAGATTTTGTCTGCGGTATATGAGTTATTTAAGGACAGAAACGCAGACCTTTTTGAATTTGAGGAATAAGAAAGGCGTCAGCGCCTTTTCCGCCCCATCCGTCACCTTATGGTGACGGATGAGGCGGAGTAAGTATTATCTGTCCGTTATTTGTCTTAAATGCTCCATTTTTTCGTCAAGCTCGCTGCTCAAATCCGCGCAGCGTTTTAAATCGTTTGCCATATCCTCGGCAAATATAAAATCCTTTTTATAACGGAGCTGATGCTCAAGACTTGCCCAGGAGTCCATTGCGATGGTGCGAAGCTGAACCTCGATTTTCATGGGCTTTTTTTGGTTATGCAGAAAAATGGGAACACTCACTATCAGATGCAGGCTTCTGTATCCGTTGGGCTTGGGATTTTTGATGTAATCCTTTTTCTTAATAAGGGTTATGTCATCCTGACTTAAAAGTGCATCAGCGAGCATATACACATCATCGATAAATGAGCATACAACTCTTACCCCTGCCACATCGTTTAAGTTTTCCTCAACGGATGCAAGAGTCATAGAAAGTCCCCGCTGTTCCAGCTTTTCTTTCATACTGAATACGCTTTTTAAGCGTGTTTTGATTGAGCTTATCGGATTTCTGTCGTACCTGAGCGAGAATTCTTCATTAAGTACATTAAATTTTGTTTCAATTTCCATCATTGCACAGCGGTAATACGCCATAAGCTCATTAAATGAAATGAGCGTCGCTTTGGGGTCGCTGTTGCTCCTGAAAAAAGCCATAAGTTCTTTATATTCGGTGCTTGTTTCAAAACTATTTCTTTTCATTTTGATTGTCCTCCTGATTTGATTATAATAAAAAATATATCGGATTACAACAAATAAACCGAATTATTAACAATAATTTAAAAAGGCGTTAGCGCCTTTTTTAAATTTGTGTTACTTTTTGTATCTTTTATTTACTTTTTTGCTACTTTATTATATAATTATCCTGTATAATTGTTTTGAATTGACTTGCCATGCGGGAGGTTGAAATTTTAGATGTCACAGAAAAATGCTGAAAATAACGGAAAAGCGGCAAAGACAATCAGTATAATGGCGATAATTATTTTGCTTGCAAAGGCTATGGGCCTTTTTCGCGAGGTGCTTGTTGCAAATATTTACGGACAGGGCACAGAGTCTGATATCTTAAATACTGCGACTCAAATTCCGCTTTTATTCTTTGATATGGTGCTTGGAGTTGCCATATTGTCTACTTTTGTTCCAATATTTAATAAACATATCGAAAAAGACGGCAAAAAAGCTGCTTTTGACTTTGCAAATAACTTTGCAAGCATCGTGGGGCTTATTGCAACCCTGATTGCAGTAATAGGTATAATTTTTGCAGAGCCTCTGGTAAATCTTATGGTGCCGGGATATGCAGATGTTTACGGAAAGGTTTATCAGACAGCGGCACTTCTTCGAATACTTTTTCCGTCGATAGTGTTTACCGCGATGGCATATATAGCCGTAGGGATACTGCAATCATTTGGTGAGTTCACAATCCCCTCACTTATCAGCGTTGTATCAAACGGCGTTATGATAGCGTATCTGCTTATATTCGGAAATAAAATGGGACTTTTGGGTGTTGCAGTTTCTATGCTGATAGCATGGGCGCTTCAGCTTGTTATCCAGATTCCGCATCTTATAAAATTCGGATACAGATATCAGTTTAAATTTAATCTAAAGGATTCGGGGATAAAAGAGGCGGCGCTTATTGCTCTGCCCGTACTTATCAGCTCATGGGTACAGCCGCTTTGCAATGTAATAAATATGGCGTTTGGCTCGTCCATCGGTGACGGGGCGGTTTCTGCACTCAATTGGGCGAACAAGATTTATATAATAATGGTGGGCGTATTTGCCTATGCTATTACAAACTTTGTTTTCCCCAAACTTTCAAGGCTGAGCGCTGATGAAAAAGGCGGGGAGTTTGCGCAGGTTACAAAAACATCGATTGGTTTTATTGTGTTTATAATCGGTATTGTTTGCGCTCTGTTTCTTGCACTTTCAAAACCCATTATCAGCGTGGTATTTGAAAGAGGGGAGTTCACTCAGGATGCAGTAAAAATCACGGGGACTGCGTTGTTTTACTATTCGTTTGGTATGATAGGATATGCAATCTGCGAAGTTTTAAATAAGAGCTTTTACGCGCTCTCTGACGGCAAAACCCCGATGCTTGCATCAATTGTAGGCATAGTTGTAAATTTTGTGTTTGCTTTATACCTTACGCGGGTTTTAAACTTAGGCGTTGGCGGGCTTGCACTTGCAAGTGCGATAAGTTCAATTGCTATCGCGCTCTGCCTTATGATTATGATAAATAAGCGAAGAAGGGGCGTTATAGATAAAGCGTTTTGCCTTAATCTGTTTAAAATTTTGGTTTGTGCGTGCTTTGCATATCTTACAGCAAGAGGGGCAGATGTTTTTGCAGTAAGATTTGCGGGGAATACTTTACTTACACTTGTAAGACTTTGTGTATGTTCACTTCCTGCACTTATTGTATATGTTTTAAGTGCATATTTGCTTAAGGTAGATGAGATAAAGGTTGCGATTGGCACACTAAGAAAGGACTGATAAAATGGAGAATGGATATTTCTATTCGGCTTGGCTTTTTATATGGAATATTATAAAAAACAGCTGTGTCTATAAACTTTTAAGACGGTTTTATGATTTTATATCAAGGGGATGGAAAAACAGCTTGATTGCAGGCTGGTTCAGAACTCTTCATATAAACGAAGATGCTCTTTCAAAAACCATTGCGGCAAGAGTGGTTTTATCGCCATTTACTTTTATCGAATTTGTGCAAAAAAAGTTTGGAGCAAAGCTCAAGGCGGGCTTTGATAAAAGTTTTCTGATAAAGACAGCAAGAGATTACCTTGAATTTATACTTGCCATAAATTTGAGATTTATCGGCAGACTTATTGCGGGCATAGGGCTTGGTCTTTGTTTTGGCGGGATAAATGTATTTAACATTATATTGTTTTTTTCAGGTGCCGTTCTTTCAATATTTGATGTAAATGCGGCGGGTTTTTTAAAACATTCTTCATTTGCAAAACTTATTATCAGTCTGCTTGATATAGAGACGGATTTTAGCTGGTATAGCGAAAATGCCGTCAAAACAAAAAATGTCATAGAGGCAACAGTAATTGGTCTGTTGTGCGGCGCGGTCGGCGGGATTGTTCATCCTGCCCTGGCATTTCTTGCGCCTTTGGGGCTTTTAGCTGTCTTTCTGGTACTGAAAAATCCGACTGTCGGGGTTTTTGCGCTTGTGTTTTCAGCGCCGATACTTCCTACAATGGCAGTTTTGGGGCTCTCGCTTCTTTGCCTTTTTTCGCTTATTGTAAAAGCGATTATAACTCCCGATTTCAAATTCAAATTTGACGGGCTGGGCTTTTTTATCATTTTGTTTATAGCAGTATATTTCTTTGCGGCAATAACCTCATTTGAAAGGATTAAGAGCTTTACAATCTTTGGCATATACTTTGCCTTTATGGCAATGTACTTTGTGATTATAAATTCTGTAAATTCCAAAAAAACACTCAATAATTTATTGATTACTTTTGCCCTTTCGGGATTTTGTGTTTGCCTTTACGGACTTTGCCAATATCTTTTTGGATGGGATACCAATCAGGCGTGGATGGATGAGGAGATGTTTGAGGATATCAAGATGCGCATCTATTCAACACTCGGCAATCCAAATGTGCTTGGCGAATATATTTTACTCGCACTTCCCGCTGCGATCGGGCTTATGTGGACAAGAAAGAAAGCGTATTCCAAAATCGTATATGCGGGTATTTCGGCACTTATGTTTGGTGCGCTGATACTTACATTCTCTCGCGGATGCTGGCTTGGCATAATGCTTGCCGCTGCAATATTTATAACTTTTGCGGCAGGAAAGCTGTGGGGGCTCTCGCTTATTGCTCTGCCCGTACTTCCCATGGTGCTTCCCGAGAGCATAATCAACCGATTTACAAGCATTGGAAATATGGAAGATTCTTCTACCTCGTACCGGGTTTATATCTGGATGGGAACGCTTGCCATGATTAGAGATTTCTGGATTTCGGGCATAGGTATGGGACAGGAGGCGTTTACTCAGGTATACCCATTTTATTCGTATAATGGAATAGTTGCTCCGCATTCGCACAATCTGTTTCTGCAAATTCTGGTTGAGTCGGGCGTGGTAGGAATTGCAGTATTTTTAATAGTTGTTGTATTATTTTTAAGAAGAATGATGACAGGATATCAGCTGGGCGGAAAGGGAAATCCGATTTCCACTATGATAACTGCCTTGTCTGCAGGTGTGTGCGGATTTTTAGCACAGGGTATGTTTGATAACTGTTTCTATAATTACAGAGTTATGCTGGTGTTCTGGTGCGTTCTGGCACTTGGAAGAGCCTGCGTTTATGTAGCAAAGGAGGAGAAACAATGATAAAAGTAGTTGAAGTTTCATCCGACTCAAACATTGGAGGAGCGGGAAAGTGTATACTGACATTTTTAAAGACATTTGACCGTGAAAAATTCGAAGTCAGCGTAGTTCTTCCCAAAAACAGCCTGCTTAAACCCGAGGTTCAAAAATATGGTGTAGAAATTTTTGAGATTGATAACTTAGCTGAAAAATCCCTTGACATAAAGGCGATAGGCGCTCTTAAAAAACTGTTCAGGGAGATAAAGCCTGACCTTGTTCATACCCACGCAAGTATGTCAGCAAGAATTGCCGCAAAACTTTGCGGAATTAAGACAATCTATACCCGTCACAGCGTATTTCCGCCGCACAAAAGCATTTCGCAGGGAATCGGCAAGATGATAAACGGCTTTGTCAACAATATAACCGCGGACAGAATTATAGCGGTTGCTCAGGCTGCAAAGGATAATGTTGTGGCAACGGGTATAAACCCTGAAAAAGTAGAGGTTATTTTAAACGGGGTAGAGCCTCTTATCCCGTATAGCCCTGAAAAAATCGATGCTGTAAAAGCGCAATATGGTATAAAGGACGAAAAGGTTGCTGTTATGGCGGCAAGGCTTAACATAGTAAAGGGACATAAATATTTTGTTCAGGCGGCAAAAATGCTAAAGGACAGAGGTGTTAACGCAAAGTATCTGATTGCGGGTACGGGAGATACAGAAGAAGACATAAAGAATCAAATCAAGGAACTTGGGATGGAAGACTCCGTTCTTATGCTGGGATTTTTAGAGGATGTTGAGCCTCTTATGAACATTATGGATGTTCAGGTCAACTGCTCATTCGGAACCGAGGCTACAAGCCTTGCTCTGCTTGAGGGAATGAGTCTTTCAAAACCCGCTGTAGTAACAGATTTTGGTGGAAATCCGGGCGTTATAAAGGACGGCGAAAATGGATTTTTAACGCCGACTCATGAACCTGAAAAACTTGCAGACGCTCTGTATAAGCTCTTTACGGATGACAAGCTTTATAGTAAATTAAGCGATGGCGCAAAGCGAATTTATCAGGAAACATTTACTGCAGAGGTAAATACAAAGAATATACAAAATGTATATACCCGCGTGGTGCAAGGAGGAAAATAAAGTGAGCAAAAAGATTAAGTTTAACGGAATGGATTTATTTATAATTATACTTGTAGTTTTGGTTGCATTGGCGGGCGCGTATCTCCTTCTTGGAAAAGATAATGCCGTTGTCAGTGACTCAAAGAATGTAGAGGTATCTGTGACAGTTGAGTTTGCCGCACAGAACGAAGAGTTTGCGAAGACTCCGCAGGTAGGGGATGTTGCTATGATTGGTGAAAAGAGTAAGATGCGCACAACTGTTTCAGAGGTTAAAACCCCAACTGCTATGGCTACGGGCTATGACACATTAAACGGACAGGCTTTGTATTCTGAGATGCCCGGAGACTATGATGTTCAGGTGACAATGGTTGCAGAGGGCTTAGAGACAAGCAAGGATATAACGGTTGATGGTCTGGCTGTACGCGTTGGCGAAAAAGTGGTAGTATCGGGCAAGAGCTGGGCAGGCGAGGGATATGTAATCGGCCTTGAAACTACAGAGCTGTAAGGAGGTATAGATATGATTAACAAAGACGGAAAGCTTTTTGGCAAAATAAGCATAGTAGATATAGCGGTTGTTTTAATCATCGCAATTCTTATGGTGGGCATATATTTTCGCTTTGGCTCAAACGCAGTTTCTGAGGTCGTTTCAGGAGAGCAAATCGAGTGCACATTTATTGTAAAGAATGTACGAAAGTATACTGCTGAGGCACTTAAAAAGGGCGGACCTCTTTATGACAAAACTTCTAAGGAATATATAGGCGAGATAACAAATGTTGAAATTACAGATGGAAAGTATCAGATAAATATGGCAGACGGAACATTTGTTCCGGCTGTTCCCGATGAGAGATACAATGTTTATGTAACTGTAGAATTTACAGGCAAAACAAGTGAGACGGGACATTATACTGCTTCAAACAAATATCTTGCGGCAGGCACATCGGTCATACTTAATACTAAGTATGCACAGTGCGAAAGCGATGTCTATTCAATAGGCGTTAAATAAAGGAGTGAATGATATGTTTCTGGCGGATGGCTGGAAGGATTATGAAATACTTGATTGCTCAGACGGCGAAAAGCTTGAACGCTGGGACGATAAGATTTTACTAAGACCTGACCCGCAGATTGTGTGGAAGTCTGAAAAAACGGATAAGAAATGGCAGAGCGCAGATGCCCGCTATAATCGCAGCAAGACGGGCGGGGGAAGCTGGCAATGCTATAAAAGGCTGCCGGATAGCTGGACAGTAAAATATAAGGATTTGACCTTTGGAATAAAGCCGATGGGCTTTAAGCATACGGGGCTTTTCCCTGAGCAGGCGACGAATTGGGACTGGTTTTCTGATATAATCAAAAAGAGTGAAAGACGCGATGTAAAGGTCTTAAATCTTTTTGCGTATACGGGCGGTGCAACTGTTGCAGCAGCTGCTGCGGGTGCTTCTGTTTGCCATGTGGATGCTGCAAAGGGTATGGTCCAATGGGCAAAGGAGAATGCAGCACTTTCGGGACTTGCTGACCATCCTATACGATATATAGTTGATGATGTAAAAAAGTTTGTTCAGCGTGAAATACGCAGAGGCAATAAGTATGACGGCATCATTATGGACCCGCCGTCTTATGGCAGAGGCCCGGGCGGTGAGGTATGGAAAATAGAGGATGAGATTTTTGATTTGGTATCTCTTTGCACCGAAATTTTATCGGATGCACCGTTATTCTTTTTAGTGAATTCATATACGACGGGTCTTTCGGGCAGCGTTATGGAGAATATAATAAAGCTCACGGTTCAAAAAAAGTATGGCGGAAAGATTACAGCTGATGAAGTGGGACTTCCCGTAAAGGGAAACAAAGTTGTTTTGCCTTGCGGCAACAGCGTCAGATGGGAAAGGAATGAGTAGCTTGGGCATAATATCTGCAAAAAATTTATGCTTTGAATATAAAGATGACGAAACGGGCGAGATAACCAAAGTCTTAAAAAATGTTTCGGTTGAGATAGAAAAAGGCGAATTTTTGGTAATACTTGGCCATAACGGCTCAGGAAAATCTACATTTGCAAAGCATTTGAATGCCATACTGACGGCAACCTCCGGAAGTGTTACAATAGATGGAATCGATGCCTCTGACGAAAAAAATCTCTTTGAGATACGCAAAAGAGTGGGTATGGTTTTTCAAAACCCCGATAATCAAATGGTTGCAAATATAGTTGAAGATGATGTTGCCTTTGCTCCTGAAAATTTAGGAGTGCCAAGAGAAGAAATACGAAAAAGGGTTGATAATGCCCTGCTTGCAGTTAATATGTCTGCGTTTAAAAAGCACGCTCCGCATATGCTCTCCGGCGGTCAGAAACAGAGAGTGGCAATTGCGGGGGTTCTCGCTATGGAGCCTGAAATTCTGGTGCTTGATGAGCCGACTGCTATGCTTGACCCTGTAGGCAGACGCGAGATAATAGAGACGGTAAAGCGTCTTAATAAAGAAAAAGGAATGACCGTGGTTTTTATTACCCATTATATGGATGAGGCCATAGATGCAGACCGCGTAATTGTAATAGACGATGGTAAGATTGAGCTTTCAGGCACGCCCATTGAAATTTTTCCTCAGGTTAAAAGGCTGAAAGAGCTGGGACTTGATTCCCCGCAAGGAACTGAACTTATATACAGACTTAATAAATTAGGGTTTGACATTGACCCGAATGTTTTAGGCTGCGAGGATTGTGCAGACAGAATTTTAGAAACTTTAGGTGATTGACAAATGATAAATCTAAAAGATGTAAACTACATTTATATGGCGGGAGGGCCTTTTGAAAAAAAGGCTTTAGACAGCGTGGGCCTTTCTATCGGCAAGGGTGAGTTTATAGGTCTTATCGGGCATACGGGCTCCGGCAAATCAACACTTATCCAGCTGCTTAACGGATTATTAAAGCCAACATCAGGAGATATAATTGTAGACGGCAAAAATTTATCAGATAAAGATACAAAACTTCGGGATATCCGCTTTAAGGTGGGGCTTGTTATGCAGTACCCTGAATATCAGTTGTTTGAAGAGACAGTTTATAAGGATATTGCATTCGGACCATCAAATATGGGGCTTTCAGAAAGCGAAATAAAAGAGAGGGTGGAGTTTGCTGCAAGTGTAGTAGGACTTTCAGATGAATTGCTTGAAAAATCCCCGTTTGATTTATCGGGCGGTCAAAAGCGCCGCGTTGCAATCGCAGGCGTGATTGCTATGCAGCCTGAGGTTTTAATTCTTGATGAGCCGACGGCAGGGCTTGACCCAAAGGGCAGAGACGAAATTCTTTATAAGATAAAGGATATGCACAGCCGTATGAACCTGACCGTGATACTGGTCTCTCACAGTATGGAAGATGTAGCAAAGCTGGCAGACAGAATTCTGGTTATGAACGGCGGAAGGGTAGAGATGTTTGATAAACCCGAAAAGGTGTTTAAACAAGCAGCGCGCCTTACAGAAATTGGTCTTAATGTTCCGCAGATAACAAGAATTGCCGATAAATTAAGAGAACACGGGCTACCTCTTTCAGAGGGGATATATACAATAGAAGATGCAGTCTCTCAGCTTGCAAAAATTCTTGATAAGGGGGAGAAGATATGCTAAAAGACATAACTCTTGGACAGTATTTCCCCGGCGAAACTGTCATTCATAAGCTTGACCCCAGAGCTAAAATTCTGTTTATGATTTGCTATATGGTAGTGACATTTTTGATAAAAAACTTCTTGGGATATGCTATCCTTGGCGTATTTGTTGCATCGGTTATTTATTTGTCTAAAGTTCCCCCAAAGTATGTGATAAAGGGACTAAAACCCATACTTTTGTTCATCGTAATAACAGGACTTTTTAACTTGTTTTTGACAAGCGGAGAGGTTGTGTGGCGGTGGGGATTTTTAAAAATCACCAAAGAGGGCATCTCGCTTGCTGCTTTTATGATATTAAGGCTTACATTTTTAATAGTGGGAACATCACTTTTGACACTTACAACATCACCGATTGCATTAACTGACGGAATGGAGCATCTTTTAAAGCCGTTTTCAAAAATTGGTCTGCCGGCTCACGAGCTTTCTATGATGATGTCGATTGCGCTTCGTTTTATCCCAACACTTATGGAGGAGACGGATAAGATAATAAAAGCGCAGGCGGCAAGGGGCGCTGACTTTGAGAGCGGAAGTCTCTTTAAAAGAGCAAAGGCAATGATACCTATTTTGGTACCGCTTTTTATAAGCGCATTCCGCCGTGCCGATGAACTTGCAACCGCTATGGAATGCCGTTGCTATAACGGCGGGAACAATCGCACAAGCCTTCACGAATTAAGATTTAAAAGAAAGGACGCTTTAGGCTTTATTTGTATGGCTGTGTTAACAGCGGGAGTTATATACCTTAATACTATATAAGGAGAAATATATGAAGAACATTGCAGTCAGGCTGATGTATGACGGCTCTGCCTATCATGGCTGGCAGTATCAGAAGAACGGAATTACCGTTCAGGAAGTGATTGAAAATGCCCTTTCAAAGATTACGGGCGAAAAAATCAAGGTCACAGGCTCAAGCCGTACAGATGCGGGGGTTCACGCACTTGATTATGTTTTTAACTTTAAAAGTGATACAAATATACCTTTAGACAAGTTGCCTTATGCGCTCAATTATGAGCTAAATGACGATATCGTAGCAGTTTCAGCCTGGGAGGCAGAGGAGGACTTTAATGCCCGCTTTTCATCTAAAGGCAAAAAGTACATCTACAGAATTTGGAATTTTAGGATGAGAAATCCGTTTTATGTGGGGTACAGCTGGTATCTGCCATATAACCTTGACAGAGAAAAGATGCAGAAAGCGGCAGAGTATTTTGTAGGAACTTATGATTTTTCTGCGTTTATGGCAGCAGGCGGAAGTCAGAAAACCACAGTTCGCACCATCAGGGAATGTAAAGTTGAAATTGAAAATGATTTAATAACTGTGACAGTTTCAGCAGATGCGTTTTTATATAATATGGTAAGAATTATTACAGGGACGATTGTCGAGTGCGGGATGGGTAAAATTCAGCCGGAGGACATACCCGGGATAATAGAAAGCGGAGACAGGAGAAAAAGCGGTCTTACCGCTCCTCCCGAGGGATTATTCTTAAAAGAGGTTTATTATTAAAGCGAGAGGAATGAAGCGGCATTATGGCAAATAAACATATAAAAAGGGTAAAAAACAAAATGGACGCGTGGCTTAAAAAGACCGCAGAGGTCAATATGGGCAGAAGAAAGCGGACTATATATCCCGTAAAATTAACTCTTTTTGCAGTTGCGATAGCTTTAGTGCTGAGCTTTGTATTTTCGCTTATTTTTTCAGGAAGAGGAACCAATAATATAAACATAAGTTTTGAAATGGGAAACGATTATAATGCCGTTGCAGCAGGAGATTTGGTTGCACTTTTAAATAACCGCGGCGTTACTTTGATAAATGATAAGGGAAAAGTTGAGGGACAGATTGAAAAGGCGCTTTCTGAGCCAACTCTTGATACAGACGGAGAATACCTTTTGCTCTATGATATGGCGGGGAAGCACTTTGCGGCAAGCTATAAAAACGGAACACAAAAGGCAGAATATAAAATTGAAAATGATATAATATCTGCAAAAATTACTTCAAAAGGGTATAGTGTATTTGCGAGCGATACAGACGGATACAAGGGCAAGGTAACGGTCTTTGATAAAAAAGGAAAGATTAAATATGAGTGGAAAAGCGGCAGCGGATATATTTCTGATGTAGATATCACGGAAAACGGCAGATATTTGGCGGTGGCACAGTTCTGGGCAGGTGACACGGAGATAATGTCAAAAGTGAACTTTATCGATACCCGTAAGGGAGAGATAATAGGAACTGCTGAGCGTAATAATGAGATTATTGCGGATATAAAATTCGTTGACTCTGATAAGTTAATTGTTATGACAGACAGCAATATGATGGGATACAATCATAAGGGAAAAGAACTTTTTGCAACATCTCTTGTGGGGCAGTCGCCAACCCTCTACGACCTTAGAAGCAATAAAATGATAGGTGTTGTCGTGCACGATAACAGAGGAAATTCTGTGCTTAATATGTATTCAATGGGCGGCAAAATACGCGGAACTTATGTTGCTGAAGGAGAGATAAGGGCGCTTTCTGTAAGAGGTAAGACGGCGATTATTGCCGACCAGAGCGGAATAGTAAGAGTAAGCGCATCGGGCAGAGTAAAGAATAAAAGTGAGATTTCTCACGATATAAAAGATATTGCCTTGTTTGAAAATAGTAATCGCGCAGCAATAGTCGGGGCATCTTCTGCGGAGGTAATAGGAGTGAGGTAGCCTATGAACTACATTGATATTATAATACTGATAATAATAGCAGTGCTTTTTGTGATTGGAGCAAAACGAGGTCTTGTTAAATCTGTAATCGGCATACTTTCTTTTGTCGCATCTATTGCTCTTGCGTGGGTACTTTATCCCGTAATTGCAGAGATACTTGAAAGCGTAGGGGTAAAGAGCGTTATATATGAGGCCATATACAACAATATAATATCTGCAATCAACGAGGGGCAGTCGCCTGACACATTCCCGCAGATTATAAGATATGCTGTAGAATCGGGAGAGGCAGCCATTTCTCAGTCTGTTGCAAATTCTGTGGCAGTTACTGCTATTAATCTGATTGCATTTATTCTGGTGCTTGTAGTGTCAAAGATAATAATATTTATGGCATCAAAAATTTTGATAAAAATTTCAAATATTTCTATTATCGGATTTTTCAATCGGATATTAGGCGGTATCTTTGGTGCCATACAAGGAGTGCTTATAGTATATATTTTACTTACAGCGATATATGCACTTTCACCGCTCAGAGAAAATCCCGCAATCGGAGAGGGAATTGAAAATTCAAAAATAGCGGGAATGATGTATCAGAATAATCCCATTACTGAAATGATTGAATCTGAAGGGGCAGATGGATATGGACAAACAACAAATTGAGAATTTAAGTATAGCAGAACTTAGAGAAGAAGCAAAAAAACTTGAAATAAAAGGAATAAGCAAGCTGAAAAAAGCGGAGCTTATTGAAAAAATTATTGAAAATACTGCTGAGAATAAAATTTCTCAAACAGATAAAGATAATTATAGCGACCCTGTAAGACGCACAAATTTAATGAGCGGCGTTTTGGAGGTTATGGCTGACGGATACGGGTTCTTGCGATGCAACAATTATCAATCGGGTGAAGATGATGTATATGTTTCGCAAAATTTAATAAGAAGATTTAATTTAAAAACAGGCGATTTTATTGTTGGAAACAGCCGAATGCAACACGAAGGTGAGAGATATCAGGCGCTTTTGTATGTGCAGACTGTAAACGGCGACCCGGTTGATGTTTCAATCAGGCGAAAAGCGTTTGATGATTTAACACCGATATATCCTACAAAGAGGATAAAGCTTGAAAAGGGCGGCATCGATTATGCTATGAGGCTTATTGATTTAATCGCGCCTATCGGAAAGGGGCAGCGAGGCATAATTGTTGCACCTCCGAAAGCGGGAAAGACCACACTCTTAAAGAGTATTGCAAACAGCATTACCGAAAATAATCCCGATGTTTCTCTTATAGTGTTGCTCATTGACGAGCGTCCTGAAGAGGTTACCGATATGCAAAGAAGCATCAAGGGCGATGTTATATTCTCTACATTTGACGAAGAGCCGCAAAACCATACAAAGGTTGCAGAAATCGTATTAGAGCGTGCAAAGAGGCTTGTGGAACATAAAAAAGATGTTGTGATTTTACTTGATAGTATAACCCGACTTTCAAGAGCATATAACCTGGTTATTTCTCCCACGGGAAGAACTTTGTCGGGCGGACTTGACCCGGGGGCGCTTTTTAGACCAAAGAGGTTTTTCGGCGCGGCGAGAAATATTGAAGAGGGTGGCAGTCTTACGATACTTGCAACAGCGCTCATTGAAACTGGCAGCCGAATGGATGATGTAATTTTTGAGGAATTTAAAGGTACGGGCAATATGGAGATACATCTTGACAGACGGCTTCAGGAAAAAAGAGTGTTTCCCGCGATAGATATTGCAAAATCGGGAACGAGAAAAGAAGAGCTTTTGCTGACCCAAAAAGAGCTTGAGGCTATGTGGAGTATGAGACGGGCGCTTTCAGATAAGTCTTGCGCAGATGTCACAGAAAATATGATAACATGGCTTATGAGAACAAAGACAAACGAAGAATTCATCGATAACACAGGAAAGGTTTTTGGAGACAATGATAAATAAATTGATTAAGGCACTTACAGTTTTAATGATGCTTTTGTTGGTAGTATCACAATTCTCTGTTTATGCGGCATCAAAGCCCCCTGCATGGCTTGAGAATATCGAAGGGACTGCCGCTGAAGAGGAATCTGAAGAACTAAAGGCGTGGCGCGAGGAAAAGCGTACATTAAAAGTTCCTATACTTTTGTATCACCACATAACTACGGACGAGTTTACGGCAGAAGAATCCGTTTCGCTTATATCACCTGAGGATTTCAGGCTTCATATGGAAGCTATAAAGGCGGCATTTTCGCCTGTAAGTCTCAGAGATTATTACGAGTATGTTATATGCGATGATGGAAGTGTTACGCTGCCAAAAAATCCAATAGTTATTACCTTTGATGATGGGTACTTAAGCAATTACGAAATCGCATACCCAATATTAAAGGAGCTAAATATTCCCGCAACTATTTTCGTAGTTACAGACACGGTTGGGGCAGCTGCAGGCGATGGCAAGGTGAATAACTCTCACTTTACATGGGAGCAGGCAAGAGAGATGGAGAGCAGCGGGCTGATTGAAATTCAATCGCATACGGTAAGCCATTTAAGACTTACTGAAGAGACAACCATCGAAGCGATAAGACAAATCAGAAAATCAAAATATGATATAGAAAAGAATTTGGGTAAGCGTTGTGATATGATAGCATATCCTTACGGCGCTTATGATGAAACATTAAAAAATGCCGCAAGAGCGGCAGGATATAAAATGCAGCTGCTTGTTGATAACAAGAGCACAGGGCTTGAATATGATGTAAATCTTCCAAGTGAAGGCGTTGAGTCAATCACGCGAATGACGATAGCCGGCACAATGGGAAATGTCAATGTCATCGAGACCATAATACAGACTATGAATGGCAAAGAAATCCCTGAGGAGTAAAGAAAAAAGCTGCCGCAAAAGCGGCAGCGTTTAATCTTAAAGTTCTTCGTCAGGAGCGTCAACTGCTTCCTGATACTTTTCTAAGATTTGAGCGTGAAGAAGCTCACGGGTTTCTGCATTGATAGGATGAGCGATGTCTTTAAATTCACCATCAGGTGTCTTGCGGCTGGGCATAGCGATGAAGAGCTTGTCCTGACCTTCGATAACCTTAATGTCGTGAACTACAAAAGCGTCGTCAAATGTAACAGAAACAACCGCTTTCATACGACCCTCTGAGTTAATCTTACGAACTCTAATGTCTGTAATTTGCATGTGTAAATCCCCCTCGCCACGATTGTGGCATATGTATAATATATTTTAATTATTTTTCAAAGTAATAAATTATGGAAGGAAGCCAAGAAAATGAGTGATTTTTCAATATCTCAACTTAAGCCAAATGCAAAAATCCATATGATAGGGATAGGCGGAATAAGTATGAGCGCCCTTGCAAATATGCTTATCCATTTAGGTTACAAAGTGTCAGGCTCGGATGCAAAAACATCTTCCCTTACTGACGAGTTATCGTGTAAAGGTGCCCAAATATATATTGGGCAAAGCAAGGAAAATATAAAAGATCCCGACCTTGTTTGTTATACCGCTGCAATCTCTGCGAGCAACCCCGAACTTGTGGAAGCGCGCAAACTGTCCGTGCCTGTAATTGAAAGGGCAGAGCTTCTGGGTGCTATAATGGAGCTTTATAAATACCCGATAGCAGTTGCCGGAACGCACGGAAAAACAACAGCGACATCAATGCTATCGCTGGTGCTTCTGGCTGCGAAAGTGGACCCTACAATATTAGTCGGCGGAGAACTCAAGCAAATCGGCGGAAACATCCGGATTGGCAAGCAGGACTTTCTCCCGTTTGAGGCTTGTGAATATGTAGAAAGTTTTCTGCACTTCAAGCCGTTTTTGTCCATAATAACAAATGTTGAAGAGGACCACTTAGATTATTTTAGTGGTATTAAACATATTATATCATCTTTTAGAAAATTTGCAAGTCTTACTTCACCCCTTGGTTGCATAATTGTATGTTCTGACGATAAATATGCCCCTGAAGTTGTGCAAAATGTTGATAGAAAAGTCATAAAATATGCCATAGATGATGAAAATGCGGATTATATAGCAAAAAATATAGAATTTGACAGCAGAGGCTGTGCGGAATTTGATGCCTATCATCTGAATGAATTTAAAGTGAGAATCAAGCTGAATGTTCCGGGAAGACATAATGTTTTAAATGCGCTCGCGTCTGTTGCGACGGCGGACTTCTTCGGACTTTCTATGGATGCAGTTAAAGAGGGACTTAGTGAGTTTGGCGGAACAAAGCGCCGTTTTGAGCATATTGGCAATGTAAACGGCTGTGAGGTTATTGACGACTATGCCCATCATCCTACCGAGATAAAGGCTACGCTTGAGTCGGCTAAAAAGATGGGCAAGAGAATAAATGTGGTATTCCAGCCTCATACCTATACAAGGACTAAGGCTTTGCTTGATGATTTTGCGCAGGTTTTAAGTCTTGCCGATAAGGTTATGATTTGTGATGTGTATCCTGCAAGAGAGGATTATGACGGCACAATTCATTCGTGTGATCTGGCAGCAAAAATTAAGGGAGTTACTTATATAAATGATAACAAAGCTATGGTGAGATATCTTAAAAAGGTGCTTGCTGAGGATGATATGTTAATTACTATGGGCGCAGGCGATGTATATAAAATCGGCTACGATTTATGTGAGAAAGAGGCGTAGTAAATGAAAATTTCAGAACTTTTAAAGAACAATAAAGTGACCGTTTCGTGCGAGCTTTTCCCGCCTAAAGAGGGTGGTGAGCTCGAGAGAGCAAAACATATTGTCGCTGATATGGCAAAACTTAATCCTGCGTATATGAGCGTTACATATGGAGCGGGAGGCACAAACTCTGACAACGCCATTGATGTGGCAAACGAGGTACAGAATGTAAATGGCGTAACAGCTCTTGCGCATCTTACTTGTGTAGCATCGGAAAAAGAAGATATAAACAGGGTTTTAGGTGAGCTTAAAAAAAGAGGAATTGAAAATATTCTTGCTCTTCGGGGGGATATGCCCAAAGAGGGAGGAACTCCGTCAAAAAGTTTTAAGCATGCTTGCGACTTGATGAAAGAAATCCGCAAATCGGGTGATTTTTGTATTGGCGGTGCCTGCTATCCCGAGGGACATCCCGATGCAGATACTCTTGAAAAAGATATAGAAAATCTTAAAATCAAGCAGGAATGCGGATGCGAATTTTTGACTACGCAGATGTTTTTTGATAATGATATATTATATAATTTTATGTATAAGTTGCTTCGCGCGGGCATTGATATTCCCGTAACGGCGGGAATTATGCCCGTTATCAATGCAAAGCAGATAAGGAGAATCTGTTCGCTTTCGGGCACTCAGCTCCCCAGAAGATTTCGTGCAATAGTGGAGCGTTTTGCAGACAGCCCCGATGCTATGCGTCAGGCGGGAATCGCATATGCGACAGAGCAGATAATTGATTTGCTTGCAAACGGAGTTTGCAATATACATATTTATAGTATGAACCGCCCCGATATTGCTAAAAGCATATTTAATAATTTATCGGAAATAGTGAAATAAATTGAAAATCAATTAAGCTAAGGAGAAAATAATGGAATTATACAACGGAAGACCCGAAGATGTTTCGGGAAGACTCGAAAAAGAAATCAGGGTATACGATATGCTTGATAGTCTCGCTATTCCATATCATCGCGTTGACCATAGCGTAGCCGGCAAAATGGAGGCGTGCAAAGAGATTGATGAGGCGCTGGGTGTGGTTATCTGCAAAAACTTGTTTTTGTGCAATCGGCAGAAGACAAAGTTTTATCTTCTGATGATGCCTGCAGACAAGCCATATCGCACAAGAATTTTCTCAAAACTTGCGGGGGTTTCGAGGTTATCCTTTGGTGAGCCTGAGGATATGGAGAGGTTGCTTGATTTAACGCCCGGTTCTGTCAGCATATTCGGACTTATGAATGATAAGAATAACGAGGTTAATCTTTACATAGACGAAGATGTGCTAAAGGGTGAATTTATTGGCTGTCATCCCTGCATAAACACATCGAGCCTAAGACTTAAAACTAAAGATGTTATCGAAAAGTTTCTGCCCGCAGTAAAACACAGTATGACGCCTGTGGTTATGCCATATGATGAAGAATAAAAAATGCTGAACATTTGTTCAGCATTTTTTTATTTAATAAAGCTTTCTATTCTGTTAAGTGCTTCGTTTATGTTCTCTATTGAATAAGCGTATGAACATCGGATAAAACCTTCACCGCTTTCGCCAAAGGCGTTTCCGGGGATAACGGCGACTCTTTTTTCTCTGAGAGCTCTGTCGCAGAATTCGTCAGAGGAAAGCCCTGTGCTCTTAATACAGGGGAAGCAGTAGAATGCTCCCTTTGGCTCAAAGCAGTCAAGACCCATATCGTTAAAGCCTTTTACTATGACCTTTCTTCGCATATCATATTCGTCACGCATCATTTCGATATCGGAATCACCATTTTTAAGAGCCTCAATTGCCGCATATTGAGCGGTAGTCGGTGCTGACATAATGGCAAACTGATGAACCTTTGTCATAGCCTTGATTATATCGGGATGTCCGCAGGCGTAACCTAAACGCCAGCCTGTCATAGCGTACGCTTTGGAAAAACCGCTGACTAAAATAGTCCGCTCATACATTTCGGGTATTTGTGCGATAGAAAAATGTTTCTCATCGCCATATGTAAGCTCTGCATATATTTCGTCCGCAAGAACTAAGATATCGGTGCCTTTTAATACTTCTGCGATATCCTCTAAGTCCTCTTTGCTCATAATTCCGCCCGTTGGATTGTTTGGGAAAGGCAAAACCAGAACTTTGGTTTTTGGAGTTATTGCCGCTTTGAGCTCATCTTTAGTTAAGCGAAAATCATTTTCTGCCTTGGTGTTGATTATAACAGGAACCCCGCCTGCAAGAGCGGTTATCGGGCGATAGCATACAAAACATGGCTCGGGAATAATTACCTCGTCACCGGGAGCGATAAGCGAACGGATGCAAAGGTCAATGGCTTCAGACCCGCCGACTGTTACAACTATCTGTGAAAGAGGTTCATAGTTTAGAGAAAATCTGCGGTTTAAGTAGTTTGAAATCTCAACCCTCAGTTCTTTCAGGCCTGAATTTGAGGTGTAATAAGTTTGTCCCTGAGTCAAAGATGAGATGCCCGCATCTCTTATGTGCCAGGGAGTGATAAAGTCAGGCTCGCCAATTCCAAGGGATATAACATCGTCCATCTCTGCTGCAATATCAAAAAATTTTCGTATTCCCGATGGGGGGATGTCCCGAACAACGGGATTTAAAAGCTTTGTTACATCAAGACTCATAAGGAGATGACCTCCCTCTCGTCCTTTGAGGGCTTATGACAGATGATTCCGTCATATTTATATCTCTTTAAAACAAAGTGAGTCGATGTACTGATTACAGACTCCATAGAAGCTAAATGCTCTGATACAAAGAGTGAAATCTCACGGATGTTGTTGCCCTCGACAGTGATACCAAAATCATAGCTTCCGCTCATCAAGTTTATGGCTTTTACCTCGGGGAACTGGTAAATCCTCTCCGCAATTCTGTCAAAACCGCTGGTTCTCTGAGGAGTAACCTTAAGCTCAATATAAGCCGTAACCCTTTCGCTTCCATACGCCTTATCCCAATTAAGGTGTGCGCCATAGCCCATAATAACCCCGTCTTTTTCGAGGGTGTCAATGATTTCGGCTATTTCTGCTGTGGGAATGTCAAGCATAGTTGACATCTGTTCAAGCGAAGCCCTGCAGTCGTGGTGAAGCAGATTTAAAACCTTTTCTGTTTTGTTAACATTGGAATTAGACATAATAAAACCTCCAAATTATATATTACAAATTTTGCCGTTTACTATTACTTTATCAGGAACCGCAGTAATGTCAAGGGGGTTGCCCTTCCATATAATAAGGTCTGCATCAAGACCTCTCTTTATACTGCCTATACGGTCTGAAACCCCGCAAATCTCAGCAGGGATACAGGTTATTGCCCTCAGTGCATCAAGACGGGACATACCATTTTTCATTCCCAGAGCACCGCAGAGCCCAAGAAGCCTCTGAGGAGTTTCGGGATGGTCGGTAATGATTGCAGTCTTAACACCGCTTTTTGTAAGGAGCGCACATGAGCTCTCTGTCATATTTTTAAGCTCAGGCTTGCTTCTGTCGGTAAGGCACGGACCGGATAAAACGGGATATCCGCATTCCTTTAATTCGTCTGATATTAAATGACCCTCGGTTGCGTGGACCAGAACAAGGTCGAGATTAAACTCTTTTGCAATACGGATTGCAGTAAATATGTCATCGGCCCTGTGAACATGTGCGTGGACCTGAATTTTGCGCTTAAGTGCCTGCATAAGAATGTGTGATTTCATATCATATTCAGGCAGGTCCTCCTCGGGGTCCTGATTGTGTCTTTCTACTCTGTCAAGATATTCTCTTGCCTTAAAGAGAGCCTCGCGTATCTGCGCCGCAATAGCCATTCGGGTAGATGGCATCTGACTTTTTTCATTATAAGAAGTTTTGGGATTTTCACCAAACGCCATTTTTATTGCGAGGGGTTCTTTTATTATCATATTATCGATACATTTGCCATAGGTTTTCATAGCAAGGATTTGTCCGCCGATGGGGTTTGCGCTTCCCGGACCTGTAACGACAGAAGTAACACCTGATAAAAGTGCTTCTGAAAACGCCCTGTCCATAGGATTTACCGCGTCAATTGCGCGAAGCTGAGGAGTGATTGGCTCATATTCTTCGTTGCCGTCAGCACCCTCGAAATTAAGGCTGTCTTCCCATATTCCTATATGGGAGTGGGCGTCAATTAAACCGGGGGTAACAAATGCACCCTTTGCATCAATTTCGGTATCTGAGCTTACAGATAAATTTTTCATATCCGAAACATCTTTGATTTTACCATTTTCCAAACATATATATCCATTAGCGATTTCGCCCATATCGCTCATAGTCAAAATGTTTGCGTTTTTAATAAGCGTCATAACTTACTCCTTTAAAAACCTATAAATTCAGTGCCGAACCGCTCAGCAAGGGCGGAGGCATCTTCTTGATTAACAATCATACACGCTGTCGAGAGACAGTCTGCAATAAGCGCCGAATCTCCTATGATAGTGGCACTTGAAAGTCCGTTGTCGGCAGGATATCCGTCCTTGGGATTTATAATATGATGGTATCTCTTGCCGCCCCATTCAAAGTAGCGTTGATAATTACCCGATGTAACAACGGCGCCCTTCTCAATCGTGACTGTGGTTATATATCCCTCGCCGTCAGGGTTTGCAATGCCGATTTCCCACTTGCCGTCTTCGCGGTTTGGGTTTTTGCCAAAGACAAAAACTGTGCCGCCCAGATTGATAAGTCCGTAGCTTGCGCCTGAGTTTTTCAGGGATTTTGCTGCAATATCTGCGGCGTAGCCCTTTGCAACGGCGCCTAAGTCGATTTTTATAGCGTCATATGCTTTGACGATGGTCTTTTTTTCTTCGTCAAGGCTTATAAAGTCGCTGGTTGTGATATTTAACGCGCTGCGTATTTGCTCGCTTGTTGGCGGCTGGTGGTCTCCCTGATTAAATCCCCAAACATCCTTTAAAGGGGCGGTGGTAATGTCAAAGGCACCGTCTGATGCCTCGTAGACCTCAAGGGCGGTCTTTATCATTTCAAAGACTGAGTCACTCAGAGCAATCGGCTGATTTGCTTTTGCGGCATTGATTTTTGCAACATAGGAAGAGTCTGAAAAATAGTCAGTCTCCTCGGCAATTTCCTCTATTTTGGCAAATGCGTTGATAGCGTGCAGTTCGCTGTCGGTTGTAATGGTACACACAGTGTCCATCAGGAGTTTTGTTGAAGTATATTCAGAATTTGAACAGCCTGAAAGAAATGTGCAGGCCACTAAAAGTAAGGTTAGTATTTTCTTCATAATGTCAAACCTTCCGTCTATAACAATAATCTACTTATTATATCATATAAAAGAGAATTCTGCAAGGTTTTTGAGGATATAATTTAAAAAGAAGTGTCGCATAATAACAGAATCAAAACATTGCTCAGATATTGGTTGATTATAAACTAAAAAAGCATTGCGCTTGTTATGTAAATAAAATTTTTAAAATATTTTTTATATTATTGTAAACCATTTGTAACAAAAATGAAGGCTGTTTTTGCCCATAAAATCGTTTGCTGTGGATAACTCCTCAAAAACTGTGGATAGTTGATATTTAACATATTTAAACCTGTGGGTAATGTGGGTAACTCTGTGAATAACTATAAAATCGCGACTTTGTAAAGTGGAAAAAATTTTGTAGCCTTCGGTCGAAGACGCTCGAAATGTTACGCTAATGTTACAGAGAGGTTTACATAATATCAAAAAAATTTTCTTGACATTTTGCACGGTTATGTTCTCGCAGAATTTATGATAATCTGTATAAAATAATAGTTGAAATATTTGGTTTAAGGTGTTATAATTATACTGAGGGAATTTGGAGAATTTTCGAATACGACTACTTGCAAAAGATTAATTTTGCAGTTTACATAGATACT
>JAZNPN010000013.1:0-19171 GCA_045589715.1 Clostridia bacterium | reverse complement strand
CAATATAGGCGATTTTGTCGCCTTCGTTTACGGAAGAGTAGAAACTCCCTGATAAAAATAAGGGAAGCTTCTGCTCTGTCCGTTTATACGGAATAAACTGAAAGGAAGTTATTTTCTAATGCGACTTATATTATTGGCGGCACCCGGTGCCGGAAAGGGCACACAGGCAGAAAAGTTGAGCAAGCACTATAACATTCCTACCATTTCAACAGGTGCTATGCTCAGAAAAAATATCAAGGAAGAAACAGAACTTGGTTTACTTGCGAAAAAATATATAGACAACGGAAATCTTATTCCTGATGATGTTATGATTAAGGTAATGGATGCCCGCCTTGCAGAAGAGGATTGTAAAAACGGTTTTATACTTGATGGCTTTCCAAGAACTATTGCTCAGGCAGAAGCTCTTGAAAGGTCTAATATAGAGGTTGATTCAGTTTTAAATCTTATTGTTAAGGATGAAACAATAATAGAAAGACTTTCGGGCAGACTTGAATGCAGTAAATGTGCAGCAACATACCACATTGTTTACAATAAGCCAAATAAAGATGGTGTATGTGATAAGTGCGGTGGCGAACTTGCCCGCCGCAAGGATGACAGTCCCGAGACGGTAAAGAGCAGACTTGAGGTTTATCATACTCAGACAGAACCTCTTATTGATTTTTATAAAGAAAGAAATATGCTAAAGGTGGCATATGGAAAAGAATCTATAGAAGAAACTACGGATGAAATTCTTAAAGTGCTTGGTTAGTTTCTAAGAGGTAAATAAATGGTAACTATAAAATCAAAATCAGAAATCGAAAAGATGAAGATTGCAGGCAGGATAACCTATGGCGCGCTTTGCGCGGTTGAAGCCGCAGTAAAGCCGGGGGTTACCACTGCTGAGCTTAATAAAATTGCAGAGGATTACATCAGACAGCACGATGCAAAGCCTTCATTTAAAGGATACGGGGGCTTTCCTGCAAGTGTTTGCGCAAGCGTTAATGATGAAATTATTCATGGATTTCCAAACGACATTCCTCTTAAGGAGGGTGATATTGTCAGCATAGATGTAGGTGCCTGCTATAAGGGCTACAACGGTGATGCGGCAAGGACTTTTGGAGTAGGGGAAATTTCAGATGAGGCACAAAGGCTTATTGATGTAACAAAGCAGAGCTTTTTTGAGGGATTGCAGTTTGTTAAAGAGGGTTATCGCATAAGCGATATATCAAAAGCAATCCAGAGATATGTAGAAAAAAACGGATTTTCTGTGCTCCGCAAGTATTGCGGCCACGGCATAGGAACTGAACTTCACGAGGATCCGGAAGTTCCAAACTATGTGACAAGCGCAAGGGGAATACGAATGAGGGCGGGTATGTGCCTTGCTATCGAACCTATGGTTTGTCAGTTTGACCACCAGACCTATGTTGCGGATAACAATTGGACAGTAATAACCAAAGACGGCGGACTTACTGCACATTACGAGAATAGCGTACTTATTACAAACGGGGCTCCGTATCTTTTGACACTTCCTGAGCAGGAGGCGTAAAAATGTTTAAGACGGGTGATTTGGTAAAGTCTCTGTGCGGTCATGATAAGGGCGAATACTTTATCGTAATTGAGGCTGATGAAAACACAGTTGTTATTTGTGACGGAAAACGCAGAAAAGCTGATAATAAAAAAATAAAGAAAAATAAGCATGTGAAGGAGACAGGACTTTGCAGCGATATAATAAGTAGTCTGCCGCCATTTGCGGTAGATGCAAATGTCAGACGGGAGATAAAACGGCTGACAAATCTGATAGCGGAGGTGTAGATATGTCAAAGGAAGATATGCTTGAGATAGAGGGTACTGTCCTTGAGGCATTGCCTAATGCGATGTTTAAGGTAGAGCTTGAAAATGGTCACCAGATTTTGGCGCACATTTCAGGAAAGCTTAGAATGCACTTTATCAGAATTTTGCCGGGTGATAAGGTAACGGTTGAAATTTCACCTTATGACCTTACAAAGGGCAGAATTACATGGAGAGCGAAATAATATAATGGGACTGTACTATTACAGTCCCATTATTGTCAAAGGAGGCTTGAATATGAAAAGAATAATGGCTTTGCTTATAGCAGTTTTTCTTTGCGGTTGTGCGGATACCTCCACAGAGACAGCTAATATAATAGAAGAAACTCAAATAACGCTTACATACGCAGGGGACTGCACTCTTGGCACGGACGCGTCATTTGGTGGTATAACTTTACCCGTTGAGGTCGAAAATCAGAATAAGGATTACAGCTATTTCTTTAAAAATGTTCAGCCTTATTTTGCAGCCGACGATTTAACTATAGTAAATTTTGAGGGGACGCTTACCGATAGAGGTATAAGAGAGCAAAAGACCTTTGCTTTTCGCGGAAATCCTGAATATACCGAGATTTTAAAGCAAGGCTCTGTTGAGGCCGTGACTCTTGCAAATAATCATAGCAGAGATTACGGCGAGATAAGTCTTGAAGATACCCGTACATATCTTGAAAATGCAGATATTATATGGTTTGAAAATTTAAATACCCGAATTGTTGATGTAAAAGGAATTAAAGTGGGACTTGTTGGTTTGTATTCATTAAATGGTTCAGCAGAGGGAAATTTACTTAAGGCTATGGAGCAGGTTAAAGATGCACAACTTAAAATAGTAGAAATCCATTGGGGCATAGAGGGGCAGAATTACCCAACAGCTGACCAGATATCTCTTGCACACAAAGCTATTGACTTGGGCGCAGATGCAGTTATAGGACATCATCCTCATGTTCTTCAGGGGATAGAGCGATATAAGGGAAAACTCATAGCTTATAGTATGGGTAACTTCTGCTTTGGCGGAAACCAGAACCCAAGGGATAAAGACACAATGATTATAAGTCAGACATTTAACTTTAAAAATGGCTCTCTTACAGGTGAAGATTATAAAGTAATTCCCTGCAGTATTTCTTCAACAAGTGAGAGAAACAACTATCAGCCAACACCCGCAACGGGTGAGGAGAGGGTACGAATAGCTGAAAAGATAAAAATTTTTTCTCAAGAACTTTCAGATGAAGAAATAAAATTTGAGGGAGAAAATGATTCAGAGAAAATTGTGCTCTGATAAAATATAAAATTTAACAAAACTACTTGACACTTGACAAAACTTGTGATATTATTATATGGTTCGCTCTATGTCTGGTAGTATGTACAGCGGACGAGTCAACTTTAGGAGGTGAAGGAATATGAAAGTACAACCTTCAGTAAAACCTATTTGTGAGAAGTGTAAAATTATCAAAAGAAAAGGCAAAGTTATGGTAATTTGCGAGAACCCCCGCCACAAGCAGAAGCAGGGCTAAGCAAGGTTCATTGGGGCAGGGTCAGGCTTATGAACCAAAATTACTTTTAAGCTGATTCCGCATTTGCGGGTGAAATTCTGCTCCTTGTTTTTTCTAAAATCAATGGAGGTGAAAATTTATGGCACGTATCGCAGGTGTAGATTTACCGAACGATAAGAGAGTTGAAATAGGTCTTACCTATATCTTTGGTATCGGTCTTTCTACTTCTAAGAAAATTCTTGCAGCAACAGGTATCAATCCTGACATCAGAGTTAAGGACCTTACAGAGGAAGATGTATCAAAGCTCAGAGCTGAGATTGATAACTACAATGTAGAGGGTGATTTAAGAAGAGATATCGCTCTTGACATTAAGCGCTTGATGGAGATTAACTGCTATCGCGGTCTTCGTCACAGAAAGAGTTTGCCGGTTAGAGGTCAGCGTTCAAAGACAAACGCAAGAACTCGTAAGGGACCTAAGAAGACCATCGCAAACAAGAAGAAATAATTCTGCTTTTGCAGTCACTACCGATTATTTCTAAAATCAAAAGACATTGTTATGTCTGAATTATTGAAATTTTTCTGTATAAAGATACAGATATTCGTATTTTCAGGAGGTGAAAAATACAATGGCAAAGGCAGTTAAGAGAACTCGTCGTCGCAGAGAGAAAAAGAACATCGAGCGCGGCGCAGCACATATTAAATCTACATTTAATAACACCATTGTTACAATTACAGATGTAGCCGGAAACGCAATTTCTTGGGCATCAGCAGGTGGCCTCGGATTCAGAGGTTCAAGAAAGAGCACTCCGTTTGCAGCTCAGATGGCGGCAGAGACCGCAGCAAAGGCAGCTATGGAACACGGCTTAAAGTATGTTGAAGTTTATGTAAAGGGCCCGGGCTCCGGCCGTGAGGCAGCAATTCGTGCACTTCAGGTTGCAGGACTTGAAGTTAATATGATTAAGGATGTTACACCTATTCCCCACAACGGTTGCAGACCGCCGAAGAGAAGACGTGTATAATTACGGAGGTGAAAATTTATGGCAAGATATACTGAATCTGTTTGCAGAATCTGCAGACGAGAAGGTCAGAAGTTATTCTTAAAGGGTGACAGATGTTATACCGGCAAGTGCGCAGTAGATCGTCGTGCTTATGCACCCGGTCAGCACGGTCAGGGACGCCGTAAGCTTTCTGAGTACGGATCTCAGCTCCGTGAGAAGCAGAAGGTTAGACGCGCATATGGCATCTTGGAAGGTCAGTTTGCACACTACTTTGAGATGGCTAACAAAATGGAAGGCGTTACAGGTGAAAACCTGCTCACAATATTAGAGAGCAGACTTGATAATGTAGTTTATAAGCTCGGTCTTGCAACTTCAAGACCCGAAGCTAGACAGCTCGTTTCACACGCTCACTTTACAGTAAATGGTAAAAAGGTAAACATTCCTTCATACCTTGTAAAGCCCGGCGATGTTATCGCAGTTCGCGAGAAGAGCCGTCAGAGCTCTAAGTTCGATGCAATCCTTGCATCAACTGAAAGCAGAATTGTTCCAAAGTGGCTTGATATGAACAGAGATACTTTAGAGGGTAAAGTTATTGCACTTGCTGCCCGTGAAGATATCGATATGCCAATTGAGGAGCATATGATTGTTGAGTACTACAGTAAATAATAAATTGCTATAAAGCGGATTGCTTTATTAGTATAGGAGGGCTGACAATGATAGAAATCGAAAAGCCAAGAATTGAATGCCAGGAAGTATCTGAGGATAACAAATACGGCAAGTTTGTTGTTGAGCCTCTGGAGAGAGGTTATGGTACAACTTTGGGTAACTCTCTCAGAAGAATGTTGTTATCTTCTCTGCCGGGTGTTGCTGCTACATCAGTTAAGATTGATGGGGTATTGCACGAGTTTTCAACTATCCCCGGTGTAAAGGAAGATGTTACTGAGATTATACTCAACATTAAAAATTTAGCTATAAAGCTCCATTCCGACGCTCCGAAGACAATTTATATCAACCATGAAGGCGCAGGCGAAATCTGTGCAAGAGATATAAAGCATGATTCGGATGTGGAAATCATCAATGAAGACTTGCATATAGCGACGCTTAATGAGGATGCAAAGCTCTTTATGGAGATTACACTTGGTTCGGGCCGCGGATATGTTTCATCGGATCGTAATAAGCAGACACTTCAGCCTGCTATCGGCGTAATCGCTACCGATTCGATTTACACTCCTGTTCGCAAGGTAAACTACACAGTTGAAAATACCCGTGTAGGTAATGTTACTGACTATGATAAACTTGTGCTTGAGGTATGGACTGACGGAACAATTACTCCGGCTGAGTCTGTAAGTCTTGCAGCAAAGATTATCAGCGAACATATGAGCTTGTTTGTAGATTTATCTGATGATGCTAAGAACGCTGAAATTATGATTGAAAAAGAAGAGAGCAAGAAGGAAAAAGTTTTAGAGACTACTATCGAAGAGCTTGATCTTTCAGTTCGTTCTTACAACTGCTTAAAGCGTGCAGGCATCAACACTGTTCAGGACCTTACAGCTAAGTCCGAGAACGATATGATGAAGGTCAGAAACCTCGGAAGAAAATCACTCGAAGAGGTAATCGCAAAGCTGGAGGCAATGGATTTATCCTTGTCAAAAGACGAATAATGACCGCTTAAATTTAGAATTTAGAAAATGAGGTGATAATATGGCACACCAGAGAAAGCTTGGCAGACCGACTGACCAGAGAATAGCAATGCTCAGAAGCATGACTACATCTTTCCTTGAAGCAGGCAGAATAGAGACTACTTTGACTCGTGCAAAGGAAGTACAGAAGCTTGCTGAAAAGATGGTTACACTCGGAAAAACCAATACACTTCACACAAAGAGACAGGCGCTTAGCTTTATCACAAAGAGAGATGTTGTTACAAAGCTCTTTGATGAAATCGCACCTAAGTATGCTGAGAGAAAAGGTGGTTACACCAGAGTTATCAAGATAGGTCCAAGACGCGGCGATGCTGCAGAGATGGCAATACTTGAGTTGGTAGACTAGTTTTTCAAAATCAACCCCGCAGAAAATTTCTGCGGGGTTTTTGTATTTATTTCAAGAAGTTAACAAATAATAAACATTACAGATAATTCATTGACAAAATTCTCGCAAATAGTATATAATGTTTAAGTGATTTAAAAAAACGAAAAGGACTAATCACCATGAGCAAATTATGTAAAACAGTTACTGTAACGATCCTTATCATAGCTACTATGCTCTCTGCTGTGCTTGGGGTTTTTGCAGCTCAAAGTATAAGCAAAACAGAGGTTGGAAAACAAAAGTTTGTTATAGGTCTTGAAGAAGCCAGTACTGATGTGATTAATTTCTTGCTTATCGGCACCGATAAGGGCGGCACCAGAAGTGATACAATTATGCTTGTTTCAGTTGATGGATATTCAAACAGAGTGAGTATACTCTCAATTCCAAGGGACACCATGGTAAAGCCAAAGGGTTATACCAGACAGAAAATAAATGCTGTTATGGGTATCGGCATAGAGGGAGTAAACAGTGGTAAATATGAAGAACCTGAAGAACTGCTTATCGCTATGGTAAAGCAGATGACAGGACTTCCCATACACTATTTTGCAACTGTTAATGTTGACGGCTTTAAGGATATAATTGACGCGGTTGACGGCGTTGACTTTAATGTTCCTTATAATATGAATTATGATGACCCAACTCAGAACCTGCATATACATCTTGAGAAGGGATACCAGCACTTAGATGGCCAGGCGGCACACGATTTTGTAAGGTTCCGTCATAACAACGGAGGGAGCGCGCCCGGCGAATATGCGCTTGGGGATATCGGCAGACAGTATTGGCAGCAGGAGTTTGTTAAGGAGCTTATAAGACAAAAGGCAAAACCTCAGTACATCTCAAAGGTTGATGATTTGTTTGAAGTAATTTCGGAAAATCTTGAAACAAACTATTCTCTTAAGGAGATGACTGCTAAAAACCATCTGTCTCTGGTTCAGCGCCTTGATTTACAGAATATTGAGGCTTACCAGCTTCCCGGTGAGGCGCGCTATATCAGCGGGGTTTGGTGGTATATCTATGATGAGGATGGCACAAAAGAGCTCATAAATGATGTCTTTTCAAGAAAAAGCCCTGAGGAATGGGCAGCATATAAGCAGGAAAAGCAGGCAGAGCTTACGGAGAATAATCCTGTAGACGCTGCTGAAATACAGCTTGGAAATTAAAATGCGGCATAGGCAAAACCTGTGCCGCTTTTAATTTTACAGAAAAATGCTTGACAAAGAGACGAAAATGTGATAAACTACGATAGTTAATATTGAGAATGGAGAAGGATGCGGATTTTTATGGAAAGGCTAAATTCTTCAAACAAAGTCGCGGGTATCAAACAGACTAAAGCGGCAGCAGACAGCGGCAGCGCCTCAGTTGTCTATGTAGCATCTGATGCGGATATTACAATGACTGAACCTATAATCAATCTCTGCAAAGAAAAAAATATCGAGATTGTCGTGGGTATGACGCGTAAAGAGCTTGCTAAGGCAGCGCATATTGAAGTGCCCTGCGCGGCAGCTGCAATTCTTAAATAACTCTGGTAAAAGCACATCTGTGTTTTTATATATAAAATTTATATGTATGGAGGTGAACATATTGCCAACATTTAACCAATTGGTCAGAAAAGGTAGAGCAACAGTTGAAAAGAAATCAACAGCTCCTGCTCTTTTAAAGGGTCTTAACACTCAGAAGAGCCAGCTTACCGACCAGGCTTCTCCTCAGAAGAGAGGTGTTTGCACTTCGGTAAGAACTATGACTCCTAAGAAGCCTAACTCGGCGCTCCGTAAGGTTGCCAGAGTAAAGCTTACAAACGGAATCGAAGTATCTGCTTATATCCCGGGTATCGGCCACAACTTACAGGAACATAGCGTTGTTATGATCCGTGGTGGTAGAATCAAGGACCTTCCTGGTGTTCGTTATCACATTATCCGTGGTACACTTGATACATCAGGTGTGGACAAGCGCATGCAGAGCAGATCTAAGTACGGCGCAAAGCGTCCTAAGTAAACCAATTTAAAAAATGTGTGCATATATGTTCTAAAAATATTCTTTGACCTATATGCACGACAGCGGACAATAAAGTTCGTTGAGTACCTTAATGGTGTATAAACCTAGAGAAGGAGGGGAAGAAAAGTGCCAAGAAGAGGTCATATTGCTCGTCGTGATGTTTTGCCTGATCCTTTGTATAACAGCAAGACTGTTACAAGACTTATCAACAACATCATGCTCGACGGAAAGAAGGGCGTAGCCCAGAAAATAGTTTATGATGCATTCGATATCATAAAGGAAAAGACAGGAAAAGACCCTGTTGAGGTTTTTGAAGAAGCTATGAATTGCGTAATGCCGGTTCTTGAAGTTAAAGCTCGCCGTGTAGGTGGTGCTAACTATCAGGTTCCGATTGAGGTTAGACCCGATAGACGCGAAACACTCGGTCTTCGTTGGATAACCATGTTCTCAAGAAAGAGATCTGAAAGAACTATGGCAGAACGCCTTGCAAACGAATTGATGGATGCAATCAACAGCACAGGTGGTGCCTTCAAGAAGAAGGAAGACACACACAAGATGGCAGAAGCGAACAAGGCATTCGCTCACTACCGCTGGTAAATTTTACTTTGTAAATTTTTACATTTTGCCCGTTCGGCTCGCTCGCGTATCTTGATACAGCTCGCTTGCCTGCACAGACAAACTGCATAAAATTTACTGCGTAAAATCCCAAAATTAACATTTGAAATATTTGCAGACTATCTGCAATAAACCTATTATGCAGTGTTTCATTGCGAAAGGAGAAAACTATGGGCAGAGCGTTTTCATTAGAGAAAACCAGAAATATAGGCATCATGGCTCACATTGATGCCGGTAAGACAACTACCACAGAGCGTATCTTGTTCTACACAGGCCGTATCCACAAGATTGGTGAGACCCACGAAGGTGCATCACAGATGGACTGGATGGAGCAGGAAGCTGAGCGTGGTATTACCATTACCTCTGCTGCTACTACTGCACAGTGGAAGAACCACAGAGTTAACATCATTGATACACCCGGACATGTTGACTTCACAGTTGAGGTTGAGCGTTCACTTCGTGTACTTGATGGTAGCGTAACAGTTCTTTGTGCAAAGGGCGGCGTTGAGCCTCAGTCTGAGACCGTTTGGCGTCAGGCTGACAAGTATCAGGTTCCGAGAATGGTATATGTAAACAAGATGGATATTATGGGCGCAGACTTTTATAATGTTGTGTCTATGATGAAAGACCGTCTTAAGTGTAATGCAGTTCCCATCCAGCTCCCAATCGGTGCTGAGGATGACTTTAAGGGACTTATTGACCTTATCCAGATGAAAGCTTATGTTTACTATGATGAGCTTGGTCAGGACGAGAGAGTTGAAGAAATCCCTGCTGATATGAAGGATAAAGCAGAAGAATATCGTCAGGCGCTCTTAGAAGCAGTTGCTGAAACTGATGAGGAGCTTATGGAGAAGTTCTTTGAAGAAGGCGACTTAACAGAAGCTGAAATCAAAAAGGCTATCCGTAAGGCTACTATTGCTAACGATATGGTACCTGTTTTGTGTGGTTCTTCATACAGAAACAAGGGTGTTCAGAATATGCTTGATGCGGTTGTTGACTTTATGCCGTCGCCGCTTGATGTACCTGCTATCAAAGGTATCATCCCAAGAACTGAAGAAGAAGATGTTCGTCATTCTTCAGATGAAGAGCCTTTTGCGGCTCTCGCATTTAAGATTATGACCGACCCGTTTGTAGGTAAGCTTGCATTCTTCCGTGTGTACTCAGGTACACTTTCAAGCGGTTCGCATGTTTATAACTCTACAAAGGACAACAAAGAGAGAATCGGTCGTATCCTTCAGATGCACGCTAACACAAGAGAAGATATCGATATCGTTTATTCAGGTGATATCGCAGCTGCTGTTGGTCTTAAGAACACAACAACAGGTGACACTCTCTGTGATGAGAAGCATCCTATTATCCTTGAGTCTATGGAGTTCCCTGAACCGGTTATCCGTGTTGCTATCGAACCTAAGACCAAGGCAGGTCAGGAAAAGATGGGTATCGCTCTTGCAAAACTTGCAGAAGAAGATCCCACATTCAGAACCTATACAGATGACGAAACAGGTCAGACCATTATCGCAGGTATGGGTGAGTTGCACCTTGAAATTATCGTAGACCGTCTCCTTCGTGAGTTTAAGGTTGAAGCAAATGTTGGTAATCCTCAGGTTTCTTACCGTGAGACTATCAGAACAGCTTCACATGTTAACCACAAGTATGCAAGACAGTCAGGTGGTAAAGGTCAGTACGGTCATGTTGTTATGGATGTTGAACCTCTTGAGCCGGGTGCAGGTTATGTATTCGAGAACAAGATTGTCGGCGGTTCTATTCCTAAGGAATATATCCCTGCAGTTGACGCAGGTATACAGGGCGCTATGGAAGCAGGTGTTCTTGCAGGATATCCTGTAGTAGATGTTAAGTGTACCCTCGTTGACGGTTCATACCACGAAGTTGACTCATCTGAAATGGCGTTTAAGATTGCCGGTTCAATGGCATTCAAAGAGGCTTGTAAGAAGGGTAATCCCGTTATTATGGAGCCTGTTATGAAAGTTGTTGTTAATGTTCCTGAGGATTACATGGGTGATGTTATGGGTGACCTTAACTCACGCCGTGGTCAGATTCAGGGTATGGAGGCAAGAACAGGTGCTCAGGAAATTACCGCTCATGTTCCTCTGTCTGAGATGTTCGGTTACGCAACCGACCTTCGTTCAAAGACACAGGGCCGTGGACAGTATTCTATGGAGCCCAGCCACTTTGAAGAATTGCCTAAGAGTATTGCTGAGAAGATTATCAAAGAACGCAGCAAGTCTGAAGAGTAATTCGAAAAATTTTAAAAAAACTATTGAAATTATTTCCGTTTCATAGTAAAATGATTTTATGAAATTAATTAAACCTATATAATATTTTAGGAGGAATTTTAAAATGGCAAAGGAAAAGTTTGAAAGAAGCAAACCCCATGTTAACATTGGTACAATCGGCCATGTTGACCATGGTAAAACAACTCTTACTGCTGCTATCACAAAGGTTTTAGCTATGGGTGGTAAGGCTCAGTACGAGGCTTATGATATGATCGATAAGGCTCCTGAGGAAAGAGAAAGAGGTATCACCATTTCTACAGCACATGTTGAGTACGAGACAGACAACCGTCACTATGCACATGTTGACTGCCCTGGACACGCTGACTATGTTAAGAACATGATCACAGGTGCAGCTCAGATGGACGGTGCTATCCTCGTTGTATCATCAGCAGATGGTCCTATGCCCCAGACAAGAGAGCACATTCTTCTCTCTCGTCAGGTAGGCGTTCCCTACATTGTAGTATTTATGAACAAGGTTGACCAGGTTGACGATCCTGAGCTTTTAGAGCTCGTTGAAATGGAAATCAGAGACCTTCTCACAGAGTATGAGTTCCCCGGTGATGATATTCCCATCGTTAAGGGTTCAGGTCTCCAGGTTCTTGAGAGCACATCAACAGATCCTTCAGCTCCTGAGTACGCTTGTATCCACGAGCTTATGGAAGCAGTTGACAGCTACATTCCTACACCTGAGAGAAAGAGCGATCTTCCTTTCTTGATGCCTGTAGAGGATGTATTCTCAATCACAGGTCGTGGTACAGTTGCTACAGGCCGTGTTGAGAGAGGTCAGCTTAACCTTTCTGACGAAGTTGAAATCGTTGGTCTTTCAGAAGAATCAAGAAAAGTTGTTGTTACAGGTATCGAAATGTTCAGAAAGCTTCTTGACTATGCAGAAGCTGGTGACAACATCGGTGCACTTCTCCGTGGTGTAGCAAGAGACGAAATCGAAAGAGGACAGGTTCTTGCAAAGCCGGGCACAATCACACCTCACACTCAGTTCAAGGGCGAAGTTTATGTTCTTACTAAGGAAGAGGGCGGCCGTCATACACCATTCTTCACAAACTACAGTCCTCTGTTCTATTTCTGTACAACTGATGTTACAGGTGTAGTTAACCTTCCTGAAGGCACAGAAATGTGTATGCCTGGTGACAATGTAACAATGGATGTTGAGCTTACAACAAACATTGCTATCGAAACAGGTCTTCGTTTCGCTATCCGTGAGGGTGGTAGAACAGTTGGTTCTGGCGTTGTTACAGAAGTTATCAAATAAGATAAGTTCATTTTTAAAAGCTCCCGATTTTCGGGAGCTTTTTTTATGGAGAGTTGCAATGGAAAATTGAAAATTATTGCAGTTTTTCGTTTTTGCGAAAAGCTTTTTTTGACTTAAAATTTCGTACAAAAATTTGCAAAAAATGCTTGTTAATTTAAACCCTTTATGATATAATTATTATAGTATTATTATGTCTTGAAAATGCTTGAATTTAGGAGTGTTTTATATGAAATTTTTATGTGAACAAGAGGTTTTAAATGAGATAATTTCCGTTGTCTCAAGAGCGGTATCAAGCCGAAGCAACATCCCCGTACTTGAGGGTATCTACATAAAGGCAACTGAGGATAACAAGGTTTGGTTTACAGGCAACGATATGGAGATTGGCATTGAGTCTTATGCTGACGCAGAAGTTATACAACCCGGTGAGGTTGTGCTCAATGCAAAGATGCTCTCGGGCATCATTCGTTCTCTTGCTCCGGGCAAAGTAAGTGTCGAGATAGGGGATAAAAGCCGTGCCCTTATAAAGAGCGGCGGCGCAAGATTTGAAATTGCAGGTATATCGGGCGAGGAGTTCCCCGGACTTCCAACTGTTGACCCTGAATATTCAATCACACTTCCTGCAGGGGTGCTTAAGGATATGATTTCAAAGACGGGATTTGCAGTGGCAGTTACAGATAACAACCCAATCCTTACAGGCTGTCTTTTAGAGATTAAAAAAGACGGACTTACAATGGTTGCCCTTGACGGCTTCCGTATGGCAATCTGCAAGACTGCTATGGAAAATGATTTTGAAGAAAAGTCAATCATAATTCCTCAAAAGTCACTCTCTGAGCTTGCCAGAATAATAGGTGACACCGAGGAAGAAATCAAGATAAATGCTACATCAAGAAATGCAATCTTTATGTTTGATGATTACAAAATGGTAACCCGCCTCATTGAGGGTACTTATATGAATTACAAAAGCGTAATTCCGCCCGAATTTTCGATAGAGTTTGCGTGTGATACCAACAGAATTATGGATTCAATCCAGAGGGTATCGCTTATAATTTTAAGTGATGTTGTAAAGAGCCCTGTTAAATTCAATATCGGCGACGGAAACATCAATATTTCCTGTTCTACGAGTGCCGGCAATGTGGATGACAATATTCCTGTCGATGTTATGGACAAGGCTTTAGAGATAGGTTTTTACAACCGCTATCTGCTTGAGGCGTTTCGCGCTATAGACAAGGAGGAGGTAATGCTCAAATTTACCGAGCCTAATCGTCCTCTTGTTATTACGCCGACTGATGGCGACGACTTCTTGTATTTGATTTTGCCTCTCAGACTTCACGCTGAGTAAAAGGGGAGAGACCTTATGAAAGCGATTTCGCTTGAGCTCACCGATTTTCGCAATTATGTAAGCCAGCATATTGAATTTGGCGATGGCGTAAATGTTATATTCGGCGATAACGCTCAGGGTAAAACCAATATTTTAGAAGCAGTTTACTTTTTTGCAATGGGCAAATCAAATCGCGCCAGAAAAGATGCAGAGCTTATTCGCCACGGCGAAAGCAGGGCAAATATAACACTTAAATTTGCCGATTCTGAGCGTGAGAATGAGCTGCAGGCGGAGATATTCCGTGATAAAAGAAAAAGGATTCTGATAAACGAAATTCCAATCCGTAAAAACAGCGAGTTGGTTCGGCGTTTTAATGTTGTGTATTTCGGACCCGAATATTTAGGGCTTGTTAAAGAGGGACCACAGGTTCGACGGAAGAATATCGACTTTTTGATAAGCCAGATTAAGCCGGGATATTTAGCATCGCTTAATGAACTTAAAAGAATAGTTGAGAGCAAAAATGCACTTTTGAGGATGGAAAATCCTAATCTTACAATGCTTGATATTATGGACGAAAAGCTGGCGGCGGTTTCTGTCAACATAATTATGCACCGCGCACTTTATATCAGCCGTATTGAGCGGATAGCTAAGGAGATACAAAAGGATATTTCAAATGGCTCAGAAATGCTGGAAATCAAGTACAACAGTTGTATCGGCGATGTAAGCTATATGGATGCAGATGCTGTTAAAACTGCCGTGAGCGAAAAAATCAAAGAAGCAAGACAGCGTGAAATCAGGCTTTGTGAGTCGGTAATCGGCCCCCACCGCGAGGATATAACATACTTGATAAACAATGAAGAAGCAAAACTTTACGCCTCTCAAGGCCAGCAAAAAACGATTGTAATGTCGCAAAAACTTGCAGAGGTTGAGCTTATAGCGGGAGAAATTGGTGAAAAACCCGTTTTGCTTCTTGATGATATAATGAGCGAGCTTGATAAAACGAGACGCGAATATATTTTAAAGAGCATAGGAAATATGCAGATATTGATTACCTGCACGGATTTAGAGGGGATAAAAATTCCGGAAGATGCTGTGCAGATTGAAGTAATAGACGGCAAGGCCGATAGAGTTTAGGAGGAGAGCTATGTATTTACATCTTGGCAGGGGAACAGTGGTAAATACTGCGAATATAATAGCCATTATGGACCTTGAAAGCTCATCTGTTTCTGCTAATACCCGTGAGTTTTTGCGGGTGGTAGAGGAAGAAGGCTTTGTAAAGAATGTGTCCGAGGAACTTCCAAGGACCTATGTGGTCTGTGAGATAGACGGACAGTCTGTTGTATATGTAACCAACATCTCCTCAAAAGCCTTAGCGGGCAGAGCGGAGAGATACAGATAGAAAAATTGAAATGGAGTGAGAGCAATGACAGAAGAACACATCACTAGTATGCCTGTTGAAAATGAATATGATGCCAATCAAATTCAGGTACTTGAAGGTTTAGAGGCGGTGCGCAAGCGTCCCGGTATGTATATCGGTTCAACTTCTTCAAGGGGTCTTCATCATCTTGTATATGAGATAGTGGATAACTCTATAGATGAGGCACTCGCAGGATATTGTAAAAACATCCGTGTTATTATCGAAAAGGATAATTCTATCACCGTAACCGATGACGGCCGTGGTATTCCTGTAGGCATCCATCCCAAAATGGGCATCCCCGCAGTTGAGGTTGTATTTACCATACTTCACGCAGGCGGTAAGTTTGGCGGCGGCGGATACAAGGTATCGGGCGGTCTGCATGGCGTTGGTGCGTCTGTTGTTAACGCTCTTTCTGAATATTTAGAGGTTGAAATATCAGATGGTGAGCATACCTATTATCAAAGATACGAACGCGGCGCAAGCCAGGGCGCTCTAAAACAGACGGGTGATACAGATAAATCGGGAACAAAGGTTCATTTTAAACCTGATGCCGAGATTTTTGAGGATTTGGTTTACGATTTTGAAATTTTGCATTCAAGACTCAGAGAGCAGGCGTTTTTAAATGCGGGCGTAAGCATTACCCTTTGTGACGAGAGAGACGGAGTGCCGGAGGATAAAAAAGAAATAAATATGCTCTATGAGGGCGGTATCAGAGAATTTGTTACCTATATCAATCGTAATAAAGAGGCGATACATCCCGATGTTATCTATGTAAATTCTGTGAGAGAAACTTCTGAGGCAGAGGTTGCACTTCAGTATAACGATGGATATACCGAGAATATAATCAGCTTTGCCAATAACATTAACACAACAGAAGGCGGAACTCACGAGGTTGGCTTTAAGGCAGCGCTTACAAAAGTTATCAATGACTACGCCAGAAAATATAAGTTCTTAAAAGACAACGATGAGAACTTAAAGGGCGAGGATGTGCGTGAAGGTCTTTCGTGTATCATCAGCGTTAAGGTTACCGAGGCTCAGTTTGAGGGTCAGACCAAGACAAAACTTGGAAACAGCGAGATGCGCTCTATCGTTGAAAAGATGGTTAACGAAAAGCTGACCGAGTTCTTTGAAGAAAACCCCCAAATCGCAAAAATTATTGTAGATAAGGCGCTTACTGCATCCCGTGCAAGAGAGGCGGCAAAGCGTGCAAGAGAGAATACAAGAAGAAAAGGTGCGCTCGAGAGTGCGGCGCTTCCGGGTAAACTTGCGGACTGTTCAGATAAAGATAACACCTATACCGAAATCTATATCGTAGAGGGAGACTCTGCGGGCGGCAGTGCAAAGCAAGGAAGAGACAGACGCTTTCAGGCAATTTTACCGCTTTGGGGTAAAATGCTCAATGTTGAAAAAGCAAGAGTAGATAAGGTTTACGGCAACGATAAGCTGATGCCTGTAATTACAGCGCTTGGCGCAGGCTTTGGTGAGGATTTTAACCTTGAAAAATTGCGTTACGGAAAAATTGTTATTATGGCGGATGCCGATGTCGATGGTGCTCATATCAGAACGCTTCTTTTAACATTCTTCTTCAGATTTATGAGACCGCTTATTGAGGCTGGACATGTGTATATTGCACAGCCACCCCTTTATAAGATAAGCCGCGGTAAGGTAAACAAATACGCATACAGCGATGCAGAGCTTAAAACGGTTCTTGAAGAAATGGGTGAGGGCAGACAGCCAAGCATCCAGAGATATAAGGGTCTTGGTGAGATGGACCCTGAACAGCTTTGGGAGACCACTATGAACCCCGAAACAAGAGTTATGCTCAGAGTTGACTTAGAGGATGCAAGACAGGCAGATGAGACATTTACAATTCTTATGGGCGATAAGGTTGAGCCGAGAAGACAGTTTATAGAGGATTATTCATCAACCGTTCAGAACCTTGATATTTAAGTAGGTGGTATAATGATTAAAATAGAAAAAGCCGTGGTTATGAACCTTGAGGGTGCAATCCGTGGCGCAAGAAACCCTCTTAATAGCTGGGATAAAAGCGACAGCTTTTATGATGCAGACGGAAATTATGTTTTGGGCGAAAATGATTTAGGGCTTGCAAAACGCCTATGCAAAGCGGGAAGCGACCACAGAAAATTTATCCGTCAGATTCTGGTATCGGTGGATATCACCGCTCCCCTTTATTGGTGGAAGGAATTTGATACCTATAAGGTGGCAACTGTTGCAAACTCGACAAGTACTATGCACAAGATTCATAGTAAGCCTTTTGAAATCGACGATTTCAGCCACGACCATTTGACAAAAGAGGGTGAAGATGCGCTTAATAAGTTTATTGACTTTTTGGAGGAGTGCAGATTAAAGTTTGTGGCAGATAAAAATAAGGATGAGTGGTATACCATAATTCAGCTTTTGCCCGAAGGGTATAATCAAAAGCGCACAGTTACGATGAACTATGAAAATCTGCTTAATATGTACTATGCAAGAAAAAATCATAAACTTTCAGAATGGCATACATATTGTGACTGGATTTTAAGTCTGCCATACACCAAGGATTTGTTCTTAGAACAATAAAAAATGCTAAAAGGTTGAATTTTTGCTATATTTTAGCCTGTGCTGAGTGCAGGGTGAGGGTATTGACAAAAATCGAAAAATATATTATTATAATAAAGTAAACTTTTATAAAGAGGTGAACAAAAGTGGCTTATACAATTAACGATGATTGCATTATGTGTGGTGCATGTGCAGGTGAATGTCCTGTAGGTTGCATTTCTGAGGGTGATGGTAAGTATGAAATCAATGCTGATGAGTGCATTGAATGTGGTGCTTGTGCAGGCGTATGTCCCGTTGACGCTCCTCAGGCGTAACATAAGAATTAGTAAAGCGGTGTCCTTTGACACCGCTTTATTTTTAAGGTGATTTTATGGATAGAAAAATATTTTTAGATGGTATAGAAGCGCTCGGCGGCAAAGTTTCAGATATCCAGATTACTCAGTTTGAAAAATATTCCCGCCTTTTGGTTGAGTGGAATGAAAAAATGAATCTGACCGCCGTAACAGACGATGAGGGAATTGCGGTCAAACATTTTTTAGACAGCATTCTGCCTCTTTATTATATTGATTTTGAGGAAATAAAAAGCATTGCAGATGTCGGTACGGGCGCGGGATTTCCCGGACTTCCGATTAAAATTATGAGGCCTGACATTAGCCTTACTCTGATTGATTCCTTAAATAAAAGAATAAACTTTTTAAATCAAGTTACAGACGCATTAGAGCTCAATGATGTAACCTCAATCCACGCAAGAGCAGAAGATGCGGGGCATAAAAAGGAGCTTCGGCAAAAGTTTGATGCAGTAGTTTCAAGAGCGGTTGCCAATATGACAATGCTTTCTGAATATTGCTTGCCATTTGTAAAGAAAGGCGGTTTGTTTATCGCATTAAAGTCCGAAAACTCAGAAGAAGAATTAAAGGACGCAAAAGCCATGATAGGAAATCTTGGCGGTGAGGTGAGAGATGTAATATCGGCAAAACTTCCTATGAGCGATATAATAAGAACATTTATTGTGATTGAGAAGGTAAAAGAAAGGCCGAAGAACTTTCCAAGACGAGCGGATAAAATTAAAAAAGCAATGAAAAAAGCTCCCAATGTATAGGGAGCTTTTCAAATTGAAAGTTGAAAATTTGAGTGCTGTCAAAATCTTTGATTTTGGCCACAGCGCTCGAAAAACGACAGTCGGGGCGGTTCACGACACCTCAGAGTGGCCTCTCTTACCTTTCGGGCAATTCACATTTACCGCCCGTTTTTTATTCTTCGCTGTTTCCCGTTGGCAGATAATCGTGGGGATTTACTATTTCTTCATTAAGGCTCATTTC
>JAZNPN010000012.1:0-1922 GCA_045589715.1 Clostridia bacterium | reverse complement strand
ATTGCGCCAAACGCTGTAGCAACCATTACAACTGTCAAAAGTAAACTAATTAATTTTTTTGACATATTAAATTTCTCCTTTTTATATATAAATTTTTAATTATACTTCGTTTTAAATTATGTAAATAAATACAGATAACTTAATGTATACCAATTATAGCACACAACCTATGAAAAAATCAATTCTCTATTTTTAGAACATTGTTCTGTATCTTTATATTTTGCAACATTTTTGAAATATTTTTTGTTTTAGTTATAATTTATTGAGTTTGTCCCCCGTATTTTTTCGGTTATTTCATACAAAAAAGCTCCCACGAAAGATTTTTCAATTTTATATTTGGAATGACTTTATGTTAGTGTTTAATTATCGAAGAAAAAGATTGAAATTTTTCTTGTATTTTATACTTATATATTGTAAAATAAGAGTATAAAGAAAGGAAGATGATTATGCTTAAAGGTATAAACCCGATTTTAACACCCGATTTATTAAAAATTTTGATGGAAATGGGTCACGGCGACGAGATTGTAATCTCTGACGGCAATTTCCCCGCAGCATCTATTGCAAAAAACCTCATTCGCCTTGACGGGCTTAATGTTCCCGAAGTTTTGGACGCAATACTTAGCGTTATGCCACTTGATACATATGTAGAAAGTCCTGTTGCACTTATGGCGCTTAGCGGAAACGATACAGAAATTCCCCCTATCTGGGCAAAGTACGAAGAAATCGTGGAAAATCATCAGCCGGGAACAAAGATAGAGAATATTGAGCGTTTTGACTATTACGAAAGAGCGAAAAAAGCCTACGCGGTAGTTTATACCACCGAGCAGGCAATATACGCAAATATTCTCCTTAAAAAAGGGGTAGTTAAGTAAACTGAAAATCTATCTTAATTTTCAATTTTCAATTTTCAATTTAAAAAAGACCCATATGGGTCTTTTTTTATTTAGGTTGTTTGCCGATGTAGGCAAGTATTCCGCCGTCAACATACAAGATATGTCCGTTTACAGCATTTGAAGCGTCAGATGCTAAGAACACAGCAGGTCCTGCCAATTCTTCGGGGTCAAGCCATCTGCCTGCGGGAGTTTTAGCGCAGATAAAGGTATCAAACGGATGCTTTGAACCATCTGCCTGCGGCTCACGAAGAGGTGCTGTCTGAGGTGTTGCAATGTATCCGGGTCCTATGCCATTACACTGAATATTGAATTCGCCGTACTCAGAGCAGATGTTTCTGGTAAGCATCTTAAGACCGCCCTTTGCAGCAGCATAAGCTGAAACTGTCTCTCTTCCAAGCTCTGACATCATTGAACAAATGTTGATGATTTTGCCGCCGCCCTTTTTAATCATTGCGGGAATAACCGCCTTTGCACATATAAACGGAGCGTTTAGGTCAACATCAATAACCTGTCTGAATTCTTTAGCAGTCATTTCGTGCATTGGAATTCTCTTGATAATGCCCGCATTGTTAACCAAAATATCAATAACGCCGACTTCTTTTTCGATTTGTGCAACCATAGCATTTACTGCATCTTCGTCAGTTACATCGCACACATAGCCCTTTGCATCAATGCCCTCTGCCTTGTATGCTTCAATTCCTTTGTTTACCAAATCCTGATTGATATCGTTAAATGTGATTGTCGCACCTGCATTTGCCAAGCCTTTTGCAATAGCAAAGCCGATGCCGTAAGATGCACCTGTAACAAGTGCGATTTTTCCGTCAAGTCTGAACATTTTTTATTCCTCCTGTTATCTTAAATCTCTTGTTTCGATAAAGTCCATATCGGTAAATTCCTGATTTTCGCCGCACATTGCCCAGATAAATGAATAAGCCTTTGTGCCGACACCCGAGTGGATTGACCAGCTTGGTGAAATTACAGCTTCTTCGTTGTGCATAATTATATGGCGTGTTTCATTCGGCTCTCCCA
>JAZNPN010000011.1:0-35409 GCA_045589715.1 Clostridia bacterium | reverse complement strand
GACCTTGCGGCGGCGCAAAGTCTTGTAGAGACATATATGGTAATACTTGAAACGCCTGATACAGTCAATGAGATTATTGAAAGAGCTGAACTTGATAATTATACAACAAGTCAGGTGACATCTATGATAAGTGCTCAAGCTGTAGACGAAACAGAGATTTTCAAAGTTTCGGTAAGGGGAAGTAATTCGGGGGATATATACAAAATAGCGGCAATCATAGGGGATGTATTACCCGAGAGAATTTCAGGCATTGTTGACGGCAGCGATGTTAGAATTGTTAACCGTGCAGTAATCGGAAGTTCGAGAGTATATCCATCTCATTCTTCCAATACAATGATAGGTTTTATACTCGGCACATTCTTGAGCATGCTTGTAATTTTCGTAATGGAAATTTTAAATACTGCTATAAGAAATGAAGAATATCTTACAAAGACATATGATGTTCCGATACTTGCAGTAGTTCCGAATATGGAAGTTAAGAGAGACGGCAGCAAGTATGTTTCTTATTACAAGGGTAAGGAGGATGATGAAAATGATAAACTTAAAAAATAGCCTGGTTCCTCTAAGAAATAAATTGGTTCCCGAAGCAAAAACCAAGGATTTTATCGGTAAGCTTTTAAGTTTCGAATCACGAGAAGCATATAACCTTTTAAGAACAAATTTGTTGCTTTCGTTTCCAAGCGACAGCCCATCGCATGTTATGGGTGTTACAAGTGCCTACAGAGGAGATGGAAAGAGTATTACATCGCTTAATATTGCATATAGTTTTGGGGCAGTCGGCAAGAAGGTATTGCTTGTAGAGTGTGACTTAAGACTTCCGACCCTTGCAAAAAATCTGGAACTCCCAAAGTCCAAGGGTGTGTCTAACTATCTTGTAGGGCAGTGTGGGCTTAAGGACATAATTCAGGAAACTGCCTTTAATGAAAATATTCATGTTATAACATCGGGAACAATTCCCCCTAACCCGTCAGAGCTTTTAAGCTCCAATAAAATGAAACAGCTGGTTGAAGAACTTCGTGGTATGTATGAGTTTATTATACTTGACTTACCCCCTGTTGAAGCGGTGTCGGATGCTTTGATTGTATCACCTATTACCGACGGGATGTTGGTGGTTGTGAGACAAAACTATACAGAAACAACAGGTCTTGCAAAGACAATGCGTCAGTTCGAGTATGCAAATGTCAAGGTTTTGGGTTTTGTTTTTAATGACTATATCGAAACCTCGTCTAAATATTATAAAAAATATGAGAGAAAATATAAGAAGTATAGAAGATACTATAAATATTATAAAAAGTCATAAACAACTTTTTGATGTGCATACGCATATTCTTCCTTGTATAGATGATGGAAGCAAGTCTGTGGAAGAATCGCTTCTTATGCTCAAAATGCTGAAAACACAAGGGGTATATGCTGTAGTTGCAACCCCGCATTTCAGAGCAGATGAGGCAGAGCCAAAAGAATTTATTAAAAAGCGTGATATAGCAGTAAGTTGTCTCAAACCTGCTATGACTAAGAATATGCCCCGTGTTGCACTTGGGGCAGAGGTTCATTATTTTGAAGGTATGAGCAGATGCGATGATTTAGGTTTGCTTGCAATCAAGGGCACAAACTTAATTTTGGTTGAGATGCCGTTTGTTCCATGGACTGACAGAATAATAAAAGAAGTCCATAACATAGTGAGCGAGCAGAATATGATACCGATTATTGCACATATAGACAGATATATAAAGGTTCAGAGCAGAAAAAGTATTTTTACATTGCTTAATTCTGAGGTTTTGATTCAGTCAAATGCTGAAGGCTTTTATACAAGTGGCATAGCAAATAAAATTAAAAGATTGTTGCTCAATGGGAAGATAGACTTTGTGGGCAGTGACTGCCACAATATGGAAGATCGCGCACCGAATATGGATAAAGCTTTGGAAAAGCTTGCAGGAAGTTATAAACGACCGATAGTTAGTGCATTTCTTGACAGAGCCCACAAATTGCTCAGCGGAGCGGAATTTATCGAGGTGTAGTATGTCTGAAAAAAAGAAACTTATTGTAGCGGCAGTGGTGCTTGCAGTAGTTGTTGTCATTGGGGCTTTTACAATGAGGGCCGGCGATAATGGAAATTTGCCGCAATTGCCCAAAACAGACTATAAAAGCCCTATAGATTTTAAGAAACTATGGGAAGATAACACTGATATTGTTGCATATCTCAAAATACCATCTCTTAAAATTGAGTATCCTGTGCTTCATAAAAAAGGTGAAGATGAGTATTATATGCACAGAGATTTAGATGAAGAATACGCATTTCACGGAGAATTGTTTATTCAGGATTATAACAGAGACGATTTTTCCGATCCTATTAATATTATATACGGACATAATATGAATGATGGTTCGTATTTTGGAAAGCTGCAAAAGTATTTTTCCTCTGAGGAATGGCTTAATGAAAATCCTGACATTTTCTTATATCTGCCGGATCGTGAGATAAAATATCAGGTAATGGCGGCAGTTCCATACAGCAGTATGCACATTCTGCATTATTATAGCTTTGATAAGCCAAGGATGACGGAATCATTTATTGAATCAGTATACTCAAAGAGATCTTTAAATTCCGCATTTAATAAAAGCGGCACATTAACTGACAAAGAGCCTATACTTGTTTTATCCACCTGTTTGTCAGGTGGCGGCGACAAGAGATATATAGTAGTGGCACAAGAAATTCAAAATTCATTTGAAGGAGGCATATAAGATGCTAAAAAAAATAACATCTATATTGTTGGTAGTATTTATCCTTACAACTATGGTAGCGGCTTTTGCTGCAAACAGCAGTCCGAGTATCGGCGGTGGCGGTGGCGGCTGGAGTGATATAAAGCCACAGGACAGACTTCCGGAAACGGGAAAGGATCCTGATCAGCCTGTTGACCCCGATCAGCCCGTTGACCCTGATCAGCCCGTTGACCCTGATCAGCCTGTTGACCCGGATAAACCTGTTGATCCGGGCAGACCCGGATATGACGGAATTATCTACGAAGAAAACGGGGATATAGTTTTTGGTATACCTGAGGGTGAAATCATTATAACACCGGTAAGAGATGCTGAAAATGCACAGAATAACACTATAAAAGACAACCTTAGTCAGGCAAACAGAGAGCTTTCAGAGACAGAAAATCTTAAAGATTTATGCCCTGAGCTTGAGAGTGTTATAAACCAGACCAATCCCGATGTATCTTTTGAGGATTTGTTGGTTAAAGATGTATTTCATATGTACTTAACAGACGAACATAATGGATATCTTTCAGATGAGGGCAACTATCTTAATGTAATATTTAATACAAATCTTAAGCAGGATGAGCCTTTCTATGTTTTGTATAAGCCGGACGGCGGTCAGTGGAAGGTTCTTGATCCAAGACATTATACAATCAATGCTGACGGAACAGTGACTATTAACTTTGATAAGGTAGGCAGCGTTGCTTTTGTTACAACAAAAGCTCCTGATGTTGTGTTTGAGGAAGGTTATGATGAGGAGAATCCTGCTGTAAAGTCGCCGAAGACCGGAGATATTACAGGCGTAGTTTGTGGTATAATTTTAGTATTTGTTGCAGCTGTAACAGTGATTATAGCTAAAAGGAGAAAAAAAGGTGAGACTAACTAAGAAGAGACTTTATAACACAGCAAAAGTGTTAGCTGTGATAATTCTCATTTTTGTAATTTTCAGCATTGCTAAGAAAATTGAGCAGAACATATATCGCGGTGAGGTTACCATTGAGGACATAAGCGATTTAAACACTAATGCAGAAATATACTATGATGGTCAGTGGTATGTTGAAAATGATGATATTGAGACTCTCCTCATAATAGGTGCGGACACATTCGATGATGCGCAAAAGGATATGTCTACTCAGGCCGATTTTAGTTCGCTGCTGGTTATCGACAATAAAAATGAAAAAATAGATATACTTCATCTAAATCGTGATACCATAACAGATATTAAAATCAGGGGCGATTTGGGTAAGTATGTCGGAACTGAGAAGAGACAGCTTGCACTTTCTTATGCATATGGTGACAGGGTGACAGAACGCGCTGCAAATACCAAGTGGGCGGTTTCTAATTTGTTATATGATACAACCATTGATAACTATATTTGTCTTAATATGGACAGAGTTGATGACATCAATGATTTGGTAGACGGCGTGACAGTCAGGGTGAATGAGGATTTAACAAGTGTTGATCCGTCATTTGTAAAAGGCAGTAATGTAACGCTTAAGGGAAAGCAGGCGTTAAATTATGTCCGTGCCCGTATGTTTGTGGGTGATGAAACCAACTTATCCCGTATGGAAAGACAAAAGGAGTATATGTATGCTTTTGTAAAGCAACTCAAGTATTGTCTGGAGAAAGACGATGATTTTGCCTATAAAGCCGTTGAGGAAATGATAGATTACATAACAACTGATTATACTGTTCAGCAGCTTCTTAAATTTGCCGAAGAGAAAGAGAGCTATGACATTGGCGAAATTATAACGATTTCAGGTGACGCAAACTATGATAATACATTTGTTGAGTATTATCTTGACGAAAATGAGCTTAGAAAGACTGTGATTGATTTGTTTTATGTAAAGAAGCAGTAAAGCGAAAGGAACATAAGGTTATGATGAGACCGTTTGTAAGAAACCGATATCTGTTTTTAGCGGATATTGTGTTGAGTTTTTTATCCTATATACTTACAGTTCTGCTTATTTTCCCCATAGCTAAGTGGCAAGGCTATGTATCGGGGGGAATAGAGATCATCATTGCGACTTCAGCTATATATGTTATTTGTCTGATAGTTTTTTCTGTATACAACATAGATTGGGTATACGCAGGAGCGAATGAGTATGTGAGGCTGGGACTTGGATGTTTGTCAGCGGCAATCATTTCTGTTTTAACAGGGATGATTGTATTTGGGGATGTTTTCTTTCCAAAATTTAATATCGCTGCAAACGGTGTAATAGTTGTGGCACTCTGTTTTATAAGATTTTCAATTCGTGTAATCCGCAAGCTGTTATCAGGATCTATAAAGAATGGGGTGAGAACCCTTGTTATAGGCGCGGGAAATCTTTCAGTTGCATTCCTTCGTGATATTACAGGAAATAAGAACTTAGAGTATAATGTTATAGGTCTTATAGATGACGATTTGACAAAGCAACGGGGACGAATCTATGGCACAAAGGTAATAGGCACAAGAAAAGATATACTTAAAATCTGTAAGAAATACGATATCGAGGAAATAATTTTTGCAATACATACAATTGATGCTCAGGCAAAGCACGAAATTCTTGAAATATGCGGTCAGACCAGCTGTAAGGTCAAGGTTATTCCCGGAATAGAGGCGTCGATTCACGGCGTTGAGATTCATAATATACGCGAGATTGAAATTGGGGATTTATTAGAGCGTGACCCCGTTGTTCTTGACAATGAATTGATTGAAAGCGATATAAGCGGAAAAACAATTATGGTAACAGGCGGCGGCGGTTCAATCGGGTCAGAGCTTTGCAGACAGATTTTGAGATTTAAGCCAAAAAAACTTATAATCATTGATATATATGAAAATTCTACATATGAATTGCAGAATGAACTTAATGATAAATATCCTGATCAGGATATAGAAGTTTTAATTGCATCAGTAAGGGAAAAAGAAAGAATTGATGAAATTTTTGAAAAATACAGACCTTATATGGTGTTTCACGCAGCGGCACACAAGCATGTGCCATTGATGGAATTTTCACCGCAGGAAGCAATCAAAAACAATGTGTTTGGAACATATAATGTAGCCCTTGCTGCTCAAAAGTATGAATCAAAGAGATTTATTTTGATTTCTACAGATAAGGCGGTAAACCCGACTAATGTTATGGGAGCGACCAAGAGAATGTGCGAAATGATAGTGCAAACTCTTGAAAAAACGGGAACAACGGAATTTGTAGCCGTAAGATTTGGAAATGTGCTGGGCTCAAACGGCTCAGTAATTCCAAGATTTAAAAAGCAGATTGCAGAAGGCGGTCCCGTTACGGTAACGCATCCTAATATAACAAGATTTTTTATGACCATTCCCGAAGCTGCACAGCTTGTATTGCAGGCGGCGGCGTATGCAAAGGGCGGCGAAATATTTGTTCTTGATATGGGTGAACCCGTTAGGATTTATGACCTTGCGAAGAATATGATAGGTCTATCGGGATTAAAGCTTGGCGAGGATATTGAGATTGAGTTTACGGGACTTCGCCCAGGAGAAAAGCTCTATGAGGAGCTTTTGATGAATGAAGAGGGTCTTACGGAGACGGCGCACGATAAAATTTTTGTAGGACAACCTATAAACATAAGTGAGGCAGAGCTTGATAAGAAACTCAATCTTCTTAAAGAGGCAACCTCAAAAGACATTGAGGAAGTTAAAAAAGTAATTGCGAAAGTAATACCTACATACAAAATATATAAATAACGCATAAAAAAAGAACTCTCCCCATTAGGGGAGAGTTCTTTTTGTTTTAGTCAACAAAGGCCTTTGCTTTTTCAAAGTCAGCTTCGATTTCTTGAGATGGCTTTTTATCAAGGAGCGATACAACCACAATTACTATGCAGGAGATAATAAATGCGGGGAGCAATTCGTAAATTGCAAAAATTCCGCCCATTGGCTTTAATAAGAGTTTCCAGATAAATACCATAGCACCGCCTGATATCATACCAAGAATAGCAGCGTTTCTGGTTGTTCTCTTCCAGAAGAGTGAGAATAACATTATAGGTCCAAAGGTTGCGCCAAAGCCTGCCCATGCAAAAGATACAACATTGAAAATAACGCTGTTTTCGTCCCAGGCGATGATAATTCCGATTGCTGCAATTATCAAAAGAACTATACGGGAGAGCCACATTACTTGTTTGTCGGTTGCATCCTTTTTGATAATGCCGTTAAAAATATTCTTAGAGACAGAAGATGCGGCAATCAGCAAGTACGAGTCAGATGAGCTGATGGTTGCAGCGAGTATTCCTGCCATAACAACACCTGCTATAACGGGATGGAACAATAGCTGTGAAAGATTTGCAAACACATTTTCAGCACCGCTTGCAGTTGCAAGAGAGGTTTCTGCGGGGAATATTTTTCTTCCCATAATACCAATCATAACAGCAGCTGCAAGAGAGATTAGACACCACACAGTTGCAATTCTGCGGGAGCTTTTAAGTTCAGAACCCTTGCGGATAGCCATAAATCTAAGCAGTACCTGAGGCACACCAAAGTATCCAAGACCCCATGAAAGGGTGGAAAGAATTGTTAAAAATCCGTATTTACCTGCATTTCCAAATTGGGGAACGCCATTTACTGCAAGCTGTACTCCGTCTGCATCAACGCTCGGCGATGCAATTGAAGTTAAAGAAAAATATCCGGGGATTGACTTTGCGTTTTCAATAACTGCAGAAAAGCCACCTGCGTGGTTTATGCCGAAAATAAGAACGCCAAGAAGTGCAATAATCATAACAATTGCCTGCATAAAGTCTGATGCACTCTCTGCTAAGAATCCGCCGATCATTGTATAAACGAGAACAAACAGAGCGCCGAGAAGCATCATGTTATGATATGGCATATCAAAGAGTCCTGCAAACAACTTTCCGCAGGTAACGAAACAGCTTGCCGCATAAACTGTGAAGAAGATAAGAATAAATATTGCAGAAACGCCAAGTATGATTTTCTTATTTTCTCTGAAGCGGTTACTCAAAAAGTCAGGGACAGTAATAGAGTTTCCCGAAACAATTGAGTAGCTGCGAAGTCTTTTTGAGACTAAGAGCCAGTTTATGTATGTGCCGACAGCAAGACCGATTGCAGTCCAGGCAGCATCGGCAAGACCGCACCAATAAGCAACACCAGGAAGTCCCATAAGCAGCCAGCCACTCATATCCGAAGCCTCTGCACTCATAGCTGCAACCCAGGGACCAAGAGAACGGCCACCCAAAAAGTAATTGTCAGAGCTTGCCTGCGAACGCTTTGCAAAGAAAACGCCAATTAAAATTACCACAAGCATATAACAGGACATTGCAATTAAAATATCAAGTTTTTCTCCCATAATAATCTCCTTATGTAAAAATTTATATTTTAAAGTATAACATAATTTTGGTAAATTGTAAACACTAAAATACATCAAAATACATCATCGCAGTTAGTGGGCGTAAGAAGCAGATATATCGCCGTGCATATAATTAAATATACAACAAAAAATGATGCGGAAGGTGATGGTACATTTAAATGAAATATCCCCTTTGAGAAAAATTTTGCAATATAATTTATTAATCTGAGAAACGGGTTTATAAAAATATGTGATATAAGACAAGCCCCATCATACCATATGAACGACAAGAGACAGGCTGCATATCCTAAAAAGAATACAACTCCCACAAAAAATATAATAAAAATGTTGCCGATTATGCTTCCTGCCTGTATTTTGCCGAAAAACTTCGCTGAAAAGTACGAAATTCCGATGCCGGCAGAGAGGGAGAGCGAAACCGAGTCTACAACATACTTGTTCAGAGAATATCCCGCAATACGCCAGATGGTAGCCGGTCTTAAAAAATCCGGAGGCTTTATAAAGACCAGAGGACGGAGCCGATTTTTAATCAGGTTAAAATATACCAGAATGCCGAGCGTTGCGCTATAGGATAAAAGAAAGCTGGTGCTGGTTAAGGTGTAGGGATTGTAAAACACCAGGATAAATGCGGAGATAAACAGGGCGGTGATTGAATCATTGTGGCGTTTAAGAGTCCCCGCGAGTAAAAGTATTGATGCCATAATAACCGCTCTTAAAACCGAGGCGGTAAAAAGTGAGACAGACGCGAAAATAATCAGGACGGGAATTGCGATAAGTGAGGTAAAACGCTTTGGAAAACGAACAGCCACAAGAATAAAAGAAATGATAGTGAGTATGTATGAAGTGTGCATACCCGATACCGATGCAATATGAATAAAGCCGGAATCCGTGTAGTTATTATAAAGCTCGTCAGAAAAGCCGGCGACATCGCCGACTAAAATGCCTTTCAAAAGTTCTTTATTATCGGCATCATATGTATAAATATTAACGGAATCGGAAATGATATTTCGGATTTTGAGGCCGGTTGCGGTTAGAAAATCCAAGGTCTTTGTGCCTGAAAATTCGGGGTTTTGGGCATAGTATGCAGAAATAATGCCATTTTGGAGAAGATAATCCTGATAGCTAAAACCATTTTCAAAAGAGGGCGGATTTATAAGATTAAAGCTTAGCTTACACTTTATTATGTCGCCGACTTTGGGAATAAAGGATTCTGACGGGATGTAGAGCTTTATAGGGATATCTTTTGTCGCTTTGCCGTCAACATCGTAAATATCAAAATTTATGGCATAAGATTTGCCCGTAGAGCTGAGGGAAGGAGACGATTTAACCACGCCGCAGACAGTTGCGTTTTCAGTCAAAAGAGCTTTCCTGTTTTCTATGGAGTTATTAAATGCAAAGGCCCTGAGAATGCCCAATATGAAAAATACAACCAGAAAGAATGAGAAAACCCCGATGTTTCCGGCGTTTTTGTGTTTATTAAAAATAATGCAAAAGACACACAGTACGGCCAGGAGAATTATAATAAAAACGACAGTGTAGATATAAAAAGCGGTAATATTTTCAGGCATAGTTTCGGGAAATTTTAAGGCAAAAAGGGTTGACAAAAGGTAAACAATGATAAGAATAACAAGATAGCGTTTGCCTAAAGTAAAGCTCATAGTTTACTACCCCCCTAAAACATATGCAATAATTTTACCTTATCACAATGTAAAAATCAAGCCCAGAAAACAAATAAAAACATAAAATGCGTCTTAATGCGACTAATTTTTTGTAGATATGACGAAAATTTTTTGGGTAAAAAAGTTGCATAGGCATCGAAATTATGATATAATAGGTTAGATAATGGATAATTGTAGGGGTTTTATCCGCTATATATCTACGGAGGTGAACTTGCTTGTTTAAAATAGTCAGAAAAGAGCGTCTTAATGAATCTGTATCCTTGATAGAGGTTGACGCTCCGTATATAGCTAAAAAGGCAGAGCCCGGGCAGTTTATCATCCTGAGAATTGACGAGCAAGGTGAGAGAGTTCCTTTCACAATTGCGGATTTTGATAGAAACGCGGGAACTATTACAATTATATTCCAGATAGTAGGTGCGACGACTAAAAGGTTAAACGGACTTGAAGCGGGGGATGCGATTCTTGATTTTGTAGGTCCTCTTGGGGTCGCATCTCACTTTGAAGATATAAAGAGCGCCGCAGTTATAGGTGGCGGTCTTGGTACTGCTATTGCTTATCCTCAGGCTAAAAAACTTCACGCTATGGGCGTTTCGGTGGATATGATAAACGGATTTCGAAACAAGGATATTATTATCATAGAAGAAGAATGCCAAAAGGTGTGCGACAATCTTTATACAATGACAGATGATGGCTCAAATGGTAATAAAGGTTTTGTTACTGCAAAGCTTGAAGAGCTTATAGAAAGCGGCAAAAAATATGATGTGGTTATTGCAATAGGGCCGCTTGTTATGATGAAAGCTGTCTGTGAGCTTACCAAAAAGTATGGGATAAAGACTATTGTCAGTATGAATCCCGTTATGATAGACGGTACGGGTATGTGCGGCGGATGCCGTTTGACTGTTGGCGGCGAAACTAAGTTTGCATGTGTTGATGGTCCTGATTTTGACGGGCATCTTGTGGATTTTGATGAGGCGATACGCCGCTCAAAAATGTTTGCAAAAGAAGAAAAACACAAATGCAGAATGGAGGGGATGAGCAATGGCTAATATGTCACTTACAAAAGTGCCTGTGCCTGAGCAGGATCCCCGGATAAGAAACAAAAACTTTGAAGAAGTTTCTCTTGGTTATACTGAAGAAATGGCAATTTCAGAGGCGCAAAGATGCTTAAATTGCAAAAATAAGCCTTGTATGAGCGGGTGTCCTGTTAATGTAAAAATCCCCGAGTTTATTGCACTTATTGCAGAGGGGAAATTTGAAGAAGCCTATCACAAAATTCAGGAAACAAGCTCGTTGCCCGCTGTGTGCGGAAGGGTTTGTCCTCAGGAAAGTCAATGCGAGAAGCATTGTATCAGAGGCGTAAAAGGTGAGCCTGTTGCAATAGGCAGACTTGAAAGATTTGCAGCAGACTGGTTTATGAAAAATGGTAAAACAAGCAAATTAAAGATAGAGCCAAACGGCAAAAAGGTTGCTGTCATCGGCGGAGGGCCCGCAGGGCTTGCGTGTGCGGGTGACCTTCAAAAACTTGGGTACGCGGTTGAGATTTTTGAAGCATTTCATACAGCGGGCGGAGTTTTGATGTATGGTATACCTGAATTCAGACTTCCAAAGGATATAGTAAAGGCAGAAATTGAAAGGCTTAAAGATTTAGGGGTAAAAATACATACTGATATGGTTATCGGTAAGGTTTTATCAATTGATGAGCTTTTAGAGGATGAGGGCTTTGACGCCATATTCGTAGGTACGGGTGCGGGCCTTCCGAGTTTCTTGAAAATAGAGGGTGAAAATTTAAATGGTGTGTATTCAGCAAATGAATTTTTGACCCGCATAAATTTGATGAAAGCGTATAAGTTTCCGCAGTATGATACACCTATTTATATGGGCAAAAATGTAGTGGTTGTGGGCGGCGGAAATGTAGCAATGGATGCCGCAAGGTCTGCAAAGCGTATGGGGGCGTCTTGTATATCTGTTGTTTACAGACGCAGCGAGGAAGAAATGCCTGCAAGGCTTGAAGAGGTTCACCACGCAAAAGAAGAGGGTATTGACTTTAAACTTTTGTGTAATCCCGTAAAGATTACAGGGACGGAAGACGGCTGGGCAAAGCAGGTTGAATGTATTCGTATGGAACTTTCAGAGCCTGATGAATCAGGCAGACGGCAACCCGTTCCCATAGAGGGAAGTGAATTTTTAATAGATGCAGAGGTTGTGGTTATCGCAATCGGGCAGACACCCAACCCTCTTATAAGAAACACAACTCCCGACCTTGAAACAAACTCCTGCGGGTGTATTATAGTCAAAGGTGAAACGGGAGAGACAAGCAAACAAGGTGTGTTTGCAGGGGGAGATGCGGTGACGGGCGCAGCCACAGTTATACTTGCGATGGGAGCGGGCAAAACTGCAGCCGCCGCAATAGATGAATATGTTAAAAAAATTAAATTTATATAAACCTGCATTTGCAGGAGAAAAAGGAGTCTTTAAAATGGCAATTAAAAATGAGTATCTCAAGCGTGTGTTTGAGCAGGTTCAGGCAAGAGACAAGAATGAACCTGAATTTCTTCAGACAGTGGAAGAAGTTTTTGAGTCAATCGAAACTATCGTAGACCAGCATCCTGAGTATGAAGCGTGCGGTCTTATCGAGAGAATGGTTGAACCTGAGAGAATGATTTCATTCCGTATTTCTTGGGTTGATGACAATGGCAAGACTCGGGTAAACAGAGGTTACCGCGTTCAGTTCAACAGTGCAATCGGTCCTTACAAGGGCGGTTTGCGTTTCCATCCTTCAGTATATCCCGGAATTATAAAGTTCCTTGGATTTGAGCAGACATTTAAGAACAGTCTTACAGGTCTTCCTATCGGCGGCGGTAAGGGTGGTTCTGACTTTGACCCAAGAGGTAAGAGCGACGCAGAGATTATGAGATTCTGTCAGGCATTTATGACAGAGCTTTACAGACACATTGGTCCTGATGTGGATGTTCCTGCAGGCGATATCGGTGTTGGCGGCAGAGAAATCGGTTACCTTTATGGTCAGTACAAGAGAATTAAGGGTTGTTGGGAAAACGGCGTATTAACAGGTAAGGGCCTTGAATACGGCGGTTCACTCATCAGACCTGAGGCTACAGGCTTTGGTGCTACATACTACGCAAACGAAGTTATGGAGCATCTCGGTGATACATTAGCTAATAAAACTGTTGCAATTTCAGGTTTTGGTAATGTTGCATGGGGAGTATGTATAAAGATGGCAGAGCTTGGCGCAAAGGTTGTTACAATTTCAGGTCCTGATGGTTATGTATATGATCCTGACGGTGTTACAACAGAAGAGAAGTTTAACTACCTCCTTGAAATGAGAGCATCAGGCAGAGACCGCGCTCAGGATTATGCTGACAAGTTTGGCTGTGAATTCCACGCAGGCGAGAAGCCATGGGGCGTAAAGGTTGATATTTGTATGCCTTGCGCAACTCAGAACGAAATTGGTATGAAAGAGGCAGAGCAGATTGTAGCAAACAACACAAAGTATTACATAGAAGTTGCTAATATGCCAACCACAAACGATGCTATGGCATTCCTTCGCTCAAAGGGACTTATCGTAGGTCCTTCAAAGGCTGTTAATGCAGGCGGTGTTGCAGTTTCTGCACTTGAGATGGCTCAGAACTCAATGAGATACAGCTGGTCAGCAGAAGAGGTTGACGAAAAGCTCAATGGTATTATGAAGAATATCCATAAGGTTTCTATGGAAGCTGCAGAAGAATGCGGTCTTGGTTATGACCTTGTTGCAGGTGCTAATATTGCAGGATTTAAGAAGGTTGCAAATGCTATGATGGCACAGGGTATTGTGTAAATTTAAATATCTCTGCAAGTCCCGCTTTTGCGGGATTTGCAGAATATTTGATAAATATGCCCGTATATCGGACCTGTTTATCAAATATTCTTAAGGAGGATGCACTATGATTATAGAAGAAAAGACAATTTCATCTGAGACTGTGTTTGAGGGCAGGATTATTAAGGTGAAAGTTGACAAGGTCGATGTGATGGGAGAAACTCAAAGCCGTGAGATTGTAGAGCATCCGGGCGGTGTAGGCGTTGTTGCCATAACTGATAATAATGAAATTATTTTGGTGGCACAATACAGAAAGCCGCTTGATAAGGTGATTTATGAAATCCCTGCGGGCAAACTTGATAAGGGCGAACATCACAGGGTATGCGGAATGCGTGAACTTGAAGAGGAGACCGGCTTTACATCAGAGAATTTTGAATATATGGGATATATCTATCCGTCGCCCGGATTTACAGATGAGGTTACCCATGTATATCTTGCGACCAATCTGAAACAGGGCGAGGCACATCCTGATGATGACGAATTTTTAGATGTAGAAAAAGTGCCTCTTGAAAAAGCGTATCAAATGGTAATGAATAATGAGATAAATGATGCTAAATCAGTATTTGGCATCCTGAAATATATACAGATAAAATAAACAAGGGGGGCTAAGTTGTGGAAAAAAGGAAAGTAGAAGTAAAAATCAATAATATTGAATACACCTTGGTATCAAACGAGCCCGAAGAATATGTTCAAAGAGTAGCTGTGCTTGTAAACAAGCGTATGAATCAGATAACCGAAGGAGCACCGCCTCTTAGTACAGCTATGAAATCGGTTCTCACTGCAATCAATATAGCCGATGATTTTTTAAAGAACGAAGAGGTTTTGGAGAATTTGCGCAACGAGCTTAAGGGTTATGTTGACCAGTCCAAGGGGCTTGCGACCGAACTTGAGGCAAAACGACTTGAGGTAGAGAAACTTCGTGAGGATATTCACAAACTGCAGATTGAGCTTGCAAAGAAAGAGACAGAACTTTCAAGCGCAAGAAGAAATTCAGGACTTAGATAATCGTGAAGAAAATTGAACTTTTAGCGCCTGCGGGGACATATGATTGCGTTCTTGCGGCAGTAAACAGCGGTGCCGATGCCGTCTATTTTGCAGGACAGAGCTTTGGCGCCCGCAGCTTTGCGGGTAATTTAACAGATGAGGAGATTTATCGTGCAGCCGACTTTTGCCACATAAGAGGGGCAAAGTCTTATTTGACTGTAAATACCCTGCTGTTTGACCGCGAATTTGATGAACTTGATAAATTTATAAAACTTATAACAAAAGCGGGCGTTGACGGCGTTATCGTTCAGGATTTGGGTGTTTTAAAGAGAATTCGCAATCTTTCGCCTGATATTGAGCTTCACGCCAGCACCCAAATGACTGTGCATAGTATAGACGGGGTGAGAGAGCTTGAAAAAATGGGAGTATCCCGTGTGGTCCTTGCCCGTGAGCTTTGCGGGGAAGAAATACGCAGCATAATCAGCCAAACAAAGGCAGAGGCAGAGGTCTTTGTTCATGGCGCTATGTGTATGAGCTATTCAGGACAATGCTTAATGAGCAGTGTAATAGGCTCAAGAAGCGGCAACCGCGGTAAGTGTGCACAGCCATGCAGACTTCCGTATTCAGATGACAATAAATTTTATTTGAGTCTTAAGGATATGTCATATGCTGACCATATAAGAGAACTTTCGGATATGGGTGTTGCATCGCTTAAAATAGAGGGCAGAATGAAGGGCGAAGCGTATGTTTCTGCCGTTGTGTCGGCGTACCGCCGTCTTATAGACGAAAATAGAGCACCGACCCCGAAGGAAAAAGAAACACTTAACAGAATTTTCTTCAGAGGCGGACTTACTGACGGATATTATCTCGGCAAAACAGGCAAGGATATGTTTGCCTTTGATAAGCCTGATAATCCGTATTTAAAAAATGATTCTAAGATTGAAATCCCTGACATAAAGCGTCTGTCAATAAAAATTTTTGCCAGCTTTAAAGAGGGAGAGTATCCATATATAAAAATGACAACCACAGAATTTGGTGTCGAAATCTATGGAGAAAGCGTAATTGAGACAGCCGCTAAGCGCCCTGCAACAGAAGAAAATATTAAAGCTCAGCTTTTAAAGTTGGGGGATACCCCGTTTGAGTGTGCAGATATTGAACTTGAACTTTCAGAAAGTGCCTTTGTTCCTGTCAGCGTGGTAAATGAATTGAGGAGAAATGCAGCGCTTAAACTTCAGGACAAAATTCTTGCACAATATAAAAATAAGCGGATAATGAAGCTACCGAAAGTTTTAGCAAAATCCAAAAAAGGTAAGAATTTATTTACATGCTCAGTACTAAGTATTGAGCAATATCGGGCGATTTGCAATATGCCGTTTGAGCGTATTTATGTTCCGCTTCACATTATAGAACAAAACGCCAAAGAAATGGACTGCGACAGAGTTGTTATAGCTTTGCCTGCGATTTTACGCGGTAAACAGCGGGATGAATATAAAGAGCGTATGCTTAAGTTAAAGGATATGGGCTTTGAAAATGTGCAGGTTTCTACCATTGATGCCCTTGAAATTACAAAGGATTTTAACAGATACGGCTCATTCAGATTAAATGTAACTAACAGCCTTTCTTTTTCAGAATATAAAGAAAAGGGAATTGTGAGTATTTGTATGTCTCCCGAACTTAATCTTGCACAGATCAGGGATATAGACAAACCTCATAATACAGAGGTTATTGCCTACGGCAGACTTGCGCTTATGACGACGGAGAATTGTATTTTAAAGAATATGGATAAATGCAAATGTGATGACATAGGCAAATTGACCGACCGCACAAACAGAGAATTTGTTATTATAAAAGACGGCGATATTTGCAGAAGCGTAGTATTAAACTCAGTTCCTCTTTATATGGGGGATAAAATAGAGGATTTGAAAAACATAGGGGCAGATTATTTGTGTCTTATGTTTACTGATGAGAGCGTAGAGAGAACCGCGGAGATTGCAGAGAATTATATAAATTCAAGACCAATTAGAGATTTTGAATATACAAGACTTCAATTTTATAAGAAAGCGTTGGCGTAAAGCCAAAAGGTGATTTAAATGATTGATGTAAAAATTCAGATTTTATCGGATTTGGCAGTGAAGCCTGAATATGCAACCGATGGCAGTGTCGGCATGGATGTGTCTGCGGCGATAGAGGAGCCTATCACAATAAAGCCTTTTGAGCGGGTTTTGATTCCTACGGGGTTTGCAATGCAGATTCCTGAAGGCTTTGGCGGGTTTATTTTTCCGCGCTCCGGACTTTCATTTAAAAAAGGTATTACTATGGCTAACTGCGTAGGTGTCATTGATACCGATTATACAGGCGAGGTAAAGGTTTCAACTGTTAATATTTCGGGTGAAGATTATGTGGTAAACCCGAAGGACAGAATTGCACAGCTTGTGTTTTTGCCCGTTGGCAAAGCAAATTTTATTGAATGTCAAAGCCTTGATGACACCGACAGAGGCGGCGGTGGATTTGGCTCCACAGGAGTATAGGAGAGATGTTATGGAAAGAAAGATAATTCTTGCGTCAAAATCACCACGAAGAAAAGAACTTCTTTCGGGATTAATTTCTGAATTTGAGGTGCGCCCCGATACTGCTCCTGAGGTAGTTGAAGCCGAACTTTCTCCTGAAGAAACAGTTAAGAGACTTGCTCTTCAGAAAGCGGAGAATGTGGCAAAAATTTCAGAGGATGATGCCTTGATTATCGCGGCGGATACAGTCGTATTTATAGACGGAGAGATTTTAGGTAAGCCAAAGGATGAAGATGAAGCGACTACAATGCTTCGCAAGCTGTCAGGCAGAGAACATCATGTTTGCACAGGTTATGCAATAATTGACAACAAAACAAAAAGGTCATTTTGCAGTTTTGAGAGGACAGCGGTACATTTCAGACCTCTTACAAATGGTGAGATTGAGAGGTATGTTGCAACCAAGGAGCCTATGGACAAGGCGGGCGCCTATGGCGTTCAGGGCAAAGGTGCAATATTTGTTGACTATATAAAGGGCGATTACTTTAATGTGGTAGGGCTTCCTGTGTCGGCGCTTTCTATGGTACTTAAAAACCAGTTTGATTTTAATGTAATTTAAAGATACGGAGAATACGGAGGATAATTATGGCTTTTGATATAGGAATTGATTTGGGTACATCATCAACCCTTATCTATGAAAAAAGTAAAGGAATAATTTTAAACGAGCCTTCAATGGTAATCAAGAGCAATACAACATCTCAGATCGTGGCAATAGGCATTGATGCAAGCGATATGATGGGCAGAACTCCGGAGGGAGTTTCGGGAATTATGCCTATAAGAAACGGAGCAATCACAGGGTTTAATGCAACTGTTTCGATGCTTAAGCATTTCGTTAAAAAGGTTTGCGGCAATACATTTATGAGGATAAGAGCCGTCATCAGCGTTCCCTGCGGAATAAGCGAGGTTGAGCGCCGTGCAGTCCATGAAGCAGCGAGAAACGCAGGTATCCGTGAGGTTGTGCTTATGGAAGCTCCGCTTGCTGCGGCAGTTGGTTGCGGAGTTGAAATTGGTGCGCCGCACGGCAGTATGATTGTCAATGTGGGAGCGGGGGTGACTGAAGCTGCGGTTATATCTCTTGGCGGGATCGTAGTTTCTCAAAAGACAACTACCGCAGGTAATACCTTTGATGAAGCAATTATTCAATATGTGAAAAGACAGCACGGTGTTGTTATTGGTGAAGCAACAGCCGAGAATGTAAAAATCAGTATTGGTTCTGTTTATGCCGGTATGAACACCGAGACTTTAGAGGTAAATGGCAGAGATGTGGTATCAGGTATGCCAAAATCTGCTAAAATCACAAGTGATGAAATAAGACCTGTGCTTTCTGAAATCGCGGAAGAAATTGTGGATGCCGTAAAGGTTGCGCTCGAAAATACCCCGCCTGAGCTTGGCGCTGATGTAATGGAGAGCGGTATAGTTTTGACGGGTGGCGGAGCAAAACTTCGCGGTCTTGGCAGACTTATAAATATGAGTACCGAAATTCCTGTATATATTGCAGAAAATCCACTTGAATGTGTTGCTGTTGGAACAGGCAAATCTATTGACTATATGATGAATAATATGGGAATTTCAAATATAGGTAAGAGTTTACTTGGCAGGTGGTAATGTGAGAAGATTATTTAAACATAAGCTGGCGATATTTCTTATAATTGCAACGATTGCAATTATTGTAATTATAAGTGCTTTCAGCAATGCAGGACGCGATATTTCCGTTGCGGAAAGAGTAGGCGGTGCGGCGGTTACAACGGCTCAGAGCGGAGTTTCGGGCACGGGTAATTGGTTTTTAAATATCGCAAATTATTTCGGCAGCGTTAAGGCGCTCCGCGCAGAAAACGAAAAGCTGAAAAATGAGAATACAAATCTTCAAAAAGAGATAAGAGATATGCAAGGTCTGGAAAATGAAAACACAGAGCTTCGCACAATGGTAAAACTTATGAAACAGCAGCCAAATCTTACTCTTGTTGCGGCAACTGTTTCGGCAAAGGACCCCTCTAATTGGTATTCTACCTTTACGATAAATCGCGGAAGTGACAGCGGTATTAAAGTAAATCAGCCCGTGGTTAATGCAAATCGTGAGCTTGTGGGACAGATTTTCAGGGTAGGCGGGGATTTTGCAGAGGTAATAACCGTGCTTGATACACGCTCATCAATAGGTGTAATGGTTGAGCGTTCTAAGGAAATCGGCATCTTAGAGGGCGATTCAGAACTTAGATTTTCTGAAAAATGCCGCCTTAATTATATTGCCCGTGATACAGATATTAAAACGGGTGATTTTGTCGAGACATCGGGTCTTGGTGAAGTTTTCCCCAAAGGGCTTGTTATTGGTAAGGTAACTGATGTATATGATGAGACATCAACTATGTCAAAGGTTGCTATAGTTGAGCCCCTTGCGGATATTTCCAAAGTTAACGAGGTATTTGTTATCACAGATTACAAAAGTGAGGATTTGAGCGGATTTGTTCTCGATTTATCAGAAGATGAGGATAATGACGAGGATAATGATGAGGAATAAAAATGAAGTTAATAAAAGTTATATTTTATGCAGTCTGGCTTTTCATATTAGCCGTACTTGAGCCGACTTTCTTTAGTGCAATCTCGGTATTTGGCATAAGTCCCAATGTTTTTCTTGCATTTGTGGTTATGACTGCAGGGCTTAAAGGGAAAACCGAGGGAGCAATAATCGGTGCGGTATATGGATTTGCATACGATTTGCTTATTGGTCAAATGATAGGTCTTAATGCTTTGATTTATATGTATGCAGGATTGCTTACAGGAATATTAAAGGAAAAATATATAAGTATAGATAGAGTAATTTTAGCGTCTCTTACAACCGCAGTTGTGAGCTTGATTTGCGGGATAATATACTATTTTGCATATTCGATGATGAACGATATAGGTTTTTTCTTTTCAATATACAGAATTATTCTTCCTGAGACGCTATACACGGCAGTATTTACACTGGTTTTATTTGTGCCTGTAAGTAAGAGTTTTAATATTATAAAGAGCCACAGTATGATGTATTAAAAGAAACGGGGTGAACCCTTGAGAGACTCAGCAATAAGATTAAACATAATTATAATATTGGTAATCGCTTTGTCATTATCTTGCGTGATAAAGCTTTTTGACCTGCAGGTTATCAAGGGTGCATCTTACGAAGAGACTGCAAATCGCAGGTTGGTTCGTGCATATTCTATCGAGGCTCCGCGAGGTGAAATCCTTGATAAAAATGGTAAACCTTTGGTAGAAAATCGTATAGGGTATAATGTGCAGATTCAAAAAATAGATATTGAAAATAATGAGCTTAACAAAATACTTTGCGATGTTTCGTATCTTGTCGCATCTTATGGCAGTAAAATAGAGAGCACATTTCCTATAGTTAAAGACGGCAATAAACTTGCGTATGACTTTAATATCGAAAAAAACGGCGGGGCACGCAAGGTTGACGGCGCTGTTCTAAAAAACAAAGAGGAAGATTCAGAAGATGAGGACACAGCCGAAAAGACAAAACCAAGTGATGAGGAAATCAATGCCTGGAAAAAGGCAAATAAACTTACTGAATATAATTCTTTAAGTGACATATTAAATTTTTATAAGAATAAATATGAAATAGCATCTGAGTATAATGAAAATCAGACATTGACGATTGCGGCAATAAGGTATGCTATGGAAAAAGCATCTTTTGATGAGAAAAATCCGTACATTCTCGCGCGTGATGTTGATGAACTGGTGGTTCAGAAGGTAAAAGAGCAGTTTATGAAATATCCGGGAGTAGATGTTGTAATATCTCCTGTTAGAACTTTTTCAAACGGAACCATGGCAGCACATATCCTGGGCAGAACCGGCAAAATTTATGCTGAAGAATATGCCGTAATGAAAGATAAAGGCTATGGCATGAACGATATCATAGGAAAAGACGGACTTGAAAAAATATTGGAAGAATATTTAAAGGGCACCGACGGATATAAGAGCGTGGAGATGAGCAGAGCAGGCGGTGTTACAGAAATTCTTGCAAGTCAGGCACCAAAACCCGGAAATTATGCAAAGCTCACTATAGACAGCGATTTGCAGGGGGTTATGGAGAAAGCTCTTGCAGAGCAGATAATGGCATCTTATGGATACGGCGGTGCAGGAGCGGCTATTGCCATAGACCCCAAAACGGGCGGCGTTTTAGCAATGGCGTCTTATCCCACCTATGATTTGTCAAGTTTTAACGAGGATTATGATGAACTTTTAAATTCTAAGGCAAAGCCCCTTTTAAACAGAGTGCTTGGCGGAACATATTCGCCGGGTTCTACATTCAAGCCGCTCACTGCAATAGCGGCGCTTGAGGAAGGGGTAATAAATCCAAACACTTATATAACTGACAAGGGTAAATATACCTATTATAAGGGGTATAATCCCACATGTCTCGTTTATTCATCAACAGGCAAGACACACGGAACCATAAATGTCTCAGAGGCAATAGGGGTATCTTGCAACTATTTCTTCTATGAGGTGGGCAGACTTACAACTATTGAAAAAATAGACGAATATGCGACAAAGTTTGGACTTGGTGAAAAGACAGGAATAGAGCTTGGCGAGAGCACGGGAATACTTGCAAGCCCTGAAAATCGTGAGAAAGCAGGCGGGACATGGTATCCGGGTGATGTTTTGCAGGCGGCAATCGGGCAGTCTGACAATATGTTTACCCCGGCTCAGCTTGCCTCATATATCGCAACTATTCTGAATAAGGGAAAAAGGTATTCACTTCACCTCGTAGATGAGATTGTGGACTACGACACGGGTGAGGTTAAATATAAAAATTCGCCTAAGATTCTCTCTGAAACAAGTATTTCTGATTCAACATACAACGCTGTAAAGGCGGGCATGCGTAATGTTGTACTATCGGGTACTGCAAAAGATGCTTTTGCTACAGCTAAGTATAAGGCGGCAGGCAAAACGGGTACGGCGGAAGTCCCGAGCGGACGGGATAATGTTTTGTTCGTAGGTTTTGCGCCCTACGAAAATCCGGAAATTGTAATAGCTGTTGTGATTGAACACGGCGCAAACAGTTTTTATGCGGCAAATGTAGCAAGAAGCGTATTTGATGCTTATATGGAGATAAAGAACGGGACTTTCGGCAAAGAGGCTGCAGCTGAGAAGCCTGAGCAGGAATTATCCGAACAAAAGGTAAAAACGGATGACGAGAAAGCGGTTGGAGGCGTTGTCCCACAAAATATTATAGAAGATGACAGAAAGTCCTCTGAGGGTGCGGGAACGCTTTAATATTTTGATAATGGACACAATTTTATAAAAAATCCAAAAAAAATCACATTTTATTCTTGAACTTTGGTCAATTTTATGGTATCATATAAATCAAGTTAAAAAATTTGTCGGCAAGCTTTACATTTTTCAATATATTGCAGAGAGGTGAGACAAGTGAACATTGCATTGATTGCGCACGATAAAAAGAAGGAACTTATGGTTGACTTTTGTATTGCATATAGCGGAATTTTAAAGCAGCATAACTTGTTTGCAACAGGCGGTACGGGCAATCTGGTTGAAGAAGCTACCGGACTTCCGATAAGTAAATTTTTGCCCGGTTCTGCAGGCGGCGATCAGCAGATTGCTGCAAGAATTGCATATAATGAGATTGATGCGGTGTTGTGTTTCAGAGACCCGCTTACAGCACAGCCATATGAGCCTGACATAAGCTCAATATTCAGATTGTGTGATGTTCATACTATTCCGCTTGCTACCAATGTTGCAACGGCAGAGGTTCTCATTATGGGAATTGAGCGTGGCGACCTTGGCTGGAGAGATATTGTAAATCCAAAAAAATAAAACCTTGCATCAGCAAGGTTTTTTTATTATAAGTGAAAATCAGTTTTTGATTCTACTTCCATTTCTTTAGCAGTTTTCAAGGCATTTCTGCCAAATTCCTGCTTTAATTTAAAAATCGTGTCGCTTAATATATCGGTGGATTTTTCATCCTGAGAGTCAAATGAGAGCTGAACATAAGGAGAGCTTGTAAGGTTTGATGCAGATATACCAATCAGGCGAACGCGTTTTTCAAGAGGGACGGAAGTCAAAATATCAGATGCGATTTTGTAGATGTCATCACTTTTTCGTATATATTCTCCTGAACGGGAGCGTGTAATGCTCTTTAAATCCTCAAATTTTATCTTGAGAGTAACAGTCCTTGCCCACATCCCTTTAAGATATAAGCGGTAGCTTATATCGTCAGAGAGTAAAACAAGGGTGTCATCTAAAAGAATTTTGTCAAAGGTATCTTCTAAAAGAGTGGTTTCACGCCCTATCGACTTAGGGGCGGCATCTGCAATTACCTCGCGGTCATCAAAACCCATAGCGTGTTTGCGGATTTCTTCGCCTATAATACCAAAGCTTTTAAGTCTGTCAGGGCTGCACTCAGCAAGCTGACCTATAGTTTTAATTCCCATATTGATGAGTTTTTCCGCGGTCTTTTCACCTATGCCGTGGAGCTGATTAACACTTCGGTTGTGAGTTAGCTGTTTAAACTCTTCAGGGTTTTTGATAACAAAAAATCCCCGCGGTTTTTTCTCCTCACTTGCACATTTTGCACTCAGCATAGAGTAGCCGACTCCGACGGAGCAGGTTGTGCCTACAGTTTCAGAAACTTTTTGCTGAAGTTCTTTTGCGATATTCTCCGCAGAGCCAAACAAAAGTTCGCTTCCCGTTACATCCATATAACCTTCATCAAGGGATACAAATTCTATCTTATCGGTGTACTCGCTCATAAGAGTGTGCACCTGTTTGGATGCTTCTTCGTATTTTTCAAAATGCGGCTTTACGAAAATTGCGTGGGGGCATCTGCGATACGCCTCCGCACTTGACATAGCAGAGCGTACGCCATATGTTCTGGCTATATAATTGCAGGTGGAAACTACTCCGCGCGCGCCCGGTGCACAACCCACAATTACAGGTTTGCCGCGAAGCGCGGGATTGTCACGCTCTTCGATTGCGGCATAAAACGCATCCATATCAAGATGTATAATCTTGCGCTCTTTATACTTCAAAATATCATCCCCGAAGCATTATTGCGGCGACCTGACGCCCCGTTTGATTTCGATGTGTGCGATAAGAATAAAATCTATCGCTGTTACATATGGTGCAAACACGGCTTATATCAATGTTTTTGCTCAGCACTCCGCTTTCTGTTAGTTTATCCTTATTGTATTGCCATAGATTGATGTTGAATTTTTCGTTTGACTTTTTGATTTTGTATTTATCATCAAAATAAATCGCTGTATCCTCATCTACCTCAAAGCAACAGGGGCCGATGCTTGGACCGATTGCGGCGACAATGTTGCGCGGGTCGCAATCGTAGGTTTTTTGCATAAGGCAAACTGCCTTTTGGCAAATACCTTTTACGCTTCCGCGCCAGCCTGAATGAACTGCCCCAATTGCGTGGTTTACTTTGTCATACAGCAAAACGGGTACACAGTCTGCGGCAAACACAATCAGCATAGTATCCGGAATATTGCAAATAAGACCATCGGTATCTTCAATATCAGATATTTTGCTAATACCTTTCCCAAGGTCATCCTCTGTAACAATTCGTATATTGTCCGTGTGGGTCTGCTTTGCAAGTACCATTTTGTTAAGGTCAGCATCAAGGTCAAGTGATAATAGCCGATAATTTTCCATGACCGAGCTTTTATCGTCCCCTACCCTGAACCCAAGGTTAAAGCCGTTTATTTTGCCGCGGCTCACTCCCCCAAGACTTGATGAAAATCCGTGGCTTATTCCGCTGTCTTCAAAAAGCGAGGACTTAAGATATAATCTGTCATCGCTTCTATATTCAAAAAAACTCATAATTCATTCCCCGGCCGTCTAAAGTTTCGAAAATTTAAGTCTTTTTACAGAGGTGCATTTTTTAGTTTTTTCGTCTATTTCAAAGATACAACCATTAAAGAAAGCTATGCCCTCTGCTTTTTCAAAACGAAATTTTTTTACCGATTTATAGAAAAAGTCAATGATAATTTCCTTTTTTACACCTAAGATGGAATCCTCCACCCCTGTCATACCAAGATCGGTTATATATCCTGTGCCGTTTGGCAAAATCCGCTCATCCGCGGTTTGAATGTGGGTGTGAGTGCCAAAGACTGCACTCACTCTGCCGTCTAAAAAGTTGCCCATGGCAAGTTTTTCACTGGTTGCATCCGCATGAAAATCAACTAAAATAACATCAGCGTCTATTTTTTTAAGCTCTTTTTCAATTGCGCGAAATGGGCAGTCGCAAGGCGTCATATTTACTCTGCCTATAAGACTTATAACTGCCACAGAACAAAAACCTAAATCTGCATGGTATACGCCAACTCCTTCGGATTCGGGAGGATAGTTAAGAGGGCGGATAACTCTTTCGTTATCCTCTAAAACAGAGGCAGATTCCTTGTGGTCAAAGGTGTGGTTGCCCATTGTGATAACATCAACGCCTGACTGAATAAGCTCCCTTGCAATATTGTGTGAAATTCCGTTAGGATCGGCTGAGTTTTCACCATTTGCAACGCAAAAGTCAATGCCATAGTTGATTATAATTTTACCCAGATTATTGTAGATAAATTCCCTGCCGTCTGCACCATTTATGTCGCCTATTGCTAAAACTTTCATTTTTTTACTCCATTCTCTGACGAACTGCTTCGTAAAGTAAAACACCGGCTGCAACCGAAGCATTTAAAGATTCAGTCTTACCGAGCATAGGAATTTTAACAAGAAAATCACAATGCTCACGAACAAGTCTGCTCATACCTTCGCCTTCGCTGCCGATAACAATTCCAAGCGGTCCTTTTAAGTCGCAGTCGTAGCAATATTGGGTTGCCTCAAGTGCGGTGCCTGCAATCCAAAGGCCCTCTTTTTTTAATAAATCAATAGTTTGTGTTATGTTTGTAACTCTTGCAACAGGGGTGTGTTCAACAGCGCCTGCTGAGACCTTTGCAACAACCGAACCTAAGGAGACGCTGCGGTTTTTGGGAATGATAACCCCGTGTGCACCGGCTGCATTTGCAGTTCGTATAATACTTCCAAGGTTGTGCGGGTCGGTAATACCCTCTGCAATTACAACAAAGGGAGGTTCACCCTTTTCTTTTGCTGCGTTTAATATATCAGACAAATCAGCATAAGGATAAGCTGCGGCGAGTGCTGCAACCCCCTGATGATTTTCACCATCAACAGTTCTGTCAAGAGTCTTTTTATCAACAAAGCGGTACTGTATGCCCTTTTCTTTTGCCAGATTTCTTATATATCCTATCTGAGAGTGGCGTATGCCCTCCTGGATAAGAATTTTGTCCATTGTGTGGTTTGCTTCTAAGGCTTCAATTACAGGATTTCTGCCATAGATAATATCTTCTTTCATTTAAAGCATACCGCCTTTCTTTTGGTATATTCATAATAGCATATATCAAAAAATTCTGCAACTAAAAATATTGGTGCTTTAAAGAAATTCTCTAAAGCACCAATATTTTTATTCCATTGTTCTGCCAAGAAATCCTGCTGCTGCTTCTGCAAGCTTCTTTTCAATCTCACCAACCTGAGAGGGTTCATCTGCAATAAAGACTACCGAGCCAATTCCGTCGCCATCATATATGATAGGAGCCACAACACCTGCCTCGTATTTGTCAATTCCGTCTGCGATGGGTATACTATCTGAGTCTTGTGCAGAAAAGAAGGACTTTGACTGCATAAGTTTTTCGATATCTCCGGATACTTTTCTTTCTTTAAGTTCCCTTTTAGGTACACCCGAGACGGCAATTATGTTGTCCTTGTCGGTGATGCAAGCAGCAAGCCCCGCAGTTTTTGCGAGAGATTCTGCAAACTGAGTCGCAAATTCACCAAGTTCTCCTATCGGCGAATATTTTTTGAAAATCACAGTGCCGTTGCTTTCTGTAAATATTTCCAATGGGTCGCCATCTCATACCTCATTGGTACATAGATAACGACCCACTGACAAAGTTCATATTTAACTGATTTCATTATACGCTAACCGACAAAAATTGTCAATAAAAAACACAGTAATTGATGCTAAATCAACTACTGTGTTAAACAAAAATTATTCTTCTTGTGTTCTATCAACAAGGTCGATAAGGTCAGTAATACTACTCTTCAAGAAAATAGTAATTGTCTTATCTTCATCAACTGTGATACGGTCTATAATAAGCTCAATGTCTTTTTCAGTAAAGCGCTCTTTTGAAAGTAAATGATTAAATGTATCAAGAACTGTATCAATATTATTTTTGATTTCTTTCCTTTTTTCACTTTCGTCAGTAAGAAATTCTATCTCCAATTCAGCATTTTCTATCTCCTTACGAAGACCATTATCAACTGTATCGAAGGTTTCATCAATACTTTCTTCATTTTCTGGGTTTTTAGCAATTTGTTTGATGCGCTGTTGCATACTTATAGCAAGTTCAGATTTCTTATCAGAAATGAAATTTTGAAGATTTGCAATACGCATTTTATTTTTCTCAACCTGCTCTTTACTGCTGTCAAGATTTATATTTATGAGTTTATCTTGCAAATTTTCTTTAACTGCTCGGATGTAATTCTTCACTGCCTCATTGAGTTTTGATTCGTGTATATGGTGCGATGTACAAGCCTTTAAGCCTCTTCTGTGATAAGAACCACAGAAATAAGCATTAGGTCTCTTTGGGTTAGAAATGGAGAACATATGAGCACCACAGTCAGCACAGTAAATTCTTCCACTATACGGAATTTCATACTTACGCTTACCTTTATAATGTGATGTGGTACGGTGTTTTGCTATCTCCTGTGCCTTTTCAAAAACCTCTTTTTCAATGATAGGTTCGTGATGGTTTTCAAATATCATATGGTCTTTGGGGTCAGTACGGACATCTCTTTTGTTAATACCTGCACGTGTCCATACATTTTGTCTCAAAGTTCCGATATAAAAATCATTGCTGATAATTTTTGAAACTGAAACTATGCTCCAAATTGGACTGGGGTTAATCTTACTGGGGTCTTTTTCTCTTTCCAATGCATGTTTCACCATCAACATTCTGCCTGTTGGAGCATTAATTTCAGTTAAATAATTAGCAATTCTTTTATAGCCCCAGCCATCAAGATATAATTCAAAAATTTTCCTTACAACCTCAGCACCCTCTTCATCAATACATACAGTATTTTTCTTCAAAGGGTGTAAATAATAACCGTATGGAGCATTACAAACCCACTCAGCATTACGCTGACGGTTCTTTATAATACCTCTGACATTTTTGCTTGCCTCACTGACTGGTTGTTCGTTCATAAGGAATTTAAACTGTATATTCAACCAGTCAGCATTATTAGGAAAATCTATGTTGTCTTGAATTGAAATGATTCTTACACCGGCATCTCTTAATAGTTCAAGCTCATACAAACCTAAACTGTTTCTTCTGGAAAATCTGGAAAAATTCTTGATAATAAGTATCTTGTAATACCCATTAAACAACTTTTTCCTCATCTCCTGATACCCGTCTCGTTCTTCAAAACTATAACCGGACTTGTCTCTGTCTTCATAAAAATCACATACCATATCAGGGAATTTTTCCTTTACATAGGCACTTATGATTGATTTTTGGTTCTCTATTGATACGTTATCATTATCAAGGTCGTCATCTACTGAAATACGGCAGTATGCCGCTATTCTATCTTTTGCTTTCAATTTTATCATCCTTTCTAAAATAGAGGGTGTGTAGCATTTACACACCCGAAATTCTCTGTTTATATGTAAGCATATTCACTGGGAATATGCTTTGTTGTGTGTTTTTAACTAGCATATGCTAACGATTTGGACTGTTCCTTTAAGAGTTCAGTAATGGTTTGAAGAAGAGGTCTGTTGCCTCCGACAAAAACATTGATTGAATAATCATTTTTGTAAGCAGCGACAGTCTCCTTATACTCCTTGGTGTCTCTGTAAGTAGCCTTTTCAGAGCTATCAACCCATACCTCAACCGTCTTGGAACTTTCCTTAATGTTTATCTTCATGCGCATTGCTCCTTTCGTAATAATATTTTTTCTGTATAATTAGAATTTTATTCAAATTCAGTTAATTACCTACTTTTTATATTCTGTTTGCCGGTATATATGTTGTAAAATTTAATAATTGTCATTAAATTAGGTCGTCAACTATTGCATCAATCATATTCTTCATTGTATTCATATTGCCAGATGAAAAAGTATATCTTACATAATCTTCTTCATCATCAACAGAAACTGAACCTTTGTAAGAACAAAAATCTAAGAGAATTTCATACATAATATCACTATGTGATGGGGAAATTTCACAACTAACCACATAGCCGTATTCATTGCAATTCAAAGTATATGAGACATTTTCTTCTTCTAAAAGTGTAGCAAGATAGTCATAGGCAGTTAATTCAAAAATAGCCTTTTCTATCGCTGCTTTTTGCTCTTTTAAAGTGTTAGTTTCAGGGAGTGTTGTTGAATAATTAAAGTCAAAATAAGCTGGGTCAAGTGCTATTAAATAGGCAGGACAATCATTTATTTTGAGTAAAAACCCTTTTTAATTTCCCTTTGTCTCTACTGCAACAGCCTCTGTTCCGTGCTTTTTGCTATATACTTCAAAACATTCAACAATTTCCTTTTTTTCTGTATCAGTAAAATTTTTCACAATATTTTCTCCAATCTGCCCTACGGATGCACACCGCCATAGCATTGCCATAGGGACTTTTGTAAATTTTCCTCATTATGAGCAGCGGTTTAAAAACTATTTATCAATCATCATCTATGCAATTTTCAATAAATATATCTGCATTTTCTTCTGTATAGCCTATTCTTATCAAAAATTCCTTGAGCTGTGCTATTATTTTGTGAGGATGAATATACTGTTCCTTATCAATTTCCCACATATGACAGTAAAGATTATATGCTATCTTAGAATTAACTACTGCAAACATATTAGGGTCAGTGCCACAAAGTCCATACTTTGTACGTTCCATTGGTCTCAGATAATACAAATACTCAGGATGAGCAAGTATTACTTTTGCCAAATATTTTTCAAGAAAGATGGTGTTCAACCTTGCTCCATACATAATAAGAGGCATTACAGTTAAGTGATAACATTTGCTTTTCTCAATCTGAGAAAGAACTTTTTCTGTCTTTGAAATATTTAGATTACGGACATCTGCTTCTGAAATATTTTCATAAATCAAGTTTAAATCTTTGCCTACTCGGTCAAGTCCGAGGTCATCATATACTGCAACTGTTATATCAGCCAGTGTTTTCGTTGGTGTGTTTCTTCTGTTGTTGTAATAGTGATTAAAATTTCTATTCTTTTTCATAATTTACTCCGTTTCTACTCAGCATTGCTGAGATTTACTTATATGTTTTTATTATTACAGCGGCTTTTGGGCAGATGCCGCTGAACTGCGTATGATTTTATTGATTATCAAGGCGAGTCAATACACCTTTGCCTCTTGGTGTGAGTGCATATCTTCTGACCTTACCTGCACGAGGTTGAATATAACCTGCATGTGTGAGTGATACAATCATTCTTGAAACCGTCCTACGGGGACAACCTAAATATTCACCCATTTCCTCTTGTGAAAGAGGGCAAAAGTTCTGGTTGAATGTAGGACCTAATGTATTTGTATCAATAAGTCTAAGCACTTGTGCCTCTGGTCTAGTGATTCTTGCATAATTAAAATTAGTCATTTTTAAATTCCTCCTGTTATATATTTATTTCGTCATAGACGATGTTCAAACTGTGTTCAAATGCCCCCACGCCTTGGAAAAGGCTTAGAAGGTGCATATCTTCAAACAAATAAGGCATTCTCTTAAAGAGTTCCATCCATACAGCAACCAACATTTCAATGCAAATGCTGTTGCCGGTCTGGTGATTGAGTTGGGTCTTAGAGTTAATTTTGGAGACTTTTTCATAGTCTTCTGCTGTAAAACCAGTTGCAAGCCAACGCTCTTTGGGTGTGAGCTTCTTTATGTAATATCTGTTGTTGTCATCAGCATCCTTATAAACCTGCCTTACGATACATGTAGAGTTAGAAGCCCTAAGAGTTGGTATCTTTTTGAGACCAATCACATGGTCTGCCCAACCAGATTTACAAGGGAGTTTTAAGGTTTCAGCATCTGACGAAATAATTTCATCAATATGCTTCTCAATAGTTGTTCTTATGTAAGGTGAAATGCTGGAATCTATTACAACTTTTGCATCTGTATCAGCAAATACATCTGAACAGTCTTCTAAGATAGTCTGCAAATCTCTTGTAATTCCATAAGGTTCAGGGAATGCAAAACCTGCATCTACATCTGCTCTAACACAAACCCAAATTACCCTCCTACGGTTCTGAACCGAACCATAGTCGCGTGCATTGAGAACTTTCCAGTAAAGGTTATAACCAAAACTTTTAATTTTGGCATTAATCTTTTCAAAGTCGGTTCTGAATTTCCTGGATGTAGCGAAATTTGCTACATTTTCCATAACAACTAACTGAGGGCGAATCTTTCTAATCGCCTCAATTACATAAGCAACCAAGGAGCTTGGAGTTTCTTCAATATCAGTACCACCACATACTGGACAGACACCGAGTACATCTACATCCAATGGTGAAAAAGAATGCCCACACTCTGGGTTTTTACAACAATTGGCAAGTCCGAGCTTTTCACCTATTGCACTAACGCTTTGGCAAGGAAAACCTGCTACAATACAGGTAACCTTGCTTAAATCTTCTCTTAAAACATTTCTTACATCCCACAAATTCACAGCATCTTCTATGCCCAGAAGGACTTTTGCAGATGCAAATGCTTTGGGGTCTATTTCGGCACATCTCTCAATGTGCTTGTTATATAATTCTTTCATTTGAACTCCTCCTTAAAAATAAGCGATTTTAATAAATCAACAAATCTCCAAGAAGGCAGCGCTACCCTAACGGAGCATAATCAATCTAGAATCATACACTCCGTCTCTTGTTGGTACTGCCATATATGACTGCATTTGTACGGATGCAATCATATTGATAGGTCAGAACCATAGGGTTTTGATAGCGAGGTTTGCCCTAAACTCATTTAGTCTTGGAAGGTGAGCACCTTGTTCATGTCGAAGGCTTCACCCCCTTTCAACGCCTTTGCTTTACTGATTCTTTCAGTGCAGCGTAATAAATCTTCTTTATTTTGAACCGCACAAAGGAACTTTCTGTCAGTTCTGGTGCAGATTTCAGCAACTAAACCACCACTGGTTAAGTCAAGCACTGTGTCGCCAATCTGAGTGCAGTTAAGTACCATATTTCTCATAACCATATAAGGAATACTATCGTCATAACTGCCCACACTTTGCTCTACAAGTACCTTTTTTGCCTTTTTAGACTTGGGTTGGTATGGCATACCATCATCTACATAAAAGTGTCTGGAGGTATGATATGTGCCATAAAACAATTTCCCAGGTTTTCTCAGATGTACCATCGCCATAGTCTTTTCACCATAAGAATACACAATGTCGAATATGAACCCTTGACGGGCATATCTCATACTTACATCTATGATGTCCTTCTCTTCAACCCAAACATTAACGCAAGGCGAGGTCATCTTAGCGATAACAGAATCTATGTATGTAAAAGGAACATCTGCAAAAGCAGTAGAATCTACAAAAGCAACATCGAATTCGTCTTTTTCAACTGTTTCAAGAATTTCTTCTGCATTACCGAGAGCAACAGAACCACAAAGTTCATTATGCGCAAGGTCTTCAATGCCAAGTTCTTCCATAGTTTCAATAATTCTCTGTTCAGACACCTTTGCATATTCGTCTTCAATTTCACAACCAATAAAATCTCTGCCACACATTAAAGCACTGACACCGGTTGAGTTTGTCCCACAAAAAGGGTCAAGAATAAGGTCGCCAGGTTCAGAAACTTTTTCAATCAACTTTGTCATAATTTCAACCGGTTTAATAGTTCCATGACCGTATTTTTTCTTCAATTTTGTATATTTGGGACTGATAAAATGTTCAGGAGTAGTATCTACTTCATCAAGAAGACTCTTATCGACAACCTGAACTATATATTCAGTATCACAAAGCATAGTTCCCTTAGCACAGAGGGGGTTTGTCTTCTGCCAAGTGTGAAGGATGATTTCTACGTTATCGTACTGCTGAAAAAAGGAAATATAAAAATCTAACTGTGCCGCACTGCAAAAGAAAATTCCATTGATTTTCTCACATATGCGAACTATTTCCTTTAATATATTGACAGAAAAGCCCTCACAGAATGGCGCTATACCCTTTATATAGTCGGTATGAGCATAACATCCGGTGTTCTTGCCTTTTCTTGTATGTAATACATAAGGACCGTCCATTACCACAGCTTTGATACTGCCGGTAGGAATAAGTTTCAATATTTTCTCACAGTCGCCTTTTATAATTTGATTTGTGAGTATCTTTGCCGCCTTTTTTAAATTCTTAACTAAAATTTTCTTAAATGATTTCAATTTAATCATCCTTTCTCTAAAATATTTTGCCGCAAGATTTTGTGTCATCTCTTGCTGACATTTTTGATTATACCCCACCGACCGCCCCTAGGTCAGTTACCACTTCAAGCCCTTTGTTCATCGTCATAAAGTAAGCATTTTACTGCTTAAACAATTGATTTTACGGACTTTTTACTGGTTTTTATAGCAAAATAAAAAAGTGAACCTTTGCACAAAATTTGTACTATGTTCACTCTAATATTGATTTTTGAGGGCATTTATGGTAAAATTGAAAAAAAGAGTGAACAAATCTCAAAAATTTTTTAAAAAATAATTTGAAAATTGCTATGAATTTTTTCAAAATACCATTGACAAGGAGGTTAACATCTTATGAATGCAAAGTACCCAGTCACGAAAAACTTATCAGATTATGCAATCAGTCTCCGTAAGGAGTGTTTAAAATACAATCTTGAAGACTTTGCCAATGCAATGGAGCATTCTTCAAAAACTTGGGCATTTAATCTTGAAACAAGAAAGTTAAAGGAAATCGCTATTGACGATATATGGCAGCTCTTTTTAGTAAAATATAACTATTACCGCTTTATAAATAAGCAAGACCAACTGAGAGAAATTGTTGAAGAGGCAGTCAAAAGCGGTTATGTAAAAAAGACTACTTTTGAAAAGATGTTTGACAAAAAAATCCCAGTCGCTATATTTAAGGGAGAAGAATTAAAAGTTCCAAGGGGTTACCGCGTAGGTGGGTATGGAGCAGAATGTGATATTCTTTTCTCGGAAGATAAGTTCCCCGAACAAGAAAGATATATATTTTCACAATTTATAAACAGATATGAATTAGAAAAAAATCAGTTGGCAGCGATTGAGAAATTTATTCTTGATGAAATTAACGAAATAAAAAAAGACCGAGGGGAATCCCTCAAATACGACTACTGGTTATATGCAATGGAGTTAATGGTAAAGGATGTTGAAATAAAACCGACCTTGTGGGAAAAAATTAAATTTATCTGTTTTGATGACGAGTATATGCGCCAGAATACTGAGTTCAAGTGGCGTCATATATATTCCCTTCTTAATGAGAATTGTTCCTTGACGGATGCAAATTACTACGCAACACCGAATGTAGTATATTTTGACAACCAAAAACAACCCATGTCAGACGAGAATCTTCCATCTTTTAATATTCGGTATGATATCAATAAAATGCGGACAACCGGTGAAGATGGAACAGATTATTTTGAATTGAAACTTGAAACCAGTGTTGGTGGCAAAATCAAATTCATCGACCTTTTTATGATTCTTCACCGCAAAAACTATCTTGAAAGCACAAACAAGGACAAGCAAGTAATTTTCAGAAAAACTTGTATCGACCTTCTCGATTATATTAAAGCTGAAGACATACCCTTTTTAAAATTGAACCTTTTTCCGGTTCCTATGATTGAAGATAAGCCTTTGGATGTTGAAATAATGGGGTTGATACACATTCTTAATGAGTTTTACAAAGACCCCGATACGTATGATGCTAAAACAAACACTTATAAAATCAAAGAAAAATTTAAAAATAATAAAGAATTGATGCAGTTCAGAGACAACATTCGAGCATGTACGGAACGATTTATAAATGTTATCTCCATAGATTTCTCGTTTATAAACAAATTGCCAATGTCAAAAGACAAACTGTTAAGGGATGAGCTTGACGAAGTTGTAAAGAAATTCAAAAAGAAAAATCTGAGATAAAGGGAAAACCGCCTCCTTCTATAAATGAT
>JAZNPN010000010.1:0-14464 GCA_045589715.1 Clostridia bacterium | reverse complement strand
GCTTGAGGTCTTTCAGGATGTCCATGAACAAACCCCCAATGTAACCTTTGAAATTGTTTCATAGTAGTACATTTATTTCGTATGTAAAAGCCAGAAAAAAGACTTGTCAAATGACAAGTCTTTTTCAGTTATATTTGCACCTCAAGGGCAAGTTGGGATATCACTATTTCCTTGGCAGTTTATGATACCTAAATCTCATTATAATCAAAAATATAAAGTTGCTAAAACTTTTTGATTGTGATAAGATTGGAGATGAGATAAATGAGGTACAGTGAAAACTGGGCGACTTGGAAAACAAATGTTGGACCGGAAACATGTGCAGAGTGTTTGTCAAGAAATAAAAAGATATTTTTTCTTGACGAGTTAATTCGAGAAAACGAACCGCCACTACATCCAAATTGTAAATGTGTAAGAATACCTATGGAGGCAATTGTTGCGGGCACTGCAACTAACTATGGGACAAATGGAGCAGATTGGTGGATAAAGTATTTGCAAGAATTACCGGAGTATTATATAACAAGAGATGATGCCAAAAATGCCGGTTGGGTTAATTGGAAAGGAAATCTTGCAGATGTATTGCCGGGAGCTATGATTTATGGTGGTATTTATTACAATGATAAGGGCATTTTGCCCCATAAAGAAGGCCGTGTTTGGTATGAAACGGATATTAACTATGAGGGTGGATATAGAAATAGCGAAAGAGTCGTCTTTTCTAATGATGGCTTGATATTTGTAACCTATGATCATTATAAAACATTTGCTGAAATTATAGGAGAGGAGAATTAAAATATGAAAGAAATCATATTAGATTTTACAAAATGCAAAAATGCTAATAGCATAGATGAACTTTATCAAATAATTAAAGAAAAAGTTCCATATTATTTTGATTATGGAAATAATCCAAGTGCATTATGGGATGTTATGCGAGATTATTGGGAAAATGATGAATCCGTACATTTTAAGATATACGGAGTGAATGCCCTGGAATATCTTTATTTGCAAATGGAAATGGAGTATATTATAAATGTTTTTCAAAGGATATATAGGAATAATCCCAATGTAACCTTTGAAATTGTTTCATAGCAGCATATCTATTTCATATGTAAAAGCCAGAAAAAAGACTTGTCAAATGCCAAGTCTTTTTTTAGTTATATTTGCACCCAAGGGCACTTCTTTGCTCTGCTCGGGGCGTCTTTGGCAAGTGATATTGCTTTGCAACAGGATTACTTCACATCGAACAAAACGAGATATTTCATTAAAACATACTGCATCCATATATTACATTTGAAAATATATAGCTTTATATGTTATAGTATATATGTCACATATAGTGGCTTTAATAAATTTTGGAGGCGTTAATATGAAGAAGGTTTTAACTTTTCTGATAGTAATATTTCAAATAATTGCAGTATTGCCGGGTTACGCTCAATCAACAGAAAAATATACGGTTGTGTCGGGTGACACTATGTGGAAAATTGCTGTCAAATATGAGGTGGGATTGAGTGAGATAAAAAGTGCAAATCCAAATATTGCAAATTATGATCTCATTTACCCCGGACAGGTTTTGAATATTCCCAATACTGATTCAACTGTTGCAAACTATGAAAATGAGGTTATTCGACTTGTAAATGAAATTAGAGTAAAAAACGGATTAAATACTCTTACTGCAGATTGGGAATTGAGCCGCGTGGCAAGATATAAGTCACAGGATATGAAAGATAATAACTATTTTTCGCATACCAGTCCGGTTTATGGTTCTTCGTTTACTATGATTAAAAATTTTGGTATATCATATAAAAGTGCAGCGGAGAATATAGCAAAAGGACAGAAAACACCGCAGGCAGTTGTGAATGCCTGGATGAATTCTTCAGGACATCGTGCTAATATATTAAACGCTTCATATACAAAAATTGGTGTTGGTTATGTTGCAAGCGGAAATTATTGGACGCAAATGTTTATAAGACAATAATATTTTGCATATAAACTATTTGGTTCTTAAAAAAAAGACTATTCTTTTCGAATAGTCTTTTTTATTTACGTATCTATTTAATTTCTTTGCCGCCATCACCTATGTCTGTGATATAGAATGATGCATTATGTCCAAACTTTTCTTCGTAAATGGGGCCAAGTGTATCAATAAAGTCCTGAGCGTTTGCAGACTTAACAACGCTCACCGTACAGCCTCCAAAGCCTGCACCTGTCATTCTTGAGCCTATAACATATGGAAGCTTTCTTGCCTCGTGGGAGAGAAAATCAAGCTCATCACAAGATACTTCATAGTCATACTGAAGTGAGTCGTGAGACTCATTCATAAGCCGGCCAAAGGTTAAAAGGTCGCCTTTCTTTAGCGCCTCAACGCTCTTTTTAACTCTGTCACATTCATAAACAACATGCTTTACGCGTTTTTTAACAACTTCGTCATCAATTATATCTTTATGAGCTTCAAACTCCTCAACCGAAATATCCGCAAGCTGAGTAATATTTGGAAGAACAGCTTGCATTTTCTTAAGACCTGCATCGCATTCCTCGCGGCGTTCGTTATATTTTGATGAACCCAGAGAGTGCTTTTTGTTTGTATTTGAAAGGACAAGACAGCAGTCGCCAAGAGCGAGAGGGACAAGCTCATAGTCAAGGGTTGCGCAATTCAGATATATGGCGTGGTCCTTCTTTCCCATAGCGGATGCAAACTGGTCCATAATTCCGCATTTTACGCCAATGTAGTTATGCTCTGCCTTTTGAGATAGCTTTGCCATTTCAATCATATCAACCGTCTTTTTAATATTGTTCTTTTCATTTGAGAAAGTGGCAAACATAAGTGCGGTTGATACCTCAATGGCTGCAGAAGAAGAAAGTCCGCCGCCGTGAGGAGTTGTATCGTGATACAACAGATCGCAGCCTACGATATCATAGCCTGCATTTAAAAGCTCAAGAGCAACACCTAACTGATAGTCGCCCCATTTAAGGGTGTTTTTATATTTTTCAAGCTCTGAAATTTTTGCTTCAACCAATATATCAAGGTCAGTTGCCTTAAGACGGATAATATCATCATTACGCTTTCTTGCGATTATTGTAGTGTTCATCGTAAGCGCAGCGGGGAAAACAGGGCCGCCGTTATAATCAGTGTGTTCACCGATAAGATTAACTCTGCCGGGTGATGCAAAAATTCTTAAGGGATCATCACTTGCGCCAAAGGTTTCAATAAACTGCTTTTTAAGGTCATTTATCATTTTATTGCCTCCCGTATTTTTATCAATAATAGTGTAACATAATCTTCTTGATTTTACAATAGAAAAAATTATAAAAACCCATGGCACGCGATGACACTTTAAAAAGGTGTATTATCAGTTTGTGCAGTGGGGAATTCACAATCCTTAAGGCCCGCTCACAAAAATTAAACGAGAGGAGAAAAATATGTTTAACTTTAACACAACCAAACGCCAGCCCAATCTTAATTCAGTTGTAAAGGGTGCAGAAGAAAATGATGCTTCTGTAAACACAAAGGCTTTAGAGATTGACAGTCAGCGCCGTGAGTTTGAAAAGAAAAATCCGGAATTCAATATGAAAGCAGAAATGGAGAACAAGGATTTTGTAAACTACATCTTGAAAAACGGCTTATCAGTTGAGGATGCTTATTTCTTAACTCACCGTGATGAGATAATCAAAGGCGCTGCCGAGCAGGCAGTAAACCGCTTAAACATTCGCCGTGACAGAATTGCTGAAAACGGTGCAGGCAAGAACAGCCCTGCATCTGTCAGAAAAAATCCAAAGGATATGTCGGATAAAGAAATTGATTCGATTATCGAAAGAGTTCGAAACGGTGAAAAAATAAGCTTCTAAAAAATAAGAAAAGGAGATTTGATAATGAGTATAAATTATAACACTCAGACAACTACTACAAAAAATTCGGGCAATAACTTGAGCCCTGAAATGAAAACTTATTATGACAGAGCGCTCATCCGCTTTGCTACACCCAAACTTGTGCATGCACAGTTTGGACAGAAAAAGCCTATTCCTCAGGGAAGCGGCAAGACAATAGAATTCAGAAAGTTCAGTCCGCTGCCAAAGGCTATGGTTCCTCTTGCAGAGGGCGTAACTCCAAAGGGTAACTCGCTCAATGTAACAACCGTTGAGTCAACGGTTGAGCAGTATGGTGACTATGTTACACTTTCTGATATGCTGACACTCTCAGCAGTTGATTCAGTAATCAGCGAAACACAGGCAGTTCTGGGCGATCAGGCAGGCCGTACACTTGACACAGTTATCCGCGAAAAGATAAATGCGGGAACAAATGTTCAGTATGGTGCAGGCAAGGCAGACAGAAATCTTCTTGTGGGCGGTCTTGAAACTTATGAGGACAATGATTACTTAAATGTAGCAGCTGTTAAAAAAGCCGTTGCGACGCTTAAGCGTAACAATGCAGCGCCTTTTAAGGATGGATGCTATGTTGCAATCATTCACCCTGATGTTGCAAATGATTTGACAAATGACCCCGAGTGGAAGGCTGTTAAGCAGAATGTTGACCCTGAGGATTGGTACAAGGGTGCTATTGGAAAAATTCATGGTGTTGTATTTGTTGAATCAACCGAAGCCAAGATTTTCCGTGCAGATAACTTAAGAAATGCAACCACGCTTGAAAAGGGCGACCCGGAGACTTTGACGATAGCTGATGTGTCAGATACGAGAACACTCACAATTGTTGAGGATTTAACTCAGGCGGATGCAATAAATCTTGTAGACAGAACTGTCCAGATAGACGGAATAGATTACAAGATATATGACGCACACGAAGGAACAGATGGAGAAGCGGTCATAATCACAGAGGAAAACCTCCATTCAAGCATTACACCGGGAACAGTTATATATCCAAGCGGTGCGGGTGCAGAGGGAAGAAACATCTATTCAACCCTCTTTATCGGGCAGAATGCTTACGGCGTTACCAATATTACAGGCGGCGGTCTTGAAACTATCTTAAAGCAAAAGGGCAGTGCCGGCACAGGTGACCCGCTTGACCAGAGAAGCACAGTTGGTTGGAAAGCAACACAGACTGCAGAAATTCTCTCACCTGAATTTATGGTAAGAGTTGAAACAACCTGCAGCTATTAAATAATGATTTAAAAGGAGGATAAATATGGCTAAGAATACTAAAAAGATGACGCAGCAAGAATACGAGGCACACTATAATGAACCTGTACCTGTTTTGCTCATAAAGGATAACGCAAAATATAAGGATGATGTAACTGTCACCGTGAACGGCACAAATTACCAAATTCAGCGTGGCGTTCAGGTTATGGTACCGAGAAAGGTGGCTCTTGCCTTAGAGAGAAGTCACAAGCAGGAGCTTAAGGCACAGGCTTATATGGAAAGCCTGAAGGGGTAGGTGCCATGTGAAGATTTTAAAAGCAATAGAGAAAGCAGATATGCTTTGCCCGAACAAGTATTCCCTTGAGGAAAAGCTTGAATGGTGTGATGAGCTCGGTGCCGATTTAAGACGAAATATTATTAAAGAGTATGAAACTATTGAAACTTATGCCTCGGCAGGTGGTGAAATTACTCTGCCCGATGGTTTGGATGTTAATAATATTGAGTGTGTGTTTATAGGAAATACCCTGATTGAGAAGCAGGATTTCAGGAGCTTTATGACAGGAGCAAAGGATTTAACCTCAGGTTCTAAAAAACTCAGGCTTGTGTGCCTTAAACCCTACGAGAGAATAAGAACAACCGAGATAAAGGGCGATTTTAATACGGGTGTAAACTTTATTGAAATCAATGTTGCCCCCTTTGTTGCAGGAGACAAAATTCAGATAGCGGAATATTCAGAGTCCGGTGCTTTAGACTATGATTTAGCCCCCACAAGCTATGTTTTAGAGGTTCAGCCTGATAAGATAATACTTGAAGACGATGTTTTAACCCCTAAGACGGGAGCTTCTATGTCAATTCGAAGAGTTATAACCGATGATACAGAGGTGGATTACGCTCCTTATGATAGTATGTATGTGGAATTTCTGCTTGCGAAAATGGCGCTCTATCAGCACGATTATGTGGGATATAATGCACATATGGTTCAGTATAATAGCTTGTATGAAGGCCTCCGACGGGATTATAAAACCCGAAATCCCTTGATGACAATTACGAATTTTAAGAATTACAGCCGTGTATAACGGAGATAAGGAGGTATAAGTATGTCATTGCCACGCTTTGAGGCAAGAGCAAATCAAAAAGTTAACCTGAAGGTTTTTGCAGGACTTGACAGACGGGATAAGATAGGTGATTATTCATTTACCGAAATGATAAATATGTCACCTGACGCTATTCCATCTCTGACCACAAGAAAGGGAAGAAAAAAGATTGCCTCTCTTTCTGCTGCAACAAATATTTGCGCTCCTGAATTTTCCGGAGGGGAACTGACAGACTTTACAGGCGTTATGAACGGTGATTTTTATTACAAGGGAGTAAAGGCGGTTGGGGAGAAACTAAGCGACGGCTTAAAATCAATAGCCGATTTCAACGGAAAGATTTGTATTTTTCCCGACAAGGTGTACTACGATTATCTGCCAAACCCGGAAACGGGGGAGGCAGAAAACCGCCTTATCTCTATGGAAAAAATAATCACTTTAGAGAGCGCAACATTTTATTCTTCGCACGATGAGGCAAGCGGTGATTATACAGCGTATATTTCCTCAGACGGAGCGGGCTTTGATGAAAATTTTTCAAAGGGAGACAGTATTGTTATATCGGGGTGCCAAAATTCACAAAACAATGTAAAGGCAATAGAGAGCCGAAAGGATTTTGCGGCCGAGAACGATATTGTAAGTGCCGTTGTTGAAAGTGTGTCGGAAAGCAAGATTAGCTTTATCTTATACAATAAAAGAGGCGAGAAAGCAACATTTACAAATGTAACCGAGAGCGGAGAGATCACTCTAAAGATAGCCATTCCCGATATGAACCATATTTGTGTTCATAATAATCGTCTGTGGGGAACGGCAGTATCCGGAGAGTATATCTATGCATCAAAGCTCGGTGACTGCACCAACTTTAATTCGTTCGCGGGACTTTCCGATGACAGCTGGTATAGTTATATTGCAACAGGAGGCGACTTTACGGGTATATGCAGTTATCGCAGCGCAGTAGTTGCATTTAAGAGAAATTATATCCACCACATATATGGTGATGCACCGGTTAATTTTTCTATTCCAAAGCAGACCTTTGGGGGTTGCATAGACGGAAGAAGTATTCAGGAAATTGAGGGAGTGCTTTACTACCTTTCGTTTGATGGCTTTAAGGGCTACAGCGGGGGCCAGCCTTATGATGTGTCACCACAGCTTAAGAAGGAGTATGTTTCGGCGGTATCGGGATATGACGGCAGGCATTATTATGCGGCGGCTGAAACCTCAGACGGAGAAAGAGATTTACTTGTGTATACCCCGGGCGATGATATCTGGGTAAGAGAGGATGATAAAGCGTTTATCGGCTTTTGCAATTATAACGGCTGTCTTTATGCAATCACAGATAATGAGATGTTAAAGCTGAATGAAAGCGGCGAAGAATTTACATGGTGTGTTGTTTCTAAAAGATTTACCTATGATATGATAGAACACAAAGGTGTTTCTGAAATATGGATAAGACTTGACACAGAGGCAGAAACCGAAATAAGAGTCAGTATTTCAAGAGATGGCAAAGATTTTGAAGAATGCACCACAATTTCGGGAACAGATGGGTTCTCGGTAAAGCGTGTGCCGGTAAGGTTTGCAAAATGCGACAGCTTTCGCATAAAGCTTGAGGGCGAAGGAAGAGCTGTAATTCACGATATTGAGATGAATACTTACAACGGAGGTAGAATTTATGGAGAATAAAGAAAAGAACAAAGTTGATGTTCCTTATAAGGATGACAATGTGGGGATAAGAGCAACCCTTAATAATATGGGGATTTCAAATGATAAAATTGGCTATGATGATAAATCCGGAATGGTTACCCTAAACGGAAGAGCGTTTATGAAACCGAGCTTTCTTGATGATGATGCCGGAGTTTCGTACGCTCCGGAGAAGGATATACAGAAAAGCCTTACAGAATTTTATAAAGACAGCTCAAATCCCATAGTAAAGGTTTCTGATGCCTATCAGGCTGCGGCGGGTAAATACGGACTTGGAAGCGAAGCCCTTTCATATACAAACGACACGGTTACAATCGGAGGAATGCCTCTTGATACGCTCTTTGTAGATGATGAAGGCAAAGCCTGGGCGTGGCAGAATGATGTAAATAATCTTGCCGGTCAATATGTAAGCTATACGGGAGTAAAATCACCAAATGCTATGGCAAAGGATTACGAGGATGCTTATATGTCTGATGTATGGTACAGAATCAATGAACTTATCAGTCGGGATGAATTTTCTTATGACCCGGAAGCAGACCCTGTTTATCTTGCATATAAGGAAAAATATTTAACCGAGGGGGAGAGGGCATCTAAAAATGCTATAGCTGATTATTCAGCGCTCACGGGCGGATACACAAATTCTGCAGCGGTAACGGCGGGCGCTCAGGCAAATCAATATTATGCAAGTTTGCTTGCAAATGCTGTGCCTGAGCTTGCGGAGATTGCATACGAGAGATATAACAGCGAAAATCAAACGGACCTTAATTTAATAATGTCTATGATTGAGTCTTATGATACAGCTTATGAAAATGCCCGCAACGCAAACAGTGACACAATCAAAAATGTGGCATATGCGGCTGAGTCAAATGCAGCGCGTGATGAAAGTGAGCGTGAAAAGTATTGGGATGATAAGATGAATGCTTTAGATATTGAGACTCAAACTCAGGAAAATTATTGGGATAACATACTAAATTCCCAAAAGAGTGTTTTAAATGATCTTGATGCCAAGGAGCAGGAAATTTATCTTGAATATTACAGACAGCTGATTGAAAGCGACCTTGCAAAAACCAAAGCGGATACTGCCAAAGTATGGCAGAGCCTTTACAAATAAGGAAAACGGATAAGCACAATAACATATAATCTAATACCAATAAAATGAAAGGTATTGATTATATGTTATTTGCTTTTTTACAAACCGTTTTAAGCTCTGTGACTTTGCTGCTCTCATATATTTCGGGAGGGAGTTCTTTTCCAAAACCGTTGACTGCTGAAGAAGAGAGAAAGTATATAGGGCTATACCAAAATGGTGATGAGAACGCAAAGGATGTTTTAATTGAGCATAATTTAAGGCTGGTTGCGCATATTGCAAAAAAATATTCAGGAAGTGTGCGGGACAGTGAGGACTTAATCTCAATAGGAACAATCGGACTTATTAAAGGGATAACCAGCTTTGACCCGTCAAAGGGCACGAGGCTTGCAACCTATGTTGCAAGGTGCGTTGATAATGAGATACTTATGCTTATGAGAGCGCAGAAAAAGGTTCAGGCAGATGTTTCGCTGAATGAAACAATCGGAACCGATAAAGAGGGTAATCAAATTATGTTGATTGATATAATGAAAAATGATAATGTCGATATATTTGATGAAATAAATACAGGCATACAAATTAAGCAGTTATACAAAAATATCAAGGGAGAACTCGATGCGCGGGAGAGAATGGTTATAATGCTCCGCTACGGGCTTAAAGATAACAAGTGTTATACCCAAAGAGAAGTGGCAAAAATGCTGAAAATTTCACGGTCTTATGTTTCAAGAATTGAGAAAAAGGCGGTTGCAAAGCTCGGCAAGGGAATAGTAGATGAAGATTAGGTTGATTTATTATATCAGCCTAGCTTGTAAAATCTTCTTCAAATGAGGCAAGCGCCTCTTTGTCCTTTAAAACTATTCCGTTTTTAAGACGGGTAAGTTCTTCATCTGATATCTCATTTATAGGGACATCAATGGCATATAAAAATTCTTCAGTATTTTCAGAGCACGCGTAGAGTGAAATATCGTCGTCTTCGAGTCTTGCTAAATAATATTCGGCAGAAATTATTTCGTCAGAAGTAAGCGGCTCTGTTTGGGCGTTGACGGATTTTTCGGCAGAGGCTAAGGTCTCTGCCACTTTTTTTGCAGAAATCCGATATGATATAAAGTATGAGATAAGCGCAATCAAAATTGTTGCGGCAAATACGCAAAATCCAATGCTTAAACTCCTTAAAAGATTATTTTTCACGATAAAACCCCCTATATATTGTGTGTGGTTTATTTTTGTAACACTAATTTAATGTATTATTAACATATATTGGTCTTTTCATACGGGAAAGTTTAGTCTATAATATAATATAGGTAAATTATAATTTTGTGTTCGATAAATTTAAAGGGGTCGTTTGTATGAAACCGGAGATAAAAAAATTTATAAAAATATTTTCAATCAGTTTAGGAGTCGGTGTTCTGTTCCTTGCGATTGTATTTTTGGGTATGATTTTCGGGCTTTGGGGCGGAATTGACGATTTGGATATTGACAGTCTTGTTCTTAATCAGAATTCGGTGATTTTGTATGTCGATTCTCAAACCGGTGAGGAAAAAGAGCTCGCTCAGATTAGCGCATCTGAAAACCGTGTATGGGCAGATATCGAGGATATACCCGTTAATTTACAGACGGCATTTATCGCTATTGAAGATGAGCGGTTTATGCAGCACAACGGATTTGACCTTTTGCGAACAACAAAAGCTACATTCACATATCTTGGCAATAAGATTATAGGAAGAGATGATATCGCATTCGGCGGTAGCACAATAACTCAGCAGCTTATTAAAAATATAACAGGAGAGAGAGACCAGACCCCGATAAGAAAAATCCGCGAAATTTCCAGAGCAATTTCTCTTGAAAAAAATATGGAAAAGACGGATATTCTTGAGCTTTACTTAAATTGCATATATTTAGCCAATGGATGTAATGGCGTTCAGACTGCGTCAAAGGTTTATTTTGATAAAGATGTATCTGAGCTTACCTTGGCAGAATGTGCATCTATTGCGGGTATTACCAAAAATCCATCAGCGTATGACCCTCTTAACAACCCCAATAATAATAGGGAGAGGAGAAAATTGGTTCTCTCAAAGATGCTGGAACTTGGCTATATTTCTCAGCAGGAGTATGATAGTGCAGTAGCTGAAGAAATCGTTGTAGCTAAAAAATCATCAGCGGCAACTGAAAGAGGAACAACCTCATACTTTGTTGATCAGGTAATATCTGAGGTATCAAAAGCTTTGCAGGAGAAAGGCTATTCAGAGACGCTTGCAAACAATCTTATATACAGCGGAGGACTTAAGATATATTCAACCTGCAATCCTGATGTTCAGGATGCAGTAGAGAAATATTATAGCAATGAGAAGAATTTTAAAACGGGTGTGCAGTCTGCAATTACAGTTGTTGATGTAGAAACCGGTGGAATTGTGGGTATTGCAGGCGGCGTTGGCAAAAAGACAGGAAGTCTTACGCTTAATCGTGCTTCGCAGAGTCCGAGACAGCCGGGCTCTACAATCAAACCTCTTGCAGCGTATGCGCCTGCAATTGAAAGGGGTGTCATCACTCCTGCGGACATTTATCAGGATGTGGCAAAATCCTATGGCGGCTGGACGCCAAGAAACTATGATTATTCATACCGCGGTCCCGTTGATATCAGAACTGCGGTTCGCAGGTCATTAAATACTATTCCCGTCAGCATTATTAACGAGATGGGTGCGCAGGTAAGTTATGACTTTTTGACTAATAATTTAGGCTTTACAACATTGGTTGAGAGTCGTGAAATAGACGGCAAAATTTATAGCGACATTGGTCTGTCCCAGCTTGCGCTCGGCGGTCTTACCGATGGAATGACCACTATGGAAATGGCAGCAGCTTATGCAAGCTTTGCAAACGGCGGTATATATCACAGACCTCACAGTTATACTAAGGTTTGCGACAAAGAAGGAAATGTAATTCTGGAAAATGATGTACCCGCAATTGTTGCAATGAAATCATCAACTGCGTATATTATGACTCAGATGCTCAAAGAGGTTGTGTCGAGCGGAACAGGCGCCGGCGCAACTGTAAGCCGGGCAAATTATACAGCCGGCAAGACGGGAACAACATCAGAAAATAACGACAGATGGTTTGCGGGATACACGCCATATTACTCGGCGGCAATTTGGTATGGATATGATACACCGCAGGAAATTTATGTGTCAGGCAATCCTTGTATACCTGCGTTCAGAAGCATTATGAATGACGCACATAGTAAGCTGAGTGATACAAGCAAAGGAATGTCAAGACCAAGTGATGTAATATCGGTAAGCTATTGTGTAACTACGGGATGCCGTGCATCAGAAACCTGTCCGGAAACTGACACCTATTATTTTGCAAGCGGAAATTTGCCCGGATATTGCACATCAGAACATTTGGAGGAGAAGACGGAAGAAGGCGAGGAAGGTGCAGAGGGCGAAGGCAACGAGACCGATGCAGAAGGGGAAGATATTCCTGATGCGCCTTTAAATTCGGGAGAAACCGCAAGCCAGATTGTGACGCCTACAGAATAGACTTAATCCACATACGGCGGACTTGTGTTCGCCGTATGTTTGATGTTTTATGGCAGAATATATTGGAGGTATATTGTGAAGAAAAATAACTACGATAACACAAGCATTTCGGCGCTTAAGGGTGCTGACAGGGTAAGAAAGCGCCCTGCTGTTATATTCGGCTCTGACGGGGTTGAGGGCTGCGAACATTCTATGTTTGAGATACTCTCAAACTCTATTGATGAAGCCCGTGAGGGTTATGGTAACACCATAAAGATTACGAGATTTCTGGACAAGTCTATCGAAGTAGAGGATTTTGGGCGTGGTATTCCCGTTGAATATAACGAGCGTGAAAAACGCTATAACTGGGAGCTTGTATTTTGTGAACTATATGCAGGCGGTAAATATAAAAATAATTCGGGCGGAAACTACGAGTATTCTCTGGGACTTAACGGCCTTGGTTCCTGCGCGACGCAGTATAGCTCTGAATATATGGATGTTGAGGTTCTTCGTGACGGATATAAATTTAATCTCCACTTTGAAAAGGGCGAAAATATCGGCGGACTTACAAAAACAGAGTTCCGTCATCGCCATACGGGGACAAAAATCCGCTGGAAGCCTGACATGGAGGTTTTCACTGATATAAATATTCCGCTTGAAAACTATTTAAATACCTTAAAGCGTCAGGCGGTTGTGAACTCAGGTATAAAGTTTATCTTTGCAAACGAGGTTTCAAAAGGCGAGTTTGAAGAAAACGAATATTATTATGAAAATGGTATTGTTGACTATGTAAAGGAGCTCTCAGACGGAAAAGAGCTTACGGGGGTTCATTATATAGAAACAGAGCGTAAGGGTAAAGACCGTGAAGACCTTGAAGAGTATAAAGTGAAAATGAGTTTTGCGTTTTGCTTTAACAATGAGGTTCACAGAACAGAATATTACCACAATTCAAGCTTTTTAGAGCATGGCGGCTCACCCGATAAGGCGGTGAGGAATGCTTTTGTATATGCTATTGACCAATACTTAAAGCAGAACAATAAGTATACAAAGAGCGAGAGTAAAATTCAGTTTGCAGATGTAGAGGACAGTCTGCTTATTGTCAGCAATTCGCTCTCTACTATGACAAGCTATGAAAACCAGACGAAAAAGTCGATTACAAACAAGTTTATACAAGATTCAATGACCGAGTTTTTGAGGGAACAGCTTGCCATTTACTTTATTGAAAATAAAATGGATGCAGAAAAACTTGCGGCACAGGTTCTTGTTAACAAGCGAAGCCGTGAGTCTGCTGAAAAAACAAGAATAAATGTCAAGAAAAAGCTCGGAGGCACTATTGATATTAACAATAGGGTTAAAAAGTTTGTTGACTGCAGAAGCCGTGATGTAAACAAGCGCGAGGTTTATATCGTTGAGGGTGACTCAGCGCTTGGTGCTTGTAAACTTGGCAGAGACGGAGAATTTCAGGCGATTATGCCAATACGCGGTAAAATTTTAAACTGCTTAAAGGCGGAGTATGACAAGATATTCAAAAGTGATGTTATCGTTGACCTTATGAAAGTTTTGGGTTGTGGTGTTGAGATAAGCTCAAAGCATAACAAGGACTTAAATTCCTTTGATATCGGCAATTTAAGATGGAATAAAATCATAATTTGTACTGATGCCGATGTTGACGGCTATCAGATAAGAACGCTGATACTAACTATGATTTACAGGCTGACGCCAAGTTTAATTGACGAGGGTTATGTGTATATAGCAGAATCACCACTGTATGAAATTTCGTATAAAGATGAGAGCTTTTTTGCCTTTGATGAAAATGAAAAAGCCGAAATTCTTGCAAAACTTGAGGGCAAAAAATATACTATTCAGCGAAGCAAAGGTCTTGGTGAAAACCAGCCTGAAATGATGTGGCAGACTACTATGAACCCCGAAACCCGCAGGCTTATTAAGGTTATGCCGGACGATGTTGCAAAAACTCAGGAAATGTTTGATTTACTGCTTGG
>JAZNPN010000009.1:0-16662 GCA_045589715.1 Clostridia bacterium | reverse complement strand
GTAAGTGCCGCACTGCCAATTGCAAAACCCTTACCTGTTGCCGCAGTAGTGTTACCAAGTGAGTCAAGCGCATCTGTACGATTTCTGACTTCACTGTCAAGACCTGCCATCTCAGCGATACCGCCTGCATTGTCTGCAACGGGGCCATAAGCATCGGTCGCAAGAGTAATACCAAGAGTTGAGAGCATACCAACTGCGGAAATACCAACTCCGTAAAGTCCCATAGCAAAGCTTGAGGCACCGCCTGATACAAAGTAGCTGATAAGGACAGATATTGCAATTATGATTACGGGGATTGCAGTTGAATTCATACCAAGTGCAAGACCATCAATGATTATGGTTGCCGTACCCGTCTCAGATGAGCCTGATAATTTTTGAGTAGGCTTGTATGAATCAGAGGTATAATATTCGGTGAAAAAGCCTATCAAAACGCCTGCCAAAAGTCCTGAAATTACTGCCCAGAATACACCTGCGTGCTGAGGGATAATGTTAAATATCAAAACTGCTGCCGCAAGAGCTGAAAGAATAGAGCTTATATATGTACCCTGTCTGAGGGATGAAAGCAATTCTTTTTGAGTTGCATTTTCTTTGGTTTTTACAAAGAATGTACCGATAATAGATGCAACTATACCAACTGCCGCAATAAGCATAGGGATAATTACGCCCTGCATACCAAGTCCTGCTGATGCAGCAAGAGCCGCGGCTGAAATTACAGAACCTACATAAGATTCATAAAGGTCAGCACCCATACCTGCAACATCGCCTACATTATCGCCTACATTATCAGCGATAACTGCGGGGTTTCTTGGGTCGTCTTCGGGAATGCCCGCCTCAACTTTACCAACTAAATCCGCACCAACATCTGCAGCTTTTGTAAAGATGCCACCGCCAACTCTTGCAAAGAGTGCCATTGAGCTTGCGCCCATACCGAATGTCAGCATAGCGTTGGTGATTTCAACGGGGCTATCTCCTAAAAACGCTTTAAGTATTAAAAACCATACGCCTATATCCAAAAGACCAAGACCCACAACAGTAAGGCCCATAACTGTACCGCTTGAAAAAGCGATTTTAAGACCGCGGTTAAGACCCTCTTTTGCGCCATTTGCTGTGCGGCTGTTTGCGTAGGTAGCAATTTTCATACCGATAAAGCCTGAAAGGCCCGAGAAAAGTCCGCCGCTTACAAATGCAAACGGAACAAATGGAGTAAGTGCTTTAAAGTAAGCCATTACAGAAAGAATGATTAACATTACAATAAAGAATATGGCAACCGTTTTATATTGACGCTTTAAATATGCCATAGCACCCTTGCGGATTTTTGCTGCAATCTTAGCCATTTCATCCGTGCCTTCAGAGCAGCCCTTAACCCAGTAGAATTTATAAGCTGCAAAGACAAGACCGATTATTGAAGCAACTAAGACGATGAATGGTGAAAGTTCCATAAAATTCATACAATTCTCTCCCTTTGTTAAAAGTATAACTATGTTGTTTTATATCTACTTATTATAAAACCATTAAAAAAAATTGTCAAGAAAAAATAAACACATTATAATGAATAATTATATTTGTTTTTGGAAAGAAATATTACTGATAAGAAAGAGAGGAGAAATAAAATGGATACACTTGCATTGATTCTCGTTATTGTAGGTGCGCTCAACTGGGGAAGCATTGGCTTTTTCGGATTTGATTTTGTAAGTGCACTCTTTGGGTCAATGTCCTTAATAAGCCGAATAATATTTGCGCTTGTGGGGCTTGGCGGATTGTGGTCCATAACCTTTTTCTTTAAAGAAAAGATTATGAACAAAATTGAAAAATAATAAAAGAATTAAAAATGCCTTGCACAATATATGTGGGGCGTTTTTAATTTTGCCCACAAAATATTTGACAAATTTTAATAAAACTCTTGATTTTTTATAAAAAGTAGTTTAAAATCAAAGAGACTGTAATATAAATTTAATATAGATTAAAAAAATATTAAATTTACGAAAGGTTAACGCGTATGAATTACAGTCAAAAAAAATCTATTAAATTTTTCAGCAAAATGTTTAGCGGCGTCTTGCCTGCTCTCTTTATTTTCTTTGTTGCCGTCTGGTTTTCGGGCGGGACAAGAACTGAACCAAAGGTTATGGCACAGGAAGTGCTGGAAACTGAAGTTTGTGAGGCAGCTCAGATTTCTCAAGAACCGGTTGAATTTTTAAATCCGACCGATGGTGTACTTACTTCTGCCTTTGGAGAAAGATGGGGAAGAACTCATAAGGGAATTGATATTGGCGCAACCGCGGGGACAGAAATTTATGCAGCTTTTGACGGGGTTGTAAAGTATGCAGGAGTTTTGGACGGATATGGCAATTACATCGAAATCAGCCATAAGGATGGCTTTGAAACGGCGTATGCTCATTGTGATTCATTACTGGCTAAAACAGGCGATGCCGTTTTAAAGGGGCAGCTCATAGCTTATGTGGGCAGCACGGGAAATTCCACAGGACCGCATCTTCATTTTGAAATACGATGTGATGGTGAGGTTAAAGACCCGCTTGAATATGTTAATTACTAAAGCTGAAATTTAATAAAAAGGAGTATGTAAAATGGGCAAGAAAATACTTGTAGTTGATGACGAAAAAAGTATTGTGGATATTTTAAAGCTCAACCTTCAGAAGGAGGGCTACTCAGTTATTGAGGCTTATGACGGAATTGAAGCTGTCAATAAGGCTCTTCCTGTGAATGTTGAGGAAAGACCGGACCTTATTTTGCTTGATGTTATGCTTCCTGAGATGAGCGGCTTTGATGTATGTAAAAAAGTAAGGGAATCCTCTTCTGTGCCCATACTTATGATAACTGCCCGTGAAGATGAGGTGGACAAGGTATTGGGGCTTGAAATTGGCGCCGATGACTATGTAACAAAGCCTTTCAGTATGCGTGAGCTTATGGCAAGAGTTAAAGCAAATATGCGCCGTATGGATGTTGACCCTAAAAAGGAAGAACCCAGCGACATAATAGAGGCGGGTTGCTTTAAACTTGACTGCAATCGCTATGAGCTTTATAAAAATGACAAACTTATTGATTTGACTGTGCGCGAGTTTGAGCTTATAAAGTTTTTATCTGCCCAGCCCAATAAGATTTACTCAAGAAAGAGTCTTCTTGAATATGTATGGGATTATGAGTATTACGGCGATGTGAGAACGGTTGATGTTACCGTGCGCAGAGTAAGAGAAAAAATCGAAGATGACCCGTCTCAGCCAAGACATATTATGACCAAGCGCGGCGTTGGTTATTACTTTGCTCTTTAATATGATTAACATAACGCTTATAACTGTCGGCAAAATCAAAGAGAAATATTTTACCGATGCAATATCTGAGTATTCAAAAAGACTCAGCCGTTACTGCAAATTAAACATAATTGAGTTAAAGGACGAACCGACCCCCGATAATCCGTCGGAAAAAGAAAAACAGCTTGTTTTGGAAAAAGAGGGAGCAAGAATTTTAGAAAAGATACCAAAGTCTTGCTATGTAGTTCCTCTTTGTATTGAGGGTAAACAAAAAACCTCAGAAGAACTTTCTGAGTTCATTCAAAAGACTGCAACGGACGGATACAATGAAATTGTATTTATTATCGGCGGTTCTATGGGTATTTGCGATGAGGTTAAAGCTAAAGCCGATTTTAAGCTGAGCTTTTCAAAAATGACATTTCCGCATCAGCTTATGCGGGTTGTGCTTCTTGAACAGATTTACAGAGCGTTTAATATCGCAGACGGCGGAAAGTACCATAAATGAAAATAAGCCCTCGGCAATGCCGAGGGCTTTATCTGTTTAAATTATTCGATTACGATTGAAACAGCTGTTGTCTGGGGAGGAATGCTCATTGTCATAGCGTCTGAATACTCAATTGTAAGGGCCATATCTGCTGTGATTTCGTCAGCAGAAACTGTTTCGCCATTCTTTGTGATAACAGTTTCATCTGCAATCCATACAATTACTTCGCCATGAACTTCGTCCTCAACAGTGATTGAACCTTCTTCGTTTACGGAAATTACTTTAACTGAAGCGGTAGGAGCAGGCATATCTTCAAGGTCTGCTATATTATCTGAATCTTCTTCTACGGGGAGATTTAAAACTTCGATTTCTACAGCTGTTGTCTGAGCAGGGATGCTCATTGTCATTATATCATTATATTCGATAGCAAGAAGCTGGTCTTTTTCAATTACTTCAAAAGCAACAGCTTCGCCGTTTGCATATATTTTTGTTTCCTCTGATGTATGAACTAAAACCTCACCAAAATAGTCGTCATTTACCAAAATGTCGCTGCCCTCAACAGAAATAACTGAAACTGTGTGAGGCTGTGCTACTTTGTAGCCTTCTTCTGTTTTTCTTGCATTGAGATTTAAAATCTCGGTAAAGAAAGATGCGGGAACATAAGTAGTCTCATCATTTACTAAAGTAGGGCACTTTTCCAAAGCTATTGGAGCCATTTTTGAAAAGCTGTATGCGTTTTCATCAATTGCAAAAGTGGTATAAACTGCGCCCTTTGAAACTGCGATTGAGCGATCCTCGCCATTCCACTCTACAGTGTAGCCGAAATGTTCAGCAACAGAGCGAAGAGGGAGCATAACTACATCGTCAATTATTTCAACATTTGTTGTAATAGCTGCAGCCGGTGCGCTGTCCTGTGCGTCGAGATACTGAGTGATGAGCATAATGTCATTCTCTGCTGTTTCTGCAAAAACTGCGCCTGTAAGCATAAGTGCAGCAGTTGTTGTTGCCGCTAAGATTTTCTTAAAGTTGTTCATTGGATTATCCTCCTGAAAAAGTTTTTTAATATTGTTTACAATATGTTAGACGCCTGAGTAAAAAAAAGGTTCCCAATAATTTTAAAATTTTCAAAATATCTTTGACAAAGGGCGCTGTATGAGGTATAATTAGAAAATAATTCTTAAACATAAGGAGAAACAGATATGCGTGCAGTAGTTACAGTAATGGGAAAAGACAGAACAGGAATAATTGCGGCAACAAGCGGGTTGCTTGCAGAAAATGATGTAAATATATTGGATATTAATCAAACCATCCTTCAGGAGTTATTTACAATGATTATGCTTGTGGATATCGAAAAGAGCAAAATCGATTTTAAAACTCTGGGTGAAAAGCTTGATGAATTGGGCAAAGAGCTTGGTGTTGAGATAAGAGTTCAGCACGAAGATATATTTAATTCTATGCACAGAATTTAAGCCGGAGGATTTTTGTAATGATAAATGTAAGCGCTAATGAGATAGTTGAAACTATTAAAATGATAAGAGATGAGCATCTGGATATCCGTACAATCACCATGGGTATATCCCTGCTTGATTGTGCAGACGAGGATCCAAAGCGTGCTTGCGAAAGGATTTATGACAAGATTACAAAATACGCAAAAAATCTTGTTAAAACAGGAGAGGATATCAGCAATCGCTATGGCATACCTATTATAAATAAGCGTATATCGGTAACCCCGATTTCTATCGTGGCAGCTGCCAGTAAGACGGATAATTATGTCCCGTTTGCAAAGACCTTGGAAAGAGCGGCAAGAGAAACGGGCGTCAATTTCATCGGCGGATTTTCAGCGCTCGTATATAAGGGATTTACAAAAGGCGATGAATATCTGATTAAATCAATACCCGAGGCACTTTGTTCTACCGAGATGGTATGTTCTTCTGTGGCTGTCGGCAGCACAAAGGCGGGCATCAATATGGATGCAGTAAAGCTGATGGGTGAGACCATAGTAAAGACTGCTCAAATGTCTAAGGATAATAATTCAATGGGTTGTGCAAAGCTGGTTGTATTTACAAACCCGGTTGAAGATAACCCGTTTATGGCTGGTGCTTTTCATGGTGTCGGTGAGGGCGATTGCGTAATCAATGTAGGTATAAGCGGACCCGGTGTTGTAAAGCACGCTTTAACACAAGTAAAGGGACAGGATTTTGGGGTGGTTGCTGAAACCATAAAGAGAACAGCGTTTAAGATTACCAGAATGGGTCAGCTCGTAGCGCAGGAGGCATCAAGAATGCTTAATGTGCCGTTTGGCATTGTTGACTTATCCCTTGCACCTACTCCTGAGGTAGGCGACAGCGTTGCCTATATATTAGAAGAAATGGGCCTTGAAAAATGCGGAACACACGGAACTACTGCGGCACTTGCCCTGCTTAATGATGCAGTTAAAAAAGGCGGTGTTATGGCGTCAGGTTATGTAGGCGGTTTGTCGGGCGCATTTATTCCCGTCAGCGAAGATGCAGGAATGATTGCAGCGGCTGAGTGCGGAGCGCTCACCCTTGATAAATTAGAAGCTATGACTTGCGTATGCTCGGTAGGTCTTGATATGATTGCAGTTCCCGGAGACACTTCGGCATCTACGATATCTGCAATTATAGCAGACGAAATGGCAATAGGTATGATTAACCAGAAAACAACGGCGGTTCGTGTAATTCCCGCAGCAGGCAAAGGTGTGGGTGACAGCGTTGAGTTTGGAGGGCTTTTGGGTTCTGCTCCTATAATGCCTATTCATCCGTATTCAAGCGAAGAATTTATAAACAGAGGCGGAAGAATTCCTGCGCCTATTCATAGCCTTAAAAATTAGCGGCTTAAGGATTGGCTTTGCCAATCCTTATTTTAACATATCTGTTGTATCGCTCAGGGGCAGGACAAAGCCGTTTGGCGCAAGAGAGGCGATATCGCCCCACAGGATTTTTCCGTTTTCTAAAAAGAGGTTTATACGAATAAGTTCGCTTTTGGAATCTTTATGGTTTAATACTTTATATGAATAGCGGGTAACCCTGCGGGAACTATGTGAATCAAGCTCATAGCCTACCGCACTGCTGTACGCAGAAAAAACCGAATCGGTTTTTTCGGGCACGGTCAGATAAAATATTTCGGCAGGTTTTTCTTCAACCTGCCATCCGAATGAAGATATGTATTCTATGTTTGTTTGATTTATATTGTTATCGACATTTAAAAAAGCTATTATAGAGATAATAAGCATAGCAGATATGGCAAAAATAAGAGCTTCTGCTCTGTGACGGGTTTTATTTATCACGATAAACCTCCGTAGTAAAGTGGACTATTATATTCTATGTAAAAATTAAAGCATATATGAAAAGGGGTAGAGGATTGAGGCTTGACAAGTATCTTGCAGATTGCGGGGTTGGAACCCGCAGTGAAGTTAAGAAGATGATTCGTTCGGGCGAGGTCTTAGTTGAGGGAATTTTAAATCCTGCGCCCGATACCAAAATTGATGAAAATTCCGCCAGAGTATTTATAGGCGGAAAATTGATAAAATATCGCAAATATATATACATTATGATGAACAAACCAAGCGGATATGTTTCAGCTACTTGGGATAAACATAAAAAGGTTGTTATTGATTTGCTCCCTGAGGAATATAGGCATTTTGAGGTTTTCCCCGTGGGGAGACTTGATATTGACACGGTGGGGCTTTTGGTTCTGACCAACGACGGTGAACTTTCGCATAAGCTTTTAAGCCCTAATAAACATATCCCAAAGACTTATTATGCAGAGGTTGATAAAAAACTTGAAAAATCAGATGTTGACGCGTTTTCAAAAGGTATGGATTTGGGCGATTTTGTGGCAAAACCCGCACTTCTTAATATAATAGATGATTTTTCGGCAGAAGTGACAATAGCCGAGGGGAAATTCCATCAGGTTAAAAGAATGTTTGAAAAGACGGGCAAAACAGTAACATATTTAAAGCGCATTAAAATGAATCGGCTTATGCTTGATGAAAATCTTGCAGAGGGTTGTGTGAGGGAACTGACTCAGGAAGAGCTTGATTTATTAAAATATGGGATTGATAAGGAGCAGGAATAATGATTTCAAAGATTAACAGCGTTGGAGTTACGGGCATTGACGGGTACAGCATTCAAGTTGAAGTTGATTTATCAAACGGAATCCCAAGCTGGGATGTGGTGGGGCTTCCTGATACAGCCGTTAAAGAATCAAAGGAGAGAATCCGCTCTGCCCTTAAAAATTCAGGATTTAATATTCCGGGCAAAAAAATAGTTGTAAATCTCGCCCCTGCCGACATCAGAAAAGAGGGCGCCTCTCTTGATTTGGCGATAGCCGTTGGAATACTTTCTGCAAGCGAACAGGTTGCAGCGTTGGATTTAAAAGACAGCAGTTTTTTTGGAGAATTGTCACTTGATGGTCAGTTAAAAGGCGTAAAAGGGGCACTCCCTATGGCTATTACTGCATATCAAAGCGGAATTAAAAAGGTATTTCTGCCTGAGCAGAATGCCCCTGAGGCGGCGGTTGTTGAGGGACTTTCTGTGTATGGAATAAAAGATATTACACAGCTTGCCAGGGTGTTTGCGGGCGAAGAAGAAATAAAACCGACATATGTTGATACAGATACTATGTTTAAAGGGGCGCTTTTAAATCTTCCAGATTTTAAGGATGTAAAGGGTCAGGAAAATGCAAAGCGCGCACTTGAAATTGCAGCGGCAGGCGGGCATAATATTCTGATGATTGGACCTCCGGGTTCTGGTAAGACTATGCTTGCACAAAGAATCCCATCTATTCTTCCCGATATGACATTTGACGAGGCGTTGGAGGTTACAAAGGTTCACAGTATCGCGGGTAAAATTCCAAAAGGCAGAGCAATTGTTGCAAGCCGACCTTTCAGAAGCCCCCATCACACCGTTTCAGCGGTAGGACTTACGGGCGGCGGAAATGGTATTCCAAAGCCGGGGGAAATAAGTCTGTCGCATAATGGAATATTATTTTTGGATGAGCTGCCTGAATTCCGCAAGGATGCCTTAGAGGTTATGAGACAGCCCCTTGAAGATGGAGTTGTTACAATAACCAGAGCGGGTGGAACATTTTCGTACCCCTGTAATATTATGCTGGTAGCATCAATGAATCCATGCCCGTGCGGGTATTATGGGGACAAAAAGCACGACTGCAGTTGCGGACCTAAAAAGATAAGCAGTTACCTTTCAAAAATAAGCGGGCCATTGCTTGACAGAATAGATTTACATATTGAGGTTCCCGCTGTTGAATATGATGATTTGGAGAGAAAGAGCGAAAGTGAATGCTCTGCTCAAATAAAGGAACGCGTTGATAAGGCAAGAGAAATTCAGTTAAAGCGCTATAAAGGAACGGGTATTTACTCAAACAGCTGTTTGACTGCAAGTATGATAAATGAATTCTGCGCGCTTGACGAAGCAGGCTCGACACTTCTTAAAAATTCATTTGAAGCACTTGGCTTGAGTGCAAGAGCACACAACAGAATTTTAAAGGTTGCAAGAACAATAGCTGACCTTGACGGCTCAAAGGATATACAGAAAAAGCATATTGCAGAAGCGATAAGATATCGTTCGCTTGACAGAAAATTTTGGGCATAGATAAACAAAAAATAATGTTACAAAGCTGTAAATCTTGAAAAATAGTGTTTACAAATCTTTCTAAATATGATATTATATTAGGTAATAAGAACTACATGCAATTTACCAAGAGGAGGAATTTAAAAATGTTGAAAAATTTAAAGAATTATAATTCTTTGATTGCAATAGCGGCTATAGTTTTAATTGTTGCAATCATTGTAGTACAGTTTATTCCATGTTGGACATTTAAGCAGATGAATGCTGAGTATAAGATGGAAGAAAAGACAACAAGCATTGCAGGTGTTGTATGGTTTCCAAGAGATAACTCAGGCGCCTATGATATGTTTAATGAAGGCGTAAAGAAGGCTGATCAGGTTACAGCAAACGATATGGCACTTCCTGTAGTAGCACAAACTTTACTGGGTATTTTGTCTATATATCTTTTGATATCACAGCCTAAGGCAAAGTGGGTAGGTTTATTGTTAGTAGCAGTTGGTATATTTGGACTTTACGGCAACATTTTTGTAAGTGCATTTGCTGCAGCGAAGGCAATTTGGATTATAAATATTATACTCTCAGCACTTCTTACAGCTGTGGGTGCAGTTAAATTATTTGCAGACAAAATATTTAAGCAGGAGCAAGAGCAGGAATAATAACTACATAAAAAATCAAAAAGGTGATGACTTTGTCATCACCTTTTTTAATATAATACAGCGCAGAGAATCAAAATTATTTCTTTAATAAAATTTTATTTCTTAAAAGTATAATAACTATAGCTGATATGATAAGTTCAGGCACCAGATATGTTGCCTGATATACTAAGGAATAAATCCATGGGCTCTGTCCCGCAGGCGCATAATTTGCGAACAAAATGGCACCGCTTAAGTATGAACTTAAAAATCTGCCGAAAACTCCAACGAAGCAGCCTGAGATAATTCCTTTTAAATCGGTTTTGAAAAGTCCTGCAAGACCCACAAGCGAGAATGCTATAATGTAGTCAAGAAGCAGAGACATAGGGTGATATATTACGCCCGAGAGCATCGCAGATATACAGCCGTAAATTGCCCCGACTATCATTCCCGCGGGCACCCCGCGGCGGAAAGATATTATCAAAATGGGTACCATTACAAGAGATACCGAGCCGCCCTGCGGCATTTCCCACACCTTTATAAAGCTAAGCACTACCGAAAGTGCTATCATCATAGCAAATTCGGTTAATTTTTTTACATTCATAAAAAACCTCCAATAAAAAAGCACATCCGAAAAAGGATGTGCCTAAAAAACGCATTTACCATGATCCCTACGCTGGCATTATCCATATCAGGTTATAGGGTCGAAATTTTAAATTCCCTCTCAGCCTGTCTAACAAGCTCCCCTTCATATTATTAAATTTGTTTCATTTTAGCATATAGTCTTAAAAATGTCAATAAAAAGATAAAGACTCTTGAAATTTATCTGCAAGTGGTATATAATGAGTTCAATAGCATTCCCCTTGAGGGGAAGGTGTCAGCATTAGCTGACGGATGAGGTGGAAATGAATAAAACAAACAATTCAAAATTAACAGGTAATGCTAAGATATTAAGAAAAAATATGACAAAAGAAGAAAGATATTTGTGGTATGACTTTTTAAAAACATTGCCTTTAACGGTTAACAGACAAAAGGTGATTGGCAATTATATTGTTGATTTTTATATTGCAACATCTAAAATTGTGATTGAAATTGATGGTTCTCAGCACTATGAAGACGAAGGCATAGAGGCTGATACAAAAAGAGATGAATATTTAAACAGCTTAGGAATAAAAGTATTAAGATATTCTAATCTTGATATTAATCAAAGATTTAATAGCGTTTGCGAAGATATACTGAATAAAATTAACACCTCATCAGTCACTTCGTGACAGCTTCTCCTCAAGGGGAAGCCTTTGGAAATGTTTACACAGCTTGGAGGAATAAAATTGAAGCTTCACATAGTATTGGTAGAACCCGAAATCCCATCAAATACGGGTAACATTTCAAGAACATGCTCGGTAATAGGAGCGGCACTTCATCTGGTGCATCCGCTTGGATTTGATATAAGCGATAAGCAGGTAAAGCGTGCGGGGCTTGATTATTGGGATGAACTTGAAATTTATGAATATCAGTCCTTTGCTGATGTGAAAAATAAATATCCAAAGGGCAAGTTTTATTATTGCACTACAAAGGCGATAAATACATACAGCGATGTTGACTATACCAAATCAGACGGAGATATATTCCTTGTTTTTGGCAAGGAGACAAAGGGACTTCCGGAAGATTTGCTTAAAGAAAATTACGATGACTCTATAAGAATACCAATGAAAGAGAACAAGCGTTCTCTTAACCTTTCAAACTCTGCGGCGATAATAGCTTACGAGGTTTTAAGACAGTTTGACTTTGAAAATTTGAAGAGAGAGGGCGTTTTAAATGATTAAGATAATGACGGATATGGCGGCAGACATTACCAAAGAACAGGCGCAGGAGTTTGATATTGAGGTTATGCCGTTTGGTATCATCGTTGATGATAAGCAGATTACAGCCGATATCAATTTAAATCCAAAAGATTTTTACAAAATTATAGATAATTGCATCGAGGCGCCAAAGACAAACCAGATGAGTCCTAAAGACATCGAGGAAAGATACAGAAAGCTTGGCAAGGAAAATACAATAATTCATATTACAATTTCAGCCGCATGCAGCGGTGCTAATAATACTGCAAATATTGTTGCAAATGAGCTTAATGATGAGGGCTTTGATATTACTGTCATAGATTCTACTATGCTTTCTTATACAATAGGAAAAGCAGTTGTTGATGCCGCACAGATGGCTAAAGACGGAAAAACTAAGCAAGAAATAATTGATTATGTAAACAGCGTATATAAGAGGGATAGCGCATACTTTTTGGTAGATGATCTTACTATGCTTAAAAAGGGCGGGCGCATTAAGGCAACTGCTATGGTTGTAAGCCAGGTGCTTGATATAAAGCCGATACTTACTCTAAATGATGGTATGGTAGAAGCTGTTTCCAAGATAAGAGGTCTTAAAAAGGCGATATCGACTCTTGTTGATTATATCGAAGAGCGTATGGACGAACCTGATAAAAACGAACTTTACATCTTGTCTGCAAACGCAGAGGATAAGGTTGAAATATTAAAGGATTTTCTTGAGGAACGCATTAAAATTAAAGAGTATAAATATGTTGATGTAGGTCCTGTTATAACCTCGCATATCGGTACAGGAGTATTGGGCGTGTATTTTAAACACAAAAAGCCTTATACTGAGTATAACAAGTAAAAGGAGAAACTTATGTTTTTAGAAAGAGATGAGATGAAATTTGCCATTCTCTATACACTCTGTAAAAATGTTGAGCCTATGACGATGCCTGTGATGTGTGATGTGCTGACATTTGAAAAAAAACAGGTTATGAATTATTTTGACTTATCGATTATGCTCAACGAGCTTATCGGCGATGGTTTTGCAGAAAGTTTATTTTATAGAGATGAGAGGGCATTTTCTCTAACTGAAAAAGGCAAGGAGACTAACGCATTCTTTTTTGAGAGGGTGCCAAAAAGTATTCGTAATTGGATTGATAAAACTATATCTGAGCGCAAGTATGAAGAGCAGATAAATCCGAATTCTGTAGTAACAGAGGTTTTGCCGATTGCTCCTCATCAGTATATGGCATCACTTAATATGCTTGATGCAACTCTTCCTATGCTTGAGCTTAAAATTCATGCAGGGGGCAGAGCGCAGTCAGAAAAAGCGGCAAAGTCGCTTAAAAAGAATGCGGACAAGATTTACGAGTTTTTGATTAATATGATAGAAGAGTAGGTCTTGACGAAGCAATCTAAAATTGGTATAATAACAAGAATGAGTATGGGCGGGTCTGAGCCCAAAAAACGGAATTTTACAGACAGAAAGGCATGAACCACAATGGAAAAGTTGGGATTAAACGAAATACGCGAAAGATATCTATCTTTTTTTGAAAGCAAAGGGCATTTGAGAATGCCGTCATTTCCGCTGGTACCTCAGGGCGATGCCAGCCTTTTGCTTATAAATGCGGGTATGGCTCCGCTTAAGCCTTATTTTACAGGAAAGGAAGTTCCGCCATCAAAGAGGGTTACGACCTGCCAGAAATGTATCAGAACACCTGATATTGAGTGCGTGGGTTTAACTTCCCGCCACGGCACATTTTTTGAAATGCTTGGCAACTTTTCTTTTGGAGATTACTTTAAAAATGAAGCTACAGCCTGGGCATGGGAATTTATAACCAAGGTTTTGGAAATTCCCGAGGACAGACTTTGGGTCAGCGTTTACGAAGAAGATGGAGAAGCAGTTAAAATCTGGACCGAAAAGGTTGGCGTTAAAAAAGAAAGAATTGTATACCTTGGCAAAGAGGATAACTTCTGGGAAATCGGCACAGGCCCTTGCGGACCTTGTTCTGAGATATACTTTGACAGAGGCGAAGAATACGGCTGTGACAATCCAGACTGTGCTGTAGGCTGTGACTGTGACAGATATGTTGAGTTTTGGAATCTTGTATTTACTCAGTTTGACAAGGATGAGGAGGGCAACTACAATCGCCTTGCACATCCTAATATTGATACAGGTATGGGACTTGAGAGAATTGCTTGTATTATGCAGGGTGTGACATCTATCTTTGAGGTTGACACAATCCGCAGAATTCTTGACAGTGCCGCAAATATGACGGGCGCAGTATATGGCAAAGATAAAAATACTGATATTTCGCTCCGTGTAATTACTGACCATATAAGAAGCACTGTGTTTATGGTATCTGACGGCGTGCTTCCGTCAAATGAGGGAAGAGGTTATGTTCTTCGAAGATTACTAAGACGCGCGGCAAGACACGGCAGACTTTTAGGACTTAAAGAGGCGTTCCTTTATAAACTTGCGGCCGTTGTTGCAGAAGAATCAAAATCTGCATATCCTGAGCTTGTAACCAACTTTGAATATATTGAAAAGGTTATCAAAACTGAGGAAGAAAGATTTGGCGAAACAATAGACCAGGGTATTGCGATACTTAATGATTATGTAAGTGACTTAAAGGCTGAGGGCAAGACTGAGCTTTCGGGCGAAAATGCCTTTAAGCTTTATGATACTTATGGTTTTCCTATCGATTTGACAAAGGAAATCATTGCAGAGAGCAATTTAACAGTTGATGTCCACGGCTTTGAAAAATATATGAACGAGCAGAGAGACCGCGCAAGAGCTGCAAGAGGCGATATGGAAGGCGAGGCCTGGAAAGAGGATATATTTGCAAGCGTTGAAGAAGCTACCATATTTGACGGCTATGAAAATACAGCTATTGAATCAGAAATTGTCGCTATCGGAGCAGATGGACAGAGAATTGATGCAGCTTCTGCGGGACAGAAAGTTACAATACTGCTTGACAGAACCCCATTTTACGCAGAAAGCGGCGGTCAGGTAGGAGACTTAGGTACAATCAGTTGCGGCGACAATGTTGCAAAGGTAGTTGATACTAAAAAGAGAAACGGAAAGTTCTTGCACATGGTTGAGGTAGTTAGCGGAACTTTAAAGGTTTCTGATAAAGTAAATGCTGAGATTGATAATGAAAGAAGAAATGCAATCAGAAGAAATCACTCGGCAGCCCATCTTCTTCAGGCGGCACTTAAGAATGTTTTAGGAGGCCATGTAGCCCAGGCGGGTTCTTATGTTGACGAAAACAGAATGAGATTTGACTTCTCGCATTTTGCTGCTATGACTAAGGAAGAATTAAAGGCTGTAGAAAATGAGATTAATCAAAAAATTCTTGCAGACCTTAAGATAGATTGCTCTGAAAAGAGCCTTGATGAAGCAAAAGCGATGGGAGCAACTGCACTCTTTAGCGAAAAGTACGGCGCAACTGTAAGAGTAGTTAAAATGGGTGATTACAGCTTAGAACTCTGTGGCGGCACACACGCTGAGTCTACGGGTAAGCTCGGACTTTTCAAGATACTTTCAGAGAGCGGTGTAGCTGCAGGTGTTCGAAGAATTGAAGCAGTTACAGGGCTTGGAGTGCTTAGCTTGCTTGATGAAAAAGACAATCTTATAAATGATACTGCTGTTATCTTAAAGTCAAATCCTTCAGGTATTGCACAAAAGGCACAGGCTCTTGTTGATGAGCTTAAAGAAGCAAACCGTGAGATTGATAGTATGAAGAGTCAGATGGCATCAAGTGCGGCATGTGATGTTTTAGATGCGGAAGTTGATGTTGACGGCATATCATTTGTGGCACAGCTTATGCCTGAAAATATGGATATGAACACACTTCGTGAAGTTGGTGACAACTTAAAGCAGAAGTGCGAAAACGCTTTGATAGTTTTAGCATCAGTTGCAGGCGAAAAGGTAAATCTTATTGCTATGGCGACTAAAGATGCAGTTTCAAACGGCGCTCATGCGGGTAAGATTGTATCAGAACTTGCAAAACTTATGGGCGGCGGAGGCGGCGGTAAGCCGGAATCTGCTCAAGCCGGCGGAAAAGACCCCTCAAAAGCAAAAGAGGCTATGGAAAAAGCGGCTGAAATCTTTAAGTCAATCAAGGGTTAGGTGATAAAAATGGATTGCTTATTCTGTAAAATTATAAACGGAGAAATTCCGTCCACAAAGGTTTATGAAGATGATTTGGTTTATGCGTTTTGTGATATTGAACCACAGGCACCCACTCATATAATTATTGTGCCAAAGGTGCATATTTCATCTGCCAATGAGCTGAATGAAGAAAATGCAGCGGTTGTAGGTGCGATTTTTGCAGCGGCTGCTAAAATTGCAAAGGAACAAGGCTTTGCGGAAAATGGTTATCGCATTGTTAACAATTGCGGAAAAGACGGCGGTCAGACTGTTAACCATATACATTTTCATCTGCTTGCGGGCAGAAACCTTCAGTGGCCTCCGGGCTAAAAAATTAAAAATAAAAAGGTTCTCATAAAAAAGAGAACCTTTTTTTAATGTAACATAAAAATAACTTGACTTTTATATTAAAAATATGTAAAATTAAAGAGTATAAGTATAAGGGGAAATTTTTAAAAAATTACCCTTTACCGATTGCTATACCATAATTTTTCGATTCTTTGCTTTTAACTGATTTTACAATGTGTATATACACAAATATTTTACAGGAGGTGGCTTAAAATAGATACACAAACAATAATTATATTCGCAGTTTTGATTGTAGTCGCAATCGTTGGAATGTTTCTGGCGTTTAAATATGGTTATTCATACAGAAAAAAGTTTGCGGAACTTAAAATCGGAAGCGCAGAAGAAGAAGC
>JAZNPN010000008.1:0-2757 GCA_045589715.1 Clostridia bacterium | reverse complement strand
ACGCAAGGTGCATCGGTTATTAAGCTCTTTGATATGACAGTTGCATCAACAGGAATGACTGAAACTCAGCTTAAATTAAGCAATATCGCTTACGAAAAAGTTATTCTATCGCCCCTTTCTCACGCAGGATACTATCCTGGTGCTACCGTTATGACATTAAAGGTTATATTTGAAAAGGAAACATATAAAATCCTCGGCGCACAAGCGGTAGGTTATGAGGGTGTTGAAAAAAGAATTGATGTAATTGCCACTGCAATTTTTGCAGGACTTACAGCGGACAAGCTAAAAGACCTTGAGCTTTCCTATGCCCCGCCATATTCTTCGGCAAAAGACCCTGTGAATATGGCAGGCTTTATCATTGAAAACATGAAAAATGGTATTGTAGGGCAGTTCTATTATGAGGATATTCCATCACTTCAAAAAAGAGACGATGTCACGCTTTTAGATACAAGAACCGTCTACGAATATATGCGCGGTCACGCAGAGGGGTTTATCAATATTCCAGTTGATGAACTGCGTGAAAGACTTACAGAACTCGATAAATCAAAGCCTGTATATGTGATGTGCCAGAGCGGTCTTCGGAGCTATCTTGCCACAAGAATACTTATGCAAAACGGCTTTGACGCCTACAATTTTGCAGGCGGATACAGACTTTATGGCACAATGTACTATGATGAGGTTGTATCAAAAAATGCATATGACTGCGGAATGGAGAAATAAATGTTAAATAAATTACTAAAAAGCGTATTAGACCAGGATACAGCCCCTGTTGTTGTTTGCGATATAGATGATATTATTGTATATATGAATCCGTGTGCCATAAAGCGTTATCACAAAGACTTGACAGGCAGAAGTATTAAAGACTGCCATCCGCCAAAGGTAAATGAAATGATTGACAAGGTGGTTGCGTGGTTTCGCGAAAGCAAGGATAATAACATCATATATACCTATCGCAATGACGAGGAAAACAAAGATGTGTACATGGTTGCTCTTCGTGATGATGACGGTACTTTAATCGGTTATTACGAAAAGCACGAGTATAGAAATAAAGAAACAGATATACTTTATAATTTTAACGGAGGAACAAAATGAAAATACTAAAAAATATTGGAGAAATAATCCCGGGACTTGCGATTTCGATAGTTATAGCAGTAATTGCAAAAGCGATTGAGAGTCTTTTGCCCATACACATCATCGGTGCATCGGTAATTGCACTTTTTATAGGAATGATTATAAACCATTTCTGGAAACCTGATTTTTTAAAAGCCGGTATTAAATTTACATCCAAAAAGGTGTTGAAATTTGCGATTATATTACTTGGAGCATCCCTCAGCGTAAGGGTAATCCTTTCGGTTGGAAAATTATCTTTGATGGTAATGCTTTTTACTTTGCTGACCTGCTTTGGCGGAGGATATTTTATAGGTAAAGCATTGAAGCTGAATTGGAAACTGTCAAACCTGATTTCCGCAGGAACAGGAATTTGCGGTGGTTCCGCCATTGCAGCGATAGCCCCTGTAATTGATGCAGAGGATTCCGATATTGCCTATGCTATGTCCGCTACATTTTTGTTTGATATGGCAATGATTGTTTTGTTTCCGATTATGGGAAGAATGCTTGGACTTTCTGATATGGCATATGGTTTATGGGCAGGAACGGCAGTAAACGATACCTCAAGCGTAGTTGCTGCAGGATATGCATTTTCAGAAGGCGCAGGCGATTTTGCAACAATGGTAAAGCTCACAAGAACATTAGCCATCATTCCGACAGTTTTTGTTTTTTCACTGGTAAATTTAAGACTTAAAAGAAAAGAAAGCTGTGATGCTGCATACAGTAAGGTTAATATCGGCGGATTGTTCCCGTGGTTTATTCTTGGCTTTTTAGCTATGGCAATGATTAACAGTTTGGGCGTTATACCCACAGAGGTTTCGGCTGTTGCAAAAGATGTAAGCAAATTCCTGATGGTTGCAGCCCTTGCGGCAATCGGCTTAAATACAAGCTTCAGGGATATGAAAAAATCGGGCATTAATCCTATGATTCATGGCTTTATCATATCAGCTCTTGTGGTGGTGGTTGCCATCGGTGTTGAGTGGTGTATGGGTTTGGTGTGATAACTATGAACACATTTGAAAAAATATATGAGGTTGTGAAAACCATTCCCGAAGGCAAGGTTGCAACCTATGGTCAGGTGGCTGTTCTTGCCGGGGATCCTCGCTGGGCAAGGGTTGTGGGATATGCTCTGCATGTAAACCCGGAGCCGGGGATTATTCCTTGCCATAGAGTTGTAAACCGAGAAGGAAAGGTTGCACCCGGTTTTGCATTTGGCGGCGAAGGAGTTCAGAGACAGTTGCTCGAAACAGAAGGCGTTGTTTTTGAATCGGACGGCAGGATAGATTTGAGTAAATATAGTATTTGATTAATGACGGATTTGAACCAAACAAATTCAAATAAACGAGGCGAAAAATGATGATAGATAGATTTGCAGAAATGATTAAAGAGTGCAGTAGTATCGTTTTCTTTGGTGGTGCAGGTGTATCTACCGAAAGCGGTGTGAAGGACTATCGCAGCCAAGACGGACTTTATAACACCGTGAAAGAATACGGCGTGCCTCCCGAAGAGATATTGAGCCACGATTTCTTTTTTCAGAACACAGAAACTTTTTATGATTTTTATAGAAAATATTTTATCATTGAAGTAGAACCAAACAATGCTCACAAAGCGTTGGCAAAGCTTGAAAACACGGGTAAACTCAAAGCAGTA
>JAZNPN010000007.1:0-13315 GCA_045589715.1 Clostridia bacterium | reverse complement strand
TGGCGGAGAAGGAGGGATTTGAACCCTCGCGCCGCTTTCACGACCTACACCCTTAGCAGGGGCGCCTCTTCGGCCAACTTGAGTACTTCTCCGAATTTAAAATTATTAAATTGTGCGTAAATAAAAAAAGTGGCGGAGAGGCAGAGATTCGAACTCTGGGTGCTTTCGCATCACTAGTTTTCAAGACTAGCTCCTTAAACCACTCGGACACCTCTCCAGATATACACTTTTTGACGAGACTCGATTATTATATCACCTGAAATTATATTTGTCAAGCATTTTTTGAACATTTTCTTGATTTTTAATTCATTGACACAGCATTGACTTGATGATATAATTTTATGGAAATCAGGTATAATTTCTCGTTAAATTTTCAAATTAAATTTAGATAAGGTTTGCCGATTGTTAAATTGATGGAGAGGATAGATTTTTATGAAAATAACCAATGATATTGTATATGTGGGTGTTAATGACCATAAAATAGACTTATTTGAGGGTCAGTATAAAGTAAAAAATGGTATGTCCTATAATTCTTATATAATTCTTGACGAAAAAATCGCCGTTATGGACACAGTTGATGTGAATTTCACAAAGGAATGGCTCAAAAACATAAAGGATACTTTGGGAGAAAAAGAACCCGATTATTTGATTATTCAACATATGGAGCCTGACCATTCTGCAAACATTGATAAGTTTATGGAATGTTTCCCGAATGTAACTATTGTATCAAATCAAAAATCGTTTGCTATGATGCAGCAATATTTCGGGACGGATTATAACGAACGCAGATTGATTGTAGGCGAGGGAGATACCCTTTCGCTTGGAAAACATACCCTTACCTTCGTGATGGCGCCTATGGTGCATTGGCCCGAGGTTATGGTGACATATGATTCTTGTGACAGGGTATTGTTTTCGGCTGACGGATTTGGAAAGTTCGGCGCTCTTGATGTTGATGAAGAATGGGCTGATGAGGCACGCCGTTACTATATCGGCATCGTCGGCAGATATGGGGCACAAACTCAGGCGCTTTTAAAAAAGGCGTCAAATCTTGATATAGCAATAATTTGCCCGCTCCATGGGCCTGTTTTATCCGAAAATTTAGAGTATTATCTTGATTTATATAATACATGGTCAAGCTATGAGGCAGAAAAGGACGGAGTTGTTGTTGCGTATACCTCTGTTTACGGCAATACCAAAAAGGCAGCGCAAACAATGGCGGAAATTTTAAAAAACCGCGGTGTCTGCGTTAAAATACACGACTTGGCTCGTTGTGATTGCGCAGAGGCGGTAGCAGATGCGTTCTGCTATAGCAGATTGATTCTTGCAACCACAACATATAACGGCGGAATTTTCCCTGCTATGCGTGATTTTATCGAGCATCTTAAGGATTCGGCATTTCAAAACCGAACGGTTGCCTTTATTGAGAACGGAAGCTGGGCACCCGTAGCGTATAAAAATATGAGGGCAATGCTTGAAAACTCAAAAAACCTGACATTTATTGAGAAACCTGTTACTATAAAATCTGCTATGACAGAAAAAAACCGCCAAGAGCTTGAAGCTCTGGCGGATGAAATCATATCTTAAATCTGTAACCCGCTCCCCAGACGGTTTCGATGAAATGATCGTTTTTTTCGATTTTATCTCTGATTCTCTGGATGTGGACTGTAACTGTTGCAGAATCTCCTATGGCGTCCATACCCCATATTCTGTCAAGGAGACGCTCTTTGCTGAAAACAATGTTGGGATTTTCCGCTAAAAAGAGAAGCAAATCATATTCCTTAAGCGGCATAGATACCTCAACCCCGTCAACATAGACGCGACGGGCATTTTTGTCAATAGAGAGCGCACCTGCAACGAGAAAATCAGATTTTGTGGGGAGATTTTTGTTAACCAAAGATTGATATCTTAAAGTATGAGCCTTTACCCTCGCGGTTAATTCAGCGGGGGAGAATGGCTTTTTTATATAATCATCCGCGCCAAGACCAAGACCGCGTATAATATCTGAATCCTCACATTTTGCCGACAGGAAGATAATGGGAATATCCTTTATAAGCCGTAATTCCTTGCAGACAGAAAAACCATCTCTCGTAGGGAGAACAGCATCTAAAATGACAAGGTCATAGTCAAAGTTTTTTGCCATAGAAAGACCGTCGTCGCCGTTTTCGGCTATTTCACATTCAAAACCGCTCATAGTCAGATAATTTTCCACAAGCTCTGTGTTTTTTAAATCCTGGTCAATTATCAAAATCTTCATATCAGCACCCTCTTTTTAAATATTATACACGAAAAAATGGAGTATGTCGAGCATTTTTTATAGGCTTGATTATTTTTAAAAAATATGGTAGAATGAGTATGTGAAGCAAACTCAATGAATTGCCTTCGGCATGAATTGAAATCAGAGATTTCATAAATTGAGCATTGCAGCTCATGAATTGCACTTTGGTGTATTTATGAATAAAATCGCTTTGCGATTTTTAACCAGAATGAATTTTGCAGAAATTCTATTCATATTGAGATAATAACAATCCATGGCAAAGCCAATTCTTGACAACGAAAGTTGTCAATTCATTATTTTTTGGAGGTGATATTCGTGGACAACGAAATTATGGAAGAACAGCTTACTGAGCAGATTGCTGAGCTCGTAGCAGAAAAGAAGTTTGGAACAGTCCGAAGCATTCTTGAAACTATTAACGCCGCGGATATCGCTGTTTTATTTGGAGAAGTGCCAAGGGAAGAGTTACCTTTGCTTTTCAGAATACTCCCAAAAGAACTTGCGGCAGAAACCTTTGTTGAGATGGATGCAGATGAGCAGGAACTTTTGATTGCGGCATTTTCTGACCGTGAGCTTGCAGAAGTGATTAACGAGCTCTATGTCGATGATGCGGTTGATATTATTGAAGAGATGCCGGCTGTTGTGGTTAAGCGTATTTTAAAGCACGCAGATCCTGAGATGCGCAAAAGCATAAACGATATCTTAAAATATCCAAAGGACAGCGCGGGCAGTATTATGACTACCGAGTATGTTGACCTTAAGAAGCATATGACGGTGGCGCAGTCATTTGACAGAATAAGAAGAACGGGCGTTGACAAAGAGACGATTTACACCTGCTATGTAACGGATGCAAGCCGTCATCTTATTGGTATCCTGTCTGTTAAGGAACTTCTTTTAGCAGATAGCGATGCTGTTATCGGCGACATAATGGAAACCAACCTTATCAGCGTACACACCCTTGATGATAAAGAGGATGTTGCTATGATGTTTGATAAGTATGGCTTTTTGGCAATTCCTGTTGTAGATGCCGAAGATAGATTGGTTGGTATTGTAACTGTCGACGACGCTATTGATGTCATTCAGGAAGAGAATACCGAGGATATTGCCAAGATGGCAGCTATTGTGCCTACAGAGGACACATACCTTAAAACTTCTGCGTGGGAGCACGCCAAAAACAGAATTGTATGGCTTTTGTTACTTATGCTTTCCGCGACCGTTACGGGAGTGATAATCCAAAGGTATGAAGAAGCGTTTGCTGCAATCCCCATTCTTGTGGCGTTTATACCTATGCTGATGGGAACGGGCGGTAACTGCGGTTCTCAGAGCTCTACTATGGTAATCCGCGGACTTGCGCTTGATGAGATAAAGCTGAAGGACTCTTTCAGGGTGTTATTTAAGGAGCTCAGAATTGGGCTTATGGCAGGCGTAATACTTGCGCTTGTCAATACGGCAAGAGTGTTTATAATGTACGGAAATGACGCCGATATAATAAGTCAGCTTCCTATTTCAAAACTTGCGATAGTTTCGGGACTCAGTATTATCGGAACGGTAATTTTGTCAAAATGCTTAGGCTGTATTTTGCCTATGCTTGCTAAAAAATGTAAGGTGGACCCTGCACTTATGGCGGCGCCGCTGCTTACAACCATACTTGATACCTGCTCGGTGCTGATATTCTTTAATATAGCCACCGCAATTTTAGGATTGTAAAAGAAAAATAAAAAGGATTTCTGAATTTTTCAGAAATCCTTTTTATTACATATGTTTTACTCTGTCGTTTACTTCGGCGCGTTTTGCGTCATTAAAACGATCAACTGTACCTACTAAATAACCCGTTATTCTGCGTATTCTCTCGATGGGAATCGGCTTTAGCATATAATCTGCATCGACAAAGCCGTCATCGCAAATTGTAAGGGTTAATTTTTCTATATCCATACCCGGATTATTTTCTTTAATATGTCCAATATAATAGTTGATCTCCTTTGCGCTCATCTCGCCGTTTAATATATTTATATCCATCTTATTTACCCCCTTTTCAATCTGTGATGTCATTATACATCCTTTTATTTTATATGTCAATAGATATTGTGTTACAATTTGATTACAAGCACAAGATATTGTGATTATTGACAAAAGAAAATAAAAATATTATGATAATAGCAAGCGTAAATCCGCAAAAAGTGAGGTATATTATGGTACGATTTGCAACCGATAAAGATTTTGAATTTGTAAAACATTCCTGGAGTGTCTGCTTTGATGACACCCCAAAATTTGTGGATTGGAATTTTGAATTTAACTACTCACCTCAAAATACAATTATTGCAGAGTCAGACGGCTTACCTGCATCTGCTATGCAGATTATGCCCTATAGCCTTAATCTTGAGGGGGACAGCCTTAATGCCCGCTATGTGTCGGGTGTTTTAACTATGCCCGAATATAGAATGAAGGGGCTGACCAGAGAGATGTTTGGGTTTGCTTTGCCCAAAATGTATGAGCTAAATGCTCAAATAAGCTTACTTATTCCTGCTGTCAGCGGAATGTACGAAAAATTCGGATTCAGAACTGTATCAAAGCGTAAGTCGTATAATGCTGATTCTTTAAATTATAGAAAAATCACAGAATACACACCCGATTTGGTGCACATTCTTGATAAAATATATCTTGAAGAAATGAAAGGTAAGAGCATATATATAAAAAGGGATAAAAAGAATTGGGAAAATATTTTAACAGACCTTTTAGAGCTTTCAAAAGGGGCGGTGTATTTAAGCGATAATGGCTACGCGCTCACATATCCTAAAGAAAATCGTCTTGATATATGGGAAATATGCGGGGATTTTCCCCTGCCCGAAAAGGAAGAGGCGCTCCCTCCCGTTATGGCAAGAGTGATTGATGCAGAGAAAATGATATGTAAATTCCCCCATATTTTTAAAGAGGGGATAAAATACAAGCTCATTGACAGTGCCATTTTGCAAAATAATCTTTGTTTTTATATTGAAAACGAAAAGCCTGTTTTTTGCAGCGGCGGAGAGTATATTCTGGACATAGGAGATATGACGGAAATGTTATTTAAAAATCGTGAAAGCTATATAAATATGCTGTTGTAATAGTAATGTAAAGCATATAGGATTGATTTTTAATTTATATTATGGTATACTTTTACCGATTAAATTTTAGGAGGTTTTTTCCTTGGACGATGGTCATATATTTATGTCAATACTTTTGCAAATAATACTTATTGCACTTAACGCAATTTTCGCATCTGCCGAAATTGCTGTCATATCAATAAGCGATACAAAGCTTGAAAAGCTTGCCTTAAATGGCGATAAGCGGGCAAAACGCCTTATAAAGCTTACTAAAAATCCTGCAAGATTTTTAGCAACTATTCAGGTTGCGATTACACTTTCAGGCTTTTTGGGCAGTGCGTTTGCGGCAGAAAACTTTTCGGATCATCTGGTAAATTGGGTTGTATCTCTGGGGGTAAAGATCCCCTATGCAACACTTGACAGCATTGCAGTCATTCTTATCACGCTCATTTTATCTTATGTAACACTTATTTTCGGTGAGCTTGTGCCAAAGCGTGTTGCTATGCGCAAATCCGAAAAGATTGCGCTTTCGGTGTCAGCGCCCGTTTCGTTTTTAGCAAAAGTCTTTGCGCCCGTAGTTTCAATGCTTACTTTTTCCACCAATATACTTTTAAAGGCAATGGGAATTGACCCTGATGCTGATGAAGAAGAGGTAACAGAAGAAGAAATCCGTATGCTTGTTGATGCAGGCGGGGAAAAGGGAGTTATCGACCAGGAGGAGCAGGAGTTTATCCAGAATGTTTTTGAGTTTGACGATTTAACAGCCGAAGATGTTGCCACACACAGAACAGAGGTTGCTATACTCTGGGGGGATGATGATGTCGAAGAGTGGGAAGAAACCATCCACGAGAATCGATATACAAGATATCTTGTCTGCGGCGAGAGTGAGGATGATGTAATAGGCGTTCTCGATGCGAGAGACTTTTTCAGGCTCAAGGATAAAAGCAAAGAAAATATCTTTAAAAATGCAGTAAATCCGCCGTATTTTGTTCCCAACACGGTTGGTGCAGACACACTTTTTCACAGGATGCGCCGTGAAAATCAGAGGCTTGCAGTTGTGCTTGATGAGTACGGAGGTTTGTGCGGAATTATCACTCTTATTGACCTTGTAGAGCAACTGGTAGGCGATTTGGGCGCAGATGATGATGTTCCAAAGGATATAATCCGCATCTCTGCGGACACATGGCAGGTTTACGGAAGTGCGCCTATAAGAGATGTTGCAGAAGAGTTGGGACTGGATATCCCCGAAGATTTAGAGGCAAATACCTTTGGCGGGCTTGTTATTGCAGAGCTTGGGTCAATTCCTGACGATGGTTCCCGTCCCGAGATTACATTTGACGGCTTTAATATAAGGGTAAATCAGGTAAGTGAACACAGAATCGGGCTGACAACAGTGCATCGCTCAAAGACAGAACCTGAAACTTTGACACAGTAAATTCTCTAAGGAGTATTACAATGGAGATTTTTCATAATTCACAGGATATAAAATACCGAAGTCCGTTTGGGGCAGTTAAAACGAATACATCTGTTACATTAAGGCTTGATGTCAAATCAAGCCTTAATGCCGTTTCTGTATACCTATATACAAATAAAAACGGGGAAGAAAATTTTATAAAGATGCATAGAAAAGAAACCTATGAGGTAACTGTGGTTATGCCTGATAAGCCATGCCTTTTCAGATATTCTTTTATGGTTGAAACCCCCGATAAAAAAATCTGGTATGTAAATTCAGATGGCCTTGGCGGAGCGGGGGCTTGTGCACAAACATCTGACAAGACCTATCAAATCACGGTGTATGATGAAAATTATACCACGCCCGATTGGTTTTGCGGGAGAATTATGTATCAGATTTTCCCGGACAGATTTTTTGGAGAGCACGAAAACGGCGCTATCTGGAAAAAGAGAGACGAATATATAATTCATTATGATGCGTATGAACCCTTTTCCTTTAACAGGCATCCATATGAAGACGGACCTGCCTGTAACGATTTCTATGGCGGAAATTTAAAGGGTATCATCAAAAAGCTGCCTTACATTAAATCTCTCGGGGTTGGCGTTATTTATTTAAATCCGATTTTTGACGCATATTCAAACCACAAATACGACACGGCAAATTATATGGAAATCGACCCGATGTTTGGAAACGAGGAAGATTTTAAAGAGCTGTGCAGTAAGGCAAAAAAACTTGATATCAGAATAATTCTTGACGGAGTCTTCAGCCATACGGGGTCTGACAGCGTATACTTTAACAAATATAAAAACTATGGCAGCGGCGGGGCGTATAACGATGTAAATTCACCGTATCGCAGCTGGTATCAGTTCAATCAGAACGGCTACGAAAGCTGGTGGGGCTGTACTAATCTGCCTAATGTCAATGAAATGAATGAGGATTACCTCAATTATATTTTAAGAGACGAAAATTCAGTTATTAAAAAATGGATTAAGCTCGGCGCATCAGGCTGGCGGCTTGATGTGGCTGATGAGCTTCCCGATGAATTTATCAAAATTCTGCGTGAGGAAGTGAAAAAAACAGACCCCGATGCGGTGGTTATCGGTGAAGTATGGGAGGATGCGTCAAACAAGGTAGCATACAGCCACCAGCGTGAATATCTGCTTGGCGATGAGCTTGACAGCGTTATGAATTATCCCTTCCGCGACAATGTAACCGCGTTTTTGATGGGATATATCGATGCTGAAACTATGAACAAGCGTCTTATGTCTATTATGGAAAATTATCCCGTATGCACACTGTATTCACTTATGAACCATATCGGCACTCATGATACTATGCGAATAAAATCGCTTTTTGGCGGTAAAAACGAGAATTGTAAAAATGAACAGCTTGAATCCGGAATGGAGGCACTTGCCACATACAGACTCAGGTGTGCGGCATTTTTGCAGATGACATATGTGGGAGTTGCGTCGATTTATTATGGTGACGAGATTGGTATGCAGGGAGGAAAAGACCCGTATAACAGGGCGCCGTTTACATGGAGGAGGGTGGATACAGAGCTTCTTTCAGAATATCAGAGATTGGGAGAGTTGAGAAACAATCTCAGCGTTTTAAGAACGGGGCACTATAAAACTCTTTACGCAAACGGCGATGTATTTGTTTTTGCCAGATACTTTGAAAATGGCAGAAATGTGTTTGGCGAAAAAGCAGGCGCGGGCTTTGCGATATGTGCGGTCAACCGAAGTTTTGAAAATAGAACTGTTGAGGTTGATTTAACGGGGATTACACATAACATAGAGACTGAGAATGACCGCCTTTTAATCGATATAGAACCCGTAGGATACAAAATAATACATTCCTGAGCAAAAATATTTTAAAAAGTACTTGAAAAATTTAGATAATTATGTTAGAATGTTTGATACTGAGCATTTATTATGGTTAACATATTTAGGAGGAAATAAAATGAATATAGTTTTAACAATCGTTCATGTAGTAATTTCTATAGCTCTTATTACAACAGTTCTTATGCAGCACGGCAAGCAGCAGGGCCTCTCCGGTGCAATTGCAGGCGGTGCGGAGACATTTTTCGGCAAGAACAAGGGCAGAACAATTGACGCTGTACTTAAGAAGGTTACCGCAGTTTTGGCAGTTCTCTTTGTTATAACATCAATCGTGCTTACTGCAAGCGCTGTTAAGCAGAATAATACAGAAGTTGCTCCCGTTGAGCAAGAAGTTGCAACTGATGAGAGTCTGAGTCAGCCGATTGAGGCAACAAGGGATGAAAATGGTAATTTGGTAGATGCAGAAGGCAATATCATTGCAACTGCTGAGCAGCTTGCGGGTGCTGAAACTGACGGAGTTGAAGCAGAGGTTACACCTGAAAACGCTGCTGAATAATAAAAGCTTATTAAGGGCGGATACAAAGGTCACCACCAGATAAGGAAGCATTGTCTGGCGGTGACCTTTGTTGCCCGTTCTTTTTTAATTTAAGGTAAATCGGGAATAATAGAGGAAAGGGGTTTTTAATATGGCACTTTCTCTAAAAAACGCATATGGACATTTTAAGACTATCACAAAACATCGCCATGCTGTTATAAGACACAGCAAAAAGGCGGGGATTTTGTGGCAGGGGCTTTTTCATGACTTGTCAAAATATACTCCGACCGAGTTTATTGCGGGAGCAAAATATTACAGCGGAGGCAGAAGCCCTAATGAAGCTGAAAGGGCGCTCTTTGGTTATTCTGCCGCGTGGCTTCATCATAAGGGCAGAAACCGCCATCACTTTGAGTATTGGACGGACTATAATCCCCATACAAAAAAGTTGTCGCCTGTTCCGATGCCTATGAAATATATTGCTGAAATGTTTTGTGACCGTGTTGCGGCAAGCAAAATATATCAGGGCAAAAATTATACCGAGTGGCACCCGATAGAATACTTTTTGCGGGGTAAGGAAAATAGATTTATTCACCCCGAAACCTCGGAAATACTCGAGGACTTGCTTTTGACACTTGCAAAACAGGGTGAGGATACGGCTTTTAAAAAATTAAGGAAAATGCTTAAAAAATAAAGGATTTCTGAATTTTCAGAAATCCTTTTTATGGTTTATTTGCCCTCTAAATCCATTATCTTTTTGACTCTGCGGGCGTGTCTGTCGCCCAGATGGGATTGTGTTAAATATGAATCAACGATATCTATTGCAAGGTCGCATCCCGTAATTCGCTCACCAAGGCAGATAATTTGCGCATCATTGTGCTGCTTTGCCATTTTGGCGCTGTATGTGTCGGTAACATGGGCTGCACGAATACCCGAGATTTTATTTGCCGCAATGCTCATACCGATCCCCGTGCCGCAGATTAAAATCCCGCAGTCAAATCCATTGTCTCTTACAGCAAGAGCAACCTTTTCGGCAATATCGGGATAATCTGCAGGAATATCCGCCTCTGTACCAAAGTCTGTAAAGTCGTGCCCTTGTTCTTTTAAATAGTTTTCTATGTATGCCTTGTGGTTTACACCACCATGGTCACTTCCTATAGCAATTTTCATATTTTTTATACCCTCCCTCAGATATAGCTCATTATATCAAAGTTTTTTAAAAAAATCAATCCTATAAAGGCAAATTTTACACAATAAAGGGGTTGTATTTGGGACAAATTAGTAGTATAATGTAATAAGAAAAAATATATTATTTTGACCTTAAAGGAGATAAGCTATGAATTACAGACAGGAATATGAAAGATGGCTCACAAATTCAGACCCCGAGACGGTAGCAGAACTTAATTCAATCCAAAGTGACGAAAAAGAAATTGAAGAGCGTTTTTATAAAACATTGGAGTTTGGTACAGCGGGTTTAAGAGGTGTAATAGGTGCAGGACCTAATCGTATGAATAAATATGTTGTAGGTCAGGCAACTCAAGGACTTGCCAACCAGCTTATCAAAACAAACGGCTCTGCAGATGGAATAAGTGTAGCAATTGCATATGACAGCCGTATTAAGTCTGATGAGTTTGCAAAAACTGCGGCAGCTTGTCTTGCAGCTAACGGCATTAAGGTTTACATTTTTGATGAATTAAAGCCTGTTCCTATGCTTTCCTTCGCAGTAGGATATCTTAAGACTACTGCCGGCATTGTAGTTACAGCAAGTCACAACCCTGCAAAGTATAATGGTTACAAGGTTTATGGTGCAGATGGTGCTCAGCTTAATCCTGAGCTTGCAGAAATCGTACTTGATGAAATTCAAAAGACGGATTTGTTTACGGGAGTTAAGACCTGTGACTTTGATGAAGCTGTAAAGAACGGCAAAATTATAATGCTTGGCGAGGAAGTAGAAGATGCTTACCTTGATTGCGTTGCCGCACAATCCATAAACCCTGAGCTTATAAAAGAAAAGGGTGATTCTCTTACATTTGTATATACACCATTCCACGGCAGCGGCAACAAGCCTGTTCGCAAGATTTTAAAGCGTATGGGATTTAATAATGTTATAGTTGTAAAGGAACAGGAAATGCCTGACGGCAATTTCCCCACAGTTGCATCACCCAACCCCGAAAACAAAGAGGGATTTGAGCTTGCTATCGGTTATGCAAAAAAGTGCGGGGCAGATTTGATTATCGGTACCGACCCTGATGCTGACCGCGTCGGCATAATTGTAAAAAAGGATAACGGTGATTATGATACCTTTACAGGCAATCAGGTTGGGGCATTACTTTGTGAATACATTTTATCAAGCCTTAAAGAGCGTGGCGAAATTCCTGCAGACGGTTATGTGGTAAAAACTATAGTTTCAACCAATATAATTGAGGCAATCTGTAAAGCTTACGGCGTTGAAATGAAAGAAGTTTTAACAGGCTTTAAGTTCATAGGCGAAAAAATCAAGGAGTCTGCTGAGACAGGCATTGGCACATACCTCTTTGGATTTGAGGAGAGCTATGGATATCTTAAAGGAACATATGCAAGGGATAAGGACGCAGTAGTTTCCACTATGCTGATTGCAGAAATGGCGCTTTACTATCAGGAAAAAGGAATGTCGCTCTTTGAGCAGATGGAGAACATCTACAAAAAGTACGGATGTTATATTGAAGAAACCATTTCTGTTACAATGGAGGGTATGGACGGACTTTCAAAGATTCAGTCTGTTATGAAGAACATCAGAAATAATACACCCGCAGAAATCGGCGGCAAAAAGGTGCTTGCAGTAAGAGACTATTCTGTATCAAAACGCACCGAGCTTGCAAGCGGAAAGACCGATGAAATTCTTCTTCCAAAATCAGATGTAATATACCTTGAGCTTGAAGATAACAATAATTTTGTTATCCGTCCGTCAGGAACCGAGCCTAAGATAAAGGTATATTGTATGATGTGGGGAAAAGACAAGACCGAGGCACAGCAAGCTCTGGCTGCGGCAAAAAAGGATATGGAAAATATCTTAAAATAGGAGACAAAAATGCTTTTTGATACACATGCTCACTTTGATGATGAGCAGTTTGACAGCGACAGGGACGCCGTGCTTAAAAGTCTCAGAGACTATGGCGTCTCTAATATAGTGAATATAGGAGCGGATATGAAAGGCTCGTATGATTCTGTCAAAATTGCAGAGGATTACGATTTTGCATATGCAACTGTCGGGGTTCACCCCCATTATGCAAAGGATATGACGGAGGCTGACGTTTTAAAGCTTAAAGAACTTGCCCAAAATAAAAAGGTTGTTGCAATCGGTGAGATAGGACTTGATTACCAGTATGGCGATGGCGAGAATTCTGAGGTTCAGAAAAAATGGTTTATCCGTCAGTTATCGTTAGCTGAGGAGATGGGTATGCCCGTGGTTATTCACGACAGGGAATCAAAGGGTGACTGTCTTGAAATATTAAAGGCACGGAAAAAAGTTAATGGCGTTGTGCATTGTTTTTCGGGAAGTGCCGAAACAGCAAAAGAGCTTTTGGCACTTGGTCTGATGATTTCGTTTACGGGGGTTATTACTTTTAAAAATGCCCGCCGTGCAATCGAGGCGCTGAAAGTTATTCCGCTTGACAGGCTTATGATTGAGACAGACGCTCCGTATATGGCTCCCGAGCCTCACAGGGGAGAGAGAAATTTCAGCGGTTATGTTGAATTTGTTGCTCGCAAAATGGCAGAGGTAAAAGAAGTAAGTTATGAAGAACTGGCCCGTATTACAAACCAAAACGCAAGAAGGTTTTTTGGCATAGAAAAGGAGTTTTAACTATGAAACACACATTTTCTTTAAGAGTACTACTTTTGTTGATTTGTGCAGCGGTATCCGTTTCGGCATTTTATGTTCCGAGCAGTGTAAGGGCAGAGACTGCTGAACTTCGCGGTGTGTGGGTGTCAACTGTATCAAACATTGATTATCCATCGTCAGCAACGACAAATCCGCAAATACTGAAACAGGAACTTATTGAAATTCTTGATAACTGCAAAGATATGGGATTTAACGCAGTCTTCTTTCAGGTAAGGCCCTGCGGCGATGCTTTTTATAAGTCGGAGATTTTTCCCTGG
>JAZNPN010000006.1:0-3964 GCA_045589715.1 Clostridia bacterium | reverse complement strand
AATTTCTACCTGACCTGAAATAAAGCTAAGGCTTCCCCCAAGTATTTTTCTATTGTTAAGAGTTGCGCTTACACCATTTCCTGAAAGGGCAGTAAAATCGGCTACATCAGCTGCGGTAAGATTTAAACTCTCTGCCTTTTCAACAATTGCCTTTGCAAGAGGATGCTCGCTGTTTTTTTCAAGTGAATAAGAAAGACTTAAAAGCTCGTTCTCAGTTATGTTTACGGGGATTATATCGGTAACGGCGGGGGTGCCCTCGGTAATAGTTCCCGTCTTGTCAAGAACTACAATCTGTGCCTTGCCCGTTTCTTCAAGTGCAGCGGCGGTCTTAAATAAGATTCCGTTTTTTGCGCCCACTCCGCTGCCAACCATAATGGCAACAGGGGTTGCAAGACCTAAAGCACACGGACAGCTTATTACCAAAACAGAAATTCCGCGTGCTAAAGCAAAGCCGATGCTTTGACCCAAAATCAGCCAGATTGCAGTTGCAATAATTGCAATTATGATAACAACGGGGACAAAAACACCCGAAACCTTGTCGGCAATTTTTGCAATGGGTGCTTTTGAGGCAGACGCATCGCTTACCAGCTTTATAATCTGCGAAAGAGTTGTATCTTCGCCGACTCTTGTTGCCCTGCATTTAATAAAGCCCGACTTGTTAAGCGTTGCCGCAGAAACTTTGTCACCCGTCGTTTTGTCAACGGGCACGCTCTCGCCTGTGAGTGCCGATTCGTCAATGGCGGCTAATCCCTCTAAGATTATGCCGTCAACGGGAATGTTTCCGCCCGGGCGCACAACAAAAATATCGCCTTTTTGAACATCTTCAATCGGGACAGTAATTTCAGCATTGTCCCGAATAATTGTTGCTGTCTTTGGAGCAAGGTCCATAAGGCTTTTTATGGCATTGGTGGTTTTGCCCTTTGAGTGCGCCTCAAGCATTTTGCCGACTGTTATAAGTGTAAGTATCATAGCGGCGGACTCAAAATAAAATTCGTGCAGATAGTGGTGTTGATTTTCTGCCGCAATCATTGCAAAAAGGGCATATACACTATAAATAAATGACGCTCCGGATCCCAATGTCACCAAAGAATCCATATTAGGCGAGCCTTTTAAAAGGCTTTTAAAGCCATTTATAAAAAACTTCTGATTGATTACCATAATGATAATTGTCAAAAGAAGCTGAACAATGCCCACTGCCATAGGATTTTGATTAAAGTAATCAGGCAGCGGAAAGTTCCACATAGTGTATCCCATAGAGAAATACATCAAAACAATCAGAAAACCAAGCGAGAACCAAAGTCTCTGCTTTAAAGCAGAGGTTTCGTTATCGGTAATTTTTTCTTCTTTCTTTGCGCCTTTTAAGGTCGCGCCATAGCCTGCTGCATTAACGGCTGCAATAATTGCGGCATCGTCCGCGCTCCCATCAACGCTCATTGAGTTGGTGAGAAGATTTACCGAGCAAGACTTAACGCCATCAAGCTTTGAGACCGCTTTTTCAACTCTTGAAGAGCAGGCGGCACAACTCATACCTTCAATATCAAAAATTTTCATACTCAAACCTCATTAAATAAAATCGACAGATACCTCTCGCCCGTGTCGGGGAAAAGTGCCACTATTGTCTTGCCCGAATTTCCCGGGCGTTTTGAAAGTTCTGTTGCCGCACAGTACGCCGCACCTGAAGATATGCCGACAAGTAAGCCTTCATTTTTGGCAAGATATCTTGCACAGCTAAAAGCGTCGTCATCTGAAACGGTGATTATTTCGTCATAAATGTCGGTGTCTAAATTCTCGGGTACGAAGTTTGCGCCAATGCCCTGAATTTTGTGGGCGCCTGCTGTGCCTTTGGATAACAAGGGTGAGGCAGACGGCTCAACTGCAATAATTTTTATATCGGGATTTTTAGATTTTAAATATTTGCCAACCCCCGTTAAAGTTCCGCCCGTTCCAACACATGCGACGAAAATATCGATTTTGCCGTCTAAGTCATTCCATATTTCAGGTCCGGTTGAAGAATAATGCGCGTCAGGATTTGCAGGGTTGTCAAACTGGCTTGGGATGAAACTGTTTTCGTAATTTTTTGAAAGCTCAATCGCTTTATCAACAGCCCCTTGCATACCTTTTGCGCCCTCTGTAAGCACAAGCTCTGCGCCGTATGCTTTTAAAAGGTTGCGGCGCTCTATACTCATCGTGTCGGGCATAGTGAGGATAACCTTGTACCCTTTGGTTGCCGCAACTGCTGAAAGCCCAACTCCCGTGTTGCCTGAGGTTGGCTCAATAATCACAGCCCCCTTTTTTAAAATGCCTCTTTTTTCTGCATCATTTATCATAGAAAAAGCAACTCTGTCCTTGGCGCTTCCCGCGGGGTTAAAAAATTCGAGTTTTGCAAAAATGTTTGAATTATGAAGCTTTAAAAGAGGGGTATTCCCTATAAGGTCAGTAAAGTTTTCGTATATGCTCATTAAAACACTTCCTTAAATTTTATATTATAATGTTAGCACAAATAATTGATTATTTCAAGCATTTATGATAAAATACAAAAAGAGGTGAAACCCCTATGATAAACCAATTTTCAAGGACGGAGCTTTTGCTCGGCAGTAAGGGAATTCAAAAATTAAAAAATTCACGCGTGGCAGTTTTCGGTATAGGCGGAGTCGGCGGACATACCGCAGAGGCTCTTGTCAGGAGCGGGATAGGTGCCATTGATTTAATCGATAATGACACTGTGTCGCTGACCAACATCAACCGCCAGATATATGCAACGCATAAAACAGTCGGGAGGGATAAGGTGGATGTTGCAAAAGAGCGGATTTTAGAAATAAATCCCGATATAAAAATAAATACATTTAAAACCTTTTATATGCCCGAAACTGCAGCCCAGTTCGATTTTACAAAGTATGACTATATAGTTGATGCAATAGACACTGTGACGGGTAAAATCGAACTTATTATGAGAGCAAATGCGGCAAACACCCCAATCATCAGCTCAATGGGTGCGGGCAATAAATTAGATGCTGCCGCGTTTGAGGTAGCAGATATTTACCAAACTTCGGTATGTCCTCTTGCAAGGGTGATGAGAACAGAACTTAAGAAAAGAAGCATCAAAAAATTAAAGGTAGTATATTCTAAAGAAAAGCCAATAACTCCCATAGGTGAAACAGAGGAAGATGCAGGCACTCGTAGGCAACTTCCTGGCTCTGTGGCGTTTGTGCCATCTGTTGCGGGACTTATAATTGCAGGTGAAGTTATTAAAGATTTAATCTCTTAAAAACTCAACTGCAAATTTTGCGTAAATATATGCACCATAGGGAAGAGCATCCTCGTCAAATACTACTTTGGGATTGTGGAGCGGGTATCTGGAATTTCCCGCAGAGAGTGCAACCATTACAGAGGGTACCTTGTGGCTTATATATGCAAAATCCTCAGAACCGCTTGATTTTATTTGTGAGTTAAGGTCACTTCCTGATATAACATTTATGTCTTTTAATGAAGAATACATCTTTTTGCAAAGAGTTTCATCGTTTAAAAGGGTGGGGCAACTGTTTTTAAATATTACATCAGCTTCTGCACGAAAGGCAGAGGCTGTTTTTTTGCATATTTCGCTCAGCCTTAGTTTTATAAAAGCCCGTGTCTTTTCGTCATATGCACGCATAGTACCCCGCATAACCGCCGTATCTGCAATGGCATTATATGAAGAATTTGTGCTAAGTGATGCAATAGTCAAAACTGCAGGGTCATTTATTGAAAGCTCACGGGCGTTGATAGTTTGAAGTGCAATTATAATGTGAGCACACACATTCAGTGGGTCGACTCCGTTATTTGGCGATGCTCCGTGGGTTGCCTTGCCCGTTACAACAATTTCAAAATAATCGGCTGCAGGTGCGCTAACACCCTTGGGGGCAATTATAGCCGTTCCCGTCTCAAAAGGTGTTCCAACCATAGTATGAATCATCATAGCGGCATCAAC
>JAZNPN010000005.1:0-27552 GCA_045589715.1 Clostridia bacterium | reverse complement strand
GAAAAGGCAGAGAGTTTAAATCTTACCGCAGCTGATGTAGCCGATTTTACTGCCCTTTCAGGAAATGGTGTAAGCGCAACTCTTAACAATAGAAAAATACTTGGGGGAAGCCTTAGCTTTATTTCAGGTCAGGTAGAAATTTCAAGTGATTTTCAGCAAAAGGCAGACGCTCTCTCTATGCAGGGCAAGACTCCGCTTTTATTTGCAGACGATAAGCTTTTGGGAATTATTGCAGTTGCCGACACCATCAAGCAGGATAGCCCCTCTGCCATAAATGAGCTGAAATGTATGGGTATTCGGACAGTTATGCTGACGGGCGATAACGAAAAAACTGCCAATGCAATTGCGGAACTTGCAGGAGTTGACGAGGTTGTTGCGGGGGTTCTCCCCGATGGCAAGGAAAGCGTAATCAAATCACTTCAACAAACGGGCAAAACCATTATGGTAGGCGATGGAATAAATGACGCACCTGCACTTACAAGGGCAGATATAGGAATTGCCGTGGGGGCTGGCACGGACATTGCAATAGATGCCGCAGATATCGTTTTGATGAAGAGCACTTTATCAGAAGTTCCATCAGCTATCAGACTCAGCAGATACACTTTAAGAAATATCAGAGAAAATTTATTCTGGGCATTTATCTACAACACAATAGGAATTCCCCTTGCGGCAGGTCTTTTAGTTCCTCTGGGTCTTACACTTAACCCAATGTTCGGGGCGGCGGCTATGAGCCTTTCAAGCTTTTGCGTTGTCACAAATGCGCTGCGGCTGAACCTTGTAAATATCAAGAAACCGATTAAACATAAAATTCACGAAAAAAAGGAGCAAAAGACGATGGAAAAGACAATAAAAATAGAGGGCATGATGTGTCCTCATTGCGAAGCAAGAGTTAAATCAATTTTGGAGGAGCTTCCCGAAGTTACAGAAGCGATAACCTCCCATGAAAAAAGAGAAGCGGTTATAACCTTAAGCGCAGAAATTTCAGACGAAAAATTAAAAGAAGTAATCGAGGCACAAGGCTATAAAGTATTGTAAAAGGGTTATATTTATAACCCTTTTACAATATAGATATAATGAAATAATTTGAAAAAGTGAATAAAAACTCTTGACAAAACCCAATATATATGATAATATAATAAGGCTTTGACAAAGGCACTGCTTAGGTGAAGCTTACGCCGGAGTGGCGGAACTGGCAGACGCCCAGGACTTAAAATCCTGTGGGACTTTATCCCGTACCGGTTCGATCCCGGTCTCCGGCACCACCAATTAAATATCGCAGGGTAGAGCAGTTTGGTAGCTCGTCGGGCTCATAACCCGGAGGTCGGGGGTTCAAATCCCTCCCCTGCACCCAGAAAAAAGACTTGTCAGTTGACAAGTCTTTTTTCAATGAAATAAATCCTGCGGATTTGTGAAATGCACTGCGTGCGTGAAATATTGCTTCGCAATATGAAATACGCCTGCGGCGTGTGATAAAGGATTTATTTTATTTCACAGAAAGCGTCAGCTTTCTATTTCACAATTTCGATAGAAATTATTTCATATGGAGCTTTAGCGAGATATTTCACTAAAAATATACTGCATCTAAACCATTCGTTTCTCGATGTACGGATAGAATTTTGAATTATCGACATTCGGGTTATGAGCCCAAAGGTTGCAAATACACACATTTTACTTACCTATCTTTTCTATCACGAACTCTGCTAAACTGCGTGCGGCGTCTGGTTTTCTCAAATTCTCAATTGAGGAAACCATAGTCTCTTTTCGATTTCCATTAAACATTGTGTTTACTGCATCGGCTATGGAATATGTGCGGCTTACCTTTATCGCCGCGCCTGCATTTAAAAGAAATTCAACATTCCTGTCCTCCTGCCCCGGCACGGGATTACTCATTATCATAGGCAGTCCCTTTGAGAGCGCCTCACTTGTTGTAAGTCCGCCCGGCTTTGTAATTATACAATCTGCCGCATCCATAAACACATCTACATTGTCAACATAGCCGTAGTTATAAACTCGTTTCTTTGTTTTAAGGCCGTCAATTCTCTTTTTAAGTCTTGCGTTATTTCCGCAGATTGACACAATCTGAAAATCCCTATCAATCTCATCAAGAAGTTCGATTTCTTCAACGATTTTACCAAAGCCCATACTTCCGCTCATAACCAAAATCGTTGGATAATCAGGAATCCCCAACTGTTTAAAAGCCTCTTCCCGACTCATTTTGCGTGAAAACTTCATATCAATCGGTATTCCAAACGGCAAAAATTTTTCTTTGGGTATTCCCTTTTTTACCCCCTGGCTTGTCAGCACTTCGCTTGGTGTTACATAATAATCAAGGCATGTATCCTCCCAATACGGATGTATTGTAAAGTCGGTTACTATACCGATTTTTAAAATATCCTCTTTTATATGGTCGTCTAAAAACGAAAGCAAAAGCGCTGCGAAAACATGAGTACATATTATAAAATCGGGCTTTTCTTTTTTTATATACTTTAAAAGTTTACGGGCAAGCAAAGTGGTAGTAAGTTTTGGCATTGTATAATCAATTTCTTCATACGGACGATTTTCGCACATACGATAAATACCGCCATAAACTTTTGGTATCTTTTTTGCAGACATAAGATAAACTTTATCAACAGTATCCGAAATCATTGGGTTTATATACTTAAAAACATCCATATACGAACATTCTACCGAAAGCGAATTAAAATGCTCACTCATTACCTTGGCGGTCTGATTGTGGCCTTGACCCGCTGTTATGGAAAAAATCAACCCCTTCATCACTCTGCCTCCTTACATTTTTATAGCAGTATCACAATTTAAGAAATACAAGTATTTCTCTTTTACACGCTTTTTCAATATCTTTTCCAGTCCTTTAGCATAGTACTCTATCTGAAGAGCATATCTTTTGCTACGCTCTTTCGCTGTGTATTCATTTACTCTGTCCGTCTTATAATCAATCAGAACAATGCCGTCATCTTCATAGAAAAAGCAGTCTGCTATACCCTGAAGTATTACATCCTCACCGATTTCCATGCCACTTTCTACCTCATCGGGTTTCACCAGCATATAAAAATCAAACTCTCTCTCAAAATGCTCTGCAGATTTAAGCCGTATACCCAATATGCTTTCAAAGAACTTAAAGACTGCGTCTACATCAACCGCCTCTGCCTGTGCTTTTGTAATAACATTATTCTCTGTCATTTTTTCTATTTGTTTTTCAATCTCTGCCTTTGAGTTTGTTTTCGCAATGTCAATATGCTGCATTACAAAGTGAGTTATTGTGCCTCTCTCTGCCCCCGTGATTTCAGACATATCCTCTGCAAAATCGCTTACGGGTTCTATAAGTCTTCCGACTGCTTCTCCCTCTGACATTCGGCGTCTTTTTAATTCGCTGACTGACAGTTTTATGGGAAGCCTTGATAAATCAGCATATGGATAGGTAAACTCAAGACGGTCTATAGGCATTTTTATTGAATTTTCCTCACGCTTTTCCTCATCTTGCTTTTTAAAATTCGTAAAATTCTCCGCCATTTTTACCTCAAATTTACCCATTGCGTTTGGATTTGGTATTATATCGTGTCTTTCTGCAAGCTCCCTTAAAAGCCCCGCATCAGGGTGACTTAAAACGGCGGATAAAATCCAGTCCCTCATTGATGACATCCCGTCTGCAAGAGACGGATAAAGTCTATAGAGTTTATCAAAGTACGCCGACTTCCACTTGTTGTCACGGCTTTGAACAACGGCAGAGATTATCAGCTTCTCTTTAGCTCTTGTTATTGCAACATACAAAAGCCTCATTTCTTCTGCCTTAAGCTCCTCTGCCTTTTTGCGTGCCATAAGTTTTTTTGATGGCAGATTAAAACGCACACGCTGTCTTGTATCAATATAATCCACGGCAATGCCGAGGCTATCGTCCCACATAATCGTCTGCTGAGTATCTCTGAAGTTAAATTTCTTAATCGTTCCCGCAAGGATTACTATTGGAAATTCCAGTCCCTTTGATTTGTGTATCGTCATAACCGACACAGCATCACCTGATGCAATACGGGCGCCTGACAAATCCTTGTCTTTTTCCTCAAGCATCTCGATATACTTCATAAAGTTAAACAGCCCCGACAATACGCCTTTTTCATAATCTGACGCACGCTCTTGCAAGAGCTTAAGGTTTGCCTTTTTAACCTCACCATCCGGCATTCCTGAAACTATTGAAATATAGTGATATTCATTACATATCTTAAACACAAGCTCGTCTACGCCCATATATTTAGAGCATCTTCGCAAATACTCCAAATCGTTTACAAAACTTTGTGTTTTAGCATCTTCTGCCGCCTTTACCGCATCATAAAACCTACCCTTTTTAAGGGTTCTGATTTTAGCAAGCTCCTCCAAAGTAAATCCAAATATGGGCGAGCGCATCACCGCGATAAGCGGAATATCCTGAAGCGGATTATCAATTATCTGTAAAAAGCAGAGAACTGTTTTAACCTCAATAGAGTTAAGGTATTTAAATCCGCTCTCAGAGACAGAGGGAATACCAAGAGCACTAAGTGCCATTTCTATCTCGTCACCCTCTGCCTTGTTTCGGGTAAGCACCGCAATATCTGAAAGAGTTGCCTCGCGGAGCTGACCCGTTTCCTTATCGGTAACCTGTATTTTTTCATCGTATATGAGCTTTGCAATTCTGTCAGCCACCGCTTTTGCCTCAAGCTCATTACGGCTCATTTCGTCTATTGGTTCATAATCTATGTGCTCTAAAGCTGTTATTAAAATCTCGGTGTTTTTGTCAAAAGAATCAGGGTACTTGGCGCCGTTAATCAAATACTCGTCTTTTGTATAATCAATTCCGCCGACACGCTCACTCATAACCGCACGGAAGATATGATTTGCCGCATCAATTATCTCGCTGCGGCTTCTGAAGTTCTTAAAAAGCTTTATAAGTCTACCGCCATCGCCCTTTCCATATGATTTATAAAGGCGCATAAATATAGACGGGTCCGCATTTCTGAACTTATATATGCTCTGCTTTATATCGCCAACCATAAAAAGATTTCCCTGCTCTTTTGAAAGCCGCTTAAATATTTCAAACTGCAAAGCATTTGTATCCTGAAACTCATCTACTAATATCTCATAATAATAGTTTCGAAGTTTTTTACAAAGAGGCGTTTCCTCTCCTCTCTCATTTACCAGAAGATGAAATAATCCGTGTTCTAAATCATTAAAATCAATAACTCCGCGCTCATTTTTCAGGCGCTGGTGCAGTTTTTCGGTCTGATGCACAATGCTTATCAGTACACGCACGGGCTGGGCGCATTTTATAGTTCTTGAAATATTTTCATCTGAGAATATTTCAAGAAGTCCTTTTGCAGATTTTAATGCGGTCTTTACCACATCATCCCGAATAGCGATGGCTTGGTCTATTACATCCTCCACCCCTTTTTTAGAGGGCATTCTTGGAATATCAAAAGTATGTATCAGTTCAATCAGCTTGTCCGCAGCATTTTCTGAATCTTCATAAATATCCTTAAATCTTGACGAAAAATCCTCTTTCATACCCACAAAGTAATTATGGCAGGGATGGTCAGGCGGCATCTTACAAGTTGCGATATCTGCCATAATTTTAACGCCGCCATCTATCTCCGTGCAGAGACAATAAAGCTCCTTTTTAAGGAACTCTGCCCACACAGTTTCTTCAATTCCGCCACCATTTTTGAGAACTTTATATGTATCCTTATAGGCAGATTTCAGCCATTTTTTAGGATAGGCGAGACTGCGCGAAAAGTTGTGAATTTTAAGAATTGTCTCTCTTAAATAATCATCGCCTTTTATGCCGCCCCAGCCCGTCACAAGTTCCCTAAAGCCCTGCTTTTTATCAATATTAGCATAATAGCTCTCCAAAATATCATTAAGGGCCTGAGCCTTAAGCACTTCATTCTCGGTTGCGTCAATCAAAGAAAAGCCCACGGGCAAATTTGTAAGATGAGCATTATTTGAAAGTATTCTGCTGCAAAATGCGTGAATAGTAGAAATTGCGGCAGAGCCTACCTTTATACTCTGCTCTTTTAAATATTCATCATCGGGATTTTCAGATAATTTTTTATCTATCGCGTCTGAAATTTTGCGGCGCATCTCTGATGCTGCCGCCTCTGTAAAGGTGAGTAATAAAAATTTATCTATTGAAACGGGATTTTCTTTATCCGTTATTTTGCGGATAAGGCGCTCTACCAAAACGGCGGTCTTGCCGCTGCCTGCAGCCGCTGCAACTAAAATATTGCCGCCTTTTGTCTCTATTGCACTTAGCTGTTCATCTGTCCAGTTTACCGCCATTTTTATCACCCCTTTCAATCATTTTAACATATAAAAATACGGTTGGCAAGATAATTCTCGCCAACCGCATCTTAGTCCAAGATTATTTCTCTGACATTCCGTAACGCTTTCTGAACTTGTCAACTCTGCCGCCGGTATCAACCAGCTTCTGCTTACCTGTATAAAAAGGATGGCAAGCCGAACAAATTTCGATACGGATATCCTCTTTTGTAGAACCTGTTTCAATTACATTGCCGCAGGCACACTTAATAGTTGTTTCTTTGTAATCGGGATGTATTCCTTCTCTCAACTTTTTCACCTCTTTTATATAAACTCAATCTTTAACATAAGTTATTGCTCGCTAAACAAGCGAATAACATTATAGCACATTCTTTATCAAAATGCAAGTGCTTTTTTAAATTTTTATTACAAAACTTAAAATTAGTCGCCAAGAGACATACCGATTAAGCGAGCTGTCTGAATCCAGCTACCCTCTTCCTCAACCGCCTTGTTCTTGCCGATAACATTCTCAAGTGAGTCATAACTAAGGTCTGCGCCGTCAAGAACTACCATATTGCCAAACTTACCTTCCATAAGAAGCTCAACTGCGTATGAGCCATAACGGGTTGACAAAATTCTGTCATTTGCAGTAGGTGTGCCACCTCTTTGAACATGACCAAGTATTGTAGCACGCGCCTCTAATCCAACCAACTCTTCAAGCTGCTCTGCAACAACATTGCCGATACCGCCAAGACGGATTGGGTCGGGGCTGTTTTCTACAACCTTAGATACGACAACTTCACCATTAAGAGGCTTTGCACCCTCAGATGCAACAACGAGAGCAAAATTCTTGCCTCTTGCAATATTCTGCTTAATAGCTTCTGCAACCTTGTTAATATCATAAGGGATTTCAGGAATAAGACACGCATCACAGCCGCCTGCGATTGCAGATGCTATACCCAAAAATCCTGCATATCTGCCCATTGCCTCAACAACAATAATTCTGCTGTGAGACTCAGCTGTTGTTCTTAATCTGTCGATAGCTTCTGTCGCAACAGAAACTGCTGTGTCAAAACCAAAGGTTGTATCGGTTGACGCAAGGTCATTATCGATAGTTTTAGGGACACCAATAACCTTTACGCCCTTTCTTGAAAAGTCACGGCCGCTTGTAAGTGTGCCGTCACCACCGATAACGATAAGTGCATCAATGCCTGCATCCTTAAGATTTTTAACACCTACATCAGATACATCGCCATGCTGTTCCACGCCGTTTTCATCAAGATAGGTATAGTCAAAGAGATTATCCTTGTTTGAGCTGTAAAGCATTGTGCCGCCCTTTGAAATAGAACCTGATACGCTGTTTAAATCAAGCTTTACAAATTCGTCTCCCCCAAGATAAAGTCCGCGATAGCCGTGCTTGATACCTACAACCTCAAGGTCATATTTCATTATTGCAGTCTTAACAACTGCACGAATAACAGCATTAAGTCCGGGACAGTCTCCGCCACCGGTCATAACGCCTATTCTCTTGATTTCACTCATTTTATTTTCCTCCCATATTACATAGAGTAGTATTAACTTATTTATCGGCTTTTTATCCCTCTTCAGGCTGAGTAACTAAAAGCATATCACGATATATTCTACTCTAAGTTTACAAAAATTTCAAGTATTTATTTAGAATTTTTTCTCTTTTTGTCAATTTATACAAATTGCACTTTTTCACAAGCGTCTTTTGGTTTATTTTTAGCTTATCTTGCCAAAATATTTATATAAATAAAAAAAGACCGCCAAAGCGGCCTTTAAAATATCAGACTTTGTTTTTAATGTTTATAAGTCTTACTATAACGGGGCTTAGCAAGGTATTTATTCCAAGCTCAAACAAAAAGTTCCCTAATGCCAAAGCAACAAAAAGGGCTATCCCCGTATCTGCACTGCCTATTTGAGCAGCAATTGCAACTGCATGGTCCAAAAAGAAAATGCAACACCCTAATATGAATATTCCCGTATTCACAATAGGGCAAGTAATCGCTGCTAATATTGTTGCAATATTCCTGTTCCATTTCTCAAATGCTTTGTAGACCAAACCGGAAATATATCCACACATTACACCCTTAACAAGAACTGTTATAAGAGTTCCCGTAATATCAAAAGCAAGAAACAAATTAGCACCACCGCTGAACAATACTACTAAGCCGAACACCAATCCAAGCCATGCACCTACTGCAGGTCCGCACATAATTGCACCGATGGCTATTGGTATTAAAGCCACTGCACTTGAAAATGGTCCAAAAAAAGCTGTAAATGTAGCCAGCAATTGGAATACAATAACGAGAGCCGTAAGAATCCCCGCGAGCACCATGGTCTTTGTCGATGTTTTCTTTGTCATAAAAATTCCTCCTGACTGTCACTTGCCATAAAAAGCAATGCAACGCCTAAAATTTTATATATTTAATTTATTTTTTGCAATTTTTCTTATAGATGATGTAAAGACCCTTTAAAATCAAATCATCATCAAGTGTTATATTGTGGTCGCAATACGGAATAATAGCCTTTGAAAGTCCGCCCGTTGCAACATATGACTTAATCTCGCCCTGCTCCTTTAAAACTCTTTCAAGCATTCCGTCAACCATTGACGCATTGCCGAAGATAATTCCGGAGCGCATACAATCAACCGTGTTTCTTCCCATAACTTTAGTGGGTGCATCAAGGCTGATTTGCGGAAGCTGTGCAGTCCCGCCTGCCAGCGCTTTGAGCGAAATCTCAACACCCGGAATAATCGAGACACCTGTGAAATTCGCATTTTGGTCGACAGATAGAATTTTGGTAGCTGTTCCCATATCCACTACAACTACGGGCGATGGATACAAATTATATGCCGCAACACAGGCACATATAAGGTCGGCTCCCACCTGAGAGGGATTATCCGCCATTAAGTTAATACCCGTCTTAATTCCCGGCCCTACCACCAAAGGCTTAACACCATAAACAATCTCTACCGCCTTTGAAACAGTCGCTGTAAGAGGCGGCACAACTGAAGATATAATCGCCCCTGAAATCTGGGCAATCTCAACCTTATAAAGTGCAAGAATGCTCTTTATTTTGGTAGCATATTCCGCCTCGGTTTTGCGGGCGTTTGTGGATATACGCGCCTTAAATTCAATTTTCTCCCCCACAAATCCGCCAAGGACTATATTGGTATTTCCTATATCTATTGTAAGTACCATAAATTTGCCTTCTTTTTAAAGAATTTTTTAAAGTTTACCACATTTATGCTGATTTGTCAATTTTGCTTCCTGACTATCGTATATTCATCGCCCTGCCGATAATAGGGGCAATCCTTAAATCTTCCGCCCATAAAGCGACTCATTTCATCTTCGTCAAGCTGGACCGAGCAGGTGTAATATTCACCTTCCTCGTCATAATAGTAGTTCATACAATCTTCGCAATTAATCATTCTTTTTCCTCTCGTTTGCGCGCTTTGCCGCCGTCACCGTATTCTTCATCAGCATAGCAATAGTCATAGGGCCAACACCGCCTGGAACGGGGGTAATTGCCCCTGCAACCTTTTCTACCTCGTCAAAATCAACATCGCCGCAAAGCTTGCCATTTTCGTCTCTGTCCATACCTACATCAATCACAACTGCGCCGGGCTTTACCATATCCGCTTTGACAAACTTAGGAATTCCAACTGCGGCAACCAAAATATCCGCTCTTTTTGTAGTCTCTTTTAAGTTTTGAGTTCTTGAGTGGCAAATTGTAACCGTGCCGTTTTTATGAAGCAAAAGCATCGACATAGGCTTACCTACAATATTACTTCTGCCGACAACAACACATTCTTTGCCCTCTACCTCAACACCGCTTTCTTTGATAAGTTCCATAATTCCCGCTGGGGTGCAGGGCACAAAATCAAAATCACCTATCATAATTCTGCCTACATTTGCAGGATGGAAAGCATCAACATCCTTTTCGGGCAAAATGTTGTTGATTATTGTTTTATCATCAAGATGCTTGGGAAGTGGAAGCTGAACCAATATTCCGTGAATATTGTCGTCTGCATTCAGCTTTTCTATAAGAGCAAGTAATTCTTCCTCCGTTGTATCTTCGGGCATTGCATGTTTTTCAGAATACATACCAAGTTCAAGGCAGGCTTTTTCCTTATTTGCAACATAAACTAAAGATGCCGGATCCTCACCTACTATTACCACGGCAAGACCCGGTCTTGTTTCCGCCTCTATAAGTTTTTCTACCTCCAGCTGAAGCTCTGCCTTTACTCTTTTGGAAACTTCCTTTCCGCTCAAAATTCTTGCCATTTAAATTCTCTCCTTTTTTTATCAGACACTTTGAAGATGTGCCGACTAAATCAAGTCTTCCTGCTCTCTTAAGTGCCGTGTATACTAATTTATGACTTTCAGGCCGTCTGTACTGAAGCAGCGCCCTTTGCATCTGCTTTTCTTCGTAAGTTTTGGGAACATAAACATCTTCCATCGTCCTTGGGTCAATACCTGTATGATACATACAGGTAGATAAACTTCCCGGAGTCGGGTAAAAATCCTGTACCTGCTCCGGATTTAATTTGTTATCCCGCAAAAATTCCGCAAGAGCGATTGCGTCCTTTAAACGGCTGCCGGGATGCGACGACATAAGGTATGGAACCAGATACTGCTTTTTGCCTATCTGTTCATTTATTCTTTTATACTTATCACAAAACCGTTCATACACCGCTTTAGAGGGTTTTCCCATATACTTTAAAACACTGTCTGAAATATGCTCAGGTGCAACCTTTAGCTGGCCGCTTATGTGGTGTTTTAAAAGGTCGTAGAAAAATTCATCATCCTTATCTTTAAGCAGATAATCGTAGCGTATGCCCGACCTTATAAACACTTTTTTAATTCCTTTGATTTTGCGCAGTTTTCTCAAAAGTTCAAGATAGTCCCGATGTGATACCTCCAAATTCTTGCAAGGCTCAGGGAAAAGGCATTGCTTGTCCCTGCAAACACCGCTCTTTAATTGTTTCTCACAAGACGGCTTTCTGAAATTTGCCGTAGGCCCTCCGACATCGTGGATATACCCTTTAAAATCGGGGAGCTTTGTAAGAAGCTCCGCCTCTCTTAAAATTGACTCGTGACTCCTTGCGCTGATTGTCCTGCCCTGATGAAATGTAAGTGCACAAAAGCTGCACGCCCCAAAGCATCCGCGCGAGGAGACAATAGAAAATTTAACCTCATCAATTGCGGGAATACCGCCCTTTTCTTTATAAATTGGGTGATAATCACGCACATATGGAAGCTCATAAACCCTGTCAAGCTCCTTAGTTGTAAGCGGAAACGCAGGCGGATTCTGGACAAGATATTTATCTCTGTCTTTCTGGATAACAGCTTTTCCCCTGAATGCGTCCTGCTCAGCATACTGCGCTTTTGTCGCCTCTGCATATTTTCTTTTATTCTCTGAAACTTCATCATAATCGGGAATAACTACGCCATCAGGAAGAAGCTCTCTGTCTCCCTCTTTATACATAATCCCCCGTACTGATTTTATCTCGGAAACAGGCACGCCAACAGATAAAAGGTATGCAATTTCTTCTATCTGCTTTTCGCCCATTCCATAGATTAAAAGGTCCGCTCCGCTGTCAATCAGCACACTTCTGCGCACCTTATCACTCCAATAATCATAGTGGGCAAATCTGCGAAGACTTGCCTCAATTCCGCCGATAACTATAGGCATCTTTTTGCCGTAAGCCTCGCGAATACGATTGCAGTATACGATTAAAGCACGGTCAGGACGATGGTCAATCTCTCCGCCGGGAGAATAAAAATCCTGATTTCTCCGCTTTTTTGCAGCAGTATAGTGATTTACCATTGAATCTATGTTACCGCTGCCCACGAAAAAGCCGTATTTAGGTGTGCCAAGACTTTTAAAATCCTCGCAAGTATGCCAGTTAGGCTGAGCGATAATACCCACCGTATAACCCAGAGATTCAAGCAACCTGCAAATCAGAGCATGAGCAAAAGCGGGGTGATCAACATAGGCATCCCCCGTTACATAAATAAAGTCGAGTTGCTCAATCCCCCGCTCCTTTAAATCATATTTGCTTATGGGTAAAAACTGATTATCTCTTTTCATACTACTATAATACAACATTTCTATATAAATTGCAACCTTTACTTCATTGCCTCAAAACCGTTTTCGGTGCGCATCTGCTTTGAAAATGCCTCCTTTATCCTGCCAAAACTGTCACTTTTTATATCCACCTTTTCAAAGTCCTTGTTGTATATCCCCCAATTATCATAACTTACGCCCACTGTCTTATATGTCCATTTAGTGTGGCTTATACTATTTTCTTTATATTTGTTTGTGGCATAATCATCATTTGCCTTGCTGTTATATTCACCCGCATAAACCGCAACGCCATACTCTTCTCGTGCGTTTATAAGCTCATCTATCCGCTTGTCTATCATATCGCAAGTATCGTCATATATATGTAACTGATACATCATATTTTCCCAACCCTGTTCTTTAGGGTCGGGCAGAACGCTTATATTCCATATTCCCTCAAGGGTAATTATATGCTTTTTATCTACCCTGCGGATTGCCGAAACCATACGCTTATAAACTGCATTTGTTTTTTCTGTTGCAATATCGCTCTCCGCCTGAGGGGCATCAAACCCTGTATTATTAAAAGGCTCATTCATAATATCGTAGGCGGCAACAATTGGATTATTCTTATATCTTTTTGCAATCTCAACCCATAGCCTTTCCATCGCATCAATATTAAGGCTGCTTTCATATAATTCGTTTTTGCCGATTGCCCCCGTGCTGTGATTGGTACTCTGCGCCCCAGGACATCCGTGCATATCAATTATCACATACAAGTCATTTTTCCTGCATAGTTCAATCACCCAATCAATACGCTCAAAACCCCGTGCATTTAATTGCCAGCTGTTATCCTCATTCATAAAGTTGCGGTACCAGATTGGAAGCCTTACGCAGTTAAAACCCATCTCCTTTATCTTTTTAAAATCCGCCTCTGTTATAAAATTATTCTCGTATTCTATTATAAGTTCCCTTGCCTTTTGCGGCCCGAAACGCCTGTTTAAAATGTTAATCACATCAGAATATGCCATGGTCTCATTCTCATCTGAAACAGGACTCATCCAAGTCTCCATTATCATCCAGCCGCCAAGATTTACTCCGCTTAGCACAACCTCATTTTTGCCGTCAAAGAGCATTCCGTCCTTCACAGACAGCATACCTAAGTTTCCGGCAAAACTCATCGCATATGCGGAGTATGATAATATTGATAATATTACAATAAGCATTACAATTTGTTTCATAATTAAGTCTCCAAATTTAAAGAGGCGGTTGCTCTTATGCAACCGCCCCGCGATTATTCCTGAATACTAAAGAGCAATTCTCCGTAAGACGGGAAGGGCCAATATTCTTTGGCGGTATAAACCTCCATGCCATCAACGATGGTTCTGATTTCATCCATACCCTTTAAAACCTTGTCATGATAAAGACGGGCACGCTCAAGTGCATCTGCCGTTTCGTGTGCAGTCTTTACATCGCCGTCCAGCTTTTCAAGCCTGCTGTAAAGCTCTGACATAGCCTTTGAAAGCCTTACTATAACATCCTTTTCAAAGTCGCAAGCCGCATTAACTGCCTGATTTTTAGCAACTACTTCATCACTCAGCGCCTTTACATACTTAGAAACTGCCGGCAGAATATCCTGTCTTGCCATTTCAAGCATAGTGAGCACTTCGATGTTAATTACCTTGCTGTAATTTTCAAGGGCGATTTCGTATCTTGAAAATACTTCGCCGCGGGTTAATATCGCGTGGTCCTCAAACAGCTTAATATTCTTCTCTGCCATATAATGAGGAAGTGCGTCAGGAGTGCTGGCAAGGTTTAAAAGACCTCTCTTTTCAGCTTCCTTAACCCATTCTTCTGAATAGTTATTTCCGCTGAATATTATTCTGCTGTGTTTTTTAATAGTATCTTTTAATAGCTCTTCTACTGCCTCGGTAAAGTTTTCAGCACCCTCTAAACGATCCGCAAATTGCTTTAATGATTCTGCAACGGCAGTATTTAATATATAGTTTGGCCCCGATACCGAAAGGCTTGAGCCCGGCATACGAAACTCAAATTTATTGCCTGTAAATGCAAAAGGCGAAGTTCTGTTTCTGTCGCTTGTATCCTTTGCAAAATCAGGAAGTGCATCAACCCCCGATGTCACCATTTCTTTTGCCTTTCTGTGATAGTCACTTCCATCGACAATAGATTTAAGAACCTCCTCAAGGTCTGAGCCTAGGAAGATAGATATAATCGCAGGCGGAGCTTCATATCCGCCAAGACGCTGGTCATTGCTTGCGCTTGCAACAGAAATGCGAAGTAAATCCTGATACTCATCAACCGCCTTGATTACGGCGGTCAAAAATACAAGAAATCGGGTGTTCTCTCTTGGGTTCTTGCCCGGCTTTAAAAGATTTATTCCTGTATCTGTGCCAATTGACCAATTATCGTGCTTACCGCTTCCGTTTACACCCGCAAATGGTTTTTCATGGAGCAGGCACTTCATACTGTGCTTATCTGCAACCTTTTTCATAATCTCCATAGTAAGCTGGTTATGGTCAGTTGAAACATTGCCTGAATCATATATAGGAGCAAGTTCATGCTGAGCAGGCGCTGCCTCATTATGCTTTGTTTTTGCTCTTACGCCCAATTTCCAAAGCTCTGTATCAAGCGCCTTCATATATTCAGAAACTCTCGTTTTGATAACACCAAAATAATGGTCGTCAAGCTCCTGTCCTTTAGGTGCCATAGCGCCGAACAAAGTTCTGCCCGTGTATGTAATATCACGGCGTTTAAGTGCAATCTTTCTGTCAATTAAAAAATACTCCTGCTCAACGCCAACAGTTGTGCTGACACGCTTTACATCATCCATACCAAAGAGTTTTAAAATTCTTAAGGCTTGTGTATTAAGCGCCTCAAGCGAACGGAGCAAAGGTGTCTTTTTATCAAGCGCCTCGCCCGTATATGAACAAAAGACAGTTGGAATGCAGAGTATTCCTTCTTTGATAAACGCATTAGAGGTGGGGTCCCATGATGTATATCCCCTTGCCTCAAAGGTAGAACGAAGTCCTCCTGAGGGAAAGCTGGATGCGTCGGGTTCTCCCTTAACAAGCTCCTTTCCCGAAAACTCCATTATAACTTTATCGTCTTCTGCAGGTGCAATAAAGCTGTCATGCTTTTCTGCAGTAACGCCCGTCATTGGCTGAAACCAATGTGTATAATGGGTTACACCTTTTTCAATTGCCCAATCCTTCATTGCGTTTGCCACAACATCGGCAACCTCGCGGGTAAGAGGCACACCCTCTTCCTTGGTTTTCTTGACCTGTTCGTAAACCTCCTGCGGGAGCCGCTCTTTCATAACAGTGTCATTAAAAACCATACTTCCGAATATTTCGTTTACCATCTGCTAACACTCCTTTTTATTGAGGAAATGCACGGCACAAAACCGCAACAACCTCTGCACGGATAATTGGGTCATGGGGTCTGAATGACCCGTCTGAATCACCGGTTATAATACCTTCATCAACCGCCGCCACAATATACGCACGGTTGTGAACCGAAATCTCACTGAAATCTGTAAATTTATCTTTAAGATACTGCTCAGGATTTTGATACTTGTATATATTTATACCAAGTGCCTTGACAAGTGCCACGGTTACATCCTCACGGCTTGCGTGGTTGGTGGGAAGAAAATATAAATCACCGCCTGAGGTATACCCCGTTATTACAGAAAGTGACGAATTAACATATGGGAAATACCATTCATAAGAAGGTACATCAACATAAGGGGAAACTGCGCTGTTTACTATTTCAATGTCTGCAATATTTACAAGCATTTTTGCATACTCGCATCTCTCTACATTATTCCACGGCAAAAAAGTACCATCGCCGTAGCCGCCGACAATCCCTCTGTCGTAAAGCTCATGGATATATGGTGCCGCCCAATCCGATTCCGGCACATCAGTGAAAATCTGCTTGGCAGAAACCATAGAGCAACTGAATAAAAGTATTATTGCAACGCTTAAGGCCAATAGTTTTTTCAAGCTAAAAACCCCCTTTTCTCCTAGGATGAATTATATAGGAAAAAATGGTTTTTGTCAAGATTTGCGTATTTTGCACGAGAAGGAAATCCTTGTGAATTTTCTATTTATATGATATAATGTAAGTATATTCTGAGAAAGGAAAGATAATTCTTGAAGGAAAAGATATATACTATACCTGTAAACGAAGCTTTTGACGAGGATAGCGAATGCCCTCTTTGCCGTCTTTATAAAAAAACCGAGGACGAAGTTTTAAACTATGTCTTGGGGCCCTCATATATGGAAGAAGATGTTCGATGCGAAACTAATAAAATGGGCTTTTGCGAGAATCATATAATCAAGATGTTTAACGCGCGCAACCGATTGGGGGTCGCCCTTATGGCAGATACCCATTTAAAGCAGATAAACAAAGACCTTGATAAAATTTTAAAAGATGAACAACGAACAGAGAAAAAAGTCCTCTTTAAAAAGTCTGCTTCAAGTCCTCTTGAAAGTTATACCAAAGACTTATCTTCATCCTGCTATGTCTGCACTCGTATAGAGCAGAGAATGAATAGCTATATCGAAACTTTTTTATATCTCTGGAAGAAGGAATCCGAATTTCAGGATAAAGTAACATCGGGAAAAGGCTTTTGCCTTAATCATTTCTCGTATCTTATGTCTGAAGCAAAGGTTCGTATGAATGAAAAGGATTTTATGAAATTTTCAGATATTTTAATTCCCTTGCAAAAGGAAAATCTAAAGCGGATAGAAAGTGAGCTTGATTGGTTTATACAAAAGTTTGATTACTTAAACCATGATACACCATGGGGCAATTCAAAGGATGCCTTAGAGCGGGCAATCCTTAAAATTAACTCAACATATGTAGAATAGAGGTATACTATGAACGCAATTTCTTTAATTGATAAAAAGAAAAACAACTGCTCACTTACTGATACTGAAATTGAATTTCTGGTAAATGGCTATACCAAGGGAGACATCCCTGACTATCAGATGTCTGCATTTTTGATGGCAATCTGCCTAAACGGAATGACGCCTGCTGAAACTGTTGCTATGACAACCGCAATGCAAAACTCAGGCGAGGTTTTAAACCTTTCGCAAATTGAGGGAATAAAGGTTGATAAACATTCAACGGGCGGGGTCGGCGACAAAACAACCCCTGTTATTTTGCCGCTTGTTGCCGCGTGCGGCGGAAAAGTCGCAAAAATGTCAGGAAGAGGACTTGGGCACACGGGCGGAACAATTGATAAACTGGAATGTATCCCGAATTTTTGTACCTCACCATCTTTTGATAGTTTTGTGTCACAGGTAAATTCTTTAGGCGGTGCAATTTCTTCACAGATGGGAAATCTGGTCCCCGCAGACAAAAAAATCTATGCTCTGCGTGATGTTACTGCAACTGTTGACAGTATCCCCCTTATAGCATCAAGCGTGATGAGCAAAAAATTAGCATCGGGCGCAGACGCAATAGTTCTTGATGTTAAGATGGGAAATGGCGCCTTTGTTACAAGTCAGGAAGACGCAGAGAGACTTTCAAATCTTATGACAGATATCGGTGTATCCTGCGGAAAACGAATGAAAGCCATTATCTCTGATATGGACATTCCATTAGGACATATGATAGGCAATTGCCTTGAAATAAAAGAGGCTGTCGATATTCTTAAGGGAAAAGGCCCTGAAGACCTTAGGAAAAATTGTCTGACTCTTGCGGCAAATATGCTTCAGCTTTCAGACCTTGGCACATTTGATGAGTGTTATTTACTTGCAGAGCAAAATCTTGAAAATGGTAAAGCGTTTGAAAAATGGTGCAAAATTGTATCCGCTCAAGGCGGTGATGTAAGAGTAATCGAGGATACATCACTTTTAAAGCAAGCTCCTTATTTTGCAGAAGTTAAGGCAACAGAAAGTGGCACAATTTCTGCAATGAACACTAAGGAAATCGGCAATATTGCCGTCTCCCTGGGAGCCGGCAGAATGAAACTCAATGACAAAATTGATATAACTGCGGGCATTGAGGTCCTTAAAAAAACAGGAGACAAAATCTCAAAGGGCGATACTCTTGCAATTCTTTATACCTCAAAAGAAGAATTGTTAGAAAATGCCTCAAGAAATTATATAAACACGATAAGCATATAAAAAAGGTTCGCAAAAAGCGAACCTTTTGAATTATAAAATATTAACATTGTTTTCGCGGCAGGTTTCAAGTGTAAAGTCATCCCAGAGTGACGCCTGAACCTCGCCGATATGAGCTTTACCCAAAAGCAACATACAAAGTCTTGACTGACCTATGCCGCCGCCGATTGTAAGAGGAAGCTCGCCGCTTAGCAACGCCTTGTGGAAGGGCAAGTCCTTTCTGTCTTCGCATCCCGCTTTTCTAAGCTGCTCACTCATTGCATTTTCGTCAACTCTGATACCCATTGAGGAAATTTCAAGAGCCGCTCCTAAAACTTCGTTCCATATAAGTATGTCGCCGTTAAGCTTCCAATCATCATAGTCGGGCGCTCTTCCGTCATGCTTTTCACCGGATTTAAGTATATCGCCTATCTGCATAATAAATACTGTCTTATATTCCTCAGTAATTAAATTCTCACGCTCTTTTGCCGTTTTATCAGGATACATATCCTCAAGCTCCTGCGTGGTGATAAATTTAACCTCTCGCTTTATATCAGAAGTAACTGATGGGTATATCTCCTTAACCTCTGAGAGTGTGTCGCATACAGCATTCACAATCTTGCTCACCGTGTCCATAAGGTAGCCTGCATTTCTCTCTTCACGGCTTATAATCTTGCACCAGTCCCACTGGTCAACATAGATTGAATGAATGTTGTCAAGCTCCTCATCCCTGCGGATTGCATTCATATCAGTATAGAGTCCCTCTCCCTGGCTGAAACAATATTTTTTAAGTGCCATACGCTTCCACTTTGCAAGAGAGTGAACAACCTGTGCGTCAGTTTTTGCTGCGGGAATATCAAAAGAAACCGCCCTTTCCGTGCCGTTTAAGTCATCATTTAATCCGCTGTCACAGCTTACGAAAAGCGGTGCGGTAACACGGCGCAGATTGAGTGCCTGTGTGAAATTCTTTACAAATGTCTGCTTTATAAGCTCAATCGCCTTTTGCGTATCGTAAAGTCCAAGAGAGGACTTATATCCCTGCGGTATATATGTCTTTCCCATAACCAACCTCCAAAACATAGTCAAAGAACGCACGCCCAAAGGCGAGCGTTCTTTGATAGTATACCTTAAAATACCTTAAATTGTCAAGAGGTTATTCCACCTTTTCTATTGTTCCGCAAGCAATTCTCTCACCGCTGCCGCCTGCAGGCTGGGTTTTGTAATCATCGGGCGATAAATGTATCATCGCCGACCTTCCTATGACCTCGTCAGGAGTAAACTTATCAGTATAGACAAGCATCTTGGATACGCCATTATTTGAAAACAATGCGGGCAAATCGCCTCTGTGGTTTCCGTGGGGCATATTGTCGGGATTATAGTGCGATCCCGCCTCGTCAAAATTAGTTCCGCAGGGTTTTTCGTGTATATGAAAGCCGTGAGGTCCTATCTGCGGACTCTCATCTGTCGCAGGCGTGAACTTCGGTAGGCCTTTCACATCGACATCCACCCATGTTCCGCCATTTGCTTTTTTAAATCCTACCGTTCCGTAAATTTTCGGGAAATCAGCATTCCCCCTTATGTATGCGACTGCATCATAATCTGTCAGCATTTTAACCTTACCTTTCCATATTATTAAGGCAAAATTATTGCCTCTTTGTTAATATATGCTGAGTATTATTTTTCGTTCTTGGGAATTAAAATGGTGTATTCTATGTAATCATCTCCCTCTTTCTTTTTAGCCGACGCCTCTATCCCGGAGCGCTTCATCATATCAACCGCCTGACGAATAGTATTTGTGAAAATCCTGATATCTTTAAACATCCGCATATTTTTAGGTGACGGGGACGGATTCTTTGGTGCTTTTAAAAGCTTTTCTATAAGCTCCTCCGTCTTTGAAACATTAAGACCCCGCTCCACAATTATTTTGAGCATTCTAAGCTGTTGCTTTTCTTCGGGAAGTTTTAAAAGCGCTCTTGCGTGCCTTTCTGTCAGCGAATTCTCGGTAAGAATTTTGCGGACCTTTTCCGAGAGCTTAAGTATTCTGATTTTATTTGCGATGGTTGACTGTCCTTTTCCGAGCCTATCCGCAAGCTCCTCCTGCGTAAGTCCGTGTTCAGTTATGAGCGTGCAAAACGCCTCTGCCTCTTCTATATAATTAAGGTTCTCACGCTGTATGTTTTCAACCAATGCAAGTACCGCGCTGTCTGTCTCATCAACCTTCATTACTATTGCTTGAATATAGTTCATCCCAAGGCTCTTACACGCCGTAAGTCTGCGCTCACCCGCAATCAATTCATAGTCAAACGCCCCTATCTGTCTCACTGTTATAGGCTGCATAAGTCCATATTCCATTATGGATATAGCAAGGTCAGCAAGTGCCGTTTTGTCAAAATCACGCCTCGGTTGATGCGGGTTTGGCTTTATGTTTTTTATAGGGATTGTCCTCACCTCGCCACACTTGGTAAAACAACTGTTTATCCCCTCTTCATCTTTTAAATTTTTGCGCTCAATTTCTCTCACGGTTCCTCTTTTGTAATCCAACAACATTTTTTCTCTCCTTTCAGGAATATCTTGTATCTTTTTACATATTATACACAATATTTGGTATAATTGCAAAATATTTCCATATACAAATTGCGACAAAAATTTTTCTTGTATAAAGGAGCTCTTAGGTGTATAATAAAATTAAGAGGTGTATTCTATGAATAAAATAATACGCAAATTTAACATAATAGATATTCTCATTATCTCTGTTCTTGTTTTGGGCATTTTAGCGCTTTTTTATAAACTTGTAATAGGCAATGCAGACAAGAGCGAGCTTTTTGAGTTTACTTATATTTGTGATGAAGCCCCCGTAGAGCTTTTTCATACTATAGAAGAGGGTCAAAATTGTGTAGATGCCGACCTTGGCACCAAACTTGGTTCCCTTTTGTCCGTTCAGGCAGAAAATCCTGAAGAGGGCAATGCTATGGGAAGCGGAGTCTTTGTTACCAGAACCAATGGAGAAAAGACCGACCATGGCATCGAAGTTGATAATTCAGTTTATTTAAAAGGCAAAAAAATAAATCTTATTATCGGGGATTCAATATTTGAAGTATATTTATCAGATATAAAAAATGTGGCAGAGGATTAAACCTTTGCCACATTTTTTAAATCAATTATTTTTTCATCAAGTATTGTTATACACTCAAGTCCGTTTTCTCTTACAATGTAGGTGTTCTCTGTGCCAACTGCGCCCACGCCGTCCGCAATGAATTTAGGCTCAAGGGCAATCACCATACCCTCTTTGAGCTCGGTCTCCATTCTTGGAGCAAGCACGGGCGGTTCGTTTATTTCAATACCAAGTCCGTGACCTACAAACTTTGCTTTTTGCTCTTTTCCCATAAAGCTGTCTGAAAATCCGTTTCTCTCTGCAATGGTAACTGCAAGTGCATACATATCGCATGCCCGCACGCCTTTTTTTGCAGCTTTCATCAATTCCCTCTGAATTTCAATAGATGTTTCGTGCATCTTATACGCCTCATCAGTAAGACGGCCAATTGAAAAAGTACGGCTTAAATCTGTTAAATATCCGTCTGTATTATGAGATAAATCAACCATTATACTCATACCCTCTGAAAGTGTCTGCCCTATTGCGCCGCAGGGCACACTCGGCACGCCTTTTCCGCCCAGAGCAAAATCCATACTTGCGGGATATCCCCCATTTTCGCCTGCCAGAACAGAGCCAAGCCCCGCCTCCATTCGCATACCAAATGTTCTGAAAACTCCCAGATGTCCAAGATGCCTCAGTTCCGCTTCAATGGCAATCGAAAGTTCAGTATCGGTCATTCCCTTTTTATAAAGAGAAGGAATTTTTTCATACGCCATACAATGAAGTTTTGCCGTCTTCTTAATAATCTCCAATTCCTCCACGGATTTTACTGAGCGTTGTTCTCTGATTATTCCTGTTCCGTCAACTATTTCGGCATCAAAAAGGCTCTTAAGAAGCAGATATTCGCTCGCCGAAATCGAACCATTTTCAAGCATAATCGTTTCTGGCTTATCGTCAATAAGTGCAGGTATCTGCTTTGGCGTCTTAATATATGTAACATTTTCTTCTCCCAAAGGCATCTTTACAAAAAGCTGTGCCTTGCCGTGCTTTGGGATATAATAATAGCCGTAAACTACCTTACCGATATAATATATAAGTCCCGGATTTGAAGTTATAATTGCCGCATCTATGTCTTTTTCTTTCAAAATCTCCTGAAGTTTTTTTGTTCTTGTTTCAAACTCTGTCAAACCACATACACCTCATTTGTATATTTTTTAACCCGTTCTGCGGCAATCGCCGCTTTTTTCTCATCTGTAAAAACTCCAAATGTTGTTGTTCCGCTGCCGCTCATAAGTGCAATTTCTGCACCATTTTCCATAAAACACTTCTTTATGTCATTTATCACGGGAACTTTTTTTGCAGTCACACTCTCCATAATATTGCCCGCATTTTTGAATATCATTTCAAGGTCGCCGCGTCTTATTCCCTCTGCAACTGCCTGAACGCTCAAATTTTCAGGGCGGACATTGAGATTTAAATTTTCATAAACCCATTTGGTAGAAATCGATTCCTTTGGTTTTGCCAGAACATATGTAACTTTACACAACTTGGGCAGGGGCGTCAGTATCTCGCCAATCCCTTCTGCCAGAGCACAGCCGCCCATAATACAAAATGGCACATCAGCACCAAGTGTAACTCCCATTTCCATCAGCTCTTCCTGAGTAAACGGCTCGCCCGTTAAAATATTCAATGCCTTTAACACGCCCGCCGCATCCGCGCTTCCGCCCGCAAGCCCCGCTCCGTGCGGAATTCGCTTTTTTATGTCGATTTGTGCACCGCAAGAAATTTTTGCCTTCTTGAAAAACAGGGCGGCTGCACGATATGCAATATTATTCTCATCAGTTGGAAGCGTTTTGTCATCACAGGTTAAAAATATTTCTCCATCATCACGAAGTTCTGTACTTATTGTATCCGAGAGCGAAATTTCATTAAAAATCAGCTCAACATCGTGATATCCATTCTCCCGTCTTCTTAAAACATCAAGCGATAGATTTATCTTGGCGTTTGCCTCAATGGTAATCATAACATCATCCTTTTAAAAAGAGGAGGATTACTCCTCCTCTTTTACCTCAATATTTTCAACAAAGAGTGCGTCAAATTCGTCACCCTCAATTTTTTCTTTCTCTAAGAGAAGCTTTGCAACAGCGTCCAGCTTATCGCGGTTTTCAGAAAGAATCGTCTCACAACGCTTGTAACAGCTGTCAATTATATCTTTAATTTCGCTGTCAATCTTCGCTGCAGTTTCCTGACTGTAATCTATAGTATGACCATAGTCACGGCCAAGGAACACTTCATCATTCTGCCCGCCGAATACTCTTGTGCCGAGTTTTTCGCTCATACCATACTTGGTAACCATAGCCTTTGCAATATTGGTAGCACGCTCTATATCATTTGAAGCGCCCGTGCTTATATCGTGGATAGCAAGTTGTTCTGCCGCACGGCCACCAAGGAGTGAAACGATTTCCTCAAGCATCTCTGTCTTTGAATTAAAGAAAGTATCCTCTTTAGGAAGCGACAGCGTATATCCGCCCGCTCTTCCTCTTGGGATAATAGAAACCTGATGTACTCTGTCCTGAGTCGGCAGCATCTTTGATACAACTGCGTGACCCGCCTCGTGGTAAGCGGTAAGATTTCTCTCTCTTTCTGTTACCTTACGGGACTTTTTCTCAGGACCCGCTACTACCTTCATAATGGCTTCTTCAAGGTTTGCCATACTGATTTCTTTATTTCCAAAGCGAGCCGCAAGAAGAGCCGCCTCATTCATAAGATTTTCAAGGTCTGCACCCGAAAATCCGATAGTTGTCCTTGCAAGAACTGACAAATCAACATCAGATGCAAGCGGCTTTCCCTTTGCATGGACCTTTAACACTGCCTCTCTGCCAACAACATCGGGGGCGTCAACTACTACCTGTCTGTCAAATCTGCCGGGTCTTAAGAGTGCAGGGTCTAATATATCGGGACGGTTAGTTGCCGCTATGATAATTACACCCTCATTTTCACCAAAGCCATCCATTTCAACAAGAAGCTGGTTAAGAGTCTGCTCTCTTTCGTCGTGACCGCCGCCAAGGCCTGCGCCTCTGTGACGACCCACGGCATCGATTTCATCTATAAATATGATACAAGGTGAGTTTTTCTTCGCAGTTTCAAATAAGTCACGAACACGGGAAGCACCTACACCTACGAACATTTCCACAAAGTCAGAACCCGATATCGAGAAAAACGGAACTCCCGCCTCGCCCGCTACTGCCTTTGCAAGCAGGGTCTTACCCGTTCCCGGAGGGCCAACCAAAAGTACGCCTTTTGGAATTCTTGCGCCAAGAGCACGGAATTTTTCAGGAGCCTTTAAAAATTCTACAATTTCTGCAAGTTCTTCCTTTTCCTCGTCTGCGCCCGCAACATCTTCAAAGGTTTTGTTGGTTTTGCCGCCAAGAGATACCTTTGCCTTGCTCTTTCCGAAGTTTGACATACTATGGCCGCCGCCTGCCTGACGCATAGCAACAAACCAGAACACACCAAACACAACAAAAATGAGTAATGTCGGCAGGAATGTAATCCACCACGGCGGAGAATAGGGGAGAGGTGTCTCAACTTTTAACTCACCATCGCTTATCTGCTCCTGCATTTTAATTCCTGCATCTTCTCTTAAAACAGAGTAACTTGGAACTTCAACCTCAAGAGTTTTGCCGTTTTTTAAAGTTACTTCTGCAACATTGTCTACTATTGAAATCTCATCTACTTCACCATTCTGAATTTTTACAATCAAATCAGAATATATTTCATTTTGTTCCAGAGTCGGCGAAGATGTTAAAGAGAATATTCCCACAATTACTGCAAAAAGTATCAGATAAAATCCTACACCCTTTAAATATCGTTTCACTTTGTATCCTCCTAAAGCTACATAATGAATAAACTAACATAAATTCAATTTTAAATTATAGCACATATTTTATGAAAACACAAGCTGATTTTCAATAATTAACATAATGTTAAATTTTTTCCATCACTGATTACTATATTATTCCCTGCCTGCTTATCTTTATAACCACAAATAATGGGGTATATTTTTTTCTAAAGTTTACCATAATACCTCTTGAGGTGATATAAGTGAGTCGAAAAACAAAAAAACAAAATTCTGTACTTGAACCAAAAACCCTGATTGTAACGGGTCTTGCAAGTCTTGCCGCCATCTTGGTCGCAGTCATTATGACTTCCGTCTTTTTACCAAAAGATGAAGTTATAGAGACCGCCAATAATATTGATATGTCGGCATGGGAAAGCGCAACAAAAGAGGTTTTAGACCCTGAAACCCCTGACTATGAAGAATCTGTGCCCACAATGAACACCGAAGAGCCCGCCCCTGAGGTTTCAGCACCTGAAAATGACACTTTTATTATGCCCGTTAATGGCTCTGTAATAAAGGATTATTCAGGCGAAGAGCTTGTTTACTCAGAGACTATGCAAGACTTCAGAACCCACAACGGCATCGACTTTGCAGCAAACGAAGGCGATGATGTTGTAGCGGTTTTTGAGGGCACTGTTGAGGCGATAACGGACAATGGTATGTATGGCACAACCGTTATAATTCTGCATAAAGACGGTCTGCGCTCCATATATTCTAATTTAGTTGATAATCTCGTTATAGCAGAGGGTGACGCCGTTGCAAGAGGCGGGATTATAGGAAAGGTCGGCAGCACAGCTGCCGCGGAGGTTGCAGAGCCGCCGCACCTGCATTTTGAAATGAGCCTTAATGAAGAAATAGTAAATCCCCACGATTATCTGCCAACGGGAAACAGCGAAGAATAAAAAACGGGCAGTAAATGTGAATTGCCCGAAAGGTAAGAGAGGCCACTCTGAGGTGTCGTGAACCGCCCCGACTGCCGTTTTTCGAGCGCTGTGTCCAAAATCAAAGATTTTGACAGCACTCAAATTTTCAACTTTCAATTTGAAAAGCTCCCTATACATTGGGAGCTTTTTTCATTGCTTTTTTTATTTTATCTGCTCTGCGGGGAAAGGTTTTCGGCGTTTCTTTTACCTTCTCAATCACAATAAATGTTCTTATTATATCGCTCATAGGAAGTTTTGCCGATATTACATCTCTCACCTCACCGCCAAGATTTCCAATCATCGCTTTTGCTTCTTTTAATTCTTCCTCTGAATTTTCCGCCTTTAATGCAATAAATAATCCGCCTTTCTTTACAAAGGGAAGACAAAATTCTGCGAGCATCGTCATATTAGCAACCGCTCTTGAAACAACTGCATCAAACTTTTCTCTAAGCTCTTTTTTATGACCGCACTCTTCGGCTCTGCCGTGAATACAGGTCACATCTTTAAGCTCTAATTCTTCTGTAACCTCGTTTAAAAAGTTTATTCTTTTATTCAAAGAATCAATTAGCGTAAGGCTTATATCAGGCCGCATAATTTTGATTGGAAGTCCGGGGAAACCCGCTCCTGTGCCAATGTCTGCGATATTTTTTATTCCCGCAAAATCAATATGATAAAGGGGCAGAATACTATCTAAAAAATGCTTAACAGAAATGCCCTCATCATCCGTTACAGCGGTTAGGTTCATTTTCTCGTTCCACTCAACGAGCATACTTGAATATTTTGCAAATTGTTCTGTCTGTATAGCTGAAATTTCGCCACCTAATACCGATATTCCGTCTAAAAATATTTTTCTATCCATAAAATCACCTTAAAAATAAAGCGGTGTCTTTTGACACCGCTCTACTAATTCTTATGTTACGCCTGAGGAGCGTCAACGGGACATACACCTGCACAAGCACCACATTCAATGCACTCATCAGCATTGATTTCGTACTTGCCGTCACCCTCAGAGATGCAACCTACAGGACACTCACCTGCACATGCACCACACATAATGCAATCATCGTTAATTGTATAAGCCACTTTTGTTCACCTCTTTATAAAAGTTTACTTTAT
>JAZNPN010000004.1:0-1670 GCA_045589715.1 Clostridia bacterium | reverse complement strand
AAAAATATGATATCCTAATAGTCGTTGATGCTGGTGTAGCTCAATTGGCAGAGCAGCTGATTTGTAATCAGCAGGTTGCGGGTTCGAGTCCCATCACCAGCTCCAAAAGGACAATCTTCTTAAAGAAGATTGTCTTATTTACTTTTTTATGTTATACTTAAATCGAGGTGATAAAATGGATATTATAGAATTTATAAAGTCAAGGCGCACAATAAGAAAGTTTGACCAGACACCACTGACTAAAGACCAGCTTGAAACTTATATTGATGCAGGGAGAGTGGCGCCGTCGGCGGCGAATTTGCAGCCGCTTAAATATATTGCGGTGCAAAGCGCTGAAATGACAGAAAAAGTCTTTCCTTTACTTAAATGGGCGGGATATCTCAAAGACTACGCGCCAAAAGAAGGGGAAATGCCAACTGCGTATATTGTTGTATGTGTTGATAAGGACATATGCTCAAACGGTGGCGAGTTAGATGTTGGGGCAGCGATAGAAAACATAATTCTGGCAGCGCTTTCTGACAATGTGGGTGCCTGCTGGATAGGGTCAGTTGAAAGATCAAGACTTAAAGAGCTTCTTAAAATACAAGATACGCTTGAGATTTCCTGCGTTGTCGCACTCGGATATCCTAAGGAAAGTCCTAAAGAAGAAGAGGTCACAGACAGCATAAAGTATTATTTAGATGAAGAAACCCTCTGTGTGCCCAAACGCAGTATAAGCGATGTGTTGATTAAAACAATATAAAAAACGGCTCATATGAGCCGTTTTTTTATGCTACAAATTATTTGAAAGGTATTTCTTTCTGTATTGCAGGGGGGTTACCCCTTCCGATTGTTTAAATATCCGTATAAAATAATTGGTGTCTTTTATTCCTACTGAGAGTGCTATCTGCGATATGGAATCCTCTGTATTTTCTATGAGCTTTTTTGCCTCCTGTATTCGCTGTGTTCGTATGTAATCAGATATTCCCATTTTAAAATTTTTTTTTGAAATCTTATACAGTTTGGTTTGTGAAATATAAAAATGACGGCATATAGAATTAATGGATATATCATTTTTAAGATGTGAGCGAATATATTCTCTAAGCTGATAGGCTAAAATGTTCGGGTTGTTGCGGATAATTTCGTTGGTGTAAAGGTAATTTGCGCACATTGCCATCATATTTACTGCAGAATTTATATAAGAGTCGTCTGCAATGGTCATTTCAGAAATCATTGCATCTGAGAATTTAAGATTATAATTTTCTGCGACAAGCCGTGCTGTTTCGTAAAGCCTTTTGCGGTCGGTATTTAAAATCTGACCGAACATAAGATACCCTATTTTAATGTCATTGGAATATATCGGTGCTATTGCCTCTGTGATTGACATATGGCACTCGTATATATATGGTTTTCTTGTTTCGTCGCAGATATCAAAGCCAATATTATCGCAGATTATACATTTTTTCGCAAGAGTTTTGTTTGTGCGCACAGTTTGGCAGAATTTGCACATTTTTTCGGGATATGAGTACAAAAATTCTCGGTCTGCATTATTAGGTACAGTATCAAGTGTTAAGACAATGATAAACAACAATATACTTTGCGGCGTAACGGGAGGATTTGCTGATTTAGATAAACATAAGGTAGTGATTGCATCATCGCTGACGGGAGAGGATGACTATGATGCAAAAAGG
>JAZNPN010000003.1:0-39065 GCA_045589715.1 Clostridia bacterium | reverse complement strand
GGCACTTGATATTATTCACATAGAATAATCAAAAAAGTGCTGACAACACTTGACAACACTTTTGACAACACTTTCCTTGTGGAATGGTGAAAATGGTGGAAAATGGTATCAAAAACTTACCTAAAATAACACCAAAAGCACCCTATAACACCTATGAAACACAAGTCAAGTTAGAGTGGGAGTAAAAATCATATTGCAGACAGTCAGTTTGGCTGTCTGCATTTTTAATATTGTTGACTTTAGCAGAAATATATGGTAGACTCGAGTTACCGATTTTATATATTTAGGAGGATTTACAATGAGGAGAATATTGGCAGTAGCATTAACTATACTTATGGTGTTGGGGCCTGCTTCGTGTTTTGCGCAGAAATCAGATGGTGTAAAGATTAACATAGATGGCAAAGAAAAAATTCTTGTTGCGTATAATATCAACGACAACAACTATTTTAAGTTAAGAGATATTGCAAATGTTTTAACGGGCACTGATGCGCATTTTGATGTGCTGTGGAATGAAGAAAAACAGGCTATTGAGTTACTTTCAGATGCTGATTATTCAACAAATGAGAGCATAACAACTGAAAAGATTGAAAATGTTACGCCTGTAAAATCCGATGTGGTTATTTATAAAGACGGCATCGAAATTCTTCTTAACGCTTACAATATTGCCGATAATAATTTCTTTAAACTCAGGGATTTGGCAAGTGCAATAGATTTCAATGTAGATTATAACGAAGAAGAGGATATCATTGAAGTTTTTACAAGCGAGCCTTATGAATATCCCGAGGCAAACGGAAGTGAAATCTATATCAATACAAAATACCCTTCATTTATGGGAATGACGAAGGAATTCATTGATGCTAAGTGCGGTAATGACGGAGTATACTCAGGCGAATTTGGAACTGTCGATTATGGAAATGGATTTATGGCAGGCTATGGCAGATTGGGAATTGACGATGTTCCGCAAAAGAGCGATTATGCATCATCACTTTTTATAACTCTTGAAAATTTACTTTTCAATTGTCCCGAGACAATTACATTTGCGCAGATAAAGAGTGTGTTTGGTGAGGCAGAAGAAGTATACGATGAAATGTATGAAGAAAATATCTTGATTGCCAACTATTGCGGAAAAGCTGTAGTCTTTTACGGCATGGGGAAAGATGACTATGTGTTTATAAGTCAGGGAACCTATAAGGATACAGTTGGTTATGAACCTCAGTCGATGGCGGATTATACGGGATTTTATAAGGAGGACGAATATACATATATCACGGTTACCTATCAGGGCGAAGGCTGGACGGTAGAGCCTTTTGTGCCCAGAAATTTCAATGGTGGAAAATATAAGCTGAACAAGGTTTCTGACAGAGTTTTCACATTTGAGGGCAATTTTGGTTCTGGTATATATCAGCTTGAATGGTCTGAGGACTATAATACGGTTAAGATGTATCAGCCTGAGTATCTTCCCGAGTGTTATGTATTTAACTTTGTAAGACAATAACAATATTTGATTTTCAGAATATAATAGTACAAAAGATTTTAGTGAGGAATGATTTGATGATTTGTAATAGCATTCTTGAGGCAATCGGCAATACGCCAATCATTCGCCTTTCCCGCATTGCTCTGCCTGATTCTGCGGATATTCTTGTTAAGTTTGAGGGGCTCAATGTGGGTGGTTCTATCAAGACCCGTACGGCGTATAATATGATTTTAGAGGCAGAGAAAAGCGGCCTTATAAATCAGAATACAATAATTGTAGAACCAACCAGCGGAAATCAGGGAATAGGACTTGCCCTTGTTGGAGCGGTTCGTGGGTACAAAACCAAAATTATTATGCCCGATTCTGTGAGCCGGGAGCGAAGATTACTTGTTGAACATTATGGAGCAGAAGTTATTCTGGTACATGATGGGGGCAACATAGGGGCGTGTATTGAGGAATGTTTAAATCTTGCAATGAAGATGAAAGCAGAGAACCCAAATGTGTTTGTTCCTCAGCAATTTGAAAATCCGGCAAACCCTGATGCTCAGCGCAACCAGACTGCAAAGGAGATACTTGAGCAGGTGGGCGGTCCCATAGATGGTTTTTGTTCGGGAATAGGAACAGGCGGTACAATCACGGGCATAGGCGAAGTTTTAAAGGCGGCTAATCCTGATATTACTATCTGGGCAGTAGAACCCGAGAATGCAGCGATTTTGTCGGGCGGTTCTATCGGCACGCATATTCAGATGGGGATAGGAGATGGTCTTATTCCTGAAATTTTAAATTGCGATATATTTGATGATATATGCGTCATAAAGGACGAAGAGGCAATAAAAGCATCAAAAGAACTTGCCTCAAAAGAGGGAATTATGTGCGGAATAAGCAGCGGTACCAATGTTGCAGCGGCTATAAAACTTGCCAAAAAGCTTGGCAAGGGTAAAACTGTTGTAACCATCCTTCCCGACACCGCAGAACGCTATTTTTCGACACCATTGTTTGAATAAAATCTGATTGTTAAGATGCTTAATAAAGATAAAATAACCTTATCGTTTATAATGATAGGGTTATTTTTGTCATTAAATGTGAAAAAAATACAAAAATTATCAAAAAAATTTACTCTAAATACTTGAATTGTTTTGCTTTTTATGATATTATTAAAGGGTTTTAGGGCAAAAAACAAAATCTATATAGAATAAGGAGACAGAGAAAATGAAAACACTTTACACAGGAAAAACAAAAAATGTTCTTTTGGATGAAGAAAACAAGATTGTAAATCTCTTCTTCAAAGATGATGCAACCGGCGAAAACGGCGTATTTGATCCGGGCTCTAACAGCGTTGGCGGCAGCGTTGAGGGTAAGGGTAAGATTGGTCTTACCATCTCTAAGTACTTCTTTGAGCTTATGGAGAAGAATGGTATCCCTACTCACTACTTAGGTTCAGATATCGAAAAAGGCCTTATGCAGGTTCGTCAGCTTACAGTTCCAAAGCTCGAATTTGTTTTGCGTTATTTTACTGCAGGCAGTATGTGCCGCAGATTTACTCTTGAAGAGGGTATTGTTTTCAATCCTCCTTATACCGAAGTTACACTTAAAGACGATATTCAGGGCGACCCGCTTATCAGTGAACGCATCTGCATTATGAAAGGTCTTTTAAAAGAAGGTCAGTATGATGAGGCTCTTGGTATCCTTGTTCGCGTAGGTGAAGTTTTAAAGAAGGAGCTTGCAGAGCTCAATCTTACATTGCTTGACTTTAAGATTGAAGTAGGTTACGACGAAGATGGTAAGATGTATGTAGCTGATGAGATTACACCTGACATCTGGCGCGTTCGTGATGAGAATGGCAACATTCCAAACCAAATTGACTGCGCTAAGATGCTTCTTGAAAAAATGAATATCTAATTTAAAAGGCTCCTGAGGGAGCCTTTTTGTAAAAGCCTATTGTGTTTTTAAAAAGAGTATTGTATAATAATCGTATTATATTTTGAGGGGAATGATAAAGATGGCAAGCTATTACCAGAAAGAAATAGAGACAATGCCTGTAGAAAAAATCAAAGAGCTTCAAAGTGAGCTGCTCATTAAGCAGGTAAAGAATGTGTACGAAAATGTAAAGTACTATCGTGATCTTATGGATAAAAAGGGGATAACTCCCGATGATATAAAATCGATAGACGATTTACATAAACTGCCTTTTCTGACAAAGTCAGATTTGCGCGAGGCATATCCATACGGACTTATGGCAAGACCTCTTTCTGATTGTGTTAGAATTCAGTCAACAAGCGGCACAACGGGAAAAAGAGTTGTTGCTTTTTATACCCAGCACGATATTGATATATGGGAGGATTGCTGTGCAAGAGCCATTATGGCGGTCGGTGGAACAAAGGACGATGTTTGTCAGGTTTGCTACGGCTATGGTCTGTTTACAGGCGGTCCCGGGTTAAACGGCGGTTCGCATAAGGTAGGATGTCTCACACTTCCTATGTCATCGGGAAATACCGAGAGACAAATTCAGTTTATGCTTGACCTTAAATCAACCATTATCTGTTGCACGCCATCTTATGCTGCATATATTGCAGAAACTTTAAAGGAAATGGGTTATACAAAGGATGATATTTCATTAAAGGCCGGCATATTCGGAGCAGAAGCGTGGACAGATGAAATGCGCCGTGATATAGAAAATTCTCTCGGCATTAAAGCCTACGATATTTATGGCCTTACAGAGCTTGCAGGTCCCGGTGTTTCTTTTGAGTGTGAAGCACAGGCGGGTATGCACATCAACGAGGACCACTATATTGCAGAAATCATAGATCCTGATACAGGCGAGGTTCTTCCCGAGGGAAGTAAGGGAGAGCTTGTTTTAACAAGCATTGATAAAGAGGCATTCCCGCTTCTCAGATACAGAACGAGAGATATATGTGTGCTCACCCGTGAAAAGTGTTCTTGCGGAAGAACATTTGTTAAAATGACAAAGCCTATGGGCAGAAGTGATGATATGCTTATTATAAGAGGCGTTAATGTATTCCCGTCACAGATAGAGACCGTTCTTTTAGAACAGGGATATTCTTCTAATTATCGTATAGAGGTTGACCGCGAGAATAATACGGACACTCTTGATGTATATGTAGAGCTTAATTCTGATAACTTCTCAGACACAGTTAAGGAAATTGCAGCAAAGGAAAAACAGCTTGCCGCTGCGGTTAAGACTATGCTTGGAATTAACCCCAAAATGCACCTTGTTCCGCCAAAGAGCATTACAAGAAGCGAGGGTAAGGCTGTAAGAGTTGTAGATAAGAGAAAGTTATATTAAGAAAGAGGGGTAATAGAATGAGCGTTAAACAGATTTCCATATTTATAGAAAATAAAAAAGGTTCGCTTGCTGAGGTTACAAAATTTATAGCAGAGAGCAAAATCAATCTTAAGGCGCTTTCAATTGCAGACACTCAGGAGTTTGGAATACTGAGAATTATCACCGATGACCCAGATAATGCGCGTGATACTTTAAGAAATGAGGGTTATACGGTTACTGCCACATCTGTTCTTGCGGTTGCCCTTGAGGACACTCCAGGAAGTATGGCTGCAATTTTAGAGGTTTTGTCTAATGCGAATGTAAGCGTTGAATATACCTATGCTTTTATGTCAAATGTAAAGGATGCGGCATATATGATTTTCAGAGTTGATAATAACGAAAAGGCAACTGAGGCACTGACAAGCGCTAATATATCAGTTATCAATCAGAATGATATTTTCTAAATAAGCGGAGGGGTTTTTATGTCAAACATATGGCACGATATATCGCCAAAGAGAATTAACACAGAGGACTTTGTCTGTGTTATCGAGATATCCAAGGGCAGTAAAAAGAAGTATGAGCTTGATAAGGAAACAGGCTACATTATGCTTGACAGAATTTTGTATACCTCGACTCACTATCCTGCAAATTACGGATTTATTCCCCGAACATTCGGGGATGACGGCGACCCGCTTGATGTACTATTGTTATGTGCAGAGCCTCTTGAACCTATGACCTTGGTGCGGGCATATCCAATCGGTGTAATTTCTATGATTGATAATGGCAGATACGATGAAAAAATCATAGCAATTCCTTTTGATGACCCCAACTACAATATGTATACGGATATTGACCAACTGCCAAAGCATATATTTGAGGAGATGAGGCACTTCTTCTCTGTATATAAGAATCTGGAGCATAAAGAGACTGCCGTTGATGAGGTAAGCGACAGAAAAGCGGCAGTTAAGGTTATTCAGGATGCCATAGAAAACTATGTGGAGAATTTTTGTAAATAGCAGGTGATTTTATGCAGGAACTTATCGAAAAGGGAAAAAAAGCAAAGCAAGCGTCATATATACTTGCTTCTCTTTCAGCACACGATAAAAACAGGGCACTTTTGGAGATAGCGGCGGCTTTAAGAGAAAAGTGCGACTATATTATTTCAGAAAATGTCAGGGATATTGAAAATGGCAGAAGAAATAATATGAAAGAGGGGATTATAGACAGACTTATGCTTAATCGTGACAGAATATTTGCTATGGCTGAGGGGATAGAGCAGATTGCAAATCTGCCTGATCCAATCGGCGAGGTAATAAGTCAAATTAAGCGTCCTAACGGTCTTAAAATAGGCAAAATGCGTGTTCCGCTTGGGGTTATCGGCATAATTTATGAGGCTCGACCCAATGTTACGGCAGACGCGGCAGGTCTTTGCTTAAAGTCGGGCAACTCAGTGATACTTCGCGGCGGTAAAGAAGCGATATTTTCAAACATTGCAATAACTAAAGTTATGCAGGATGCAGGATTGAAATGCGGACTGCCTGAGGGATTTATAAATTTAATCGAGAATACAAGCAGAGAATCGGCAACTGCACTTATGAGGCTTAATGATTATCTTGATGTAATTATCCCAAGAGGAGGAGCGGGGCTAATCCGTGCAGTTGTGGAAAATGCAACAGTTCCTGCAATTGAGACGGGCACAGGTAACTGCCATGTATATGTTGATAAAACAGCCGACCTTGATATGGCAAAAAATATTGTGATAAATGCAAAAACTCAAAGACCGTCTGTTTGTAATGCGGAGGAAAAGCTGCTTATTCATAAAGATATAGCGGACGAATTTTTAAAGATTATTATCCCTGAATTTACATCAAGAGGCGTTGAGATAGTCGGTGATGAAAAGGTATGTGTATTTTTTGAGGATGCAATCCCTGCGACAGAACAGGATTGGAAAGAAGAATATCTGGACCTGAAAATCGGCATAAAAGTGGTTGACTCCTTTGATGAGGCAGTAAGCCATATAAACAAATATAACAGCCGTCACAGCGAAGCAATTATTACAAACGACTATCAGGCATCACAACGGTTTTTAGAGGAGATTGATGCAGCAGCTGTATATGTAAATGCTTCTACAAGATTTACAGATGGATTTGAATTTGGATTTGGTGCAGAGATTGGAATAAGCACTCAGAAAATTCACGCAAGAGGTCCAATGGGACTTGAGGCACTTACTACCACTAAATATATAATCTATGGAGACGGACAGATAAGATAAAAAGCAGTCACATAAGTGACTTCTTTTTAAATTTCAAATTTGAATATAATTCCTATAATTGCGGATATCAGAATAAATACAATAGGATGCCATTTTAAATTTTTTGCGGCAATATATAGCGCGACTGCAAGAAGCGCCCCCTGCCAGAAAAAGTCACTTATTTTTTCGCCAAAGAAAGCAAGTCTTGCAACTGAAAGTCCTGCAACAGCAATTAAAGCACAGGATGCGGCACGAAGACCGTAGAAAACATTTTTAACGATTTTGCTTTCTTTGAATTTTTTTAGAAATTGTGCAACTACAATAATTATAATTATGGATGGTGCAATAAGCCCCAGAGTTGCAATAGCCGAACCTATAACGCCCGACTGGAGAAATCCTACATAACTTGCCATATTTACGCCAAGAGGTCCGGGTGTGGACTCTGAAATTGCCACAAGGTTTGAGATATCTGAGACAGATATCCAGTCGTGAGAATTTGCAAGCTCATATAAAAACGGGAGTGTTGCAAGTCCACCGCCTACCGCAAAAAGACCGATTTTAAAAAAGGAGAAAAACAAATCAATCAACAACATCTTTATTTTCCTCCTTAACGAATCTTTTGATAAGGTATCCTATTAAACCTGCCAGAACAACAAGCAGAGCGGAAGATACATCAAAAACAAAAGCAAGAATAAAAACTATGCCGAATATCATATACGACCACTTGTCAACAAGCGAACCTTTTGCAAGCTTTGTAACGGCATTTAAAATAAGAACGCAAACGCATACGCGTATTCCGTTAAAAGCGTATTTAACTACGGGGATATCTGCAAAATTTGTCACAAATGCCGCAATTATCGAGATAATTACAACGGACGGAAAGACAACGCCAAGCGTTGCAATAATTCCGCCGGGGATACCCTTGTTTTTGTAGCCTATAAAGGTTGCAGTGTTTACGGCAATTATTCCGGGGGTGCATTGACCGATAGCGTAGTAATCCATAAGTTCTTCGTCAGTTGCCCAGCCATATTTTGCAACGACTTCACGCTGCAGAATGGGTAGCATTGCGTAGCCGCCGCCAAATGTGACAGAGCCAATTTTTGCAAAAACCAAAAACAGTTTTATAAGTTCTCTCATATAAAAACCTTCCTGTAAAATTCTTCTTGGTCGATTATATCATATAAAACTATCTTTTGTAAAGATATGATATTTATTCAGGAAGAGCTTTTTCTATAACAGATTCTACCGCAATATTTTCGCGGCAGATAACTTCTAAAAAAACCTCGACTTTGTTATGCTCAGTTATGGTGTAGGAGTAGTCTTCGAATATAAGTTCGACATCTTCTGAAAGAGTAGCTTTAAGCTCAGCAATCAATTCCGTTGCCTTATTCATGGCGGTTTCGTTTGGGTTGCCATTTTCAATCTCAAATGACCGCGAGAGCGTACTCTTTGTCCTGGCAAAAACCTCGCCCCTCGCTTTTACATAACGAAATCCGTTAGTGGTATCATCAACAATTCCGCTGACTAAAACATCACCCGCCAAGACACCGGAGCCGATTTTAACAATTTGTTGTCCTTCTCTTATCTCAAAGCGTTCAATTTCGCCGTCCTTTGACGCCACTAAGTTGCAGGCAATCCCGTCATTTTCTACTCCCTTATCTTTTTCAAGTCTTTCTACAACCTCTATATAAACCCTCCCGCCGTTTGCATTTATTCCAATCCAGGCAAGGTCATCTATTTTTCGCATCATATTGTTGCGTATGTGGTCAGGACTAATGGAGGAAGTTTTGGTTCCCTTTGAGAGACCGCATTCTGATAATGCAGATATTATGGTATTTGTATCAATGCGATTGTTTCCGAAAACTGTTATCCCTACAATGTGGGTTGAGGTATACCAGAAAAATATCAAAACGGGGATAAGAGATATAAGGAGCAGACGCCTTTTGCGATATCTGTGCATAACAAAGGGCAGACCGTGGCGTTTTAAAATTCTTACATGGCTTTTGGTGCGGCGTGCGGGAGTACGGATTTTCAAAAACGATGTTATGTCTGTTTTAAAAACAACACGGCTGTTGCCTAGGTGTTTTATATCCCATATAGGCATACCCCTGTGCATACAGATGTTTAAAAGCCTTTCGCAAAATGGACCGTCGGCACGCAGGGTCAAATAACCTTTTATAAAATGAAAGAATTTTGGGGTTTTCATATCAGTCCTCCGTGAATGCGATTTGCGAAAACTTACCTGATATTAAGAGAACCTCATCGGTAATTGTTTTAAACTCAAGATTTGCACCGCTTAATTTTATGGTTTTTGGTTTTGCTTTTATTCTGATGACAGAATCGCTGTATTCGAGTATTCCTTTGTAATTTTCTATAATTAATTCACGATTGCCTGTCATTTTCATAAGCGAAGAGTCAAGGATAATATCCTTTGAAAAATCAACTGCGTCTGCAATTTTTTCTTTAATTGACATTATAATCATTCCTTTTAAAGACGATAACTCAAAATATGCCGCTTAAGGTGGCTTTTATTATTGTATTCGTCTGAGTGTCATTACAGTTATTTTTATGCGCTCTTCCCTTTAAAAATGAATAAGTTTAGATGGCTTTGAATACACAAATAAAAAGGGGGGAGTTAATATGCTTAAAAGGTATATAATGATAATTCTTATAATATATATGGCGACTGCTATGGTTATTTCCCCTACCGCTTGTATAAATGCAGGAGAAAATGCGCTTAAGCTGTGCGGCGGCACGGTAATTCCATCCTTGTTTCCGTTTATATTCTGCGGCAATATGTTCGTAGCCCTGGGCGTTGCAAGGATTATGAGCAGATGTCTTTCAAAATTTATGAAGCCTCTGTTTGGAGTTTCGGGCTCGGGGGCGCTTGCTATGGTACTGGGATTTGTCAGCGGGTATCCTGTAGGAGCAGTCTGTGCCGCGTCGCTTTATAAGTCGGGAGAATGTACCAAATGCGAGGCGGAGCGGCTTTTGACCTTTTGTAATAATTCAGGGCCTATGTTTGTTATCGGGGCAATAGGTGTAAAAATGGCAAACGATTTCAGGATTGGTGTCTTACTATATATTACCCATATTCTGTCGGCGCTGATTTGCGGAATGTTGTTTAAAAATTATGGCACAGAGGACGGAAAAAGATGTTTGCCGCCTGCAAGAGATAAGGATAATATAAAAACCGCTCTCCCCGATATTGGGGAGGCGGTTTCAAACTCGGTGGATACAATGCTTTTAATTTGTGGTTTTATAGTGGTTTTTGCAGTCTTTACAGCGGTTCTTCCTGATACAGCTTTTAGAAAATACATATATTCCTTCCTTGAAATAACGGGGGGTCTGAAAGAAATTTTTAGTGTGTTTAATATGAATATGCTGCCCATTATTGCAGGATTTATTGCATTTTCGGGGATATCTGTTATGGCACAGGTTGCAGCTGTCGTAAAAAGCGCAGGATTATCACTTAAACCATATATATTAGGAAAGCTGACCCAAAGCGTGATAGCAGCTTTGCTCATATATATAGCATCGCTTATTTAAAGTAGGGTTCTGCATCTGATGAAACGATATTAAGGTCAGGGAGAACTTCTTGTAAATAGTCTTTCATAAATTCACATATTGTGTTCTCGGTTTCAAAATGTCCCGCATCAATCAGATTAAGCCCAAGCTCATACGCAAGCTGTGCCTCGTGATGGCGGACATCTGATGTTACATATACATCTGCGCCTGCGTTATACGCAGAATATATCCCGTCACCGCCTGCACCGCTGCAAACAGCCACAGTTTTGACCATTTCGTCAGGTGAGCCTACATAGCGAATGGAGCGGCACCCCAAAACATTTTTTACAAAATCCTTAAAGTCGGCAAGTTCAATGGAAGTTTCAAGCTCTCCTACTCTTCCGATTGAAGAGGAGTTTTGGCATTCGTCTTCTGTAAAGTGGCGAATATCTGAAAGACCAAGTTTGTCAGCAAGAACATCATTCATGCCGCCGTCTGCGTTATCAAGGTTTGTATGGGCTGAGTATACAGAAATGTTATTGCGGATAAGTGTTGATATTATGTTGCCCGATACATCGGTGTCTAAAATATGCTTTAGTGGTGTAAAAATAAGAGGATGATGCGAGATAATCAAATCTGCATCACAATCTATTGCCTTTTGCACATTTTCTGCCGTTACATCAAGGCAGATAAAGACAGTATTAACATATTGCTCAGCATCGCCAACCATAAGCCCTACATTGTCCCATTCTTCTGCCAGGGAACAGGGAGCAAGTTTTTCTATAGCGTTTTTTATATCTTTTACTTTATACATAGTAAAACTCCTTTATCGGATTTTTTTAATTTCAGAAAGAAGAGTCAGAGTATTTTCAAGCTTTTCTTTGGATTCTCGTAAATCAGATGATTTAAGTCCATCAATCATATTTTCAAGTTTATTTATATGCTTGTTTAGATATTCATCAAAGTGCACGGGTCTCTTTTTTATCAGATGTTTGCCAAGATAAAGCTCTACGGGAGAATAAGTTTCATTATTTCCCTTTGGCAAAGATACAGATAATATGTTATAAATTTTCATATCTTCCTTTGCAAGATATTCATCTTCAATAGTCCAGCCGTTATTTATAAGAAATTCACGAAGTTCAGAAACGGCTGTCATAGGCTGGAGGATAATCGTTTTTGCAGAGCCCAGTTTATCAATGCCCGCTTTTAAAATTTCGGCAATGATAAGTCCGCCCATACCCGCGATTGAGACTGCGTCAGCCTCGTCTTTTTTTAGTGTATCAAGTCCTGCACCAAGCCTTAGAGAAATTTTATCGTTTGCCGCGTAATCAGTAACGGTCTTTTCTGCCCTTAGCAGAGGGCCTTTTTTTATGTCTGATGCAATGGCACACTCTGCCTTTTTGCTAAGACACATAAAAACGGGAAGATATGCGTGGTCAGTCCCTATGTCTGCAAAGCAACGGCAATGGGGTATATGCTCAAAAATGGTATAAAGCCGTGGTGTAAGTGCGGGCAATCTCATAAAAATCTCCTTACTTTGTTAATATATTAAGATTATATTAAAACAGGAAATTTGTCAACATAAAAAGGAAAGAAAGAGTTTTTGCAGAAGATATAGATATAAGAAGGTGATTTTATGAATACGCGTCAAGTAATTGAAGAAAGAGAAAGGCAGACGCTCTCAAGCTATGCGACAAAGAGTGCTGACACCAGGGGCAGACAAAGAAAAGAGGAGAAGTGCGAAATACGCACGGAATTTCAGCGTGACCGTGACAGAATAATGTATTCAAAAGCCTTTCGCAGATTAAAGCATAAGACGCAAGTCTTTTTGTCTCCCGAGGGTGACCATTACCGAACGAGACTTACGCATACATTGGAGGTTTCCCAGATTGCCAGAAGCATAGCGAGAGCGCTTGGACTTAACGAGGACTTGACCGAAGCAATTGCCTTAGGGCATGATTTGGGACATACGCCCTTTGGGCACGCAGGTGAGACAGCGCTTGGCAACATTTGCCCTTACGGCTTTAAGCATAACGAGCATAGCTTAAGAGTTGTAGATGTTCTTGAAAAGTCAGGGGGACTCAATCTTACCCAGGAGGTGCGAAACGGAATTTTATGCCACACGGGAGAGCAAAAGGCGTTTACGCCTGAGGGGCAGGTTGTAGCACTTTCTGACAGAATTGCATACATAAATCATGATATCGATGATGCCATAAGAGGAGGCGTGCTTACAGAGACTGATTTACCGAGGGAATTTACCGATATTTTAGGAGAAAAGCATTCAGAGAGAATAAATACTATGATACGGGCGGTAGTAACAGAGTCTTATGACAAAAGTGAAATTGCTATGAATCCTGAAATCTATGAGGCAATGATGGGTATGAGGCGATTTCTGTTTGATAATGTATATGTATCATCAGAACCTAAAATCGAGGAGAGAAAGGCAAATTGCATTATACAGGGATTGTATGAAGCGTATCTTAAAAATCCTGAGCTTATTCCAAATAGTGCGGAAAATAGTGACATTCATTCTCTTATAAGAGATTATATCGCCGGAATGAGTGACAGATACGCCGTCTCTAAATATTCTGAGATTTATATCCCGAAATTCTGGAACTTATAAAAAGGAAATTATAGATTTATGTCGAATCTTTATTTATTGCGAAATAAAAAACGGGGGTGAGTGTGTGGCGGATGCAGATTTCCAAAATTTCATAGATGAGATTATAGACAGAAATGACATAACCGAGGTAATATCGGAATATGCAAAAGTTAAAAGAGTCGGCACTCGTTTTGCGGCACTCTGTCCGCTGCATAATGATAAAAAATCCCCCTCGCTTTCGATATCCCCCGACAAACAGCTTTTTCATTGCTTCGGCTGCGGAGCGGGCGGAAATGTAATTCATTTTATTCAGGCGGCGGAGCACCTGGATTTTATGGATGCCGTAAGGTTTTTAGCTGACCGTGCAAAAATCCCTGTTCCTGAGTTTTCACAGGGTTCAAAGCCGCAAAACAATGTTGATAAAAAAGAACTTATTTATAAGATAAACAGCGAGGCGGCGAGATATTTCTATCAGAACCTTGCGGGCGACTTGGGGAAAGACGCCCTTAAATACCTTAAAGACAGAGGAATTAAAAATTCCACTATTAAAATGTTTGGTTTAGGTTATGCGCCTGAGGGATGGACAAACCTTATTGATTATTTAAAAGAAAAAGGCTACAAAGAGCATGACATATATGAGGCGGGACTTGCCAAGATGCGTGATAATGGCACATATTACGATGCCTTTTATGACGGACGGGTTATGTTTCCCATTATCAATGTTCAGGGAAATGTAATAGGCTTTGGCGGCAGAATTATGAAAGACAAAGCTAACACGGGCAAATATTTAAATTCACCCGAGACCATTGTATTTAAAAAGAAGGACAACCTGTTTGGGTTAAACCTTGCAAAGAATGACCGTTCGGGAAGATTACTCCTGATGGAGGGTTATATGGATGTAATATCTCTGCATCAGGCGGGAATAACCAACGCCGTGGCATCTCTTGGCACTGCTTTTACTGAGGAGCAGGCAAAACTTGTCAGGCGCTACGGCGGCAAAGCTGTGCTTTGCTATGACTCAGACGAAGCGGGTAAAAAGGCGACACTCAGAGCGGGCGAGATTTTGACAAATCAAGGCATAAAAACCAAGGTTTTGACAATAACAGAGGGTAAAGACCCTGACGAATTTGTAAAAACCAAAGGCGGAGATATGTTTCGCGTGTTGATTGAGGGCGCAAAACCGCTTGTTGAGTATAGAATTGACGAAATTCAGAAACAATATAGCGTAAATGATGACGAAAAACCGACATTTAAAGATGCGGAGGAAATGATAGAGTTTACCGAGAAAGCAGCTCAGGTTCTGGCGGAGATAAAAAATCCCGTCGAGTATGAAATCTATGCTAAAAGGGTTGCTGATAAATCGGGGGTATCAATAGATAGCTTAAACGCAGTAGTTGCAGGGCTTAAACGAAACATGAGAAATGCTGCGGAGCGCAAAGAAGAGCAGTTAAATCGAAGAAGAAGGGTGGAAAGCTCAGACTTTGCCAAAGAAAATCCTGCAATTTATAATGCAGAACAGCTTATATTAAATCTTATTTGCGATAAAGTGATTTTTAAAGCAGTTTGCTCAGCAGGAGTAACGCCTGAATGCTTTACAGAGCCTATTCATAAAACTCTTGCAGAGATTTTGTGGGAGATGTATGAAACAGAGGGCACAGTCCAGACAAATAAAATTTTAGATAAGTTTGACGATACGCTTAAGGGAAAGGTTGCAAAGATTTTGCTTGACGATAAAAACATTCAGGACAGAAAAAAGGCGTATGTTCAGCCCCTTGAAATTTTGATTGGAGAAAAGAGCAGAAAAGAGCAGGAGTCAATGCTGAAATCAGGAGATTTAGAGCAACTTGACAAGTTGCTGAAAAAAGGAATAAAGAAACACAAAGATGGAGGTAACATATAATGTCGGAAGAAAAAAAGCAGCAAAAAGCAACCCGTAAGACGGTTCTTCAAAATCTTTTGGAGCAGGGAAAAAAGACGGGTGTTTTAAGCTACAAAGAGGTCAATGATAAACTTGAGGAATTGGAGCTTGATGCAGACCAGATTGAAAAAATGTTTGAATATCTGGAGAAGCATGGCGTTGAAATTGCAGGCACAATGGATGATGAGGATATCGACCTTGATGATGAGGAGATGGAAATTACCAAGGAAGAGCTTGAGGATATGTCCGTTCCAAGTTCTGTCAGCATAGATGACCCTGTCCGTATGTATCTTAAGGAAATCGGTAAGGTAGACTTGCTCTCGGGCGAAGAAGAAGCAGAGCTTGCAAAGCGTATGTCAGAGGGTGACAGAGCAGCTAAAAAGAAACTGGCAGAAGCAAACCTTCGTCTTGTTGTAAGTATTGCAAAAAGATATGTGGGAAGAGGTATGCTTTTCCTTGACTTAATTCAAGAGGGTAACCTTGGTCTTATTAAAGCCGTTGAGAAGTTTGACTATACCAAAGGCTATAAATTTTCTACCTATGCAACATGGTGGATAAGACAGGCGATAACCAGAGCGATTGCGGATCAGGCAAGGACTATCCGTATTCCCGTTCATATGGTTGAAACCATCAATAAGCTCGTAAGAGCGTCAAGACAGCTTGTTCAGGAACTTGGCAGAGACCCGCTGCCTGAAGAAATTGCAAAAGAAGTTAATATGCCTGTTGATAAGGTAGGCGAGATAATGAAGATTGCACAGGAGCCTGTTTCCTTTGAAACACCTATTGGTGAAGAAGAGGACAGCCATCTTGGAGACTTTATTCAGGACGAGGATGCACCGACTCCGTCAGAGGCTGCTACCTTTACACTTTTAAAGGAACAGCTTGTGGAGGTTTTAAGTACCTTAACTCCAAGAGAAGAAAAGGTTTTAAGACTCAGATTTGGTCTTGATGACGGCAGAGCGCGCACTCTTGAAGAGGTAGGTAAGGAATTTGATGTAACAAGAGAGCGTATCCGTCAGATTGAGGCAAAGGCGCTTAGAAAACTGAGACATCCAAGCAGAAGCAGAAAGCTTAAGGATTATCTTGAATAATAATTGAATATTCATATAATATATTTTGAAAGGAATTGATTTACTGTGGATTCGTTGCCCCCGCAACTTATGCTGGTAGCTTTAGTAATTTTATTTTTAGTTGGATTTATAAATGCTTTGGCAAAATCGGTAAGCGAAGCTGATGATGCTTTGGAACTTTGCTCAAATAAGATTTTGTTGTTTATCGGAGTTTTGTTTTATGCTCTTTTGAAAAATCCAATGGTAAGTTTTATGGAATGGGCACATAATACAGTGCTTATACATATTCTTGCGTTTGTTCTGATCACAGTTATAATCTTGGTAAGTTATACTATAATTATAGTAATGGTGCCAAGACGGATAGGCGCAAAATACGAAGAAAGACTGAGCAAAGGCTTTAAGTGGTATCTTAAATTTGCAGATGTTGTTGCAACCCCATTTACGGCGTTTTGTGAAGCTGTGAGTCGGTTGATTACAAAAATTTTCGGCATTAAAGACGAGGATGTTGAAGAGGAAGTTACCGAAGAAGAGATTCGTCTTATGGTGGACATCGGTTCTGAAAGCGGCGCTATTGATGACGATGAAAAGCAGATGATACACAACATCTTTGAGATGGACGATAAGCCGGTCAGCGAGATAATGACGCATAGAACGGAAGTTTCTATACTTTGGGCTGAGGACAGTCTTGAAGAGTGGAAAGAGGTAATAGATGAGACAAACCATACACGATATCCTGTCTGCGGAGAGAGTATAGATGATGTTGTTGGCATTGTAAACAGCCGTGATTTCTATAGATTTTTGTTAAGCGGAGAAACCGACATAAAAACGATACTTCGTGAGGTTTATTTTATTCCCGATACAATCAAAGCGGATGAGCTTTTGTCCCAGATGCAGAAAGAAAACGAACATATGGGCGTTGTAATGGATGAGTTCGGCGGATTTCAGGGACTTGTAACTCAGGAGGATTTGATTGAGGAGATAGTAGGTGAGCTTTACAGCGAGTATGATGAGATTGAGGTTGAGGAAAGCGACATTATAAAAATCTCGGATGATATATGGCAGATAGACGGTCTTGCTGAAATTGAAGACATCGAAGAAGAACTTGGAATTGAGATAGAAGAGGGAGATTACAACACGCTTGCAGGGCTTGTGTTGAGCAAACTTGAGACAATTCCTGCAGACGGGGATACCTTCAGCGTGGAAATCGGCAATTTAAAGATAGATGTTCTATCTGTTGTAGACCACAGAATTGAAAAAACTGTTGTCACAATAATAAAAGAAGAACCCACAGAAGTTGAATAAATGTTGTTTTAAGTGACTGTTACATATGTAACGGTCACTTTTTTGTAAAAAAATCTTTGAAAATGTTTGTTTTATTTGTTTTTAGTATTGACTTTTTCTTTGTTTTGTTGTAAAATGTGAATATATAATATAAAATTAAAAGGAGGAGTAGCATGAAAAGGCTGGTTGTTTGTGACTTTGACGGGACAATTCGCAGAAAAAATGACAGAAGCCATACCCGCCGTGTTCTTCAAAAGTTTCATGATATGCCAAAAGATGTAGTGCTTGCGGTGGCCAGCGGCAGACCGCTTCACCTCCTCAGAAAATATTTTGACTGCTTTAAGGATATTTACATAATAAGCTGTGACGGCGCGCTTATAACCAAGGCAAATCAAATAATTTATGAAAATCCTATTCCACAAAAAGTTTTACAGGAGGCTGCAAAGCATAAGGAGTGGGTTGCCTATGGCGAATGTATCTCCTATCTTCATTATAAGAACAGAGCGCGCGGCAGAGAGTGGATGAAAATGTTTAAGCATCACGCGGTAGGAGTTTTAGAGGTTGCAGAAATTCCCGAAAATATCTATAAAATCTTTTTTTCGCAGAAAATCAAAGAAATTGATGGACTTTCAAAATGTTATGCGGGATATGAACTCAGTGAGTTTGTAGCTGCAGATACCAATAAAGGAAAAGCCGTAGAGTTTTTAAGAAATATGCTGAATATAGGTGCAGATAATGTAATCACATTCGGCGACAGTGAGAATGATATTTCTATGTTTAAGGTATCGGGCAAAAGCTACGCTTTTGCAGGAAGCCCGCCGCCGGTAAGGAATTTTGCCGACAAGACTTTTTCAGACTTAAGGGAGGAACTTGATAAGCTATGAAAAATTTCAATTTTAAACCAATAAAAAAATCACCAAGAATAGATAAATTGATTGAAGATTTATTCCGCAAGATGCCAAGCGTTGAAGCAAGCCGTGCGGTGCTTATTACCGAGTCTTATAAACAGACTGAAAATCTGCCGATTATTACTCGCAGGGCAAAGGCGTTTTCGCATATCTTAAAGAATATTCCTATTGTAATAAGAGATGGTGAGCTTATCGTAGGCAGTGCAACTATTCAGCCGAGAAGCTGTCAGACTTTCCCTGAATATTCCTATGAGTGGCTTGAGGGTGAGCTTGACACTTTAGAGACAAGGAGCGCTGACCCTTTTAGCGTCTCAGAGGAGACAAAGGCACAGCTTAGAGAAATTTTCCCTTATTGGAAAGGGAAAACCACAAGCGAGCTTGCCTTCTCGTATATGGCACCCGAAACAAGGGCATCTATTGAACATAATATTTTTACCCCCGGCAATTACTTTTATAATGGCATAGGCCATGTTACGGTTACATATGACAGGGTATTGGCGATTGGCTACCGCGGAATTATAGCAGAGGCGAAAAATGAGCTTAAAAAACTTGATGTTTCAGATGCTGATTATTCAACAAGAAAAGCGTTTTTAGAAGCGGTAACAGAATCCTGTGAAGCGGTAATCGGTTATGCGAAACGCTATGCAGAGCTTGCTGAAAAAGAGGCTTGTGTGTGCACAGATGAAGTTCGCAAAAAAGAGCTTTATGAGATTGCAAAGAACTGTAAAAGAGTTCCTGAATTCGGTGCTACTTCGTTTTATGAAGCCTGCCAGAGCTTCTGGTTTGTGCAGATGCTCCTGCAGACCGAGGGAAGCGGACATTCGATTTCTCCGGGTAGATTTGACCAATATATGTATCCGTATTTTAAGAAAGATATTGACAGCGGCAAGATTTCAATCGAATTTGCTCAGGAACTTATGGATTGTATCTGGGTAAAGCTCAATGATTTAAACAAGGTCAGAGATGCAGCGTCCGCTGAGGGTTTTGCGGGATACAGCTTGTTCCAGAATTTGATTGCAGGCGGACAGACTCCCGACGGCAGGGATGCCACCAATGAATTGTCGTTTATGTGTATCGAGGCAACACTTCATGTAATGCTTCCTCAGCCGTCATTCTCGGTAAGAGTGTGGAATGGCTCGCCTGACGAATTTTTGCTCCGTGCAGCAGAGCTTACAAGAACCGGAATAGGACTTCCTGCTTATTATAACGACGAGGTTATTATCCCATCGCTTGTAAACCGTGGACTTACCTTAGAAGAAGCGAGAGATTACAACATTATCGGTTGTGTTGAACCACAGAAATCGGGCAAAACCGATGGCTGGCACGATGCGGCATTCTTTAATATGTGCCGTCCTTTAGAACTTGTTTTTTCAAATGGTGAAGATAAAGGCGTGCAGATAAGCATCAAAACGGGTGATGTAACTCAGATGAAGACATTTGATGAATTTTATGATGCGTATAAGGCACAGATGGAATATCAGATAAAGCTTATGGTAAATGCAAACAACAGCATAGATATAGCCCACAAAGAGAGATGTCCGCTTCCGTATCTTTCATCAATGGTAGATGATTGTATTAAAAAAGGTAAATCCGTTCAGGAGGGCGGTGCGGTCTATAACTTCACAGGACCTCAGGGATTTGGTATTGCTAATATGGCAGATGCCCTCTATGCGGTTAAAAAACTTGTGTTTGATGACAAGAAAATAGATATTAAGACTATGAAAAATGCACTTGCTGCAAATTTCGGCAAGGGCGATGGTATGGCGGTTGAGATAACCAAGAATATCGCGTTAAAAATTGCAGAAGCAGGAGTCAATGTAGAGGAGAGCGATATAACCAAAATTTACGAGACTGCAAAAAATATGATGGCAGACAATGAGGATTATCAGTATGTGCTTGATATGATAAACGCACTTCCGAAATTCGGTAATGACGATGACGAGATAGATATGTTTGCCCGTGATGTAGCTTATACATACACAAAGCCGCTTGAAAAGCATAAAAATCCAAGAGGTGGACAGTTCCAGGCGGGTTTATATCCGGTATCTGCCAATGTGCCCCTTGGTGCTCAGACAGGGGCAACCCCTGACGGAAGACTTGCATATACTCCTATAGCAGACGGTGTGTCTCCTGCTGCGGGCAGAGATGTAAAGGGCCCGACGGCTGCAGCAAACTCTGTGTCAAAGCTTGATCACTTTATCGCGTCAAATGGTACGCTTTATAATATGAAGTTCCATCCGTCGGCACTTAAAGGTGAAGAAGGACTTTGGAATTTTGTGTCACTCATAAGAGGTTACTTTGACCAGAAGGGCAGTCATATGCAGTTCAATGTTGTAAGCCGTGAAACTCTTGAAGATGCCCAGAAGCATCCTGAAAACTACAAGAATTTAGTAGTAAGAGTTGCGGGTTATAGTGCATTGTTTACTACACTTTCGCGCTCACTTCAGGACGATATAATAAGCAGAACAGAGCAAGCGGGATTTTAATTGAGCCTTAAAAATCGATTATCTCGCACATTTTCCAAGCGCGCGTACACTCGGTACAGACTTGCTTGGTCAAATGCACAAGCTAATTCAATTTTAAAAGCTCAATGTATAGGAGACAAATATGGAAAATAGAGATGTACGCGGAAGAATTTTTGATATCCAGAAATTTTCCGTTCATGACGGCCCGGGAATAAGAACAATTATCTTTTTAAAGGGTTGTATGTTTAAGTGTAAATGGTGCTGTAACCCCGAGGGGCAAAGCTTTGATATCCAGACCATGACGATGGACGGAAAAACCAAGACAGTCGGTCAGGATATAACAGTTGGCGAGCTTATGGATATCGTAGCTTGCGATATGCCCTATTATCGCAGGTCGGGCGGCGGAGTTACCCTGTCTGGCGGCGAAACATTTTTACAACCTGATTTTGCGGCGGCAATCTTTAAAGAGTGCAAAAAAATGGGGATAAATACTGCTGTTGAATCAACAGGCGCGCTTGATTTTAAAAATATTGAAAAATCACTTGAATTTATTGATTATTTTTTGATGGACATCAAGCATATGAATTCAGATAAGCATAAGCAGTATATCGGTACGGGAAATGAAAGGGTGCTTTTAAATGCGGCAAAGATAGCAAACGCCGTAAAGAGTTATAGCGTGAGAGTTCCCGTCGTACCCGGATTTAATGACACAGAAGAAGAGATAGGGGCGATTGCGGAATTTGCGGCATCACTTAAAACTGTTGATAAAATGCATTTGCTTCCGTATCACAGACTGGGACAGGATAAGTACAAAGGAATCGGACGGGAATATGAACTTAACGAAATTTTGCCGCCAACAGATGAAAAGATGGAAAGACTTTTAAACGCGGCAAAGAGGCATTTTGAAAAATGCGTAATCGGAGGATAGGAGGAAAATAATGGACAACGAAAAAACCAGAATAATTCAGGAACTTGTTCCCGGCAAGCAGATAACAATTGCTCATATAATTGCAAATCCTGATGAGATTTTGTATCACAAGCTGGGACTTGACCCTGCAAAAAACCATAGCGGTGCTATTGGAATAATTACAATGTCGCCGAGTGAAACGGCGATTATTGCAGGTGATATAGCGATTAAGACATCGGGTGCAGAACTTGGTTTTGTAGACAGATTCAGCGGTACGCTTATAGTAACGGGAACTGTTTCGCAGGTTGAAGAAGCCGTAAGCGCTGTCTGTGGGTATTGTGAAGAAAAGCTCAAATTTTCAGTTTGCGAGATAACAAAAACATGAGAAAGATAATCTTTATGGGAAAGAGTGGAGCGGGAAAAACAACACTAACACAGAAAATCAGAAATCTTCCCGTTGAATATCATAAGACACAATACATAAATTTCCACGATATTATAATAGATACGCCGGGCGAATACGCAGAAAATCACAGTTTAGGTGCGGCGCTTGCCCTCTATTCGTATGAGGCGGATGTTGTCGGGCTTTTAATAAGTGCAACGGATGATTATTCGCTTTTTCCACCCAATATCACATGCCTTGTAAACCGTGAAGTAATCGGCATTGTAACCCATATTGACTCACATGGCGCAACCCCTGAAAGGGCGGAGAAATGGCTGAGACTTTCGGGATGCAAAAAGATATTTTTTGTGGACGCAAAAAACGGAGTCGGAATAGATGAATTGATTGAATATTTGAGTTAAAAAATAAAAAACCACAAAAAAAAAGAAAAAACCACAAAAATTGCTTGACTTTGGTAATTGTATGTGTTATTATTAAAATATCTTAAGATGTAAAATAATTTATTTTTAAATATGAAGGAGATAAAACAATGGTATCAGAATTTGAAATCAAGAAACAGATTTGTGACATCGGTAAGAGAATTTATGACAGAGGCATGGTTGCTGCAAACGACGGTAATATCTCTGTTAAGATTTCTGACAACGAATTTCTTTGCACACCTACAGGTGTAAGTAAGGGCTTTATGACCCCCGAGTATATCTGTAAGGTAGACGCAGAGGGTAATGTTATTCAGGCAAACGGCTCATTCAAGCCATCTTCTGAGATTAAGATGCACATGAGAGTTTATAAGGAAAGACCTGATGTTAAATCAGTAGTTCACGCTCATCCGATTTACGCAACAAGCTTTGCGATTGCAGGTATTCCTTTAACCCAGCCCATTATGCCTGAGGCTGTTATCGCACTTGGTTGTGTTCCTATTGCTGAGTATGGTACACCTTCGACAAACGAGATTCCTGACGCAGTTGAAAAGTACTTACAGCATTTTGATGCAGTTCTTCTTGCAAACCATGGTGCACTTTCTTACTCAGACTCATTGCTTGCAGCTTATCACAAGATGGAGTCTTTGGAATTCTATGCAGAACTTCTCTTTAAGTCAAAGCAGCTCGGCGGTCCTAAGGAATTGTCACAGGCTCAGGTTGAGAGACTTTATGAAATCAGACGCCAGTTTGGACTTACCGGCAAGCACCCTGCAAATGTTTGCGTAAACAACAAGGATGGCAAGCCAAGCTGTCATTCATGCGGCGGTAACTGCACTTGCGGCAGCTCAAGCTCAAACGAAGCTGATTTAATTGCTGAAATCACAAAGAAGGTTATCAGCGCTCTTGGCAAATAATTATGGACGATAGAAAATTGCAGGAAATAGTAAAGGAAGTTATAAACTCTATGGCGCCTGCAAGTATCAATTTAAAGCAGGCTAGGCATCTTATTCACAGAGTCGAACAAGAAGCCGAAAAAATTGGGGTTAAAGCAGTTGTTGCTGTAGCTGACAGCGGTGCAAATACCATAGCGGTTGAGTGTATGGATGATTCATACATTGCAAGCTACGACATAGCTGTAAACAAAGCATTTACCTGCGTTTCGCTTAAGATGAGCACAAAAGCACTGAGCGGTCTTGCAAAACCCGGAGAGTCACTTTATGGTATACAATTTACCAACAATGGCAGAATTGTTATATTCGGCGGCGGCGTTCCGTTGATTAAAGAGGGCAAGGTTATCGGAGCGGTTGGAGTCAGCGGCGGAACAGAGGAACAGGATACATATCTTGGCGAATTTGCAGAAAAGGTATTTAAGGAGGAAATCCTTTGAGTTGCTACGAAAAAGGCGGAAACACAATAGTAGAAGTTTCCCCTGAAAAATATAACCGTGCGGTTTATTCTTTGATTGAGCGGGGCGGATATCTTTGTTCAAAAGAAGAAACTGAAAAACTTCAAAGTGTGATTTCACGGACAAAAAATCTTGATGCGGCACTTTTTGCAATAGGCGCACTCACGGTGGATAAACGAAAATTCATAATATGCGCAGAAGAAATAAAAGGCAATGAATGTATTCCTGTAACGATAGTTAAAAAAATTTCAGAGAATAGAGGAAGGACAATGGACATCAATTCATTAAACATTGAACAGATTGTTAAGCAGGTTGTCTCAGAACTTGGCACAGCGCCAAAGAAATCAAACTCAGATATTCCTGCCAAAGCAAGAGTTGCAATGCTTACAAAACTTGAGCAGTTCGAACTTAAAGAATATTCAATTCCCGAAATTGGCGATGATGATATTCTTGTAAAGGTTGAAGGCTGCGGTGTGTGCGGAACAGATGCACACGAGTTTAAGCGCGACCCATTTGGACTTATTCCTGTTGCGCTCGGACACGAGGGCACAGGCGAAATCGTTAAGATGGGTAAAAATGTTAAGGTCGACAGCGCAGGCAAGCCCTTAAATATCGGCGACAAGGTTGTAACCTGTATGATATTCAAGGACAATCCCGACATTACAATGTTTGATTTAAACAAGCAGAATGTTGGCGGTGCTGATGTATATGGTTTGCTTCCGGATGATGAGGTTCATCTTAACGGATGGTTTGCAGATTACATAGTAGTAAGAGGCGGTTCAACCGTATTTAATGTATCAGACCTTGATTTGGATTCAAGAATTTTAATCGAACCCTGCGCAGTTTTAATTCACGCAGTAGAAAGAGCAAAGACAACGGGTATACTCCGTTTTAACAGCCGTGTGGTTGTTCAGGGCTGCGGTCCTATCGGACTTATCTGTATCGCAATTCTTCGTACTATGGGAATTGAAAACATTGTTGCAGTGGACGGTGAAGCAAAGCGTCTTGATTTTGCAAAGAAGATGGGCGCAACCGAGACGGTAAACTTTAAGGAGCACAAGGGTATTGAAGCGCTCGCAGGTGCAGTTAAGGATGCTTTTGGCGGATACGAAGCTGACTTTGCATTCCAGTGCACAGGTTCACCTGTTGCGCACAGCAATATCTATAAGTTTATCAGAAGCGGCGGCGGTCTTTGTGAGCTTGGCTTCTTCATAAACGGAGGAGATGCAACAATTAATCCTCACTTTGATATCTGTGCAAAGGAGATTACAACTGTGGGCTCTTGGGTATACACCTTAAGAGATTATGCAACAACATTTGATTTCTTAAAGAGAGCAAAGGGTATAGGTCTTCCTTTAGGAGAGCTTATCACTCATAAATATCCGCTTGAAGAAATCAATGAGGCACTTGTTACCAACCTTAAGATGGAAGGCCTCAAAATAGCAATAGTAAATAAATAAACACCATATAAATAAATTTTAGGAGGAAATTAAAAATGGCTATGGAAGCATTAGGTATGATCGAAACAAGAGGTTTGACTGCAGCAATCGAAGCTGCTGATGCAATGGTAAAGGCAGCAGAAGTAACACTCATCGGTACTGAGAAAATCGGTTCTGGTCTTGTAAGTGTTATGGTAAGAGGCGATGTAGGTGCAGTAAAGGCAGCTACAGAAGCAGGTTCAACAAGCGCTCAGCGTCTTGGTGAATTGGTTGCAGTACATGTAATCCCAAGACCTCACAGCGATGTTGAGAAGTTATTGCCTAAGTTCTAATAAACCCTTTTAAGAGAGGATTGATTTAAAATGGCAACAGCTAAAAAGCCCGCTGCAGCTAAAACAACTGCGACGGCAAAGACAACTCAAACAACTAAAACTGAAACAGTTAAAACTGAGACCGTTAAAACGGAGGTGAAAAGAATGTCAATGGAAGCATTAGGTATGATAGAAACAAGAGGCTTAGTTGCAGCAATCGAGGCAGCAGATGCAATGCTTAAAGCAGCTAAGGTTGAACTCGTTGGAACTGAAAAGATAGGTTCAGGTCTTGTAAGTGTTATGGTAAGAGGTGATGTAGGTGCAGTAAAGGCAGCTACAGAAGCAGGTTCAACAAGCGCTCAGCGCCTTGGTGAATTGGTTGCAGTACATGTAATCCCAAGACCTCATACTGATGTGGAGAAGATTCTTCCTTCACTCAAGTAAATTTAATTTGATTTATTCCCTGCGGGAAATATCCCGCAGGGGTAAAACAAGATAGGAGATTAGTATGCTTATCGGTAAAGTAGTAGGAAGCGTTGTTTCCACTCGCAAAAACGAAAATTTGGTCGGAAATAAGTTTATGATAGTTGAACTTCCCGATAATATGAATTTTGGAAAGAAAAAGATTGTAGCAATAGACAATATAGGAGCAGGTATAGGCGAAGCTGTGCTTGTGGCACTTGGCAGTGCGGCGAGAATTGGCTGTGGTCTTGCTGACACTCCCGTTGATGCGGCAATTGTTGGTATTGTTGATTCATGTCCTGAATTGGAGAACTGATATAAATGACATTTGATGAGCTTGTAAAAACAGTTAAATCCTGCGGCATCGCGGGTGCGGGCGGGGCTGGCTTTCCGTCTTATGCAAAGCTTGACAAAAAAATAGATACTGTGATACTTAACTGTGCAGAGTGTGAACCGCTTTTTAAAATGCACAGACAACTGCTTGAGAAAAATCCTTACGAAATTATATCTGCACTTGATGACATCAGACAAATCGTAGGAGCTGAGCAGTTTATTGTTGCGGTCAAAGCCAAGTATACAAAAACTGTTGAGGCAGTAAAATCTGTTCTTGGCGACTATAAATATGGAAAATTGTCTTGTCTTCCTGAGGTTTATCCTATGGGTGATGAGGTTGTATTGATATATGAAACCACAAAACGCCGTGTGCCTGCGGGTAACATACCGATTTCGGTGGGCGTATGTGTTTTCAATGTAGAAACGGTGCTCAATATCTATAACGCAATACATAAAGGTGAGCCTGTTACTAAAAAGTATGTTACAGTTGCGGGTGAAGTTAAAAAACCTGCAACCTTCTGTGTTCCGATTGGAACATCTTTTAAGGAATTGATAAAACTTGCGGGCGGTAAAACGGATGAAGATGCAGTTGTTATAAACGGCGGACCTATGACGGGTAAACTTGCAACGGAATATGATGTTGTAACAAAGACAACAAACGGCGTACTTCTGTTTCCTGAAAACCATCCCGTTGTTATGAAAAGAAGAGCACAAACCACAGTGTCGGTAGCAAGAGCAAAGAGTGTTTGCTGTCAATGCGGGATGTGCACAGATTTGTGCCCGAGAAATCTTTTAGGGCTTCCCATAGACCCAACAGCGTTTATGGATGCGGTTGCAAATGGTGCAACATATAAGTCAAAAGCTGTGGCAGACGCGGTTTATTGTGTGTCATGCGGGCTTTGCGAGATGTATTCTTGCACACAGGGGTTAAACCCAAGAAGTTTGATAGATGAATTTAAGATAAAAATGAGGGCAAACGGAATAACTCCAAAAAGATATGAGGAGCCATCAGAACCCGTTAAGATAAGCCGTAAATACAGACAGGTTCCGATGAATCGTCTTATGGAGCGAATTGACCTTGTAAGATACAATAAACCTGCGCAAATCAGAGAGACTGAGGTAAAACCAAAGCAAGTGAAAATTATGCTTTCTCAGACAATCGGGGCTCCATCTGTTCCCTGTGTCAAGGCGGGGGATATAGTAAAGATGGGTCAGATGATTGCGGATGCAAATGAGGGGCTTTCAGTTCCTCTTCATTCAAGTATTGACGGCAAGGTTAAAGATGTTACGAATAAGTTTATTATAATCGACAGACGAGGTGAAAAATAATGGCAAATGCTATCGGAATGATAGAATATATGAATGTGTCAGTAGGTATTGAAGCAACCGATACAATGCTCAAAACCTCTGAAGTTGAGTTGATAGAGGCACAGACAGTATGCCCCGGCAAATATATTGCAATAATCAGCGGTGATTTGAGCGCAGTAAGAGCGGCGGTTGATTCGGCTAAGGCCCGTTGCGGGGAAAAGCTGATTGATTCTTTTGTGCTCGGTAACCCCCATGATGATATATTTGCTGCAATCTATGGAACGGCAACGGCAGAAGACCCTAAGGCACTTGGTGTGCTTGAAACATATTCTGCATCGTCTATAATTGTTGCAGCAGATGTGGCGGCAAAGACTTCGCTTGTAAATCTTTTGGAGCTTAGAATTGCAAGAGGTATGTGCGGAAAATCCTATATGACACTTACGGGTGATGTAGCAAGCGTTACTGCTGCAATTGAAAGCGCGAAAAATGCCGTAGGTGCAAATGGTATGTATTTAGACAGCAGTGTTATTGCAAGACCGTCTGAAAAACTCTGGAAAAACATTCTTTAAAGGGAGGACTTATACATATGTTAGATGAAAAGTATATAAGTGAGATTGTAGCAAGCGTTGTAGGTTCTATGACAAAAACAACTGCCAAAAAGCAGATTGGTGTTTTTGATACAATGGAAGAGGCGCTCTTAGCGGTTGATAAAGCATACAAGCAGTATCGCAAATATACAATCGAGCAGAGAGAAAAAATGATTGCAAAAATCCGTGAATTTACACTTAACGAGGCTGAAAATATGGCAGTACTCGGTGTTAAGGAAACAGGAATGGGCAGAGTAGAGGATAAGATTATCAAGCATCAGCTCGTTGCAAATAAGACTCCGGGAACTGAAGATATTCACCCGTCTGCATATTCGGGCGATAACGGACTGACTTTAATCGAGATGGCTCCGTATGGAGTAATCGGAAGTATCACCCCGTCTACCAACCCGTCTGAAACAGTTATATGTAATTCTATTGGTATGATTGCAGGCGGTAACGGCGTAGTGTTTAATCCTCATCCTAACGCAAAGGAAACTGCAAATTATGCAGTTGACCTTGTAAACCGTGCGATTTTGGAAGCGGGCGGTCCTGAAAACTTAGTTGTAACAGTTAAAAATCCAACCAAGGAATCATCTGATGAAATGATGGCATCACCCATAGTTCGTATGTTGGTTGCAACGGGCGGACCGGGTGTTGTAAAAGCACTTTTATCTTCCGGCAAAAAGGCAATAGGTGCGGGTGCGGGTAATCCCCCTGTTATCGTTGACGATACTGCCGATGTTGAAAAGGCGGGCAGAGATATCGTTCTTGGCGCAAGTTTTGATAACAATCTTCCTTGTATTGCTGAAAAAGAGTGTTTTGTATTCAGAAATGTAGCAGACAGACTTATAAAGTCAATGACTGAAAACGGGGCATACCTGATAAATGCAGAGCAGACTGAAAGACTTGTTAAGATTGCACTTGTTGAGGGCAAAAAAGGTCTTACCATTAACAAAAACTGGGTAGGCAGAGATGCAGGAAAGTTCTTAAAGGAACTTGGAATAGATGCAGACCCAAGACTTATTATCTGCGAAGTAAGCGCAGAGCACCCATTTGTTGTAGAGGAGCTTATGATGCCGATTCTCCCGATTGTAAGAGTTGACAGCATTGAAGAAGCCATAGAGGAAGCTGTAAAGGCCGAGCATGGCAACAGACATACAGCTCATATTCACTCAAAGAATGTTGATAATTTGACTGCATTTGCAAAGGCGGTTGAAACCACAATATTTGTTAAAAATGCACCATCATTTGCAGGTATTGGTGCCGGCGGCGAAGGTTATACAACTTTTACAATAGCCGGACCTACAGGCGAGGGACTTACTGCCGCACATTCATTCACAAGACAAAGAAGATGTGTGCTGGTTGACGGATTGCATATTATTTAAAGATAGGGGCTTCTTGATATGAAAGCATTAGGAGTAATAGAGGTTTACAGCTTTACAACGGCAGTTTGTGTAGCTGATATCGCGGCAAAAGCTGCGAATATTAAAGTGATTGCATTTGACAGAAATCGTCCGATTTCGCCGGATGTGCCTGCACCGCTCGTTATGGCGGTAAAGGTTGAGGGCAGCGTCAGTGATGTCAAAGCCGCTGTTGAGGCGGGCAGCAATTACGCTAAATCAAAGGGAAAGTTTATCGTTTCCCATATCATTTCAAATCCGGGCACAGATGTTGATAAGATGGCATACTTGCTTGATATCAACAAAGATAAGTTTAACAAAAAGTTGCCAAAGTCATTTAGGGAGGCTGAGTAAATGGGAGCAATAGGATTACTTGAAGTACAAGGCTTGGTTGCATCTATTGAAGGTCTTGATGCTATGGTTAAGGCAGCTGATGTAAGACTTGTGCATACAGAAAAAAGACTGGGCGGACGCCTTGTAACAATTATAATCAACGGTAAAGTCGATGCGGTTACTGCCGCAATAGAGGCAGGAAAGAAAAAAGCAGAAGAACTTGGTGAGGTTTTTGGATGCGAAGTTATTCCAAGTCCTCACGAAGAAGTTACAAAGTTCTTTGATATGTCACAGGAATAAGGGGGTTATGCTATGATTACAGAACAGATGGTAGCTGACGCTGTAAGATGTGCACTCGCTCAGATAAACAGCGATAATGAAGAAATAAAAGTGGGCGTATCCCAGAGACATATCCACTTGTCTCAGCAGGATTTAGAGACACTCTTTGGTAAAGGCTTTGAACTTACTAAGGCAAAGACTCTGATGGGCAGAGAGTTTGCGTCTGAGCAGTTTGTTACATTGGTGGGTCCATCACTTAAGTCAATAGAAAAGGTAAGAGTTTTGGGACCTGTCAGAAAAAATACACAGGTTGAGATTTCCAGAACAGATACATTTGTATTAAAGGTTAGTCCTCCCGTTCGTCCGTCGGGCGAGATTGAGGGGTCTGAAAAGCTTGTAATCGTAGGGCCCAAAGGTTGCGTTTATCTCAAAGAGGGTGTAATTATCGCAAATCGTCATATACATCTGACACCTCAGTTTGCAGAGAAGAATGGCATCAGGGATAATGACTATGTTGATGTTATAGTTGACGGAATAAAGCCAACAAAGTTCTTTGATGTTCAAGTCAGAGTAAGAGATGATTTCAATGTTGAAATGCACATAGACACAGATGATGCAAACTCTGCGGGACTTAAGAATGGAGATAAGGTAACCATAATTAAGAAGTAAAGGGGATTTTATATGTTTGCATTGGAAAGACAAAATGCAATAGTAGACAGGCTTAAAGAACAAGGTGCGGTTTCGGTAAGCAGATTGAGTACAGAACTCGGTGTGACAGAAGAGACAATACGCCGTGACCTTGAAAAACTTGAGAAAAAAGAAATCTTGCTCCGTACACACGGCGGTGCTGTTCCCGTTGAGGGAAACAACTATGAGTTATCTCTTGAAAAGCGCAAAAGTACAAATATTGAAGCAAAGGAGCGTCTTGCAAAAGAAGCCGCAAGGCTTGTAGCAACAGGCGATGCAATATTTATAGATGCGTCTACTACAGCATTTTATCTTGCAAAAGAGCTTAAAAACTTTAAGAACATAACAGTTGTGACAAATTCTTTAAGAGTTTTAAATGAGCTTTGTTCAAATCCTGACATTCGCTTAATTGGTGTTGGCGGAATGATGAGTTCAAACCTTTCGCTCGTTGGTAGTATAGCAGAGAAAAATATCCGTGAAAATTATTTCGTAAACAAGATGTTTTTCAGCAGCCGCGGTATGACAATAAACGGCGGAATTTTAGAGAGCAACGAACAGGAATGTTATATAAAGCAGGCAATGATGGAAAAAGCGACTGAAAAGTATTATATCTGCGATAAAACAAAAGTTGGCAGGGTTGGTTTTGTAAAACTTGCTGAGTTTGAAGAAATAACAGGGATTATCACAGAAGAAAATGCTTTGGATGAAGAATTTTCATTAAAACTTTCAGAACTTAAAGTCAGCGTTAAGACTATATAAAAAATGATATGCACTAAAGTGCATATCATTTTTTGTCTCTTAAAAGTTTTTTCATAGCGTTAAATGTCTTATCGCTTAATATATGTTCCATTTTACAGGCATCGTCAGCGGCGGTCTCTTCATCAACGCCAAGGCTTAACAGAAACTTTGTTAATATAGTATGTCTTTCAAATATTCGCTTGGCAGAAGATTTTCCAAGCTCAGTGAGGGTGATATATCCGTCACTGTCCACAGTTATATATCCGTCCTTTTTAAGAAGACCTACTGCACGGCTTACGCTGGGTTTGGAGTAGTTCATATATTCTGCAACATCGATAGAGCGAACAGCTTGCTTGGATTTAAAGAGAACATAAATAGATTCAAGATACATCTCGCCTGACTCTTTCATAGATAAACAAACTCCTTTGAAAACATTTTTATTATAATATCATATATTTTAAAAAAAATCAAATTTTTTTACAAAAAAGTGTTGACAAAATTTTCTTATGGTGCTATAATGGCATATGGTTAGCGGAGGCTAACCGTAGCTTTTGGGCGATAGTTAGCCAAGGCTAATTGATAATTGCCATATATAGCTTAGTTGTTATGGTGTATGAAATAGGTGATGTTATGAAACTGACAGAAGCAATAGAGGGGAAAGAATATATCATTTCGCGAATTGAAACCTATGATGAAGAACTTGATGCGTTTTTGTTTTCGCTCGGTTGTTACAGCGGTGAACCAATTACAGTTGTTTCTCACCTTAAGGGCGGATGTGTTGTATCTATCAAAGACGGCAGATATAATATTGACACCCAGCTTGCAGAGGCTATTATTATCTAATAATCAGACAGACGGCGTTTTGGGCGCCGATTGTTTTTGTTTTTTAGTTAGCCGTCGCTAACTAAAAATTTGGTAAATTTAATCCGCAAAGGATTTTGAAAATAAGGAGGAAAGCATTATGAGAATTGCCCTGGCAGGTAATCCAAACTCGGGTAAAACCACAATGTATAATGCCTTAACAGGCCGAAATGAAAAGGTCGGCAACTGGGCAGGTGTTACTGTCGAAAAGAAGGAGCATCCAATTAAAAAGGCGTACTATAGCGGAAACGATGAGCTTATTGCAGTTGACCTTCCGGGGGCTTATTCAATGAGCCCTTTTACATCAGAGGAAAGTATCACAAGCTCTTATGTAAAGAATGAAAAGCTTGATGTTATCATCAACATAGTAGATGCTACAAATCTAAGCAGAAGTTTATTTTTTACAACTCAGCTTTTAGAGCTTGGTGTGCCTGTAGTTGTTGCCCTTAATAAAAGTGACATAAATGAGAAAAAGGAAACAATGATTGATATAAAGGCTTTGCAGAAAAAGCTTTGCTGTCCCGTTGTAGAGACTGTTTCGGTTTCTGCAAGCGGGCTTAAAGATGTGGTCGAAGCAGCTGTGGCCCGCATTGGTGATAAGCAGGAGGCGCCTTATAATCAGGGTCTTATTGATTTTACATCAAAAGCTGCAGTAGAGGTTGCAGACCGCAAGCGTTTTGAGTTTGTAAATAAAATTGTAAAGGGAGTTGAGACGCGCAAAGTTTTCACAAAGGATAAGAATTTTGGAGACAAGATAGATAAAATACTGACAAACAGATGGCTTGGGATTCCGATTTTCGCAATTGTAATGTTTATGGTATTTTACATTTCGCAGACAACTCTTGGCACATGGATAGCTGAAGGTTATGAATTTGAATCCGGCACTGTCATTCCGGGGCTTGTTACATATATAGAAATGTTTGGCGAGTGGGTGGCTACTCTCATTGAGGGTGCAAATCCTGTGCTTCAATCTCTTTTGCTTGACGGCATTATCGGCGGTGTTGGCGCCGTTGTAGGTTTTTTACCTCTTGTAATGGTAATGTATTTCTTAATTGCATTGCTTGAGGATTGTGGATATATGGCAAGAGTTTCTGTTGTGCTCGATCCCATATTTAAAAAGGTGGGACTTTCGGGTAAATCGGTTATTCCTTTCGTGATTGGTACAGGTTGTGCAATTCCCGGAATTATGGCTTGTCGTACAATCAGAAATGAGAGAGAGCGCAGAGTAACTGCGATGCTCACACCATTTATGCCCTGTGGTGCAAAACTTCCTGTTATAGCGCTTTTTGCAGGTGCATTTTTTGACGAAGCTTCATGGATGGGTACGCTTATGTACTTTGCCGGAATTATTCTTATATTTGTATGTGCGCTTATTGTGAATAAGATTGCAGGACACAAAAGTAGAAAATCATTCTTTATTATAGAACTTCCTGAATATAAGGTTCCGTCGCTGAAGAGAGCATTCCTCTCAATGTGTTCACGCGGATGGGCATATATAGTTAAGGCGGGTACAATTATTCTTGTCTGCAATACGGCAGTACAGCTTATGCAGACCTTTACATGGTCATTTGCAGTAGCAGGGGAGGCTGAGACATCAATTCTTGCATCCATTGCAACTCCAATTGCATATCTGATTATTCCAATTGTAGGCGTAAAGGCATGGCAACTTGCAGCAGCGGCAGTTACAGGATTTATTGCAAAGGAGAATGTTGTAGGCACACTTGCGGTTTGCTATGTCGGTCTTGAAAACCTAATCGATACAGAGGAACTTGTGCTCTTAGAAGGTGCGGGTGCGGAGGTTGCAGGCGTATTTGCAATTACAAAGGTTGCGGCACTTGCATATCTTATGTTCAATTTATTTACACCTCCTTGCTTTGCAGCAATGGGTGCTATGAATTCCGAAATCAAGAGCAGAAAATGGTTCTTTGGCGGTATTGCACTTCAGCTTGCGGTAGGCTATATTGTAGCATATCTTGTATACCAGATTGGTACAATTATCACAACAGGAGCGGTTGGCGCAGGATTTTTGGGAGGACTTATCGCCGTAGCTGTTATGATAGGTATTATAGCTTATTTGATGATAACCTCTGATAAGAGACTTAATAAGGAATATGCGATTGTCTCTGAAAAGAAAACAAGCGCAAAGGTATAGTATATGGCGAATTTTATTATTATTGCAATTTTGATAATTCTGGTAGGCTCTGCGGCAGTCTACATATATAAAACCAAGAAAAGAGGGCAGACCTGTATAGGCTGCCCCTATTCAAAAACTTGCGCAAGTAATAAATGTAACTGTGCGGATAAATAGCAAAATGAGTTCAGCGCTTGCTGAACTCATTTTTTGAATTTAATCAATACAACACCTGCAATCATCAAAACTGTTCCTATAATTTTTGTAATGTTTAAGGGTTGTTTTGGGGTATCCATAATCCCAAAGGCGTCAATAAGTGCTGCGACAATTAACTGTGATATCAGTATTGACGAGACCGAAACCTGAGGACTCAGCGTTTTAAGAGAGAGCATAACGGTCACGGTAATTAAGGCGCCTATTGCACCGCCAAACCAGGTGTATGGCTTTGCGTGTATCAGCTCTTTTATGTTTCCCTGCCCCCAGATAAGCATAATTATCAAAGATATTATAAATGCTGTTCCCTGCACAAAGGTGTTGGCCTCAAAAAGCCCTGTTTTTTCGCCCAGCCTTGCATTTGTAACACCTTGTATACTCATTGCCGCACCTGCTATTATTGCGTATATAAATCCCATTTTAATCACCAAAGGTATTATTTGCAGATTTTGCTTGTTTATGCAATGGATTTTCTATAAAAGAAGTTTGACACAACCGGTGTATTTGGATATAATGAACTGAATGAGATTGAATTTAGATGAAAGATTGGTATCCAAAGTGCTGAGTCAGAGATTTCAAGGCAGAAAGGACAGCATAATGAAAAAGATATTAAAAGTTTTGACAGTGATTTTAATAATAAAAAGTTGATTGTGAGCCGAGGATTGTCAAGAGAAAATACGGAGTTGCCCAGAATATTTAACAGACCGGAACTGGTGTTTATTTCATTAACAAATCAATAGCGGGAGGTAAAAAATGAATACAGTTGTAGTTTATAGATCAAAATATGGCGCTACAAAAGCATATGCGGAGTGGATTGCTAAAGAGCTAAGTTGTGATATCATTGAAAATAAAAATTTAAAAGCAGATGACCTTTTAAAGTATGACACCATTATATATGGAGGAGGGCTTTATGCTGAGGTTATAGCAGGGGTAAGCCTTATAACAAAGAATCTTGACAAACTTAACGGCAAAAAGATAATTGTATTTTCAACAGGAATAACTCCGATTGAGTGCCGTGATTATTATGATAAATTAGTGGTTGAAAAGAATTTTAGAGGCGATAGTTTATCTAAAATAAGGGTATTTAATTTTCTTGGCAAAATGATTTTGGATGAACTTTCGTTAGTACATAGAACGGCAATTAAGACACTTAAGAAGCTTATGGCAGGCAAAGAAAACCCAACTGAAATGGAAAAACTTTTGGTTGAACTTTGTGATAAAGACGGAGATTTTACTGATAGAGATTCAATAAAGGATTTGATAGAATATGCGAAAAATTAAGATACTTTTTGTCTGCCATGGTAATATATGCAGAAGTCCAATGGCGGAATTTATTATGAAGGATATAGTAAATAAAAACGGAATCGCCGACAGATTTGAAATTTCTTCTTGTGCCACAAGCACAGAGGAAATCGGAAACCCTGTCTATCCGCCCGCAAGGAAGAAGCTGGTGGAGCATAAAATATCCTGTGAAGGCAAGACCGCACGGCAAATGACAAAAGAAGATTATGGACACTTTGATTATATTATTGCAATGGATAGATATAATATAAAAAATATGGTGCGCTTTGTCGGTGAGGATACTGACAAAAAAGTGTCCCTTTTAATGGATTATACAAATTGTCCCGGCGATGTTTCAGACCCGTGGTACACGCGTGATTTTGAAACTGCCTGGAATGATATTTTAAGCGGTTGTGAGGGGTTGCTTAAAAAACTGAAATGGGAGTGAGTTATACAATGCAAAAGATATCAGATTTAGAGCCAAACAGCGTATTCAAATATTTTGAGGAGCTGAGCCGTATACCCAGAGGCTCAGGAAATATGGCGAAAATCAGTGAATATTGTATGGAGTTTGCCAAAAAGCATTCGCTTGAAGCGTTGAGGGATAGTGCAAATAATGTTATAATTTTTAAGCCGGCAACTAAGGGATATGAAAATTCAGAACCTGTAATTTTACAGGGGCATCTTGATATGGTTTGTCAAAAAGAAGAAGGTATAAATATCGACTTTGAAAATGAAGGTCTTGACATATATGTTGATGGTGACTATATCAAGGCAAACGGCACAACACTTGGGGCGGATAACGGAATTGCGGTAGCGATGATACTTTCTATTCTTGAAAGTGACTTGATTTCGCATCCGCCCATTGAGGCAATATTTACAACCGATGAAGAAATCGGAATGATAGGGGCAAGCAAGCTGTCGCTTGATAAAATTAAGGGCAGAAGAATGATAAACATTGATTCTGAAGACCCTAAAGTTTTGACAGTATCCTGCGCAGGCGGCAGTGATTTTAAAATGACTGTCTGGGCAGAGCGTAAAAAGGTCACGGGAAATGCAGTCAGCTTTTCAATAAAGGGGCTAAAGGGCGGTCATTCAGGCGTTGAGATTAACAGCGCAAGAGTGAATGCGAATTTGCTGATGGGCAGAATTTTAAATCATCTTAAAGAGAGCTTTAAATTTGAGATAATAAGTATTGACGGCGGTGACAAGGGAAATGCTATTCCTGTAAGCTGCAGAACAAGACTTTTGGTAGATGATGACAGCGCTTTTGTTTTAGCATTAAAAGAATATGCCGATATCATAAAACAAGAGATTTCAGAGCGCGAGAGCGGATTTTTTATTGAAATTGAGAATGAGGGAGCGGGAGAATTTGATGTTATTGTATCTCCCCAAAAAGAAAAGATAGTTTATATGTTGCTATGTGCACCAAATGGTGTAATTGAAATGAGTGCCGAAATAGAGAATTTGGTTGAGACTTCGCTTAATTTGGGCATTTTAAAAACGCAAAAGGACAACATTACTATGTGTTTTGCTCTTCGCAGCAACAAAAAATCAGCGCTTGAATTTCTGGAAGAAAAGCTCAAAACATTTTCTGCTTGTGTTGAATGTGAGGTAGAAACGGGCGGACACTATCCCCCGTGGGAATATAATAGTAACTCAAAATTGCAGGATATGTATAAAATAGAGTTTAAGAAAAAGTTTGGTTTTGAGCCTGCGGTAGAGGCAATCCACGCAGGACTTGAGTGCGGGGTGTTTGCGGCGCAGATTGAAAATTTCGACTGTATATCAATCGGACCTGAAATGCACGATATTCATACCACCTGTGAGCGGCTTAGTATATCTTCGACAAATGATGTCTATAATATTATTTTGAGTATACTTAAAGAGTGTAAATAATTATTGCATTTCTTGTCGCTTTATGATATAATATACCGAAGTTTTATTTATGCTGCGCTATGTGGCAGATAGGAGAAATTATGAACAATAAAAACGAATTTAAGCCGTATATTCCTGCGGAAAAGGTAACCCCTGAAATTACAATCACATCTATTGTAATGGGTATTATTCTTGCAGTCGTGTTCGGTGCAGCAAATGCGTACCTTGGACTGAGAGTAGGAATGACAGTTTCAGCATCAATTCCTGCGGCTGTTATTTCTATGGGAGTTATCCGTATAATTATGCGCAAGAACTCTATTCTTGAAAGTAATATTGTGCAAACAATTGGTTCTGCAGGTGAATCTCTTGCTGCAGGGGCGATTTTCACACTTCCTGCGCTCTTTTTGTGGGCGGCAGAGGGTAAGATGGACAAGCCTGACATCCTTTCAATGACTCTTATTGCATTACTTGGCGGACTTTTGGGTGTATTCTTTATGGTGCCGCTCCGTAATGCGCTTATCGTAAAGGAACACGGAATTTTGCCTTATCCTGAGGGAACGGCATGTTCTGAGGTGCTGCTTGCAGGAGAAGAGGGCGGTGCAAATGCTTCTACCGTATTTGCGGGTATGGGTTTTGCTGCTTTATTTAAGTTTATCATTGACGGACTTAAGCTTGTTGCAAGTGAGGTATCGGTCAGCGTAAAGGGTTTTGCAGGTGAAATCGGAACACAGATTTATCCTGCGGTTATGAGTGTAGGATATATCTGTGGTGTGAGAGTTTCTTTTTATTTGTTCTCGGGCGGTGTACTTAGCTGGCTTGTTATCATTCCTATTATTGTACTCTTTGGAGAAAATATTGTTCTCTATCCCGGCACAGAGCCAATCGGTGAAATATATGCCGCAGGCGGTGCAAGTGCAATATGGAGCTCCTA
>JAZNPN010000002.1:0-16041 GCA_045589715.1 Clostridia bacterium | reverse complement strand
ATTGGCTGTCCTTTAATTTTTATGCTCTGCCGTTTGAACCAAACAGCATCATTTTATTCATTATCGTTTCTTTCATTGCCTGTATTTTTTTGGCTCTTATCTCGTGATACTCACCCTCACAGCCAATCATTGCATTTTTGCCTGCAACACAAATATCCGTGAATATATTGATTTTGGCTATACCGCCGTTTATGCTATTTTTAAAGTCGCTGTCGGAAAGTCCTGAACCGCCGTGCAATACCAGCGGTGTGTCAATCGTACTGCGTATTTCCTTTAATCTTTCAATATCAAGTTTTGGTGCGCATTTATACGCTCCGTGCGCTGTGCCTATTGCAACAGCCAACGCATCCACTCCCGTTTTTTCTACGAAATCCTTTGCCTTACTTGGGTCTGTATAATACTTTGACGGGTCATCAAGCTGTGAATTTCCTTCTGCTGAGCCTTCATTATCGCCTACATGTCCAAGCTCACCCTCAATGGTTGCTCCGTAGGAATGAGCGATATCCGCCATTTCCTTTACCTTTTTAACATTATCCTCATACGAATCTGTTGAGCAGTCATACATAACAGAACTAAAGCCAAGTTTGAGCGCCTCTAAGCATCTGTCATAGGTCAGACCATGGTCATAGTGAATAACCACGGGGACAGATGCGTTCTTTGCAACATTGACAAGTGCAGGCCCGATTACCTGAAGCTCGCCAAAGGGAAGCAAAACCTCTGCCGTACCTATTATAATAGGTGAGCGCATTTCTTCTGCCGCCGAAATTGCCGCCTCCAGCATATCTGTATCCGTTGCATTAAAAAGACCTACTGCATAATTATTTTTCTGTGCATCATAAAGCACCTCATTTAAATTAACTAACATATGTATACCCCTTTCTTAATCCTCTATCTGAGGCTCTCTTACAAGTCTTTTATCTGTAAACTGGTCTGTTTCATCCGTGCTCTTTGTAGAAAATTCAGAGATTACCGCACCATCTTCTCCCGCCTGAAACCAATGCCATGTTTCTGGCATTATGGTATATTGGTCACCTGGATTTAATACGATTTCGTGGAAAACGCTTACATCTGTTTCAGGAATTCGTGCCTGAATGTCCTCTTTATTTCCTTCACCCGGAACATAAAGGTATACCTTTCCGTATCTGCATCTGAAGGTTTCTTCCTTGCCCTCCATACCGTTTGTGGGAATGTGCTTATGCTCAGGGCAAGTCTGGCCTGGCGTTAAAACCATTTCCTTAGCACAAACACGCTCTGTATTTATATATGTAAGGAGCTGAAGTCCTACCTTTTCCACCATTCCGATACCGTGATCGCAAACTTCAATGTTTTTCTTTTCTTCCTCGCTCAGTACGATGCCCGCTTTATCATAAAATTCAAGTGCCGCCTTTACCTGTCTGTTAAATTCGTCTCTTGTCATAACTATAACCTCCCATATTCTTCTGCTATTTTATATATTTCACTTTTTGATTTCATTCCGTCTATTGAGTTTTCTGCAAACAGATTGCACGCAGCAGCTGCTGATGCAAATTCCAAAAGCTCCTTATCGGAAAATCCGTTATAGAGCGCACAAAGGCTACCCGCGCAAAACGCATCGCCTGCACCCACGCTGCCTTTAATTTTTTCTTTTGGAATTTTAAGCGACGGAACCTCCGTAAATTCACCCGTTTTTGCATCCATTGCAAATGATGTTTTCTTACTGTGAATAATTACCTTATCTTTAACTCCGCCCGCTATCATCTTTTCCATTGCGATTTTTATATTCTCACGGTTTATTTTGCCGTCTGCTGTATATGCCTCAAGACTCCAGACATTACAGCACTCAATTTCATTCATAATTACATAATTGCAATATTTCAAAGCAGGAATAATTTTTTCGCCATAGGTCCCGGCATCGCTGTCGCTTACAACATCTATTGAGGTTTTTATGCCCTTATCCTGAAGCTTTTTCAAAAAGCCTGCCATAACTGTTCCGTACTTTGAGTCCTCTTTGTCAAACACATCAAGAAATAAAATGTAGCCTATATGAAAAATTTCGCAGTCAAGTCCCTCTGCATCTATATCCTCGGGAGAAAACTCTGCATCCGCACCTTTTTTGCTGAAAAATGTACGCTCGCCCGACGGCATACTCATTACATCAGCAAAGCTTGTAGCTACGCCCTCCGAATATTTGATGCCGCTTACATCTATCCCGTATTTCTGCATTTGAGATACAATATATCTTCCGTTTTCATCTGTCCCCACTCTGCCCATAACGCTGACGGGAATACTTGCATCTATCTTTGCAAGATTTATAGCCGTGTTGGGCGCACAGCCTCCGACTGTGCATGAGATGTCGAAAACCTTGGCAAGCATTCCCGCCTGCGGATAGATATCAATGTTTTTTATAATATCCGCAATAATATTGCCTGCAATGACAATTCTTTTCTTATTGCCGAACATAAGATAATCAACCGTCACCCCAAACAGATTTGCAATTTTGGGAATCACGGTGATATCGGGATAACATTGCCCATTTTCCCACTTGCTGATTGCCTTGTCGGTAACATCAAGCTTTTCAGCAAGAATTTGTTGGGTAAATCCCGCTTTTTTACGAAGCTTTGCGATAATCTCGCCCATATCCTTTGCGTTCATAGTTTTCGCCCCTTCCTTTTTTATTTTAACACATGAATTTTACGCTGTAAACCTACCATAAAGAGAAAACTTTTCCGTCTCTCTTTCCTGTATTTCGCCAAACTCTACCCAGGGTAGAGTTATAAAGCCCCTTTATTTTGCATATTCTTTAAGGACAAGATAAATCGAAAGGGTGAAAATTATGGATATGCAAGGGCTGACAACAAGTCAGGCAAATGACTCACGCTTAAAAAACGGGTCCAATGCACTTACACAAAAAGCAAAGAAAACCTTTTTCAAAACATACATAGACAGCTTTAAGGACCCAATTATTGTGGTACTTTTAGTTGCCCTTACTATCAACCTTGCCTTTACTTTTATGGGCAAGGTTGATTTGCACGAATGTGCGGGGATTATGATATCGGTAGCACTTTCCACTTTTGTTTCATCCCTTTCGGAATATAGCAATGAAAACACATTTTTAAAACTACAAAAAGAAGCGTCCAAGACAAAATGTAAGGTGTATCGGGATAATAAATTAACCGAGATATTTATAGACGAAATTGTGGTGGGCGATAAAATTGTTCTGCAGTCGGGCGACATGATTCCTGCGGACGGTAAAATAATTGATGGCGCCATTACTGTTGACCAATCACCTTTAAACGGCGAAAACAAGGAAGCAAAAAAATCACCCTCCCCCTCTTTGGATTTTAGTAATTTTTTAGATACCTCTGCACTTTTCCGCGGAAGTCTTGTGTGCACAGGCGAAGCAACAATGATTGCAAAAATCGTGGGTGATGCTACGGTCTATGGCAAACTTACAAGCGAGGCCCAGGAGGATTCAAGGGAAAGTCCCCTTGCCATAAAGCTTAAAAAACTTGCGGCAAGCATCAGTCGTTTTGGCTGCATAAGTGCAATCCTGGTTATCCTTATCTGCTTTGCAAACGATGCTTTTTTAAATAATCACTTAAATCCGGTTTTGATTTCAGAATATTTTAAAGACACCGCACTGGTTATCTCTGACCTTGTTTCTGCCCTTATTATCGGAATAATCGTTATAGTCGTTGCAGTTCCTGACGGTCTGCCGCTTATGATAGCAATAGTTTGCTCTCTCAATATGAAAAAAATGCTCAAATCAAATGTTCTTGTCAGAAAACTTGTGGGGATAGAAACCGCGGGAGGTATAAATATATTATTTACGGATAAAACGGGCACAATAACAAAAGGTAAACTTCGGGTTGCAAAATTTATAGATAGCTCAGGACACGAATTTTCTTCATTTTCCTCACTTAAAAATGATGCAAAGGAGCTTTTAAAACTTTCCTGCATATATAATTCCTCTGCCCGATTTTCAGGTAAAGATATAATCGGCGGAAATGAAACCGAAAAAGCAATTCTTGAATTTTTGGGATTTCAAAATGCCCACAAAAAAAACGGCGTTCTGATTAAACACATCCCGTTTTCTTCAGATAAAAAATATTCTATGGCAACAATACAACACGGCAAAAAAATTACCTTTGTAAAAGGCGCTGCTGAGATAATCCTAAGCCGATGCTCGTATAACAAAGATTTAGATCATACACTTGACGAGCTTTCAAAAAAGGCTATGCGCCTTATTGCTATTGCATATACCGATGGCGAATACTCTTCTCTTCCAAACAATATGAATCTTCTTGGTGTGCTTGCAATCCGTGATGAAATACGACCTGAAGCAAAAGCTGCGATTGCTGATGTAAAGCGGGCAGGAATTCAGGTGGTTATGATCACCGGCGATAAAAAAGAGACAGCGCTTGCTATTGCAAAAGATTCAGGGCTTTTAAGCAAAGACGGCATAATACTTACATCCAGCGAACTCTCTTTAATGACCGACGATGAGGCAAAAAAAATCCTTCCCCGTCTCTGTGTTGTAGCAAGAGCACTCCCCTCGGACAAAAGCAGGCTTGTACGCCTTTCTCAAAGCCTTAATATGGTCGTGGGTATGACAGGTGACGGCGTTAACGACGCCCCCGCATTAAAGCTTTCTGATGTTGGTTTTGCTATGGGCGGCGGCGCAGAAGCCGCTGCTGCCGCATCTGATATTGTTATTCTTGATGATAACTTCCGCTCGGTAAGAAACGCCATACTTTATGGCAGAACCATTTACAACAGTATTAAAAAATTCATTAAATTTCAGCTTACTATAAATGTAGCCGCGGTTGCAGTCTCAATCTTAGGTCCGATTGTGGGCGTGGAAAAACCTCTTGATATATCTCAGATGATATGGACAAATCTTATGATTGACAGTCTTGCCGCTATCGCCTTTGGAGGCGAACCCGCTCTTAAAAGCTATATGCTTGATGCACCAAGACGGCGTGATGAAAATATCTTAGACAAAAAAATGTGGAGTGCTGTCATTATAAACAGCATTTATATCTCTGCACTCAGCCTTATATTTTTCATTTCGCCCGTTATAAAAGACGCTTTTCGGCCAAGCGATACTGACATATATTTTTACACGGGATATTTTGCATTTTTTATATTTATCAGCGTTTTTAACGCCTTTAATACGCGCTCTGACGGCATCGACTTGCTGGAAAAAATATCACTTAATAAGCAGTTTTTAATAGTAATGCTTGGTATTTTAATAGTTCAGGTCATAATGATATACTTTGGAGGTACACTCCTTAGAACAGCGGGACTTACCATTAAAGAATGGGTTTTGGTTATATCTCTTGCACTCACTATATTTCCGGTTGATATTATCAGAAAGATTATTATGAAATAGTATTTTAATCTGCTTTTTTGCATACCATATCTTAGACGAATACAATAAATCCGCCTCTAAAGATTAGATTTGGATTTTTGTATTCGCCTATGGAGGCGGATTTAAATGAAAAAAATCATATCACTACTTATAGTATTTTCTGTATTGTTATCCTTTAACCCCTGCTATGCAAATATAGGGGTTTCAGCGCAAAGCGCAATTTTGATTGAAAAAAACTCAGGGCGGATATTATACTCAAAATCCTTGGATGTAAGACTGCCTATTGCCAGCACCACCAAAATAATGACCGCAATCTGTGCTCTTGAGAATTGTGATATCAATTCTATTGTAGAAGTCTCTGCGACTGCATCGGGCATCGAGGGGTCGAGTATGTACCTTCAAACAGGAGAAAAAATGACAGTAAAAGAACTGCTTTACGGACTTATGCTGTCATCGGGCAATGATGCTGCAGTTGCAATTTCTGAAGCGGTAAGCGGTAAATCGGAAGATTTTATAAATCTTATGAACCAAAAGGCATCTGAAATTGGTGCAAATAGTACCCATTTTACAAATCCAAACGGGCTTCCTGATGATGCGCACTATTCAACAGCGTATGATATGGCAAAAATCACGGCATATGCTATGCAAAACCCTGATTTTTGCGAAATAGTACGCACAAAGAGCTACAAAATAGAGGGCGATGGCAAAGCATACCCCAGAGTTCTTGTAAACCATAACAAGCTGCTTAATATGTATGACGGATGTATTGGCGTCAAGACGGGATTTACCAAGACGGCAGGGCGTTGCCTCGTATCTGCCGCAGAAAGAAATGGTATGACGCTTATCTGCGTTACCCTTAATGCTCCAAACGATTGGGATGACCACAAAGCAATGTTTGACTATGGCTTTTCCAATTACGAATATAAGTGCGTTGTCCAAAGGGATACATCTGTTACTGAAATATATGTAACAGATGCCGATTCCGGTCCTGTCCCCGTTTTCCCGGGCGAGGATATATATTATCCTCTTAAAAATGATGAGAACATTAGCTTAGAATTTGAGATTTATCCTGAAATTTCAGCACCTCTTAAAGAAAATGATGTTGTGGGAAAACTTTCATTTAGCATAGATAATAAAAAAGAATCCTCCCCCGCTCTTTCCGCGGAGGAGGAAATATCGCTGATTGTTAAATCAGATGTTGCCCGTTTATCCATATTCCATGACTTTGGCTTAAGATTTATTGAAAGTCTTAAAACCTTCTTTTCTGTCTGGACCGGATAAAATTATTTAATTATAATGATTGTAGCTTCAAATACGCCGTTGTTGTCAACACCTGTAACAGATACATTCATACCGGGCTCTATTGATTTTATTGTAGCACTCTGGCCATTGCTGTTTAAGAATGTAGTACTTGACTTATAGTAAACACTGCGGGTATTGCCATTTTCGTCCTTGATTGAAATCAGCTTATAACCTGCGTTCTTAGCTGTTACCTCACCATCAAATGCGCCTGTTACGGATACGCCGGAACTTGATACAGAAATATGCTTAATTTCATTACTTTCAAACTTAACAGTTATATTTTTGTTGATGCGAAGACCATAAATATCGCTCTGCTCCCCTGCAACATAAATCTTTACATCGGGGCGAAGTTTGTAAGTATTTTCCTCACCATCAACGCTTATAGTAACTGATGGATTAGCAGAAATAATAACCTCAGTAAGGTATGCGTTAACGCTTGAAGATGTGCTTGTTGCAGTTATGCGAATAACTTTGCCATAGTTTAATTTGAGTGTAACCAAATCGCCCTCTGCCAAATCAGCTACATCGACATTTTCCCCGTCACGATAAACATTTACCGAATTTGATACTGTGTATTTTGTAATATTCTCGCCCTTTGTATCAACAACATTTAAATAAACTGTTCCGTCTTCATATGATTCAACTGATGAAAGCTTACCTTCAACAGTTACAGTTGTAGCAGTTGTTTTAATAGATGTAATCTTTGAGCCGTTAACAACTGCCTCTACAAAATCCTTAACCTTAAGGTCTGTAAATGATGCAGTAGTTGTACCAAGTTTGATATCGCAATCACTTGAAAGCGTGTAAACGGTGTAGATAGTATTATCTTCATAATCGCCAAGTTTAATCTGGTAGCCATCCGCTCCCTGATTCTTCTGGAGAATTACGCCGTAAACAGTCTCAGGTTCCTGACCTTCTCCTTCTGCAACAACCAAAGCCTTGCCGCAGCTTATGATAACTGAAACTGTATCACCCTCAGAAATCGTGCCATAATATTTTGTAGAATCTGCAACGGCGATTTCTTTTTCGTCTACGATAACAGTATCATCTGTCATTTTCTCAAGTTCGCCTGTAATAAGCTCAAGGTCTATCTTATCCATAACTCTTGCAAGAAGTGTTGCCATCTGTGCACGGGTAAGAGATGTAATTGGTGAGAACTGAGGCTCGCCCGCATCTGTTGCGTCCATACCATTCATAAGACCTTTTTCAGTAACATATTCAACATAAGCTCTTGCATTTGTTGGAATTGTATCGTTATCCGCATAGGTAGGAGTTTCAACAGTAAATACCTTAGCCTCAGCATCTGCTGATGTGAGCTTTGACATAAGGATTGCTGCCTGATATCTTAAAAGAGATGTATTTGCATTAGTTGCTGAAACATAATCAACAAGGTCGCTCTCTTTTAAAATTCCGCAATATAAAAGGTAGCTTATCTCGTTTGCATAAGTTTCGTTATACTTAGCTGCAACAGTCGCATATTCTGCTACTGCAGCTTCTTTAATGCCTGCATATTCCTCATTCTCAAACCCAAGCATTCTTGCCATAAATATCAGACATTCCATCTTTGTAATGGCTCTGTATGGGCGGAAAGTTCCGTCCTCATAACCTTTTATGTAGCCTGCGTCGGACATCTTGTGAATAGCATCCTTTGCCCAGGAAACAGTTGCGTCACTTTCCACATCATCAAATGTGATTGCCATAACACTCATAGAAAAACTTGAGAGTATGAGCACTACGCTTAAAACGAGTGACAAAATCTTACTTTTTTTCATTTTTTTATCCTCCTAAGGTTTATTTTGCCTTTAGTGGTAAAACCACATAATATTCCACTTATCTTTATTATACTATACCATATATATTATCATAATTCAACATAAAATTTAAATTTTTTAATATTTTTTTCTTTTATCCTCATATTCCCAAGCCTACCATAATGTTGTCCGTGTATTTTTTTATCTTCGACATAAAATAACTGCGTAAATAACAAAAAAATGTATTCAGCATAATTTTATAGGAGGTAAAAAAATGTTAAAGAAAATTGTTCCCCTGTTTCTTGTGGTATTTATGGTTTTCGGACTCATTCCTGCCACAGCTACAGGGTACGACATTGCGGATGACCTTGAAAACAATCCGTCAACCGTTGTGTCGGGAGAAATTCTTACCGACAGCGGTGTTTTAGAAGACGCTCCCGATGCAATAATGAACCGCACAAACAGCAGTGTAATCGGTTCTCCCGCTCAGATTTCTGAGTCTATGGTGAGCGAAACTGCTGAAGAATCGGGTAGGAATATTACTTCAGGTGAGACCACCATTTCAGAAAACAGCACTAAATATAATGGTATGGCAGCTGCACCTGTTGCCGAAACTCCTGCAGCATCACGCTACAGCACGGTTAAGGTAAGCCTTGCCCCCGATATAGCGGGAACACAATACGAAGAGGCGGCGGAGCTTTTGGGCGCCCTTGGGATTATGGTCGGAGACGCTGGGACTGGCGCATTCCGTCCAAACGACCCTATTATCCGAAGCGAGATGGCAAAGGTCGCAGTTTATTCAGTCGGCCTTGAGGATATAGCACAAAGCTCTATGGGCGCAACAGGATTTCCTGATGTTCCCGCAAACCACTGGGCAACGGGCGCTATCAATGTAGCACATCAGCAGGGTATGGTAATAGGCGACGATGTCGGCACCTTTAGACCCGATGACCCTGTATTATTACAAGAAGCAATAGCAATAGTTGTCCGTGCTATGGGTTATGAGCCTGCAGCTGCTGACAAGGGCGGATATCCTGCAGGATATATGTATATCGCATCTTCAAACCAGTTGCTAAGAGGACTTTCAGGAACAGCTGATAAGCCCGCAACAAGAGGAGATATCGCTCAGCTTATATTTAACTCACTGACTGTAAATCTTATGGAGCAGGTAGGCTTTGGTTCTTCTGTAACCTATGAGGTTGTTGACAAAACCTTGCTCTATGACAGATTGAATGTAGAAAAAGGCTATGGTCAGATTACAGCAACAGGAGAAACAGGTTTAACAGGCGGAAGCACAACTGCAGAAGACCGCATCCAGATAGGAGACAAGCTCTTCTATGTAGGCGATACTCACGCAAAGCAGATGCTTGGCTACAATGTTTTATACTACGCAAGACTCGACAAGACTACTGACAACAAAACACTTATCAATGTCCGCGAGCAGGCTAACAAGAACGATTCTGTAACAGTTGCCGCAAAGAATATCGTAACCGTTACGGGCGATGTTAACGCCGCAAAGACATTTGAGTATTGGGCAAACACAAATGATACAAGAACAAAGACAGCTTCAATCGCTGCTGATGCCGTTTATATCTACAACGGAAAATATAAGACAGGCGTAACTTCTGAGCAGTTAAAGCCCACCGCAGGTAATGTAACTTTACTTGACGCAGACACCAACGGAATTTACGAAATCGTATTTGTTAACCACTTTACCAACATTGTAGTTGACACAGTTTCTACAATCACAGGCAGAGTTACTGACAAATATATGAATGGTTCGCTCGTATTTGATAAGAACAACACAAATGTAATGTATACACTTTTAAAGAATGGTGAGGAAATTGATATTTCAGCACTTCGTGAATGGAATATTATCTCCTATACCATAAGTGATGACAGCTTGCTTATAAAGGCTTATGTGTCTGACGCATCTGTAAATGGTATTGTTACTGAAATTACCGATCAGGGTTATCGTATCGGCAGCAGTACTGAACGCTACAAGAAAGCAGCAAGCTATCCAAATGATATAAACTTAAATGACAGAGGAACATTCTATTTAGATATTGAAGGAAACATTGCAGCAGTTGATGAAAAGGCAACTGTTGACACAGAAGTTTTAGGCGTATCAAGATATGGTTATCTTGTAGATGCAGTTGAGGAGACCACATTTAATACAACATTAAAACTTAAAATATTCACATCAACCGGTGAAACTCTTATTGCATCAACACCTGAAAAGCTCCGCTTTAATGACAACTACACCGCAACTGCAGACAGCGTTTATGATGCTTTAAGCGGCAATATGCCTCAGCTTATAATGTATGAGACAAACACCGCAGGCGAAATTACTGCAATTGACACCGCAGAAAACGGAACAGGCACAGGCGCTCCTAATAAAGGCACCTTTACCTTAAATATTGCAGAAACCGAGATGACTTATAAGAGTGCATCAGGCAAACTTGGCACAGTAGGTGTTGCCGAGAATACAATTATCTTTGATATACCACGGGATGCGGGAACTGATACAGACAAATACTCTATCAGAAACCACAGTACTCTTTCAAACAACACATCGTATAACGCAATAGTTTATGACCTTCAGGAAAATTATGTTGCATCTGTAATCATTATTACAAGCTCAACAGGTTTGGTAGCAGCAGAAAATCCGCTCTTCCTCGTAGACTATATTGCTGAAACCCAGACCGAAGACTATACAGTTACTGACCGCCTCTATGGATGGCAGGATGGCAAAAAGATTGATATCTTAGCCGAAGACAGAAGCGTTCTTATAAAGAGCGGCTCAACCAAGGTAAAACAGGGTGACATTATCCAGTATCGTTTAAACAGAGACGGAGAAATAGATTCTATAACAGTTCTGTTTAATACAGATAATATGAACACCGAGTTTGTAACAGCAGTTACTGATGATTTAACCTGTGTTTACGGCAGAGTTACCAAGAAATTTGCCGGCAGCGTAAATGTATCAATAAACGGAGATATCCGCAACTTTGCAACAGGTAATGCAATTGTATATCTCTACGATTCTTCTAAGGCAACAAACAATATCCAGGTTGTATCAGCTGCAGATATTGAAATCTATGAAGAAGGCAACGAAGCTCGTTTATTCTTAAAAATTTACGAAGACTCCGTAACCGAAATGGTTATTGTAAAATAAGAGCGGGGTGCAAAACCCTTGTTGTTTCACAATAACCCTTTAAAATAAAAAATGGTGCGGCTTTGCCGCACCATTTACTTACTTAAGAGCATTCATCTTTTCAATACACTCTTTGCAGACTCTTCTGTCCTCATATGTTATAACATCATCTGCACTGCCACAGAATAGGCAACCCGGTTCATACTTTCTTAAAATAATCTTGTCGCCCTCAACATAAATCTCAAGAGAGTCTTTATTGTCAATTTCAAAAGTTCTTCTAAGCTCTTTTGGAAGCACAATTCTTCCTACCTCATCGAGTTGTCTTACCATACCTACTGACTTCATATCTAAATTACCTCCGCTAAATTTTTTCTCATTATTTACCAAAATTGTAACATAATTGTCATATAATGTCAATAGGCTTTTTTAATTTTTGACGGATTTTATATTATACTGATATTTTTACTGAAAAATTGTAATATGGCAGTTTATCTTTAAAATTTAAACTTTCCCACTCTTTTTGGGTAAGACAATTTCGCTTCTCGTATCTTCCAAGACCCAGCACATCGCATTTAAGCTGTGCCATTTTATACAAAAACTCTTCCGCTTTTTCTTCAAGCTGATTGATGGTATTATCGTCTGCGTTTATTTTTAAATTTATTGAAATTTCATTATTTTGAATTTTTATCTGAGGTTTGTTTTTGCTTGATATATTTTTTATATCTTCATTTAGTGTGGCTTTTTTTAAATCTCCGCAGAGCATTTTATATATAATCACCTCATCCTCAGAAATTTCTTCTATCAAAATTCCATCAGAGAAAACGCCCATCCCGAATAATCCGTCATTTTGCGCAATGGGCATAACGGCATCATAAGCAGAATCACGGCTTCTGCCCACAAAATCACGAAGCTCTGATACAGGAGATAGCGGAATATCGTAATTTCTGAAAAAGAGTTCATAGTACCTCACCGTACTTTCCTCAAGTGTCGGCTTTACTGACAATAAAAACTCACTTGCGTTTTCTGTAAGGCACAAATTTGTTCCGGGTCGCACCTCTCTCTCATAGAGTAACATCTCGCTGTGGGTTATCGAATCATCTCTTGCCGTCTCAACCGAATATACCAGAAGTTTAAGATGTGACATATCCGCTTTTTTACTCAGGATACTTTTAAGTTTATCCTCGGCTATATAAAAATTATCTGCCTCGATTACTATGTTATCAACTGTCTTGTTTTCTCCCTTGTCATTTGTCCCGATACTTCCTCCCGATCCAAGAGGATTTGAAATCTGAAAGGTATATTTATATTTTTTAGCATCACCCTTGTCAATACCAAGCGCTACAATATATCCACGCTCCTCCACTTCACTTGCATCATAGCATCCGCAAAGCGTAAAGCATAAAAGCAGGCAAGCCGAGACAACACCTAATTTTTTGATTTTTTTTGAAATACTTTTGATATTATTTTTTATAATCATAAACCCGAGTGATACATAAAGGATACTTGATACAATCGTTGAAATCTGATACACCGCATCAAGACGCACGGGAAATTTGCCAAGATTTGCGGTCTTTGTAAGAGGATATAGCGGAATAGAGATTTTCTCCGAAAGCTCATATGGCATATTAAGTGAAAACGCAATCGTTGCCAAAACATTCACAGCCACCGCTATACACGCTGACACAAAAACAGTTTTTGAAAATGAATATTTTTGATTTTTCTTTGGCAGAAAAAATATTATCAATATATCTGAATATATAAAAAGTGTCGATAAGGCACCTTTTAAAATGGCTGTCCCACCCTTGCCGAAAATCGGCGTTAAGTTATATATGTCAGCATATATAAAGCTCAAAAGAGATATTGCTGTTATGGTTACAGCACCGCCTATTGTCATCAGGGAATGAAGTCTTCTTACCGCTCGTCCTCCGCAAAACAAAATGCCCCCCGCTCCTATTATCAAAAACATGGCTGTAAACAAGATTGGTGAATTGGGATATGCAATAATTTTAAGGGCTGAGCACACCAGATAAAGTGCATAACCTACCGATAATGCAAAATAGATTACTGCCAGAAATGATACAGCCTTTGCAAAAAATTCTGACTTTTTTCTTATAGCTTCTATAAGTCCAACATCCGAATACGGCTCATATATTTTAAGCACAAGCCACAAAACCAGCAAAAAAATTATTCCTGATAATATAGAACAAATAAATCCCGCACTTCCGCCTTTGGATATGGGAATTCTTATGGCGGTTGTAAACGCTTTATATATAAGAGAATTTATTACAAAACAGGAAAGTTCCCATCTGCCCATAAGGCTTTTATCATTCATATTCTCAGTCCTTTCCAAGCCATTTTCGGCTTATGTGAGGTTGCTTCTTCGGATTTTGGGTATTAAGATTATTGGGGCGTCTTTCTTTTCTCCAAATCGGTTTTACCAGCAAAGCATCAATTGCGGAATTTCCGTCTTTTGGTGTAATTGGCGAAAGAAAAGGTACGCCGAATGTGCTTGATGCCGCAAGGTATGCCAATAAAATAAAGCCTGATACAATAATCCCTAAAAATCCTGCAATGGCTGCAAATATTATAAACACAAAACGAATGAGTGCCAGCGACCTTGATAGTTCTACCGACGGGGTAGCAAAGGCACCAAGGCCTGCAATTGATACAATTATTATGGAAATTGGACTTACTATGTTTGCCTCGACCGCTGCCTGACCCAAAATAAGTCCCCCGATAATGCCAATGGTTGAGCCTACCGCACTTGGCATCCTTACAGATGCCTCCTTGATAAGCTCAAAAGCAAGCTCCATAAGGATGAGCTCTGCTACAAGGGGAAATGGAACAACCTCACGACTTGCTTCTATATTCAGCAGAAGGTCGGTTGGAAATACCTCGCTGTGATACAAAATGGTTGCCATAAAAAAGCCAGGCAGCAAAATCGATAACGCCATTCCCATAAGCCTTATAATCCGCATAAAATTCGCTTCAGGCACGCGGACATAATTATCTTCTGAGGTCTCTATTAAATCAGCTGCAGTTGTTGGCAAAACCAACACAAATGGACTTCCCTGAACAATTATCACCACCTTGCCCTCTGCGAGCATGGAGGCGGCGCGGTCAGGCCGCTCAGTTTTAAGGGTATAGGTCATCGGAAAATATGTCTTTGTTTCCATAAGCATCTCAATATCCCCTGACGAAAAAATGTATTCCGTGTCTATATTATTAAGGCGGTATCGTATTTCGTCTACCAATTTTTTATTTGTTACATCCTTTATATACATAAGAGCGCAGGGGGTCTTACTTTTTGTGCCTACTCTGATATTTTCCGCCATTAGATTGGGGTCCTTTAAAATTTTACGCACCAGAGCAATATTATTCATTATAACTTCGGTAAAAGCCTCCTGAGGTCCTGACAGGCTTGCCTCACGGATAGGCTCGCCAACTCCTCTTTTGTCCCAGCCTTTAACATCTGCCACAAAGCAGTCGGGGCATCCGTCTATAAAAACAAGGCAATGTCCGAATGTGAGCATCTCTACAAGGACAGTAAAATCATTATTTTTAAAAAGGGGAACAAGAGAAATAAGCCGTTTAAATATCACATCGCTTATCTCGCCTTTCTCATCTCCCTTTGCTTTAATTAACCCTCCGAGAATATCTCTGTTCATATAATTCTGATTTACAAGTCCGTCATAAAACGCCAGAAAACCCGCCACTTCCTTGCCTGCCACTTTAGTGGTAAATTCCCTTATTTTAAAGTCAAAGTTTTCGGGACAGGAAAAAGTCTCATTTATCCTCTGCAAATTTTCGTTTATATTTAGGGAAATTTTATCCATACGCATCACTCTTTCAGCATTTTTTAACTTGTATTATTTCCCATTTTGTCATAAATATTCTAATACCTGCCATACTAAATACGAGGTGATAATATGCTTAATCTGATTAAAATCCGTCGGAAATTACATTCTGTTGCAGAGACGGGATTTGAACTTAGAAAGACTGCAAAAATTGTAGAAAGCGAACTTATAAAGCTCGGCTATTCCCCGCAGAAATGCGGCAAATGCGGAATTGTAACAAGTGTTGGAAACGGCGGCAAATGCGTACTTCTAAGGGCGGATATGGATGCCCTTAACATAAAAGAAGAAACAAATCTCGATTTTGCCGCAAAAAGCAATATGCACGCCTGCGGTCACGATATGCACACAGCTATGCTTTTAGGTGCCGCAGAAATTTTAAAAAAGGAAAAGTTAAACGGCACAGTCAAACTTATGTTTCAACCCGCAGAAGAAATCTTAGAGGGCGCTCTTGATATGATAAATGACGGAGTTTTAGAGGGCGTTGATGCCGCTATGATGATTCATACTATGGTTGGAACACCTTTTGAGACGGGAACGGCTATAATTGCCCCCAAGGGTGTTAGCGCACCTGCAGCCGATTATTTTGAAATTGTTGTAACGGGCAAGGCAACCCACGGAGCA
>JAZNPN010000001.1:0-13655 GCA_045589715.1 Clostridia bacterium | reverse complement strand
AATTATGGCAAAAAACAGATATATAGGAGACTATCCCGTAATCGGTATTCGTCCTACAATTGATGGTCGAAGAGGCCCTCTTAAGGTTCGTGAAAGTCTTGAAGACCAGACAATGGCTATGGCAAATGCGGCTAAAAAATTGTTTGAAGAAAATATTTGTTATTCAAACGGCGAACCTGTAAAGGTTGTTATTGCAGATACTACAATTGGTCGTGTTGCAGAGTCTGCTGCTTGCGCTGCGAAGTTTAAGAAGGAGGGTGTTGATATTACTTTGACAGTTACTCCTTGTTGGTGCTACGGCTCTGAGACTATGGATATGGACCCCATGACAATCAAGGGTGTTTGGGGCTTTAATGGTACCGAGAGACCGGGTGCTGTATATTTGGCATCAGTTCTTGCAACACATGCGCAGAAAGGACTTCCTGCATTTGGAATTTATGGACATGATGTTCAAAACCTTGATGAGGTAGAGAATATCCCTGAAGATGTTAAGGAAAAGCTTTTGCGTTTTGCGCGTGCAGCGGTTGCGGTTGCTACAATGCGCGGTAAGTCTTATCTGCAGATTGGTTCAATCTGTATGGGTATTGGCGGATCTATCATTGATCCTGCATTTATCGAAGATTATCTCGGTATGCGTGTTGAATCAGTTGATGAGGTGGAAGTTATCCGTCGAATGTCAGAGGGTATTTACGATGCAGCTGAAGTTGAGAAGGCTAAGGCTTGGATTAAAGAGCATTGCAAAGAAGGATGGGACAAGAACCCTGATTTTGTAAAAGCTTCAGATGAGAAGAAAGCTGAGCAGTGGGATTTCCTTGCAAAGATGTATTGTATTATAAAAGACCTTATGAATGGTAATCCTAATCTCCCTGAGGGCAGAGAGGAAGAGATGGTTGGACATAATGCAATTGCTGCAGGTTTCCAGGGACAGAGACAGTGGACAGACTTCTATCCTAACTGCGATTTCCCCGAGGCACTCTTAAACTCTACTTTTGACCATAATGGTGCCCGTGAACCTTATATTCTCGCAACTGAAAACGATGTTTTAAATGGTATTGGAATGCTCTTTATGAAGTTGCTTACCAATCGTGCTCAGATGTTCTCAGATGTTCGTACATATTGGTCACCGGAGGCATGCAAGCGTGCATCAGGATATGATGTTACAGGCAAAGCCAAGGAAAATGGCGGATTTATCCATCTTATCAATTCAGGCGCAACAGCTCTTGATGCGTGTGGTGAATGCCGTGATGAGAATGGTAACCCTGTTATGAAAAAGTGGTGGGAGGTTACTGATGCTGATATTGAAGCAATGACAGCAGCAACTACATGGCCCGCAGCTGACAATGGTTATTTCCGTGGCGGAGGGTTCTCTTCATCATTTACAACCCGCGCAGAAATGCCCGCTACTATGATTCGTTTGAATTTGGTTAAAGGTCTTGGCCCTGTGCTCCAGATTGCAGAGGGTTGGACAGTACAGCTCCCTGATGATGTTACAAAGACTCTCATGATGCGCACTGACCCGACATGGCCTTGCACATGGTTCACTCCCCGTTGCGATGGTAAAGAGGGTAGCCCATTTAAGACAGCATATGATGTGATGAATAATTGGGGTGCAAATCACGGTGCGATTTCTTATGGTCACATCGGTGCAGACCTTATTACAATGTGTTCTATGCTTCGTATTCCTGTATGTATGCATAATATTCCAACTGAGGATATTTTCCGTCCTGCTGCATGGAATGCCTTTGGTATGGACAAAGAAGGTCAGGATTATCGTGCATGTGAAAACTACGGACCTTTGTATAAGTAGATTATTACATAAAAATATATGCAAACAAAACGCTTATTGGCGATATGCCGATAAGCGTTTTTTATTTAATTATTTAATTTTCTCAGCTTCATTCAGCATATTCTCAATAAATATGCCGTATCCTCTCGTCGGGTCATTGACAAACACATGCGTAACAGCCCCTACCAGTTTTCCATTCTGAATCACTGGAGACCCGCTCATTCCCTGAACTATACCGCCGGTTTTTTCTATCAGATCTTTGTCTGTTATTTTTATAATCATACCTTTTTCTGCTGATTCATCACTGTTTATTTTTAAAATTTTTGCAGAGTATTCACATACTTCTTTTCCGTGAATATTGGATAGAATAGTAGCATCGCCTTCTGATACTTCTGAGCGCATTGCAGTTTCAATACCACCCAAAGATGAAGGAATCTGAGCATTTGAATTAAGTTTTCCATAAATTCCAACATTCGAATTTTGAAATATTAAGCCCAGCGTATTCTTATTATCTGCAAATATGCCAAGCAGTTCCCCGGGCTTTCCTTTTTCACCCCTTGTGACGGAGGCTATCTCTGCATCAAGGATTTTACCATCTGTTATCTCAGTAAGCGTAGTGTCACTCTCGCATATTCCGTGACCAAGGGCACCAAACTCCTGCGTTTCGGGGTCATAATAGGTTAAGGTTCCTATACCTGATGTAGAGTCCTTTAACCATACACCGATACGATATTTACCATCGCTTAAATCCTTTTTGGGGTAAACATCAATTTTCTTTTCTTCGCCATTGCGTCTGATTAAAACGGCAAGTTTTTCACCATTTGAGGTTTCTGGTAATTCTTCGGCAGATGTTACAGGTTTATCATTGATTTTGAGTATAATATCTCCGGATTTTATGCCCGCCTCTTGCGCGGGAGAGGTTACATTACCCTCGGTGTCTTCAAATTCGGAAGTATTAACGACTGAAACACCGCATAAGTCTACGGTAATGCCAATAGTTTTACCAACAGGTACCAGAGTTTTGGCAAAGCAGTTTCCCCATGAAATTGTTATAATAACAGCAATAACGGCGCTGGCGGCATAGCGCATAATTGTATTTTTAAAATTAATATTCATAGCCACCTCGATGAAAAATTATTTTCACAAGGCTATTATATACACATGTTGATATCTCAACTCATGTAAGATAATGAATAACAAGAACTTATATGTAAGCAAGGAAAAAGCAATGCCTTTTCCTTGCGATTTGCTATCTGTTGTTCTTATTGTCGTTTTTGTTCTTATTGTCGTTTTTATTGTTGTTATTTTTATTCTGTTTATTGTTTTCTTGATTATTCATAATATAATCCTCCTGAATTTTAAATTATTTGTTCGTGCGTAGTTATTTTGTTCTGAATATTGAATAATATTCATCTATAACTAAAAAATTAAAAAAACACATTTTTTAATCTTAGCGAATACTATATTTAAAGAAAGGGAGATGAAAAATGAAAAATTATTACAATAGACAATCTGCGAAGAAAAATGGTAATGAAGAAGTTTTTTTACCTCCGGGTTGCGATAAAAGTATGTTTGAGGAGATAGGAGAAAGGGTAAAAATTTATGATAAAGACTCGACACTTGGAAAAGGCGGAGCGATAAACCAGACCTTTTGCAGAGGCAGATGCAGCACGATTCCTCAAGACAAACAGATTTATGCAGATAATTTAAGTGGTGAATTTGGGGTAATGTCTATTCCTCAGGAAGACACAATGATGATTTCTATGACAGAATACTTAAGTCGGTTTATTGGAAAATATATTTGTCTTGATTTATGGACAGTAGATGGACATAGATCTGAAAAATGCGGAATGCTTGCAGAAATCGGGCGAAACTTCCTTGTTATAAGACGACCATGTTCCGGCGAAATGTGTATTGCAGACCTTAATACCGTAAGATACATCAGCATTTATTGCCGATAGCTTTACAAACGCATAAATAATATGATATACTTAAGACAAGGTGGTTGTGTATGAATATCAAGATAAAGATACCCGATTATGTTAAAAAACTTATGAGATACCTCGATACGATGGGTTTCGAGGCTTTTGTTGTTGGCGGATGCGTGAGGGATTGTTGTCTTGGTAAAAGTCCGCTTGATTGGGATGTCTGCACAAATGCCACACCTGATATAATGATTAAAATTCTTCAGGAAAAATTTTCTGTAATTCCAACCGGGATAAAGCATGGAACAGTGACTGTTATCTCTGACGGAAAGCAAATTGAGGTTACTACATACCGAAGTGATGGTAAATATTTAGATAGCAGACATCCTGAGTGTGTAAATTTTTTACCATCAATTGAGGGCGATCTTTCAAGGCGGGATTTCACTGTAAATGCAATCGCGTATAATGAAAAGATAGGTTTTGTTGATCTGTTTGACGGAATTTTGGATATAAATAATAAGATTTTGCGTGCAGTAGGAGAAGCAAGTATTAGATTTTCAGAGGATGCACTAAGAATCTTAAGAGGATTGAGGTTTTCTGCTGTCTGTTCGTTTGAAATAGAAGAAGAAACCAAAAATGCAATTCATTCATCAAAAAACTTGCTTAAAAACATATCTGCTGAAAGAATATACACAGAGATTGAAAAACTTTTGCTCGCCAAATATCCGTCAAAAATTTTGATAGAATACCGCGATGTGTTTGAGGTTATAATTCCTGAAGTGTTTGGCGAAAAATTTTTTGATAGGCATATTTGTAAAATGGTAGATAAAATGCCTTATGATAAGATTTTGCGCCTTGCGACAATGTTGGTTTTTGCAAAAAATCCAAATGAAATTCTCAAAAGGTTAAAAGTCGACAATCAAACACGAAAAAAAGTATGCTCCATAATAGAGAACGCAGATATTGAATTACCCCAAGATAAGATAGCAGCAAAAAAAATGCTGAAAAAATTTGGAAAAGATTTGACATATAATATTATTGAGATATCCGGCATAAAAAGAGGTTGTTTTGATGAAATGTCAAAGATAAGAGAAGTTGCAAGAGAATTTACCCAAAGCATTTTAAAGAGCGAAGAATGTTATTGTCTTGGTATGCTGGCGATAGATGGAAGTGATTTAATTCAGGCGGGATTTGAGAAAGGTCCTGAAATTGGTAATATACTTAATAGGCTTCTTGACGAGGTAATTGATGAAAAAATAGAAAATAATTATAAAATACTTATAAACTGTGCAAAAAAATCCTTGACATAACTCCAAAAAAAGTGTATAATGGAGAAGTTGTCGGGGCGTGGCGCAGTTTGGTAGCGCACCTGGTTTGGGACCAGGGGGCCGCAGGTTCGAATCCTGTCGCCCCGACCATAAATGACCTTAATTTTTATAAATTAAGGTCATTTTTTTAGGCTTTTTTAATTATAATTTAATAACAAAAGGAACAGCTGTAACGCTGTTCCTTTTGTTATAGGTTTCATATCAAGTATGATTAAAGGCTGTATATATCAGCTTTTATTTTATCATATGTCAGAATTAGCGATAAAATCGTCAGCAACTGATACCATTTCGTCAAGAACCGACTTTGCTTCACTGAACTTAAAGAGTTTTCTGAGCGCCAGAGCACGGAAAAGCGATATTTCTGAAACCGCTGCTTTATATACTGCAGCTTCCTTGTAGCATTGCAGTGAATCTTTACCAAGTTTTTCAAAAAGTTCTGAGTTTTGATATATTCGTTTTCGAGAGTTATTATATCGTAATCTACACCTTGTTTTTCATCCCCTATGCTGTCAGAGTATGGCAATGGATAGAGTCTGCCGCTTGCTCCCTGATAAGGTTTATGTTCAAAAAACATGGGCAATTCTATTGGTTTTCCGGGTATATATGTCGGAATTGTTTTCAGTTCTCTGTTTACATTAACTTTCATTGATTAAACCTCCCGTATATTGTTGGTTTTAGTATATACTTAAGTTGCGAGAACTTCAAGGCAGAAGATTGTGAAAAGAATTCACAGAATTTTGTACTTGATAGATGGATTTGAGTATGATATATTTGTTATGTGTTAGAAAAAGGTGTGATTATATGATATTTTATTGTTTAAGTGAATCAAAATTGAAAAGCTTCTTAATGTGTGCGATAAAAATAACCGTCGCTTAATTTATCTTGTTTTGGCAGGATTTTCGTATTCGGAAATTGCTGAGAAGTTATATATGTCTACTAATGGTATTAAATATAAATTGAAAAGTATGTATGAGCTGTGCGAGGTAGAGTCCAAAGCAGAATTTTTAGAATTTTTATCAAAATACATAACATCTACAGAGGAGAAAATAAATAATATTTAAATTTTATAAGAAGGATATGGACTCTTTGATATAACTAAAAGCAGGTTTCTTGCCGAAACCTGCTTTTAGTTATATCATTTCAAGAATATTGTTTAAAATATAGTCAGCTTTATTTTGCTGGAAATACTTCATTGCGTTTTCTCCGTCAATACCCGTTAAAACAGCGAGAAAGTTAAATCCACCCTTTTGAGCGGCAAGAAGATCGCTCGGTGCATCGCCTACGATAAGTGTTTTTTCAAGCTCTCCATATGTGTAGTCGCCATCGATAATTTGGCGGTTAGTATGATTTTTTCCTAAAACCGCTTTTAAAAATACAAACGGGTCGGGTTTTGCTAAAGGATTTTTGGGCTTAAGCTCCTGTTCGGCAGCTAAAATATCATCATAGCATACACACAACGATTTATCAAAATATTTATAAAGCCCATATTTTTCAAGCGGGTGCTCAATTTCTTCTCTGGGTCTGCCCGTTCCAATGCCAAGGCGAATGTTTGAATCCGTCAGCGTTTTTAATACTTTTTTAATATCTTCGGCAGGGAAGAGGAGAGTCTCAGATGAATTTATACCCTCAAATTCATCTGAACCTAAATACCACAGTTCAAATGTATCACAAAGTTCTTTCCAGAAATATTTCCCGCCTCTTTTAAAGTAATCGTCTTTATCCTTTTTTATTATTGTCTTAACAAGTTCACCCAAAGCGTCATACACATCGGGGGCTTTTAAATCTATGTTTTCTATAAACATACAAACGCTTTGAAAATGAGCGGCGTCTAAGGTGTCAAGGTCCGGGTTTAAGTATTTTGAAACACAAAATACGATGTATGCCAAATCCCAGTTAGTGTTGACACCAAGATTTTTAACGGCTCTTACCGTGCGTCCGCCGCAAAGAATTGTATTATAAATTTCAATATACTGCTTGCGGACCCACTCTTTATCAATCCCGCAAACGCCATAATGTTCATAATTTAAGAGTAAATCACAGCAAGTTGCGGCTGCGGTTTGCCAATATGAAACTTCGCTTGTAATAACGCCGTCCATATCAAAGATTATAGTATCAAAATTATTCAGCGCAAACTTCATAAATAACCTCCCCTGCAACGCCGGAGGTAAGGCCTTCCCTTGATTTATCTACGGAGAGAGCTGCACCTAAAGCAATACCAAAAGCCCGGTAAACAGATTCCCAGATATGATGTCCGTTTTCGCCCTTTTCAAGGTCGATGTGCAGTGTGCATCGTGCACCCTGACAGAAACCATCCAAAAATGTTATCAGTTCCTCTGAGGGCATACCCTCAACTTCTTCATTGTAAGAAACTTCGCTTGTAAAATCAAGGAGTGCCCTGTCTTCAAATGAAATTACTGCTGTGGCTTTTGCTTCGTCAATTATGCCGACTCCGTAACCATAACCCGAAGGATGGTTTACTCTTACAAATTCAGCTACTGCTTTGCCAAGAGTCATAGATAAATCCTCAGTAACCAAATGAATAAGCTGAAAATCAGGAAGATTAAGTTCAGTCTCAATATTAAGACCTGCGCGCCACGCGATATGTTCAATCATATGATTAAGAAAAGGAAGAGGCGTCTTTATGTATGAACGATAATCAGGGCGAAGTGCGCCTTTTTCAATCACAACTTTTACTGAAGATTCAGTAGTTTTTCTGGTAGCTGTAACCTTGTTTTTCATAAGTTTACCTCCGTTTATTTTCTGTCTTTTACTGCAAGACCATGGGTGTCAAAACCTTCAACCTGAGCAATTCTGTAAGCATAATCTCTGACCATTTTAAAGCCGTCCTTGCTTGCATAACCAACAGAAGAACGCTTTAAAAAGTCCATCACAGATACACTTGAATATGTTTTAGCGGATTGACCTGTCGGAAGAATTGCGTTTGGACCCAACACAAAGTTACAGAGAGTAACAGGTGTATAGTCGCCGAGCAAAATTTCGCCTGCATTCTTGATTTTAGGAAGAACTTCAAATGGCTTTTCTGTCATAACTTCCATATGCTCGGGTGCGTATTCGTTTACAAAAGCAATACTTTCTTCTAAGCTGTCAGTAATTATTGCTCCGCCATATGTAGAAAGGTTTATTGTTACAAATTCACGACGCTTTTCGGAAATCTTTTCAAGCTGACGCTCAACAATTGGAATAACTTTCTCAACCAATTCGGCACTGTTTGTAACCAAAAGTGATGCCGAATCAGGACCATGCTCAGCTTCAATCATCCAGTCAAGAGCAACCTTTTCGGGGTCGGCATTTTCATCTGCCAAAATTATAGCTTCGCTTGGGCCTGCAGGAAGTCCTGCATCAATGTAGTTTGCAAGTACACGCTTTGCTGCAGTTGCATAGGCGTTGCCGGGCCCTATAATTTTATGACACTTAGGAATTGTCTCTGTTCCGTAAGCGACAGAGGCAACTGCCTGAATACCGCCGACTTTGTAAATTTCGGTAATTCCGATTATCTTAGCAGCTGCAAGTATAGCATCATCAACCTCGCCTTTTTCGTTTGGAGGTGTTACAACAACTATTTTTTCTACATTTGCAACTTTAGCAGGGATGCCGAGCATAAGCATAACAGAGGGGAAACTACCTTTGCCGCGGGGAACATAGAGGCAAACATCAACTATAGGGGTTGTCTTTTCGCCAACCAGCAAGCCCTTATCTACCTCGGTAAACCACATTTCCTCAGGCATCTGTTTTTCGTGGAAATTACGAATATTTTTAGCCGCATATTCAATAGCCTGACGGGTTTTTAAGTCAAGTCTTTCGTATCCAGCTTCAATCTCTTCAGGTTTTACCTTTATTTTATCCGATGTAAGTTCTACACGGTCAAACTTTTTTGTATATTCTAAAACCGCTTCATCACCACGCACACGAATATCGTCAGAAACTTCTTTTGCAAGTGCCATATGACCGCTGATATCAATTTCTGCGCGCTTCATAATGAATGCTTTTTTTTCATCAGAAAGTTCTGAAAGCTTGTAAATATTCATAATACTCATCTCCAAAATTAAAAATTACCATATATTATACTACAAAATTTGCATTATAGCAAGTGTTTGCGAGGATTTATTTTGCAAAAATATCATATACTCTGTCAAATCCCAGCTCTTTTTTCCATATACTCATTGCCTCAGAATTTTTTAAAAGCGGTGTTGCATTTTTGCAGATAGGAAGAAGAGCGGATTTTTTTGCTTTATTCAGGATTTGCTGTCCTGTCTCATTGAAGTTTAAAATTTTGATATAAGGAGGTTCTTTTAAAATATCTGACTTTGCTATATCAAGATATGCAGAAAGCACAATCCGCCTTAACCTGCTGTGAGTGTAACGCTTTGATTTTATAAGCGAAAACAATTCTTCAAGGTTATCCGCTTTAGCTGCAGCACTTTTTATTTTGTTTTCAAGCCCCTCGGATACATCGGGACAATTTGCAAGTTTTTCTTTTGATGAAAGGACAATAGCTGAAATAATTGCTTTTTCAGCAAATTTTGCATTAAAGGGTTTTTGATTTTTATAAATTTCAGGGTTTGGAACAAGCCCCGAAATATCATTGTTATTCAAAAGAAGGTCTCTTATGAGGGTAGCTGAGGCAAATCCGTCATTTAAAGTCATAGAATGATGGCCTGTACCCTTTCTTTCAATCAATATAGGCTCAATAGGTGAATTTTGTCTGAAAATAGCTTTAAGATATTCAATTGCAAGCAGATTGTTTGGCTGCTTTAATATATTTTCTGCATCTTTCCCAAGAATTAAGGAAACAGCACTACCCCTTGCGGCTGCAAAGGTTGCACCGCTTGCCAATTCCCGATACAGAGCGTTTTTAAAGATTTCATCCTCAAAAGCTAAAAGTTTTGCTATGGATTTAAGCATATTAAGGTCAGAACATTCTGCACCAAATACAAGATAATCAACGCAATTTAATTTTGTTAGCATAAATATTGCAGAATGAGCATATCCTTCGGCACTTTGAAGTACAGAGAGGGTAGGATTTTCCAAAACCAAATCAATACCGCCGTTTAATGCCGCGGTAGAACGAATGTGTTTATCAAAAACAGCAAAGTCACCACGCTGAACAAAGTTACCGCTCATAAGAGCGATAACTGCGTTACAACCTGTAATCTCCTTAGTTTTATCAATCTGGTATTTGTGTCCATTGTGAAAGGGATTATATTCACTTATAATAGCTGAAATCTTCATATAATTACACCTTTTGATCAAGTTATAATGATATTATAGCATAATTTTTTCAATATACAATAAATTTTTTGAAAAATACCCTTGTATATTGAAAAATAAAGGTGTATAATAAAAAGTAGAAAAATTTTCATATGATAAGAAATGAGGTAGTTGTAAAATGTCATTGTTTATGGACAAACTTAAGGCTCGTGCAGCTTTGGACAAAAAAACTATTGTTCTTGCTGAAGGTGAGGAACTTCGCACTGTTCAGGCAGCAGACGCAATACTTAAAGAAGGTTTTGCAAACATTATCCTTTTGGGTAATGAAGATAAAATTAACGAACTTGCAGAAGGACTTGATATTTCAGGAGCTAAAATTATAGATCCTGCAAAGAGTGAGCTTACTGCTGATTTTGCAGCAAAGCTTTATGAACTCAGAAAGGCAAAGGGTATGACAGAGGAGCAGGCTGCTGAAACTATTTTAAATACTCTTTACTTTGGATGTATGCTTGTTAAGACTGAGATGGCAGATGGTATGGTTGCAGGTGCGGTAAACTCTACCGCAAATGTTATGCGTTCAGCTCTTCAGGTTATCAAAACCGCTCCTGATACAAAGGTTGTTTCTGCATTCTTCCTTATGATAGTTCCAAATTGTGAATACGGTGAAAACGGAACTTTCATCTTTGCAGACTCAGGACTCAATGAGTATCCTGACGAAGAAAAGCTTGCTCAGATTGCAGTTTCTTCTGCAAAATCTTTTGAGACACTTGTTCAGGCTGAACCTAAAGTTGCAATGCTTTCATACTCTACATATGGAAGTGCAAAGTCAGAACATGTAGATAAAGTTAAAAATGCAACAAAGATTGCAAAGGAACTTGCACCTGACTTAAAGCTTGACGGCGAACTTCAGCTTGATGCGGCTATCGTTCCCGCAATCAACAAGTCAAAAGCTCCCGGCAGCTCAATTGAAGGTGAGGCAAATGTTCTTATATTCCCAAATCTCGATGCAGGAAATATAGGCTATAAACTTACCCAGCGTCTTGCAAAGGCAGAAGCATACGGCCCGCTTACTCAGGGTATTGCAAAGCCTGTTAATGACCTTTCAAGAGGTTGTTCTTTTGAAGATATTGTAGGTGTTACAGCATTTACTTGTGTTCAGGCACAAAATCAGAAATAGGAGGAATTTGATATGAAAATATTGGTTATAAATGCAGGAAGTTCTTCCCTTAAATATCAGCTCATTGATATCGAAACCGAAGCAGTTCTTGCAAAAGGTCTTTGCGAGAGAATTGGAATTGAAAATTCAAAGTTAAACCACACTCCTCAAGGCGGGGAAAAAGTTGTAATTGAAAAGGATATGAAAGACCACTCAGACGCTATTATGATGGTTTTAAATGCTTTAACTGACAAAGACCATGGTGTAATTGCTGATATGAGTGAAATTTCAGCTGTAGGACACAGAGTTGTTCACGGCGGTGAAAGTTTCAGCGGTTCTGTAATCATCAATGATGATGTAAAGGCAGCCCTTGAAGAGTGTGTGCCGCTTGCACCGCTTCATAATCCTGCAAACCTTATTGGTATTTCAGCTTGCGAAAAAGCAATGCCTGGTGTTCCTCAGGTAGGTGTATTTGATACAGCTTTTCATCAAACAATGCCAAAAGAAGCATATATGTATGCTCTTCCTTATGAACTTTATACGGAGCATAAAATCAGACGCTATGGATTCCACGGAACATCACATAAGTATGTTTCGGAAAAAGCGGCAGATTTTCTTGGCAAAAACATTGAGGACCTTAAAATTATCACCTGTCACTTAGGTAATGGTTCAAGTATTACCGCCGTTGATGGAGGAAAGTCTGTTGCAACCTCTATGGGATTTACTCCTCTTGCAGGTGTGGTTATGGGTACCCGTTCAGGAAGTATTGACCCTGCTATAATTAAATTTATCGCAGAGACAAAGAATATGGATATAGCCAAGGTGGACGCTCTCTTAAATAAGGAATCAGGCGTATATGGTATCTCGGGTGTCAGCAGCGATTTCCGCGACCTTGATGCAGAGGCTTCAAAGGGCAACGAAAGAGCACAGCTTGCTCTTGATATGTTCGTTTACAGCGTCCGTAAATACATTGGTGCATATGCTGTTCAGATGGGCGGTGTTGATGCAATTGTATTTACTGCAGGTGTCGGCGAAAATGATGCTAAGATGAGGGCGGCTATCACAAAAGACCTTGAATTTATGGGTATTTCAGTTAATCTTGATAAAAATGCAGCATCCCGCGGTGTAGAAGCCGATATAAGCGGTGATGATAGCAAGGTTAAAGTTCTTGTTATTCCAACCAACGAAGAGCTTATGATTGCACGCGATACCGCAGCGTTACTTAAATAATGTTAAAAAAAGCCGGTTTGATATTGTCAGGTCGGCTTTTTTAAAAAGAAAGGACGAAGATAATGTCAGAGGCTCCTTTTGATTATAACAAACTCCCTGATGAAGAGCTTGTTGAACTTTCTGCAGGGGGCGACAGACGGGCAACAGAGGTTATACTTACAAAATACAAAAACCTTGTACTTAGCCGTGCAAAGGCTTATTTTCTTGCCGGGGCAGACCACGATGATATAGTTCAGGAGGGAATGATAGGTCTTTTTAAAGCGGTCAGGGACTTTGATGTTACAAAACAAGCTAGTTTTTGCGGGTTTGCAGAAATGTGTATAAAAAGACAGATGATAACCGCTGTGAAAGCGTCTACCAGACAAAAACATATGCCGCTTAATTCATATGTTTCGTTAAGTGAACCTCTTTATGATGATGACTCTGATCGTGCGCTTGTGGATATGCTTGCGGGAAGAGAATCAAGCGACCCTGAAGCTATGTTCTTGCGCAGAGAGAAGGCAGAAATGCTGAGCGCCGATATTGAAAGAAAACTTAGCAATCTGGAAAAAACAGTTCTGTCATTGTATATAGCGGGAATGAATTATCAGGAAATTGCCGTGGAACTTAACAGGCCTCCAAAATCGATTGATAATGCACTTCAGCGTATTAAGCGTAAACTTGAAAATAGTGATAAAGTATAAAAAAGCAACGGCATATGGGCTGTACTGTTAAGGATAGTAAACGGAGCAGTGAAAGTCACTGCCCCGTTTCGCTATTATAAAAACAATCTTTTTCCCATCTTATAACATTTGTGTCTATATATTCCCATATCTTTATAAAATCTTTTTCGCCACGAATTATATGGTCGTAATATGACCGTTGCCATATGTTTTTACCATACTCCATATTGCAATATCTTTTTAATAAGGATATAAATTTTGATGTTTCGTTATTGTAGGGTGCGGCGGTTTCCGACGCACCGTTTTTGTAATCTGTAATATTTAAAATCAAATGAATAT